>CAOKAC010000003.1 GCA_948466345.1 uncultured Clostridia bacterium | reverse complement strand
TAAAAATCAGCTATTTGAGGGAACTGATAAATGCTAGGACGGGATATTCCTTGTTCCCATTTAGATACTGCTGACTTTGAGACGCCACAATACTCTGCAAGTTTCTCTTGTGAGTTTCCTTTTTTCGTCCGCTCTTCTTTTAACACTTCCGAAATATGTAATTCAATACCCTGTTTCATAGTGGCTCCTTTCTTCGGTACTATAAATTATTTTTAACTATGAAATAACTTCATCAATTTCAAAAAAATTGATTTGATAAAAAACGTAACTGTTCAATTAACAAGAAGAAACCAATCGACTTTTTTCAAGGGTTGACAAATGATACGATACAGAAGGAGCAGAAACGGGTAGTTACTTTGCAATCTCACCCGCAGTCTGCTCCCATTTTTCAAATAAAAATTTTCATCTGTTCTTATCTGTCAAAGCCTTAAATTTCAAGTCTAAAAAGCTATGTTTTTCACAACTTCATACATATAATTGTGTTCGGCAAACATTAAGATAGATTGCCAAAGTTGCCAGCAGTATTAGACAAGTAATGCCAAACATTATCATCATTTGGTAATGCGGAAAGATTATACAAAGATACAATGGCGTTAAGCTGCTTGCCATTCCACCTCCAACTGTAGCTAAAACTGAAATTGCCCCACCTTTTACCGCATAATACTCACTCGTCCAATCATACTTAGGAAACTTGATATTCAGATAAACACCAAGAACTGAAATGAAAAAAGCATATACCGTAGGGATAATAAACAACAGTACAGTCTGCATCAAGGAACACGGAATCGCAATTCTGATAAAAATTGCACTAACATATAAAACAGGAAGTATCACTGTTAAATTTACCGCAATTTTAGAATTGTACACTGTCCTTGCCTGCGTTGGAGCGGAACACATAATCCATCGGTTTTTTCCCTCTAAAGACAAGGATGCTGCCGTGGTAGAAGTCATAGTCACAAAAATGGCAAGCGCAATCGGCATAATATTTTGAATGATGCTCATGATTCCCATCGTTTCTATTTGCTGTCGTAAAGCAGGCGGCATAAAAAATGCTGCCCCAAGTGCTACAACGAAAAGCAGGACAATTCCAATACATGAATTCAAGGCATAAATCGTACATGAACTTAATCGGCGAAGCTCCTTTTTATACAATGCCATAAACGGAGATGAAGATTTTAATGTTCCCATTTTATAATCTTTTTTTGCATAATGTGAGAATACCGCTGTATTCAGTCTTTTATAGTAATGAGAAACAATCGTTATGAAAGCAATGCCCAGCAACAGGGAAACAGCGGCAAAGATAACAAAGCTTGCCCAATCATTATGTAATAAGGCATTTGTAAAAAGAATAGCAGGCGGATAAAATTTGTTTACCGCTTCTGCCATTGCAACGCCTAAATTAGTTATCTGCGCCTCATCCATTGATTGTGTTTTTGCGGAAGCAAATACAATCATCAGTACGGCAGCCGTACTCAAAACCAATGAAAAAACATTTTTGTGTCTTGAATGTGATGAAACGGCAACAATTAGAACACCTAATGATAGAGAAATAATCATAGGAATAATCGGTGTCAAAAATAACGCACCCACTAAAAACAGGTAACTAAAAATCGGCGGATGTTCGTATACGACATAGATAATGCTTGACGGCAGCATGGCTATAAAGCCAATTATCAGATTGATGAGATACAGCATCGTTATACGGCTTGTTACGATAGAAATCGTTCTTACAGGCATGGACATAACCATATCATAATCTTTTAATCCAATAAGAACCCCTGTACTTTTAACGAATGTAAGGGTCAAAGTTGCTAAGGAGCAGACCACTACCATGAGCGTTGGTAATGCTTCGTTGAGTCCCGCTAATGCCATACTATTGCTGAATTTTGTCGTATAGACTACAAGAATGGCAATGGCAGTAAGTCCTAAAGCGCCAACAATCGCAGAACGTTGTTTTTCCTGTTTATCGCGAGAATGAATCAATCGGTTAACTCCGAAAAGATTGTATAACTGCATTCTCAAGAGATACTTATACTTGCCTTTCATTTTCAACTACCTCCATGAATACATCTTCAAGACTATGGCTTCCTTTGATTTCTTCCATTGTTCCACTTTCTATCAATTTACCGTTATTGATGATAGTAACCTTGTCACACAATTTTTCGGCAACTTCAAGCACATGAGTAGAGAAAAAAATTGCTGCCCCTGCATCACATAGTTCACGCATCATCTTCTTTAGATGAAAAGATGCTTCAGGGTCAAGACCTACAAATGGCTCGTCCAACACTAAAAGATGTGGGGAATGTATAAATGCACCTATCAACGCAAGCTTTTGTTTCATACCATGCGAATAGGAGCTGATTAAATCCCCCAGACTGTCCGTTAATTTGAGAACATCTGCATATTTTTGTATTCTTGAAACTCTTTCCTTTGCAGGGACAGAAAACATATCACACATATAGTTTAAATACTGGATGCCTGTTATATAGTCATATAAGTCGGGATTGTCTGGAATATAAGCTGTCATGGATTTGCATTTCACAGGCTCGTCCTTCACGGAATGGCCATTTACAAGGATTTCCCCCTCGTCAAAGTCCATTATCCCGACAACCGCACGGATTGTTGTTGTTTTCCCTGCACCATTGTGACCAATAAAAGCATGGATTTCTCCTGCTTTTACCGTCAAATTCAAACTGTCAACAGCCTTTTTATTTCCAGAATAAACTTTAGTATAATTCTTGATTTCTAATACATTGTTCATTTTATGAGCCTCCTTACTGTTTTAGTTTTTGTATTTTTTCGCAATTGCCCAGTAAAGGATTGCGGGTACAGGGGTAAATAATAGAATAAAATATTTATTTACAACCGAACCAGAACCAGACACTCCAAAGTGTAATGGGATTTCCTGCGGCAATAAAAAAGTTAGTGCTGCTAATACAACAAAAGTTACAAATGTAATGATGATGCATTTTTTCTTCATAGGTCTTGCCTCCTTTTTAATATCATAGTGATAATAATATCATACTGATATTAAAAAGTCAAGAAAAATCCCGTCCATCACTGAGGACAGGCGGGAAATTTTTAATCCATTTTAGGCGGAGAAATAATAACGCCAATAGAATGTAGCTTTCGCCCCGCTGCCGATGTGTTGTTCCCATAAGGTTTTATTACATCCCGAATATTTCCAATTAACATTTCAAGCTCCTCATCCGTTAGATAAAGAGGGGATAAGGAAAAACCAGATTTATCCTTTACAATGTCTATATCATCCCGTTTGCAATAATCTTGGAATAGTTCCGCAAAGCCAATGATATATTGCATAAACGACTGCATATAGGCTTCGCCAGAGTTACTGTCTAAGATTTCTTTAAAATCCTTTGTCATATCAATATCTACCGCATAAGTTTTTTCTAAAGCACCTCTGACTTGTGTTTGATTCACTATCTTTAATACTTTGTCATTTGTCATTCTTTTCAAATAGCGGTAAAGCGTTGCAGATGGAATATCCGAAAATGTTTCAGATAAATGTTTTGCGGTAGTTTCCCCACACTTTTGTATTTCCAGAAATAATTTACATTTAACAGGGTTCGTCAATACATCCATAATTTTTTTGTCCATGCGTATCCCTCCAACAATTCAGTTTATGTGATAATATTATCATTTTGGCAGCAAAAATTCAATAACTTTTCATGGGTGATAATTTATGATTACTGACCGACAAAAAAGTGGCAAAGTTTTTATACCTTACCACTTTTGGCACTTATGCGTTGATTATTTCGCTATTTACAATCTCCCTTGCATGAGCCCTTATGTTATTGAGTTGTCCTGTCCATTCTAAGGCGTTTTCTGCCTTTAACCGTTCCGTTATGCCCTGTGTCTGTTTCATGCCCTCTATAAGCCGTTCAAAGCGTTCCTGCGCCTGCCTGTCAATGTCGGCAAGATAGGAATTGAGCCTGCCGCTTGTGAGAAGATTGGTGTATGTAACCTTACGGTACTGCTTCAGATAGTCTAAATGCCGCTGTCCCCATGTGCCTATCGGCTGTTCTTCTTCGGCGGGTACGGTTAAGCACGGTGTTAAGTAATCTCCTTGCCGCTCGTATTTGCCGCCTAATTCCTCAAATAATGATTTTGCCATCTTCTAGTTCCTCCAAATAAGATATTCACTCCACATTATTGTGTCTGTTGTCTTAAACGCAATTTTGAGTTTTCTCCTTATCTGGTTTCACTCATATTGTACTAAAATGGAAATTTTGTTTGCACAGTACGAAGTTCAAGGGCGCCCTTCCTAATAGAAAAGCCTCCCGACAAATTCGGGAGGCTTTGGTGGAGCCGGTGGGAATCGAACCCACGTCCGAAAATCCATTGATATGACTTTCTCCGGGTGCAGCATGTCTTTTAAAATTCCCGGCAAAGACCTCCGGCACGCAGGATGCCCTCGCCAGTATTCTTTTTTTTCATGACAATCTCAAAGAATAACCAATTGTGCACGTTGGCCACTGATTTTATGCCCGGACGGAGCCGTGGCGCTCTCCGTGCGGACAATCCGCCAAAGGCGGCGCAGCTTACGCTGCTACGAGTTCGCTATTATCAGCGTTTAATTTTTAAGTGAGGATTATTTTAGTGTTTCCCCAACACTACCCGCTTATCATACCGCAAAATCCCCGTCGAAACCATTGCGGCCCCATATTTTTATAAATGTGCAGTTCTATTCTTCCCTGCGACGCAGTTTGGCATACCGCTCAATTTCCCGATTTGCCTGATTTTTTGCCTCTGTATCCCGCTTATCATACAGCTTTTTACCGCGGCAAAGTCCCACTTCTACTTTCACGCGGGATCCGCTGAAATACAGAGACAGTGGGATCAGCGTATAACTGTCTCTAGAGATCAGTCCAGCAAGCTTTGCGATCTCTTTTTTATGCATCAATAAGCGCTTAGGTCGCAACGGATCCTTATTATATATATTTCCCTGCTCATAGGGACTTATATGGATTCCTACGGCGATAAGCTCTCCTCGAACTACCCTGCAGTAAGAGTCTTTCAAATTCACTCCACCGACACGCAAGCTTTTCACTTCTGTGCCAAAAAGCTCGATACCCGCCTCATACGTATCGTCTACAAAATAATCATGCCGCGCTTTTCTGTTCAGCACGATCACCTTGTGTCCACTGCTTTTTTGTGCCATCTGACTCCCTCCTCTCTGCATGATAATTCAGTATACCACATGGCCCGCAAAATTGCAAGCATTCAGCGTTTTATGAAGTTTTCGCCAAATATTTGCAAAATACGGTATAATCTTTGTTCATTGATAGAATTGATTTTTTTATAAAGTAGTGCTATGATATTTCTGTTAAATACTGAAAGGAATGAAAATTATGCAGTTTATTATTGATAGTGCGGATACAAAGGCGATCCGGCACTGTATGGAATTCTTCCCTGTAGCCGGTGTAACAACCAATCCCACTATTATTTCTAAAGAAAAAAGCGATTTCAAGCAGCTTATCGCTGAAATTCGCAGTATTATTGGTCCTGACAAGATGCTGCATGTGCAATGCACCAGTGACACGGCAGATGAAATCGTAGGGGAAGCAAAAGCGCTGAAGGCCATTGCTGGCGGAGATTTTTATGTGAAAATTCCTGTATCTGCAGAAGGGCTTAAAGCGATCAGAATATTAAAGGGCCAAGGCATTAAGGTAACTGCCACCGCTATCTTCACCCAGCAGCAGGCATTGCTTGCAGCGCTTGCTGGTGCGGATTATGTTGCACCCTATATTAACCGTCTCGACAACATTGTGTCTGACGGCGCGCACGTGGTAGAAGAAATTGTGACGTTATTTAAAACACATAATATTTCTACAAAGGTGCTGGCAGCCAGCTTTAAAAATGTGGAGCAGGTTCACAAGGTTTCTATGGTGGGCTGTCCTGCCGTGACTATCAATCCGGAGCTTTTTGATCAGCTTATCTACCATCCCCTTACGCTGTATGCAGTAGATGCATTTACAGCAGACTGGGAAATGGTATACGGCGAAAAGAAAATTCTGGAACTACTTCAGTAATCGCCCATTTTGTATTAACTTTATCACCTTTTTTCTTTAGTGCATATACTGCTAAAAAAGAAAGGGTAGAATAGAGTTATGGTTTCACATATTGCTTATTTTCAAAATATTCCACCGAAAAACGCTTATTTCGCCGGCGCCAACACGCCGGAAGGATTTGTATCCGATTACAGCGAATTTTTCAGTGAAGATACCTTTACAAAAGTATACATAATAAAAGGCGGGAGCGGAACCGGCAAAAGTACGATGATCGGACGTTGCGCTGAAAAAGCTGCAAAATATGGCGCCTCCTGCACTTATATCCTATGCAGTTCCGATCCTGAAAGTCTGGACGGCGTTTTGCTGCGGCGAGATAATATACATATTGCCTTAATAGACGGCACTGCCCCACACACAGTAGATCCGGTTTATGCCGGCAGCTGCGGAGAAATCGTAAACAGCGGAGATTACTGGGACACCACTGCACTGGAAAATGCACGAGCAGAAATCGTTAATGCTGCGCAGCAGAAAAGCGAATGTTTTTCCCGAGCATACCGATATCTTTCCGGTGCTTCCTCTGTGATTTCCGCCTCGAAGCGATTCTGCGGAAATCTGATTTTGGAAGAAAAGCTTGAGAAATGCGTGGGACGCTTAGTATCTTCCATCAAGGACAGCGGGGAAACCGGGAAGATTATAAATCGCCGAACGCTGGCCGTTTCTATGAACGGCGCCGTTCGAGTGACTACCTTTTTCAATAGTGCACAAACTGTTATAGCTGTAAAGGAATGTGCCGCCACAGCCAGCGTATTTTTTGACATTCTGGAAAAGGCCCTTCTGTCTAAAGGATTGACAGTGGTCCGTTCTATCTCTCCCCTAGGCGGAATCGCAGAGCTTTATCTGCCTAGTCAAGACATAGCATTTGTTCCTTATGAAGAAGACGCGGATCGACAGCTTACTTATACAAAAGTTGTAAACATGCAGCGCTTTGTAAATAAAGACGTCCTGTCTGCCAACAGACAAAAACGTCGGTTTGGAGAAAAGTGTTTCTCTTCTCTTATGGAAGGCGCTTTGGATAGCCTTGCAGAAGCAAAAAAGCATCATTTTCGTTTGGAGGATATTTACAAAGCAACCATGGATTTTTCCGGTCTGGACCAATTTTCAGCGGCGCTCTGTGACCGTATTATCCAACGGTTTCAGTGATATTTTCATAAAATGACGACGGTATGGGTAAGTCCCCATACCGTCTTTTTGTTATATCAGAAGCGGCGCGCAGAACAGCATTTCCCGCAGACCCGCATAAATATTAAAATATTTACTTTCCGGCAGCGGATTTTCCCCTTTCCCGCATTCGATGGTAAAGGAAGGCCTGTCGAATTCCTTTATAAACCAGTCAGTCAGTCCGCCATAAGACGCCAGTCCCTCCGGTTCCGACACTGAATAACCGGACAAACGGCCAAGCTGAGCAGCAATCTGTTTTGCTCCAGGAGGTGCATACCCTCCGGAGGTATAGTAAATTTCTTCTCCCTGTGTATGCAGGGTTAGAACCATACGCAAATCTCCATTGAAACGGATATAGTTGCAAAGCGCTCCTGTCTCCGGCTCCGATTCAGGATTCTCACCGGAAAAACGGGTTGGACCGGCAAAAATTTCCGCTTCTGCCTCCAACTTCTTATATGCAGCAAACCCTGCATTATAATTGTGATTTAAATCTACGCCCCGGGCATTGGCCTGCCATCTGGAATAATCTCCACCGCTCATCCTTTCCAATCTCTCCCGAAGGGGATTGGATTCTTCCACACCATGAATTTGTAATTCTGCACCATCGGGATTCAGCATTGGAATAATACGAATACACCGCGTAGCAAACAGGGTTCCAAGATTGATCCCAAAAGCCTGTTTTCCGCTTTTATAATACTCGCAATATTCGTTTATAAATCGAAGCAAAAACAGAGTTGTAATCCATTCCATTCCATGATGGGTTCCCACATACATAACGCTTTTTGGCGCTGCCTCATCTCCAAGGCTTACCATTTGTATTCGTCGTCCCAGAATTGTCTCCCCAATAGATTGAATCGATATAAAATCATACCTCTGTGCAAATATATCCAAAAATTGGCTTACCGTTTCATAATCGGCAGGCATTGCAAAATCCAGGAGCGCCTTATCTGTACAGATTTCTTTTTTTGCCATGACTGTATCTCCTCTTTTAATTTGCAATATATATATTCTGCTCCCTTGTAAATAATTCCCGGCATATACTTGTTTTTTAGCATCTGTTATGATAAAATAATACAAAGTTTTATAAAAGGAGCCGGTATGGCAAAATTTAGCACCGTAAAAAAGTTTTATCTATGCTCTATATGTTCCGTATTTCTTTTCACGGCCTTAGGTAAAATTCTATTTATTCTTTACAGGGCTGCGGCTTCTGATATTATGATCGCGGGCGCTGCTTCCTTTTTTTTGCGTACCCTGCCCTTTATCAGCAGTTTTTGTGCGCAGTTGTTTTCCAGAGCTGCGTTTGTTGCCGCTGTGTGCAGCATTGTATATGCTGTATCCTTTTTTGGAAAAAAAACAGGCGGTAAATCCTTTTTACTATCCATGCTCTGCCTTTTGAGCGGAGACGCACTGCTTTTTCTATATAACATCACACGAAACGTTGTAGGCAGTGCAAGTATCAAGGCGTGGGCCTTATCTACCCTTATGGAAATCCTTTTTTCCGGTGTCATATTAGGACTTGCCTTCTGGATCGGCTGCCGATATGCTGTAAAAAGATTTCATTCTCCAAGTCCGAAAAGGCTGAATCAATTCGCTCCTCTGCGGGCTGTTTTGCTTTCCCTCGGCATCACTTGTATTTTGCATATAGTCATTTTATCGGCAAATAAGGTCATTCCCTTTTTTATACGGTATCAAAATCTTACACCTAAAGAGTTGATGGATATCTTTTATGACTACGGGTACTATATTTTCTGGTATCTGGGCGTATCTTTTCTTTTAGCTCCCATTTATATGAAAATTTTGGAAAAGGCCACCGGCCGTCTGCGCCCCAAAGACTATAAAGCAGCTCCATTCCACGAAAATGCACCTTCAAAGAAAGGCGAAATCCTATGAAAAAAACGATGAAATATACCGCATGGACCTTAGCGGTTCTTATGTTTGTCCTAAACATTGTCGGATGTACAGACAAAGCCTACAATAGCTATGATCGTACAGGAGAACCCTACGATTATTATTTGCCGGATTATGTAAAAGTCTGTGACTACACTGGAATTAAGCTTCCAAATATATCATATACCCCCTCCCAGCAGGATATCGAAAATGCGATGCGTATAGACCTAGCCGTATATTCTCCCTTTACAAAAGACGTGGATCGCGGTTGCGCCCAGGGGGATCGTGTTGTTATTTCTACTACCTGCACTATAGACGATACGGTTTACAAATATTTAACCTTTGAAACAAACAGTCAGGGAGAGGGTCATTCCTTTATTTTAGGGACAAACGAGTTTGATATTCCCCAATTGGAAGAAGAAATCGTTGGTATGAAAAAAGGGGAAGACAAAAAAATCATCTTTACGTTTCCCGACCCTTATTACCGGGACCTCTTAAAATCCGGCAAAGAAGCCACCATAGAAATCCATATAGACCGGATCGATGAAATCAATCTTCTGGAAGACACGGAAGAATTTTATGAGGAGCGGTTGGGTACCTCACGGGAAGGCAGAGAAATTGAAATTCGTTCTAATCTAAAGAAACGATACGATCAGTATCTGGCCTCCTATGAGGTAATATTGACATGGCAGCATCTGATAGAAAACAGCAAGCTGCTCCAAGTTCCCGAAAAGGAATATGATGAAAAATATGAAAGCTTGCTGGACAAATATCGGAATATAGCAAAAAGTGACAACGTGTCTCTGAAAGAATATGTAAAAGATTCCCTGGGTTACGAAGATATAGAAGCGTTTTACGATTTTCTGAAAGCAGAAGCGGAACAAGAATGCTTTGAAGACATGATTCTTTTTTATATTGCTCGATGTGAGAATCTAAAATTTGATGATGCATATTACGAAAATGAACTGCTTTCCTATGGAGAGCAATATGAGCTTACGGACGCCGCTGAGGTGGAAGAATTTCTAGACTATTACAACCTGTTGCCAGATTTCCAGCAAACAACCCAATACCGGTATGTACAGGAATGGGTGGCTGATCAGGCGAATGTGCTGGAAGATGTGACTACCGTCAGAAGTGATAAATTAAAATAAGAAAAGCCCACCGATTGCGGTGGGCTTTTCTTATTGATAATAGTTATTCCGTAAGTAGCGAATCCATTTCTAACGTACGGATGTCGGCTTCAGTCAACGCCTTTACTGTTTCATCTATATCGGAAACACGTAAAATCATGTGTGCATATCCCGCTTTATGAGAGATAAAAGCATAGGCATAATCCACACTGATTTCGGCCTCAGATAATACCTGCAGCACATATGCCATGCCGCCGGGACGGTCATCAATTTCCACTGCCAGCACCTGCGTAAGCTTACAGGTATACCCTCCCCTGCGTAAAACCTCCAGCGCGCCATCCGCATCCGGTACAATCACCCGAAGAATACCATACTCTTTTGTGTCCGCAATAGATAAAGCACGCAAACTCATGCCATTCTCGGCAAGAACAGCGCATACATCGGCAAGCTGACCCGATTTATTTTCCAAAAAAACAGAAACTTGTTTGACACTCATGGATTTCATCCTTTCTCTGCTGCCAATTAGTCATGCAGCTTTCTTTTGTCAACTACTCGTACAGCTTTTCCCTCGCTGCGTGCAATGGATTTTGGCTGTACCAGATGTACCTTCGGATTGATGCCAAGCATCAGCTTCATAGCACCAGCAAGCTGTTCTTCATGCAATGTCAGTTCTCGTACCGTATCGGCAAATTGCTCTTCCGTAACTTCCACATATACATCAAAGGTATCTGTACTGCCTACCCGGTCCACTACAATCTGATAATTGGAGGTATACCCCTGCTTCAGTAGTACCGCTTCAATTTGAGATGGGAAAACATTTACTCCACGGATAATCATCATATCATCACTGCGGCCCATAGGCTTACTCATTTTAATATGGGTTCTGCCGCAGGAACACTTTTTCCGACTGAGCACGCATATATCTCTTGTCCGATATCGTAGCAACGGAAACGCCTCTTTATCCAGGCTGGTAAATACCAGTTCTCCTTTGCTTCCCTCCGGCAGCACCTCTCCCGTGTTGGGATCGATAATCTCCGCCAGGAAGTGGTCTTCATTGATATGCATCCCGGTTTGTTCACTGCACTCGAACGACACACCAGGACCGGAAGTCTCCGTCAGTCCATATATATCATATGCCCGAATACCCAACGTATTCTCAATATCCCGACGCATTTCCTGGGTCCATGGTTCTGCACCAAAGATGCCCGCTTTCAAATGGATATCCTCTTTAGAATATCCCATCTCCCGAAGTGTCTCGCCTATGTATACTGCATAAGAAGGGGTACAGCATAAAATTGTAGACTGCAGATCCAGCATAAATTGAATCTGCCGTTCTGTATTACCGCTGGACATAGGAAGGGTCAGACATCCAACCTTGTGGGAGCCACCATGCAGTCCAGGTCCGCCGGTAAACAAACCATATCCGTAGCAAACCTGACATACATCATCCTTTGTACCACCAGCTGCTACAATGGCTCTTGCACAGCATTCTTCCCACAAATCCACATCCTTCTGCGTATAAAACGCTACAACACGCTTACCGGTAGTGCCGCTGGTTGACTGAATACGGACACAGTCGGACAGGGGCTTTGCCAAAAGGGCGTAAGGATATGCATCCCGCAGATCCGTTTTTGTTAAAAAAGGCAGCTTATATAAATCATCTGTGCTGCGGATATCGTCAGGCGTAACCCCCTTTTCCTGCATCAGATTCCTGTAGTAGGCCACATTGTCCCATACATGCCGCACCTGAGAGGCGAGCTTTTCATTTTGCCACGCCTTGATTTTCTCAATCGGCGCGCACTCAATCTCAGGCTGATAATATCTTTCCATTGGATTCACATCCTCTTCTTAATAATATTGCAACAATATCATACCACATTTAATTTGATTCTGTAAATAGATTTTATAAAAATACCGTGTCAAACGTAAAATAGAGAAAGATTTCATGGAAATTTGTCGTCCCTTTATAGACAAGAATAGAGCGATATGGTATAATTTTAATTGATACTTTTTCCCAAAAGAACGGAGATGTTATGGAAAACGAAACTCTGCGTCTGCAGTATACTGTGCAGAAACGTAAGCTATTTGATAAATATTATGGCCACCTGAACAGCCAACAGCGGGAATGTATCTATACCATTCATCATCCGCTGATGATTTTAGCAGGAGCGGGCAGTGGAAAAACAACCGTTCTTGTTAGTCGTCTTGCGTACATCATTCGTTACGGCGACGCATACATGACAGATTATGTACCGGAAGACTGTACCTCCGACGACTTACAGTCTATGACAGAAGCTATGCAGTTGGATGGAGAACAGCTCGGGGAATATTTAGAGCGCTTCGCGGTAAACCCACCGCCGGCATGGTCTGTATTAGCTGTCACCTTCACAAATAAAGCTGCCGGGGAAATCAAGGCAAGGCTTACTTCTATTTTTGGAGAGGACGCATCACAGGTACAGGATATCTGGACCGGTACGTTTCACTCTGTTTGCATGAGAATCCTGCGTAGACACGGAGAATTGGTAGGGTATGGATCCGGCTTTGGTATCGCGGATACAGACGACCAGAAAAAGCTGATTGCGGAATGTATGAAGCAGTTGAATATTGACGCTAAATTTCTTCCTGCCAAAAGCATTCTTACAGAAATCAGTAGAGCCAAAAACCATCTAATGACTCCGGAAGAGTACCAAACGGAAGTAGGAAGCGACAGCCGGCTGCGCAAAATCGGTCAGGTTTACGAATTATATCAGTCCCGTCTGCAGGCTTCCAACCTGCTGGACTTTGACGATATCATCATGCAGACAGTCACCCTGCTGCAAAGCTTTGAGAACGTACGGCAAAATCTGCAAAACCGGTTTCGCTATATTTCCATTGACGAATATCAGGATACAAACCGCGCCCAATTTGAGCTGGTATCCCTTCTAGCAGGGGGATATAAAAATCTGATGGTAGTTGGAGACGACGACCAGTCCATCTACAAATTTCGTGGCGCTACCATTGAAAATATCCTCACTTTTGACAATACCTATCCAAACGCAAAAGTAATTCGCCTAGAGCAAAACTACCGTTCTACCAAACGAATTTTGGACGCTGCAAATGCGGTTATTGTGCATAACAAAGAAAGAAAAGGCAAAAAACTGTGGACCCAGGGAGATGAAGGAGAAAAAATCTTTTTGAAAAAGCTCTCTACTCAGTTAGACGAAGCCCGTTTTATATCGGATACGATTGGAGAACTGCACGAGGACGGCGGCGCATTTTCTTCCTTTGCCGTTCTGTACCGAACCAACGCCATGTCCCGCGCTATTGAACAGGCGCTGGCCAAAAGCGGTATTCCCTATCGCATGCTGGGAGCCTTACGATTCTTTGACCGCTTAGAAATCAAAGATGTCTTAGCCTATGTATCCGTTGTCAATAACCCGGCGGACAGCGTGCGCCTGCGAAGAATTATCAATACGCCTCGCCGTGGAATTGGTGAAAAAAGCATCGGGGCGGCTATGGCAATTGCCGATGAACTACAGATTCCCCTGCTGGATGTTTTAGCACGTGCGAATACATATACTGCAATTCCCTCCAGCGCTGCCAAGGCTATGATGGCCTTGGCAAAGCTGATAGATGAACTGAGGACAGATGCAAAGGATTCAAAAATCTCTGCACTTATTGAAAAAGTCTGTGTAAAATCCGGGTATCAGGCAATGTGGATCGCAGCCGGCGACGCGGAGAAGGAACGGCTGGATAATATCGGTGAATTGGTTTCCACCGCTGCGCAGTACGAAAGTACAACTGCCACCCCTTCCCTGTCTGAATTTCTGGAAGACGTAGCGCTTGTCTCGGATATTGACCGATATGACGAAGCTGCGGACGCTGTAGTGCTAATGACCATTCACAGCGCAAAGGGATTGGAATTTCAAAATGTATTTCTCCCCGGTTGGGAGGAAGGCATCTTTCCGGGATTTCAGGCTATCATGAACCCTACGGAAATCGAGGAGGAGCGACGCCTGGCATATGTAGCTATTACCCGGGCTAGGCAGCGGCTTTACATCACCCATGTACACCAGCGTATGCTTAACGGCAGCACCCAATACAATAAAAAATCCCGCTTTGCTGGTGAGATTCCACCTTGGCTTTTACAAGAGGCAGACGATACCTTTACCGATTATCAGTCGGTCGGTGAGCGCGCTTATACCAAGGGAACATTCCAACACTCCGGCAGCACTCCTATCTACAACAAAAACGCACCCGGCAGTGGGTACGGAACCGGAGAAGAACGGGCAGCTTATACTGGAAATTTATCCGGCATGGGAGCCCCGCGACCCAAAACGGGCGCCGTCCCACGTACTGCAGCGGCAGCATCACTGGAACGCTTTGATAAAGGAGCTAGAGTCCGGCATACTACTTTTGGCAGCGGAACAATACTGTCTGTAAAACCGATGGGATCAGATATACTGTATGAAGTCGAATTTGATAAAATAGGAATTAAAAAGCTGATGGCATCCTTTGCTAGACTAAAAAAGGAATAAGCTATTTGACAAACAGACGATTCTGATATACAATATTTACTATATTTACATTTATAAAAGAGGTAACCAATGGCAAACGATAAAAAAATGGTGGATCAAATCACCTCCATGGACGAGGATTTTGCAAAATGGTATACAGATATCTGCAAAAAAGCAGAACTGATTGAATATTCCAGCGTAAAAGGCTGTCTGGTAATCCGCCCTTACGGATATGCAATCTGGGAGCTGATTCAAAAAAATCTGGACGCTCGTTTTAAAGAAACCGGGCATGAAAACGTATATATGCCCATGTTTATCCCGGAATCCCTGTTAAATAAAGAAAAAGAACACGTAGAGGGCTTTGCACCGGAAGTGGCATGGGTCACGCATGGAGGAAGCGAGCCTCTCACCGAACGGATCTGTGTGCGCCCTACCTCGGAAACACTATTCTGTGAGCACTATGCAAACGTAGTGAAATCTTACCGGGATCTGCCTAAACTGTATAATCAATGGTGTTCCGTTGTGCGGTGGGAAAAAACCACTCGCCCTTTCCTGCGTTCCAGAGAATTTCTTTGGCAGGAGGGTCATACTATTCATGCTACAGCAAAAGAGGCAGAAGAAGAAACCATTCGTATGCTAAACTGCTATGCTGATTTCCATGAACAGGATTTGGCCATTCCGGTGATCAAGGGAAGAAAAACAGAAAGCGATAAGTTTGCCGGTGCGGAAGCCACTTACGCCATTGAGGCGCTTATGCACGATGGAAAAGCGTTGCAGGCAGGCACCTCTCATTATTTCGGAGATGGTTTTGCCAAAGCCTTTGATATAAAATACACCGATAAAGAAAATAAGCTGGTACATCCCTTCCAGACGTCCTGGGGCGTTTCTACCCGGATGATCGGCGGACTCATTATGTCTCACGGCGACAACAACGGTCTAGTACTTCCTCCGGCTATAGCGCCCATTCAAGTTGTAATTATTCCGGTACAGCAACAAAAGGATGGAGTATTGGAAGCAGCGTACGCTCTGCGGGATCGTCTCAAGGGCCAATTCCGGGTAAAAGTAGACGACAGCGACAATTCTCCTGGATGGAAGTTTGCCGAGTATGAAATGAAGGGTGTTCCCCTTCGTATTGAAATCGGGCCTCGGGATATTGCGGAAGGCAAATGTGTTACTGTCCAGCGTCACAATCGTGAAAAGAATTTTGATGGACTGGAAAACATCGAAAAAGTGGTGGCAGAACGGTTAGAGCAGGTGCGTGCAGGTATGTACGAAAAGGCGCTGTCCAATCGGACTGCGCATACTTACGCCTGCACTACCATAGAAGAAATTAAAACCGCTATTGCGCAAAATGGAGAGGGCTTTGTTAAGGCCATGTGGTGCGGTGAAGAAGCCTGTGAAGACCAGGTAAAAGAAGAAACGGGTGTATGCTCTCGGTGTATTCCCTTTCAGCAGGAGAAGTTGTCCGATCGGTGCGTCTGCTGCGGTAAACCTGCAAAGCATATGGTATACTGGGCAATCGCATATTAAAAATATGAGAATTTAATATAGAAAGGAGGTTTTACCCTGAAAGAGTTTTCTGTTTCTTTGAAAGAAAAGCTGCGTCAAATCGATTATGTAATCCTATTTTGCGTGCTGGGTATGACCGCCCTTTCTATTGTTACACTAGCAGGAGCTGCAAACAAAGTTGGCTCACGGTACGCGATAGTGCAATCTATTGCGGCGCTCCTTGGCATCTGCGTTATGTTTGTTCTGGCATATTTGGATTATGACAAGCTGGTCAAACGCTTCGGTATATGGATTTTTGTCCTAGCAGTCCTTGCAATGGCCTCCGTAATCGTCTTTGGAGCAGGAGATCGTGGAAACAAGGCATGGTTGCGTATCCCTGGTGTACCTTTCGATATACAGCCGTCAGAATATGTAAAGTTTTTATTTATCATTACTTATTCCCGGCACATCAAACGTGTACAGGACGATATCAATCATATAAAAAATGTAGCCGGCTTGGCTATTCATGGAGGTATCATTTTTGGTTTGGTTTTAATGACCGGAGACCTGGGATCCGCCTTAGTATATCTTGGAATCATCGCCGTTATGCTCCTTGTAGGCGGGCTTTCTATCTGGTATTTTATCGGGGCGTTTGCCCTTGTCGCGGCAGCGTCGCCTGTTTTATGGAAATTTTTGAGCGAAACGCAGAGGCAGAGAATTATCTGTGGGTTCGACCCAGAATTAGATCCTCTTGGAAAAGGGTTTCAAGCACTGAGCAGCCGTACTGCTATAGCGGCTGGAGGATTTCTTGGCTCCGGATTTTCCGGAGGAACTCAATATAAGCTCATTCCCGACTGCTATTCCGATTTCATTTTCGCCATTCTTGCAGAAAAGTTTGGATTTTTCGGCTGTTTCTTATATATGGCGCTGATGACCACACTGGTAATCCGTCTGATTTGGATTGCACGCATCGCCCGAAAGGATTACGGGGCATATATCTGTGCCGGAGTCGTTGCGGTTCTTATGTTTCAAACGCTGGAAAATATCGGAATGTGTCTGGCGATGCTGCCGGTAATTGGAATCACCCTTCCCTTTATGAGTTACGGTGGCTCTTCTCTGCTGGCAATGTATATGCTTATTGGGCTGGTGCAGAGTATCAAATGTCACAATCAAAAATATTTCTTTGAACGGGAAAAAGCATAATACTTCGTAATAAAAAAGGACACAGTACTGTGTCCTTTTTTATGCGCTATCGAAAAAGTAAGGATTACGACTAAGCTAATCGAACCGCCTCTTCTTCCTTTTTGGCTACATACTCGTCATATGTACCTAGGAAATCTGTCATTCCGTCCGGACGGATTTCTATAATGCGGTTTGCTACGGTATTTACAATCTCATAGTCATGCGATGAAAGCAGGACATTTCCCTTGAAATCCCGCAGACCGTTGTTTACTGCAGTAATGGATTCCAAATCCAAGTGATCGGTGGGCTGGTCTACAATCAAAAAGTTTGACCCAAATAGCATCATTCTAGAAAACATACACCGCACCTTTTCCCCACCGGACAGCACGCTGACCTTTTTCAAAGGCGCGTCTCCGGAAAATAACATGCGCCCCAGCATTCCCCGCAGATACGTTTCCGTTTGATCTTTTGCAAGGGGTCGCAGCCAGTCCAGCATATTTTCATCATGCCCGTTAAAATACGCAGAATGGTCATGCGGGAAATAAGACTTAGTAATACTGATTCCCCATTTAAAGGAACCGGCATCCGGCTCTGTTTCTTCCATCAAAACTCGAAAAAGAGCGGTAATCGCAAGCTCATTACCTACAAAAGCAATTTTATCATCCCGCCCCACCGTAAAGGATACATTCGAAAAAAGCGGCTGCCCGTTTTCGCTTTTCTTAAGATCCGTTACGAATAAAATATCCTTTCCAGGCGTCCGATCCATATCAAATCCTATAAAAGGATAGCGTCTGCTGGATGCCGGCAATTCCTGCACCGTCAGCTTGTCCAACAGCTTCTTACGGCTGGTAGCCTGTCTAGACTTAGACTTATTTGCGGAGAAGCGAGAAATAAATTCCTGCAGATCCTTAATTTTTTCTTCGTTTTTCTTATTCTGCGCCTTCATCAGCCGCTGGATCAGCTGGCTGGACTCATACCAAAACTCGTAGTTCCCCACATACATTTTGATTTCATTGTAATCAATATCTACAATGTTGGTACACACATTGTTTAGAAAATGCCGGTCATGGGAGATTACCAGTACCGTACCGAAATAATCTGCCAAAAAATCCTCCAACCATCTGGTAGCAGCAAGATCCAGTCCGTTTGTAGGCTCGTCCAGCAAAATAATATCTGGATTTCCAAAAAGAGCCTGGGCCAGCAATACTTTTACTTTATCGCTGTCACGCAACGCGCTCATTTCCGTTTCCAGGATATCAATCGACAGCCCTAGTCCCTGCAGCAGCTTTGCTGCATCGCTCTCTGCTTCCCATCCGTTCAGCTCGGCAAATTCGCCTTCCAGCTCCGCCGCGCGAATCCCGTCTTCGTCGCTAAAGTCTTCCTTAGCATAGATGGCGTCTTTCTCTTTCATGATATCATACAGACGTTGATTCCCCATAATAACCGTGTCCAGAACGGAAAAGGCGTCGAACGCAAAATGGTCCTGACGCAGTACGGACATACGCACCGTCTGAGGAATCTCCACATTTCCTGTAGTAGGTTCCAATTCTCCATACAAAAGCTTAAAAAATGTAGATTTTCCTGCACCATTTGCACCGATTACACCGTAGCAGTTGCCCGGCGTAAATTTCAGATCAACATTTTTAAACAAATACTGTCCGTCAAATTGAAAGGATAAGTTGCTAACTGTAATCATAAAAATCCTCGTGTTGTTTCAAAATTAAAAAATCATGCGGACAGCGCCGCCTTTTACCTGAATTTCTCCGCTCTTAAAAGTGCCTCCGAATTCTCCATCCAGAGACCAGGGAATTTCTTCATCACAAGAAAAACGCAAAGAAGCGGTTTTAAACGTATGAATATTGGATTCATCAGAAGACTGCGTGAGCAGACAGTTTAGGAGATGCGTTGTATCCATCGTATTTTTCGGCTTACGAACCAGCATAACCTCCATCTCCCCATCATCATACAGAACATTTTTGATAATAGGCAGTTCAAACCCACCGATCCGCTTGGAATTGCTGACCATACCAAAAATAAAATCCCCTTCAAGCACTTCTCCATCATGTTCTATGCGCAGGCTATACGTTTTGGCCTTTGCAAAAGATTTAATTCCACTGAATACATAAGCTGCATGCCCAAAATTTTGCTTATTCTCCCGGCTCGTCAGATATGAAACATCTGCAAACATGCCAAAAGCAGCTACATAGACAAAAGGCTTTTCTTCCAGGATTCCTAAATCAACATCCCGTATAATTCCCTCGGCAATCTGCTTTGCTGCGCCCGTTGCTATACTATCAATGTGCCGACTATTTGCAAAATCGTTGGTAGTACCTCCTGGGATATACCCAATGAGCGTATTGTTTCCCGACCGATATACCGCATTTACTACGATATTCAGCGTACCATCTCCGCCGCAGCAAACGATTAAGTCGTAAGCACCACCGTTATATGCACAATTATAAAGATCTTCCTGATCTTTTGATAAATGAATATTCACATCAAATCCTGCATCGGAAAAAGTAGACACTACATGCATGAGAGAATCTTCCAGCGCCCTTTTCCCGGAAGTGGGATTGATTAAAAATAGTAGTTTTTTCATTTATAACGATCCCTTTTACACTGTGTAATGCAATTCTTACATAGTATACCCCAAAGCTGCGCCTTTGTCAACCGGGCCTGCACACACCCTCATAGTCGTTAAATAATGAACATATCAAAAAGCTTACAGGAAAAATTCCTGTAAGCTTTTTAAAATACATACTCACCTATCAGAGGGAATTTCTTCTCCTATACCGAATAACCGCTACCGCCGTGCATCCGACAAGCGCTGCGCCGGCAAGCACACACAGGGATGCCATCCCCTTATCGCCCGTTTGTGGATTGGCTTTCGTATTTCCAGATTCTGTATTCGTCGTTTCACTGCCAGATCTCGATTCCGTTGTTTCCACAGGAGCAGTGTCCGCTTCCGTTACCGTGATTTCATACGTAACCGCATAGTCTCTCGCCAGGTGATATCCAAGAGAAGGAATATAGGTCACTGTGACTGTTCCCGGCTGCAAGCCCTTAATTATCCTCTCTCTGTTTTCTATCGGATCAGACGTTACAAATGCAGCGACCGATGTATCGGAAATCTCCCAAACAGGTTTATTAACAACACACGGAATTATAGTAGGTGTGGGCCTCACATACAAAATAGCAGGATCCAAGGCAAGCGCATTTATTGCTCTATAAAAATTACAATATCCAGGCTCGGACAATGTCAGTGTGAAGTATGCGTTGCCGCCTGCAAGGGCAGTTTTATTTACCGCAGAAAAGGCAAACTGCGGAAAGTCTGCGGGCGTATATTCCTTTTCAGGATCGTAATTCTCTGTAAGAACATCAACAGATGCGTATGAAAGACCGTAGGACCTATCATCCACATTCAAAATTCCTTCCGGCCGAATAGTCAGCGTTTCCCCTACCTTCACAGTATCGGAAGAGACGGTCAAATGTAATGTATTGACCACTGCATTGCTGCGCACTTTTGTAAAACGTACATCTGCCTCTAGTTGTGACACCAGCGTATCAATCTGCGTATCTTCGTTTGCAACAAGAAGCAGGCTCAAGTAGATGTTTCCGTCACGAACCTGTTTTTCGGCAATATAAGCCGCTTTTATTCCGAAGTCATCAAACGCGCTCAATGCGTCCGTTAAAATTTCATCCGCATATGCAGGGGATACATTTAAAGAAATAGAATCACCGATGTCCCAGTCCTCTGCTGACAAATCTGCAGCTGCCGTAAAAATCAGGCAAAACTGCAGGCAAACAGCCGCTGTCAATGTAATAATAAAACCTTTGATAATCTTTTTCATAAGTAAAATCCCTTCGTTTCGTTAATATGTTTTTATTACGCTTTGGCAGTTCAAAAATGCAGCCCACATTTATAATACAACTACCGCTGCACATAGTACATATAATAATAATCTCTTCCTGTACAGACTCCTTTCAAAATGTAAGCAAATTGGAAATGCCCTGAGCGTTAAAAAAATTCACCGCCTTTCTTTATTTTGATTTTTTGTTTTTTGCATTTTTAATAAATTGTATTTTACAATTTAACATATTTTTATATCAATTGTCAACACTTTTTGACATTTTTATTCAAAAAATATTATCCACCGCTACTGCAATTGCCTGTGCCAACCGCGTCTGAAACTTCACGCTAGCGAGCAGAGCCGCATCCTCGGTATTGCTGGCATACCCCATTTCAAGGAGCACCGAAGGCATATCCGTATATTTTGTTACCACAAACGCTTCCTTTTTATTATCTGCAAAAAGCTTTACTTTTTGATGAAACGTATCTGCAAGTATGCGGCCAAGCGTTTCGGAAAAACTGCAGGCAGCCGATGCACCAGGATGATCTTTGTAATAATCAATTTCGAATCCCCGCACCGTCTGTGCAGAAGTCTCAACAAAATTGACATGCAGCGACAGGAACAAAATGACCGGCGTTTCTCGATTGCGGGCATTGGCGTAAAGTACACGTTCGTATTTACTGAACAGATTGTTGTCACACACCCATTCCTGTGGATTTACATTTATATCGTTTTGTATAGGCATCTTCTGTGCGCTATCATATAGCAGTTCCGCATCGGGCATATGCCTACCGTCATGGGTCAATTCCACATTCCATCCCCTTGACGCCAGCTCCTTTTGCAGCAGGCCGGCAACAGCTTCTGTGATCTGCGCCTCAGTAAAACTGCCGTCATAAGCCGTACAGCCGGGATCATCGAAGCCGTGCCCCGGATCAATCAGGATTATTCCTTTGGGAGAAGGGTCTGTATCTGTATTTATGGAAGCAGATGATTCCTGTGCATTTGTATTAGCAGATGTTTGTATTGGTATAGGCGCCTGTGCATCACCGCACGCGCACAAAGCACACAAAAGAATAAGCAATCCGGCAAGCAGAACAATGAATAAATGGTGTTGTCGCATAGTACTCTCCTTCCTGCCACCCTACAGCGGCACAAAAAGAATGAAAATCGATTGCGGCGCCGCGTGGAAGAAAGATGGAGAAAACGATGAAAAGAGGGATGCGTCTTGCGGCGCCGCTGTTTGTATCTTACGAAAAAACGGACAGCATGTCCGCAAAAAGATGTAAGAAAAATGTAAAAAAGGAAAAGTTGACTTTGTAATTTGTCGGTGCATATGGTATACTTTTATTAAAAAAATTGCGGTATATTTATATATTCTCCCCTTTTGGAGGTGACTGGTAGTTGATAAAGATACTGATTGTGGAAGATGACCCGCATATATCAAAAATGATTGCAGCAGCGCTTGACATTGTTGGATATAAAAGCGAGCAGTGTGGAGATGGAAAAACTGCTGTCTACCGAATTATGCACGAATCATTCAGCCTTGTTCTTTTAGATGTTATGCTGCCCCAGTTAGACGGTTTTGGCGTTATGGAACAAATTCGAACCAAAGGTGTTCCTGTTATTTTTCTAACAGCCATGCAGGAAGTCAGTGACCGTGTGCGGGGACTGCGAAGTGGAGCGGAAGATTATATCGTCAAGCCTTTTGAAGTGGTGGAGTTGTTGGCACGTATTGAAGTCGTACTGCGGCGAACAAACAAGGCACAAAAGCTTCTGACATATGGAGACATACAAGTCGATTTAAACCGGCATGTGGTTAAAAGGATTGAAAAAGCGATTGCTCTAACTCCGAAAGAGTTTGACTTGCTGGTTTTTTTCATTGAAAACGCGGATATTGCGCTGACACGAGAGCGTCTGCTCACGGCAGTATGGGGATATGACTTTGCCGGGGAAACGCGAACCGTAGATATCCACGTTCAGCAACTCCGCGCGAAGCTAAAACTGCACGACCGTTTGGTAACGATTCCGAAAATAGGATATCGGTTGAAGCGAATCCAATGAAACTTTGGCAGAGAATATTTCTCACTGCACTCCTACTCGTTATACTGGCAACAACGATAACCGGATGGATGATTCAAAGCAAAAACTTCCGTAGTACAATTCAACAAGAAAAAGAACGAGCCGCAGCTGCGCATGCAAATTTAGCAGCAGGAATTTCCAGTCAAATTGTATATCAAAGAATGCTCTTCTCCCTGCCGGCGTTGGGAGAAAAGCAAGTGCAGCAGATTGCCGGTACCTTTCTGAACGAAAATATCGACATCAGCGGTGCGGCGTTATATTTGGACGGCACAGTGGTCCAAATATATCCAGCGCAAGCAGCGGAAAGAGCAAAAGTCTTTGTCGACAGCATTCAGGAAAAAGATGTCTGCCTGCAGCAAATTATTCACGATGCGCATTCTGTCTATTTAATGAACGGATCTATTTTAACAATAGAAGAAAAGGATTATCTGCTGTACACAGAAAAAAGTTTGAATGCATTATATGCTGCAAAAGCGGAACAGATGCGAATGATTTGTTATATAAACTTGCTGACCGCATCCGTAATCGCAGTATTGCTTCTGGTAACAACATACTTACATTTACGGCCCCTTTCTGCTATTCAAATAGGTTTGGAACAGATTACACAAGGAGACTACCACACACGAATCAAATCCAAAGGAGCGGTAGAATTACGACAGTTGGCCGCACATATCAACGATATGGCAGAGGCAACGGAGCAGCATATGGAACAACTGCAGCAAACTGCTGATTCACGCAAGCAATTTGTAGACAGTTTTGCTCATGAATTGAAAACACCGCTGACTTCTATAATGGGATTCGGGGATCTAATGCGTGTTACACGCTCCATGGACGCAGGAATGCGTCAGGAATACGCACAGATCATCGTTACAGAAGCCAAACGTCTGCAAACGCTTTCAGGCAAGCTTCTTCAGCTTGCCACTGCAGAACACGTACAGACCGAACAGCAACAAGTGTTTGCAGCGGCTCTGTTTGAAGAAATCCGCGTGGCGACAGCGCCAATGTGCCTGCATAACCGTGTCCGGCTTTCTGTACACTGTGATAAGACGATTCTTACAATAGACAAAGAATTGTTTAAATCCCTGCTTTATAATTTAATAGACAATGCAGTAAAGGCCTCACATACTGGCAGCGAAATCCGATTGTCCTGCAAAACCAGACGAGGGAAAAGCATTATCGCGGTTGAGGATCACGGGATCGGAATGAATGCACAGCAGCTGCAGCACGCGACAGAACCGTTTTATATGGCAGATAAAGCTCGCAGTCGTAAGGAAAATGGGGCAGGACTTGGACTTTCCTTGTGCAGTGAAATTGCGCATCTGCATAATACACAGCTGCATATTCGCAGCCATGAGGGAAAGGGCACGATAGTGTGGCTGGTTATGCCCACATCGGGAGGTTAGAAAACCGTTTCAGCGAAAAGGAGGCAACAAATGCGACGGATGCAAAACATTTTACCTTATCTGCTTGCCGTGCTAATATTATGTGCTGGGTTTGCCACTGCTGCCTTACTGGAACATATTCCGTGTCGGGAAGAAAATGTGCTGTCAAAAACAAAAATGGACATGGGAAGCTATCCACTATATATTGCCGAAAGCGAAACACTGACGCTTTATCCCTGGAACTGCTACGATACAAAAAAGAACCTTTCCCTGTCGCTGTCTTGGCAGCAAATCCAAGAAGGAAACCTGCAAATTCGTCAGATCGTACAGCAGCTCAGCCCCCGCGCAGCCCCAGGAAATGAAACATTTGATCCAGCCAATTATTTAGAATATGACGAATCAAAGCAGTATCTGTTTCTTAAAGAATACAGATATGAAACAGATGGTGATCCGTATACACTAACGCTTGCAGCAGACGCTGCAAGCGCTGAATTATTATATTATACCTGTACGCCAGTTTCGGAAACTCCTTTGACTACAAAACAGCAGGAACAAGCAACCGAACGATTGCAGAAAATTATGCAGGAAGCAGAAAATACGTTCAGTAACATTCTATCGGTCCCAAATGATTTGGAAATAAACGCTGAAGTAAAAGATATACACATATTCAATCCCCTAATAAAGTTTTGGACACAGTATTCCCAGTTGTGTGCGGTTTATTCTTACTCGGAGGATTCCCTAGGCAATTATAATGAAATATACATTCCATGGGCATTTTTTGATTTTTCTCATCATGTGCAAATCGTCAGTTACCATAACATGCTTCTTACAATCGGCACCAATACTGTGGGCAAACAACTGATTCTATTTTATGAACCGCGTTCCGAGTCCTTTTGCGGACTGAGTATCGGGAAACAAAGCTGAGAAAACATTAAGCAATTTTTAAACCATAAAAAGGCTGCGGCGCAAACGAAAACCCCTATGGCAAAGTTTGCGCTTTTTCTTGCATTGGTATATAAACTGTGCTATACTAAAATAAGTATATGCAAATCAAATATTCCCAAATAGATAGACGAGAAAGGCAGTTTACATCATGAAAATCACATCTATTCCTTCTGTGCAAAGTCTCTTGCGTACCGCTCTGGAAGAAGACGCCGGCGGAGGCGATATAACCACTCTGTCAACGATCCCCGGCGACGCTGTAGCACACGGCCGGTATATTGCCAAGGAGGATGGAGTGCTCTGTGGCATGGATATCGTCCGTGCAGTCTTTGATCTATTAGATGCAGATATTACGCTGCAGGCATTTTTGCAGGAAGGAGCTACCTTTCATGCAGGAGATGTGTTGGCCGAGGTTTCCGGAAACGCACGGAGCGTTCTTACCGGAGAGAGAGTCGGCCTAAATCTACTCCAGCATATGAGTGGAATCGCTACCGCTACCGCTAAGGCCGTATCCAGTGTGTCTGGATATAAGGCCAAAATTACAGAAACCAGAAAGACAACACCCGGGCTGCGTTATCTGGAAAAATATGCCGTTCGCTGCGGCGGCGGCATCAATCATCGATTTAATCTGTCCGACGGCGTGCTTATTAAAGATAATCACATCGTTGCAGCCGGCGGTATTCAAAAGGCTGTTGCTGCCGCCAGAGCTGCAGCCCCACACACCTTAAAGATTGAGGTTGAAGTAGAAAATATGGACATGCTTCAGGAAGCGCTTGAGGCTGGAGCGGATATTGTAATGCTGGATAATATGTCCTGTGACGAAATGCAAAAAGCTGTAGAAATCGTGAATGGACGCGCCCTAGTGGAAGCATCTGGAAACATGGGAGAAAAAGATTTGGCTCAGGTTGCCCAAACCGGCGTGGATCTTATCAGTATCGGCGCCCTAACCCATTCTGTACGCGCCATGGATATCAGTCTGAAATTCAAACTCGTCTGAGTGGAGGCCCTTTCATGCGAAGATATTTATACAGTGGTTCTTTTTCTGCTCTTCCCTCTCATAACTATGATGTAGTAATTATTGGCAGCGGCATCGCAGGTCTGTATGCTGCGCTGCATATCGATGCCTCTCTACGAGTCGCTCTCGTCACAAAGGAAAACCTGAAAAAGAGCAATTCCTATTATGCCCAAGGCGGTATTGCCGCCGTATTGTCTCCCACAGATAATTTTGAGTCGCATATTGAAGATACCCTGATTGCCGGCGCAGGACTGTGTAACGAAGAAGCAGTTCGCGTGCTTGTAGAAGAAGGACCGGAAAACATTCAGGAACTGGTTGATCTAAATGTTCCCTTTGATACCAATCCCGAAGGAGAGCTGCAGATTACCCGTGAGGGTGGACACTCCTGCCGCAGAATTGTACACTGCGGCGGAGATGCAACAGGACGGGAAACCACCAAACAGCTTGGACATATCGCCCAAGAAAGAGAAAACATTACATTATTTTATAATACCTATTTGATCGACCTGCTTACGGTAAGCGACAATGCCTCCGGATGCATTGTCGCCGGTGCAGATGAGGCGCCTTTTATTCTGCACGCACCTAACGTGATCCTCGCAACTGGCGGAGTAGGCTATTTATACCAATACACCACCAATCCCAGAGGCGCTGTAGGAGATGGGATGGCATGCGCCAGTCGTGCCGGCGTTGTATGCGAAAATATGGAAATGATCCAGTTCCATCCCACCACGCTGATTTCACCGAAACATAGCGATAGACTGTTCCTTATTTCAGAGGCGGTCCGCGGAGAAGGCGGCATATTGCGCAATCGTAATGGCGAGGCCTTTATGCATGATATGCATAAGCTGCGAGATTTGGCTCCGCGGGATATTGTTACAAGATGTATTTTAGCTGAATTAGACCGAACTGGTGAAAAAAACGTATTTTTGGATGTATCTTCAATGACGGACGAATTTTTCTCTGCCCGTTTTCCAACCATTTACGAAGAATGTCATAAATTCGGTATTATGGTACCTACGGATCAGATACCCGTTCGTCCCGCGCAACATTATATAATGGGCGGTATCAAAACGAATCTGGATGCAATGACCAATATAGATGGACTGTATGCATGCGGTGAAGTAGCATCTACCGGTATTCATGGAGCCAATCGCCTCGCCAGCAATTCTGTGTTGGAATGCTTGGTATTTGCTCGCCGTGCAGCGCGTCATATAAATACAATAGATCGTCAAATGCGAAGTATTCTCCTTCCCGATTCTGTACCCTGCGGTAAAACAGCAGTGCTTGAAGAAATCATGCAAGACCGCGAAATCATTCGCCAAACGCTGACAAAATATGCAGGGGCTGTTCGGTACAGTAAGAACTTGGAAGCAGGAAGAAAAATCGTAGGTGATATTTTTGATAAATACCAGTCTTTATGCTTAGATAGAAAAGATGCCTACGAAATCTGTAACATGGCGCAAACCGCAAAAATGATTTTGGACGCAGCGTGTGCACGAAAAGAAAGTATAGGCGCTCACTATATTGCAGATTAAACATCCTTGAAAGGCTTTGAGTATGCAGATTTATCCTGTAACCCTTAACGGCTGCACAGAATATAACATAGAAAATATTGCAAAGATTTTAGAACAGCAAATGGCATTGGCTGGTGTAACAAAAGAAATGCTGGCTGGAAAAAAAATTGTACTAAAACCCAATTTGGTAATGAGCAAAAATCCGGATTTCGCTGCTACTACCCATCCGGCCGTAATCGCAGGTGCCGCCCGTGCTCTACGCAGCATGGGAGCTGACGCTTTATTACTTGCAGAAAGCTCCGGTGGCCCATATACAGAAACCACCATACGTCTTCATTATAATGGATGCGGCATAAAAGAAATAGCCCAACAAGAGAATATTACGCTGAACTATAAAACGGGGGCTTCGACGATGCAGTTTCCTGACGGGGCAGCCTGTCGAAGTTTTCATGTCATTCAGCCTATTTGCGACGCGGATATTATTGTAAACATATGCAAGCTGAAGACGCATTCTCTTACAAAAATGAGCTGTGGCGTAAAAAATTTATATGGGGTAATCCCCGGCACCGAGAAAGTGGAAATGCATGCCAGGTTCAGTCGGGTAGAAAGTTTTACCCAAATGCTCTGCGATTTGGCGCAAATGCTATTAGATAATAAAACGATGATTACCATCTGTGATGGGATTTGTGGCATGGAAGGCAATGGCCCCACTGGCGGCACACCCAGGAAATACGGCGTGCTTATGACCTCCCTTTCACCTTTTTCTCTGGACCTCCTTGCGGAACATCTGCTGGGCTTTAACGGTACTGTCCCATCTGTACAGGCTTCTATCCAGCGCGGTGTTTGTCCAGTTGATATTGCCCAACTGACCATAGCAGGTACAGATTACAAACAGCATATTACAGCAAATGTCATCCCACCGGATACAAGCCGACGGTCCATTCTGCGGGATTTTCCAGATCTGTTTGGGGGACGATTGGTACGATTTTTGGAACCGCGCCCCAAAATTGATCAAAAAAAATGTGTCGGATGCGGCGTGTGCGCTGCGTCCTGTCCTAAAAAGACGATTACCATAAAAGAACAGAATGGAAAAAAACGGTTGAACGTGCAGGATAAAAACTGCATTCGTTGTTACTGCTGTCAGGAAATGTGTCCAAAAAACGCTGTAAAAATTCAAAAAAATTTTATTTTGCGGCTTGTCCGCTGAAAGAGTAGCATATGCAGCTTAGTGCCCTTGCACCGGCAAAAATAAATTTATTTTTAGATGTGGGTCCCGTCCAAGCAGACGGATACCACACGGTTTGCAGTGTCATGCAAACCGTGTCTTTATACGATACCATTACAGTGGAAAAAACGCCATCGGGTATTACGTTACAGTGTTCGGACATCTCCCTACCCTGTGATGAAAAAAATTTGGCATATCGTGCCGCTTTGAATTTTTTTCGGGAAAGTGGTATAGAGAATGCAGGGGTATCTATTACTTTGAATAAAAAAATCCCCGTTGCCAGTGGCCTAGCAGGCGGCAGTACCGATGCAGGAGCTGTTCTTCTGCTCCTGCATCGCTTATTTGATAGTCCTATTTCAATGGATGCGCTTTTACAGATTGGTGGAAATCTAGGAGCTGATGTGCCCTTTTGCATGACTGGCGGTACTGCACTGTGCCGCGGCAGAGGAGAAGTAATTACGCCCCTGACACCGCTGAAACCTATACATATGGTTATTGCTAGAGGTGGTGCCGGTGTGTCCACGCCTGCCGCCTACCATATGCTGGATGCAGCATATGGAAAAAAACTTCCTGCTAAACCAGAGGATTGGGATACGCAGCATATCCAAAGCTGGAATGATATGCATACTGCAATGTTTAATATATTTGAATCAGTCGTTTTACCGATACATAAGGAGGCGTCCGCCTGCAAAAAAATTCTGGAAGAGGCTGGGGCTCGCCTCGCTATGATGAGCGGCAGTGGACCAGCAGTATTTGGAATATTTGAAAGTGAGCACACTGCAGAACTCGCTGTTACAAAGTTGCAGGCCACGGGTGCTACTGCTTTCTTATGTAAAACTTGCACGGGCCCACATATTTTTTATAATAAAAAATGAATGTATTTTTTTGAAATAGTAATTTTCATAACATAATTTTATAGATTTGTTTTCATAATCATATCCACTGGGAAAATATTTCTCCGCATTGACATAATAAAAAAGCAAGATTGGAGCTAAAAAAATAACGATGGGCAGACCGACAACAAAAACAGATTTGTTAAATGCGGCAACAGCAGGATATGAGAAAATGAATGCGCTGATTGCCAGTTTGACGGAAAAAGAATTGGCTACCCCCTTTGATTTTTCAAAGGATGAGAAGAAAAAAGAAGCGCATTGGAGACGAGATCGAAACCTGCGTGACATCCTGATCCATCTCTATGAATGGCACCAGCTTTTACTGAATTGGGTACAATCCAATCAAAATGGGGACAGCAAGCCATTTATTCCAGAGCCGTACAACTGGAAAACCTATGGGGATATGAATATAAAATTTTGGGAAAAGCACCAGGACACCACTTTAGAGGAAGCCAAAAAAATGCTTGAGAAATCTCATAAAGATGTAGTGTCATTGGCGGAGACCTTTTCCAATGAAGAACTGTTTACTAAGGGAACTTACCAATGGGTTGGAAAAAGCACTTTGGGTTCGTATTTTATAAGTGACACCTCCAGTCATTATGATTGGGCAATCAAAAAGTTAAAGGCACATATAAAAAACTGTAAAAGTACGTAGTCAAAGCCGGCGCTCAGTAACAAACTGAGCGCCGGCTTTGACTATTCCGCTTTTATCACATCGTGCAGCGCATTACAAAAACCTGTAACATCGTTCATGGAAGAAAGCGGACCAAAGCTTACTCTCACCGCGCCGCCATCCGGCGTTCCTAACGTTTCGTGGGCAAGTGGTGCACAATGCAGTCCACTGCGCACACAAATCCCCCTTCTATCCAACTCATATCCTGTCTTTTGGGCACTGACGCCTTTAATATTAAACAGAACAATTGCACCTGGAACTCTACTGCTGTAAATTACCAACCTAGAATCTCCCCGCAAGGTGTTCATCAATGCCCGATAAAGCCCTGCCTCATGGGCGCGTATCTCTTCCACTCCCCTGCTGCGCACATATCGAATCCCTTCACAAAGTCCTGCGATACCAGGTGTGGGCATCGTTCCAGCCTCCAGTCTGTCCGGAAGAAAATCCGGCATGCCCGGATCCGCTGAATGAATACCGCTGCCGCCTTCTACGAGTGTATCAATCGTCACATCTTCACGCAGAATCAAAAGACCAGTTCCTTGGGGCCCCATCAATCCTTTATGGCCTGGAACACAAAGTGCTGTAATCTTATCCCGACGCATGTTGATATCATATATACCAGCGCCCTGCGCCCCATCCAAAATAAAATATAGACCATGGTTTTCACACAGTCTTCCAATATCACGTATTGGTAGTGTGCGGTTAATGATATTCGAGCAGCCAGTACATATAACAGCCACTGTATCCCGCTTAATCAGGCGGCGGATGCGTTCCAGTGTTTCGAAGTCACTGCCGCCTGTACGAAAAATATCATAATGGACGCCACTGCTCCTGCGTAGTTCCTCTACCGGGCGAAGCACGCTATTATGCTCCATGTCCGATAGAATTACATGGGATCCCGCAGGAATAAGTCCCTTAATCGCCATATTCAGTGCATACGTAGTATTTAAAGTAAACGCTACATTTTCTGGGCTGTCGGCGCCGAATAGTTCCGTAGCCTCTTGCCGGCACTCATACAGCTTTTCCGATGCACGTACCGCCATAGTATGACTTCCTCGCCCTGGATTTCCGCAATATTCCCGCATACACGTAGTCATTGCCTGTACGACAGACTCCGGCTTTGGATACGTAGTCGCCGCATTATCAAGATATATCATCCGCCTTCCCCCTTTCATCTGCCGCCCAGTATTTCACCATAGTTGATCCGTTTGGACGACAAAACAGATTTTACCTTATCCAAATATGCACATGGAAAACTCAGTCCATACGCACATCCCCGTTTTGTCAGTGTAGGTTCCAAACTAACAATTGTACACCGTATTCCCACCAATTCCAGTGCACTTCTCCCTTTTATGGCGGCTGTCATATTCTTCATTGCCGCTATACACATCATACTGTTCCCTTTCCTTTCATTGGCTCCCGCCTTTTTTACTTTAAAAATTCAGTTGTTTTTCTGTAAACCAGCCTGAAAAACTGCTATTTCGCGTTCTTCCTTTTTACCGCCTCTTTTTACAATCCTATACCAGTATATTCCTGATGGGGAGAAATGACAGCCAAAGTCCGCTATGCTATGTACTGTCAGAAAGGAGTGTGACGATTGACAGATGAAAGATTAAAGATGATTCGGCATGATTTCATGTTAGGAGCCAGCTATAAAAGCCTTGCAGATAAATATGGCATCCCAGTTCCTAGCTTACAAAAAATTGGTAGAAAGGATGGATGGTACCATACACGCCAAAAAAAAAGCCAATATTCTCCTAACGGTTCACAGCCCCGACAAGAAAATGAAGGCCAAAGTACGCGGCTGCGGTTAGCTGTAGAAACCATAGCAGAAATTATTGACAAAATGGCCGCCGAAATGAAGGGAGCATTGGAAAACGGTGACCATGCGGATATCCGTCAGCTAAAGGAACTGACTCTTGCCGCAAAAGAATTGGCTGCTGTAATCCGTGGACTGGAAGAAGCCGATACTGAAGACTGCGATACCGCCATAAACGTGGTGCTGGAGGGGGACATTGAAAAATGGGCAAAGTAACCCTTCAAATTCCAAGGCCCTCCCCTCGGCAGGAACTATTTCTTGCGGATACACATCGATACATCGCTTTTGGCGGTGCCCGCGGAGGGGGCAAAAGCTGGGCTGTACGCATTAAGGCAGCCTTGTTAGCCCTGCATTATCCTGGTATTCGTATTATGATTGTGCGCCGTACCTACCCAGAGCTGCGGCAAAACCACATCGTGCCTATGATTCCTCTACTCCATGGAATTGCTACATACAAGGAATCTACTCGGGATATGACCTTTAAAAACAGATCGGTTATTGCTTTTCGCTACTGTCGTAATGTAGCAGACCTGGATAAATTTCAAGGAACAGAAACCGATGTGCTGTTTATAGATGAGGCAACACAATTCCCGGAAGAAATGTATGATCGAATCAAGGCCTGCGTTCGCGGTGTAAATACCTATCCAAAACGAATTTATCTCACCTGTAATCCGGGAGGCGTAGGACATGGCTGGGTAAAACGGCTATTTGTTGATAAAGCCACTAAACCAGGAGAAGAGGCAGACGAGTATATGTTTATCCGCTCTCTTGTCACAGATAATACAGCGCTGATGCAAAGTGATCCCGGATATATTCAAAAGCTGGAAGCATTGCCTCCCAAACTGCGTAAAGCTTGGCTGGAGGGTGACTGGGATATTTTTGAGGGACAGTTTTTTGAAGAATTTACCGACGATGCATCCCACTATCGCGACAAGCTCTATACCCATGTAATTGATCCCTTTGAAGTTCCGCCGGATTGGAAACTGTACCGTAGCTTTGACTTTGGATATTCTAAACCTTTTTCCTGTGACTGGTGGGCAATTGATTTTGAAGGGCGCGCCTACTTGATCCTGCAGCTATATGGCTGTATAAACCCCAACGAAGGGGTAAAATGGGATCCCGATCGAATTTTTCGGGAAATCCACAAAATTGAAGCAGAACACCGCTGGCTGCGGGGCAAACAAATTTTCGGAGTTGCCGACCCTTCCATATGGGACGCGTCCCGTGGAGAAGCCATTATTGAAGCAGCAGACCGACATTATGTATACTTTCAGCCCGGAGACAACAAGCGCCTGCCAGGATGGATGCAGTGCCATTATCGACTTGCTTTTGATGGGGATGGGAAACCAATGGTATATTTTTTTAATACCTGTAAACACGCCATACGCACCCTGCCCTTACTCACTTATAGCGAACATTGTCCCGAAGATTTGGATACTTCCCAGGAAGATCACTTTGCCGATTCCTTTCGATATTTCTGTATGAACCGGCCCATCCGGCCGAATCCCGCGTCTGCTGTTCAATCAGCAAGCGACGATCCATTAAATCTGTTGGCGAACGGACAAAAATATAGACAATTTACATATTAAAATAAAAAGCCGCATAGCGGCAAGGAGGATGAATCAAATATGAAAAAACAAAAAAAAGGGCGTACAGCGGAGCCAATCACAAATGACACCGTATGTGCGGCATACGCCATACTGGAAAAATATAAGGCAGGAAAAGCATCGTTCGAAAAACGCATCATCGACAGTGAGCAGTGGTGGAAAATGCGGCATTACGATGACAAAAGTGAGGACTCTATCGCTACCGGCTGGCTGTTTAACACAATTATTAACAAACATGCCGATGCCATGGACAATATCCCGGAGGCAACGTGTTTACCGCGTGAAAAAAGCGATGGACCAGCAGCGCGTCTGCTTACTGACATCCTGCCGCTTATTTTGGAACGAAACCATTTTGAAAGTACCTACTCCGAATGCTGGTATGATAAACTAAAGTACGGCGCCGCATGCTACGGAGTTTTCTGGAATCAATCTCTGGACGAGGGCCTTGGTAACATTGATGTACGGCGCATTGACCTGCTCAACCTTTTCTGGGAGCCAGGCATCACAGACATACAGAAATCACAAAATATTTTTCACGTGGATCTTTGGGATAATGACTACTTGCAGGAAGAATATCCAGTATTGCAGGACTGTCTTGCCACACCAACTTTTGATATCACACAGTATATTTATGACGATACTGTTGATACCTCCGACAAATCAGCTGTAATCGATTGGTACTATAAAACAAAAAAAGATGGGAAAGAATGTCTGCACTTTTGTAAATTCTGCAATGGAATTCTCCTGTACGCCTCAGAAAATGATCCGCTGTATCGGGAAATCGGATTTTATAATCATGGAAGATATCCCTTTGTAATTGACAAAATGTATCCAATACAAGGGTCACCCTGCGGCTTCAGTGTAATTGACGCTATGCGGGGCACCCAGAAAGAAATAGATATTTTAAGCAGTGCCATTGTACGCAATGCCAGAATGGCAGCTGAAAGACGCTTTTTTGTACGCAGCGACGGCAGCATTAACGAAAAAGAATTTGCCAAGTGGGACCAGCCCTTTGTGCACTATTCCGGATCCGGAGATCCATCCACATCCATTATGCCCATCACCGTTCCCACTCTTTCAGAAGTTTATGTCGCTATACTAAACAATAAAATTGACGAGATAAAAGAAACCACTGGCAACCGGGATTTCTCCCAAGGGTCTACCAGCGGCGGTGTCACTGCAGCATCTGCCATTGCGGCGCTTCAGGAAGCCGGTAACAAAAGCTCCCGAGATATGCTTTCCGGAGCATATCGTGCTTATGAAGATATCTGTATTTTTCTGATCGATCTAATCCGCCAATTTTATACCTGGCCGCGCTGCTTCCGCATTGTGGGCGCTGACGGTCTGGAAGCGTTTATTCAATGTGGAAGCGATATATTTGGTCAAAACGATGATGAATCCTTCTTGCGTGCGCAGCCTATCTTTGATATCAAAGTTCGTGCACACAAAAAAACAGCATTCTCCAGAATGGCTATGAATGAGCTTGCCTGTGAACTGTATAAAATGGGTATTTTTGAACCCCATCGCAGCAATGAGGCACAGCTTTGTCTTGAAATCATGGAATTCGAGGGAAAAGAAGAAATTTTGCGCCGGGTGCGTGAAAACGGTGAAAGGTCTCTTTCTCCTGCACCTATCTCCTCAAAGGAGCTTTTACAATGACCAAAATTTCTTTTGACACGTATTATGACACGTACTTATTTGAATGTGTTGGACATACAGAATATGCCTCTGCCGGACAGGATATTTTATGCTCTGCGGTGTCGATTTTATGTTACACACTGCGTGCCCTGCTGCGTGAAGCATACGAGGAAGGAAAAATTGAGCGTTACAGAGAAGATTTTTCTGCAGGATATGTACGAATGGATTTTGAACTGCCGGACGATAACGCCTTGATTTTGGACAATACTATGGCGATTTTACGAGGATTTCAGCTTTTAGAAGAAGCTTTCCCGGATTTTATAGAGGCGGACATCTGATTGTCAACTTGTATACCTGCGCATATGATATAGCGAAGGCAGTAAATACTTGCTGTCTTATGCTCAGAGGAGGTATAATATATATGTCTGATAACAGACAGTGTCAGCCCTCGTCCCGGGAAATGGTATGTATCGATACATACCGGGTTCTTGATTCCTGCCGCGACAAGGACTGTTTCGAGGATGTACGTGTATTTCTGACCGGATACGGCCAGGAGCTTGTTGATAGAGGAGTTGCAGTACGCTGCAAATGTGCCAGAATCGTATGGTCTTATATCAACATTGATTGTGTTCCATTCAACAGAGGATTCTATCAGTTGACTATTAAGATCTATATCCGTGTTACCTGCGAAGCGTGTATTTCTCCCGGAAATATACAGGAAGTAGAAGGTATCGCTGTTGTTGAGAAAAAGGTCATTCTGTTTGGCAGCGAAGGCAATGTAAGCGTATTCAAAAGCGATAATAACTGCTCCGGCTTCTGCCCGCCCAAAGACGGCTGCGGATGCCCTATGACTACAAATCTTCCCATTGCTGTCGTAGAAGCAGTAGACCCGATTATTCTGTCCTGCAAAATTGTAAAGCCAGAACAGAAATGCTGTTGCTGTTGCTGCTGCTGTGACGAAATTCCTCAGGGAGTTTGCTGCACAGTATCCGGCGGTGACATTTGTGACACAGAGGGAGACAAATTGGTTGTTACCCTAGGACTCTTCTCCGTAATTCGTATTGAGCGCCCTGCGCAATATCTGGTAAATGCAGTGGAATACTGCGTTCCCGAAAAAGTTTGCCAGGAAGTACACGAAGATGATCCCTGCCGATTGTTCCACAGTATGGCTTTCCCTGTAAATGAGTTCTGCCCGCCTTCTGCAGGCAGTCTAGCTAGGGGATGCAGTACGGACAACGGCAAGCGCTGCGGCTGCGGAAACTAAATAACTATAAAAAAACCAGGTCAACTTTGTTGACCTGGTTTTTCTTCATTTCTGTGATGCAGCCATATTTTCTCCGCCGTTCATTGCGTCTACTTCTTTATAATACGGATCTATCATAATCTGTTTGATTTTAGGGAACGAGGCATAATTGCACATAAAGCCTGCCATGCCAAGCAAAATAACAAAGGGCAAAATCAATCCCAAAGGCAAGAAAATGCCCATGAGGTAAAAGTCCAGTACAAAAAGAATCACTGTGCCAAGGAGTGCCAAGATATTTCGTTTGATTCCCAAAATGGCAAAGAAAATAGAATTTTTAAAAATCTTCCAAAGGCTCATATCAAAAGTAACGATCATGGGATACGCATACATTCGAATAAAGAAATACATGATCATCATCCCGAAGCTGAGAATATACAACCCGAAATACAGCGTACTATTTAAAATATTGATTCGATATGCCAGCATATCAAATGCCAGAATTGCAATCATCGCCAAATCAATGATTCCGAATAAAATCCCTTGTTTAATATTTCGCTTCACAGCATACCAAAAATCACTCCACACAAATACCGGTTCTTCTCGTACCATATTACGCAAAATATAGGTGGTTCCTACATTTACCGGTCCGAAGGTAAACAGAACCAGTGCAGAGAGCCCCAAGAACACATAAGATGCTGTCGTAAAAATAGATACACTGTCCTGCAATCCATATATACCCAGAAGCGATAGAATCGGCGGCGAATTATCAAAATACGCTGCTCCCTGGAGTACAGAATAAATCTGATAATTAGGGGCAAAAGCTTCATTTAATGTATACGCCACAGCAAACAATGCAAATAAAAGCGGAAAATTCCCCACAACCATCAAAATATTTATGGAAAAAATATAATTCAACTTGCGGCGCAGAAGCTTAAAAAAGGTTCGCAGATTCGGCTTCTCCAGTACATGGAGTTCCTCCAGCCCAACTCCCTTCCCCTCCTTTTGATACATATTTTCAAAAGGATTCAGCGTGAAGCGCTTTTTCTTTTGGGGTTCCTTATCATAAGCGTTTTTATCGCCCATATTTTCATACTTTTTTGCCATTTGACTTCCTTTCTCTGTAAAACTTCTTTCAAAGCAACAGATACGGCAGCAATCGCAGCAGCGCTGCTGCTCCGCTTACTGCAAAATAACATAGAATACGATACAAAAAACCGGTCTCACAAGAGATGCGATGCATAAATGTCCCGTAACAAAGGAGCAGTGCCGATACGGCACCAAACGAAGCTGTCATGCCGACTGCCGCACTGGGAAGCGCATTTTCGGTACAAAAAGAAATTGCTGCACCAAGAGCCATTCCTCGAAGCGCCCCGATTCCCGTTGCAACGGGAATAAACATACGCTGACCTGCACCCACTCCAATCAGCAAAGTTTGTACAATATCTAAAAAGCATATCCCCGCACAGGTGAAGAAAAAGGAGGTGTCTTTATCAAAGGGATTTTCCAAACGAACAAAAGCGCCGCCGTCTCCCCCTATATATGTTCCTGCGGCAATACAAATCAAAAATGCAGCAATCGGCAAATATACCAAATAAGACCGCTTTTTTTCCCGCACTTCTCCAAATATAAACTCTTTTTCTTCTGTCATGATAGCCCCCGCTCCTTTTTAGTACATCCTATGCGCAAGAGGGCTTTTCCATTCCAGTTTTATTATGCTTTTCCGGACAATTCGTCAGCGCGGCGCAGACACGCATCCATCGCTTCCAAAACAAGACCGCTTAAATCCCGTTCATCAAAAACGTCTAGTGCGCGCTGGGTCGTTCCGCCTGGGGAAGCTACCGCACGAACCAGAGCCGCCGGATCCATTTTTCGTTCCGTTATCAATGCGGCAGTGCCGGCAGCCGTATCGCAAACCCATTGAACAACAGCCGATTTGTCAAATGCTTGAAATCCATTTTGTTCCGCCCACGCACACATATCTGCAATAAGGCGGGCAAAATATGCCACAGAGCTAGAGGTAAGCGCCGTTATAGGATTGAGAAGTTCTTCCCCACACCAAAGAACGCTTCCCGCACAGGAGAATATCTTTTCTGCAAAGGCACGCTGCGCCGCATCAACACGTGCTCCACAGCACAACGCGCTGACTCCCTTGCCAACCATAAGCGGAGTGTTAGGCATGACCCGCACCACCGAGCACATTGGCAATGTGGACTCAATTGTATCTATAGAAACGCCTGCGGCTATGGAAATCACCAGTTTTTCAGCACAGTAGGGCCGCAGGTTCTCAAGCAATGCTGGCAAAACCTGTGGCTTTACGCCCAAAATCCACACGTCCCCCTGCTGACATGCCTGTACGGCGTCAGCAGTCACTGCGCAGCCCATCTCTTCATAAGATTGCAGTCGCTCCGCCTGCAAATCTGCCAAAACCAATTCGCCGGGCTGCAGCATTCCGGAAGAAAGCATCCCGTCGGTAATGGCCCGTCCCATATTTCCCGTACCTAAAACTGCAATTTTATGAAATTCCATTCTTTATTCCTTTCCAATGTAAAAGACAATACTACATAAAAGTTTATTATCAGTGTATCATATTTTTATGAATACATCAATAAAATTATAAAAATTTCCATGTGGATTTCCTCTGTCCTGCGTTTGACATACAATATCTTAATATAAAAACTGGACATTCACCGGAATAAATAAGCAGGAAAAACGCTATCTTTCTTTGATAAAATATGCTATACTATAATAGCAAAATTCATTTATATCGCCGCCATCCGGCGAAATGGAGTCTACTATGGCAAACATGCTCAAATCTATTTTTCGGAATCCGCCGGTACTGCAGACCAATCGACTGACATTGCGCCGTATGCAGCGCAGCGACAGCAGCGATATGTTTGCGTACGCTAAGGATCCTACTGTAACCCGCTTTCTCACTTGGGAGCCTCACCCTGATGAGGCGTTTACCCGCCGGTATCTTACCTATGTTTCCAGCCGCTACAAAGCGGGAGAATTTTTTGATTGGGCATTGGTTCTCCGCACAGAAAATAAAATGATCGGAACCTGCGGATTTACCCGAATTGACTGCAAAAAAAGTTTGGGTGAAGTGGGATATGTACTTAATAAAAACTATTGGGGCCAGGGTCTTGCCCCGGAAGCACTGCAAAGAGTTGTCCAATTTGCCTTTGAAGTGCTCGGACTGAATCGGGTAGAATCCCGATTTATGGAAGGCAATATCCCCTCCAGAAAAGTAATGGAAAAGGCCGGCATGACCTTTGAAGGATTTGCCCATGAGCCTCTTATGGCCAAAGGTAAAAGCGTAGCGGTCGGCGTGTGCTCCATTTCAAAAGACGCATATTTGAACGCAGGAACGCTTTCAGGATTGCATTTTAATAATTTGTAACTTCATTTCTATTCATCTTGACAAATATCCGAAATCGGACTATACTATAAAAGTCCGATTTCGGATATTTTTTCTTTTAAGGAAAGATGCTATGAACAATCCGCTGCCTGCATATAACGATTTAATCAAGGAAAATGACGGTATCTACCGCGCGCTTTGTAAAAGACTCGGGCTATCCGCATGCACCTTTTGGATTTTATATACACTGCGTGAAGAGCAAAACAGGATAACACAAACAGAAATCTGTGAAATCTTGCATGAGCCAAAGCAAACCGTAAATTCTGCATTGAAAAGCTTGGAGGCCGAAGGATATATCACGCTTTCCTATGGCCAGAATCGGCGCAGCAAATGTGTCATGCTCACCGAAAAAGGGATTTGCCTTGCAAGGGATACGGTAGATTCTGTTATGCTGGCGGAGCAAAGCGCCCTTCTTGCGCTTTCCGAGCAGGAGCGCGCAATGTTTCTGTCTCTTTTCCGAAAGTATACAGAAATATTGAAAGACAAAACAAACGAAATAGGAGGTGCAGAATGAGCATACAATTATCCGATCATTTTACATATAAAAAGTTGCTGCGGTTTGTACTCCCATCTATTGTAATGATGGTGTTTACCTCTATTTATGGCGTGGTAGACGGATTATTTGTATCCAATTTTGTTGGGAAAACACCTTTCGCATCCATCAACCTAGTTATGCCGTTTATAATGATTCTCGGCGGAATGGGCTTTATGATTGGAACAGGAGGGACCGCCCTAGTATCTAAAGTGCTAGGTGAGCAAAATAGAGAACGAGCAAACCGCTATTTTTCTATCATGGTGCTTTTCACGCTGCTTTTAGGTATCGTATTAGCTGTTATTGGTATCACTTTTATGCGTCCTGTAGCACATTTTCTTGGCGCAACTGATGGAATGATAAACCATTGCATCCTGTACGGCAGAATTGTAACCGGTTTTACCCCTGCATTTATGCTGCAAAACGTATTTCAAAGTTTTCTGATCGCAGCACAGAAGCCCAAGCTTGGCCTTGTTACAACTATAGCGGCGGGTGTTACTAATATGGCGCTGGACGCACTGTTTATCGCCGGATTCGGGTTGGGTGTTGTCGGAGCAGCCGTTGCTACCGGAATCAGTCAATGTGTTGGCGGATTGTTTCCGCTCATATATTTTCTTCGTCCGAATACCAGTCTCTTGCGGCTAATGAAAACAAAGCTCGCCTGGCGGCCAATTTTGAAGGCATGCACCAATGGTTCTTCCGAATTGATGAGCAATATCTCCGCTTCTTTCGTTAGCATGCTGTACAATTTCCAACTACTGCATTTTGCAGGAGAGAATGGCGTTTCTGCATATGGCGTGCTTATGTATGTACAGTTTATTTTTATCGCCATCTTTATCGGATATGCAATTGGAAGCGCTCCGATTGTTAGTTATCACTTTGGCGCCAGTAACCACTCTGAAGTAAAAAACATGCTTGGAAAAAGTATAGGCTTGATGAGCATTGCCGGCATTACGCTTTCTGTACTGGCATCTGTTCTTGCCGCCCCGCTTGCAAAGCTGTTTGTCGGGTATGATTTAGAACTATATCAGCTGACAAAACATGCCTTTCGTGTATTTTCTCTCTCCTTTTTATTGGCAGGATGCAATATTTTTTCATCGTCCTTCTTTACCGCTCTGAATAATGGCGCTGTCTCAGCGGCAATCTCTTTTTTGCGCACGCTCATATTTCAAGCGGCAGCGGTTCTTATACTGCCTGTATTCTTTGGGGTTGACGGCATATGGTGGGCCATCTCAGCAGCAGAAATTTTTGCCTGCATCATATCTGCTATTTTTCTTATTGCAAAACGGAAAAAATATAAATATGCGTAAAGAAAGCCACCGAACTTCGGTGGCTCTCTTTTTTATTCCTTGCTGGCTGTATCTGTATTTTTATTCGAAGAATCTGATGAAGGTTCACTTCCGCTTTCTCCATCATTTCCAGGCCCCTTGCCGTTTTTACGAGCATTGTACAAAATAACCAGTATAATTCCTGCGGCGACTACAAGCAAAATAATGCCAACAATCAAAATAATTCTTTTTGTGCCTACATTTTTCTGTGTTTCATCTTCATTCTCAGGCTGTGTAGACTCCGGCACCGGCACTGTTTCCGTCACAATTTCAGTAACAGGGTTCCCTGCTTCATCATACTGTGTATCCCCATTACTGTCTGTAACCACGCTGGTAACGATCTCTGTTACATACTTGCCGTCCTTGTCCGTAACAGCATAGCTTTCGTCATCAGTCACATGTTTTGTTACAGGCCGTCCGGTAGTATTTTCTGACTTATCCGTTGTTTCAGATGGGTCATCTGTAGTTGTATCCTTTACAGGCGCAGTCGCAGTCGAATCAGTAACCTTTATTGTTGCTGCGTCCCCGATATGAACGGTGACATCTTCCTGTTTATAGCCCGGCAAAACCTTTAAAATCCACTCCCCGTCAGGCAGTTTGATAGAAATATTATGAGAACCATTGGGAGCAGCCTCTAAAATTTTGAAATAAAATGTTGCCAAAACGCCTGTTTTATCAGTATTTTCATCGGTGTTATATTGTGCATAAAACCGATAATTGCCCGTCGGCGTAATCCGACTCTTTACAAATGCAGCATCACTAAATACTTCACCATTTTCCACATCTCCCAACTGGAAGTAGGAAGGGTTATAGACTATATCAAGTCCGCAGCACCAAAGTCCTGGATTTTCATCCATATATAACTGAACTTTTACTATATCACCAGGCTTTCCTTGGGCTCCCTTGATGGAAATGGAAACAGAGTTCTCTGCTGCAAACACCTGCACTGCAAACAACGATAACAGCAATGCAGCAGTCAAAATCAATGTAACAAGCTTTTTCATGGTATCCACCATGCCTTTCTTTCAATGTGCGCCAAAAGGCGATTCAATTTACTTGAATGCTGTAATTGGGCGCTTCCTTTGTAATATTGATATCGTGGGGATGGCTTTCACGCAAGCCCGCGCTGGAAATTTTCACAAAATATCCTTCCGCTTTCATCGTCTCAATATCAGGAGCACCGCAATATCCCATACCAGCACGAAGACCGCCCATCAACTGATAAATTGTATCGGACAGCGGTCCTTTGTAGGGTACACGGCCTTCCACACCTTCCGGCACAAGTTTTTTTGCATTTTCTTGGAAGTATCTATCCCGGCTCCCATGTTCCATAGCAGCGATGGATCCCATTCCCCGGTATACCTTAAATTGGCGTCCTTGGTAAATTTCAGAAGTTCCGGGACTTTCCTCGCATCCTGCAAACAAAGAGCCGATCATGATCACATTGGCGCCGGCGGCAATAGCCTTGGGCAGGTCTCCGGAATATTTGACACCACCATCTGCAATAATTGGAATACCCGCCTCGCAGGCAACAGAATAAGCGTTCATAACCGCAGTCAGTTGAGGCACGCCGATACCAGCTACCACTCTTGTAGTACAGATAGATCCAGGACCAATACCTACCTTGATTGCGTCCGCACCAGCAGAGATCAAATCTCTGGCAGCGTCTGCAGTGGCAATATTACCCGCAATTACCTGCGCATCAGGAAATGCATCTTTGAGTTTTCCCACACACTGAATAATATTTCGGGAATGTCCATGTGCGCTGTCTAGAACCAGATAATCTGCGCCAGCCTGCAGCAATGCGCCTGCGCGGTCCAAAATATCCGCTGTAACCCCTACAGCCGCGCCGCAAATAAGACGCCCCGCGCTGTCTTTTGCTGAATTAGGATATCTGGAAGCTTTTTCAATATCCTTAATAGTGATCAGGCCCTTCAGACGGTAATTTTCGTCTACGATAGGAAGCTTTTCCACCTTTGCCTTACATAGAATTGCCTTTGCTTCTTCCAGCGTGGTTCCCTCTTTGGTGGTAAGCAAATTTTCCTTCGTCATAACCTCATGAATCGGAATGTTATAAGACGGCAAAAAGCGAAGGTCCCGGTTGGTTATTATGCCTACCAGCTTTCCATCTGCATCGCAAATCGGAACGCCAGATATTTTATATTTGCCCATCAGCTCGTCCGCTTCGTAGACAAAGTTGTCCGGATGAAGGAAAAACGGGTTGGTAATAACGCCGTTTTCGCTTCTCTTCACACGTTCCACCTGGTCAGCCTGTTCTTCAATGGACATGTTTTTATGGATCGTACCAGCACCGCCTTCCCTGGCCATTGCAATGGCCAGTTCGCTCTCTGTAACGGTATCCATTGCCGCACTGAGCAGCGGTATATTCAGCGTTATTTTTTTTGTAAGCTTTGTCTGTAAATTGATCTCTGATGGCAACACATCGCTTTTACGCGGAACCAAAAGTACGTCATCAAAGGTCAGACCTTCATATGCAACCTTGTTTTTCAATTCAACCATACGCCGTCTCCCTTTATATAATTATATTTATTATATAGCAACACCCCAGCGATGTCAAGAGATGCGTTGACTGGAAATGATTTTTTATGGAAAACCTTGGTTTTTATCTTGTTTTTTTGCATAGAAGCGTATATAATAATATGAATCATATCAGCTTGGAGGTTTTTATGGCACTGCCAATCGCAATTCAGCTATACAGCGTCAGAGATTTTATGGAAAAGGATCCCGCAGGTACCCTGAGGCAAATCGCCGCCATGGGATATGATGGGATAGAACCCTGCGGCGGTTCATACGATATGGACCCACATACATTTCGTGCATTATGCGATGAACTGGGACTGAAAATCATCAGCGCCCATGTATCTTATAATATGCTTACAACAGATCTGGAAAACCAGCTTTCTCTTTATCAAACCTTGGGAGTTGAATATATTGCATACCCTTATATGGTTGAAGGACAGCGCCCAGGAGACGCGGACTATGAAACCGTTTTGGAAAACATGCGCCTAATTGGAAAGCAGGCCGGGTCCAAAGGCATCCAGATGCTGTACCACAATCATGAATTTGAATTTGAGAAAATAGACGGTCAGTATAAATTGGAATACCAGTTTGACCATTTGACGCCCAAAGAACTGCAGGCAGAGCTTGACACCTGCTGGGTAACCGTCTCCGGAGAAGACCCGGCCGCTTATATCCGCAAATTTACCGGCCGCTGCCCGGTGGTGCATTTAAAAGATTTTTATATGAGCGGTGAAAAGCCCGCGCATCTGTATGCGCTGATTGGCTTGCCTGAGACAGAAGCAGACGAAGGGGAGTCCAAACTGGAATTTCGGCCCACAGGAGAAGGAATGCTGAATATCCCTGCGATTTTGGAAGCCGCAAAAGATGCAGGTTCCAAATGGATAATCGTTGAACAGGACAATCCCTCTCTAGGAATGGATCAAATGGAATGCGCCCGGGCTAGCATCGAATACTTAAAATCTATCAATTTATAAAAATTATAAAAACATGCCCGATGGACTCGAATGCGTCCGTCGGGCATGTTTTGGAAAGAACAGCATATGAAAAAATCGTTTATTTGGGTTCTGATAATCCTTTTACTGACCGGCTGTGCGAAGACGGTACAGTCCAATCCGCCATATGATGAAACAACTGCAAGGGAAGAAACAACCACTCTCGAAACAGAAGCTCCTCAGCCGACGAGCGTAACCCTCTCCATGGTAGGAGACGTATTGCTGCATGAAACGGTATCCGACAGCGGGCGCATGGCAGACGGCAGCTACCTATACGATCACCTTTTTCAAAACGTGCGAGACGAAATCGCAGCAGCAGATCTTGCTATTGTCAATCAAGAAGTAATCCTTGGAGGCAGGGAGCTTGGACTTTCCGGATATCCCAATTTTAATGGCGCCTTTGAAGTAGGAGATGCCCTCGTCCGCGCAGGATTCGATATAGTGCTTCACGCCACCAATCACGCACTGGACAAAAAGGAAGCTGGCATACGCAACTGCCTAAGCTTTTGGAAGACAAGCTATCCTGATATTGGAGTGCTGGGGATATACGATAGTGCAGCCGCTGGGGACACCGTCTATGTACGGGAAATAAATGGCATTCGGATCGCTATTTTAAATTATACCTATGGTACAAATGGGATGACGCTTCCCAACGGATCAGCCTATACCATAAATCTTCTGGAGGAAGCTAAGGTACGCGCTGATATAGCCCAGGCAAAAGATGCTGCGGATTTCGTTATCGTAGCCCCCCATTGGGGAACAGAATACACACTCAAACCGGATGCGAGTCAAGATAAATGGACCCAGCTTTTCTATGAATGCGGTGTAAATCTGGTAATCGGTACCCACCCCCACGTAATCGAACCGGTAAAAATGATTACCGGGGACAATGGAAATATGCTTGTATACTATTCGCTTGGCAATTTTATCAATGCCACCGCTGAAACTGGTAAGGGTATCGCTAACCGTATGGTGGGTGCTATGGCCCAGGTTACCATTTCCATGGATGCCCAAGGCAAAGCCTATATTCTAGACTACGGCGTATTGCCTCTGGTCACCCATGTACGTACAGGAGCAGGACAGATTACCACCTATAAGCTGTCAGATTACACACAGAATCTGGCAGAAGAAAATGAAATTTGCAGCAGTGACCCGGATTTTTCCCTTGCATATTGTCAAGATTTATGCCGCCAGGTTTTCGGAGAGCTTTATAACTAATGTGCTTTTTTTAATATACCCGCAATCTCATCGCATACTTCTGAGGCAAGAGGAGAGTATTCTCCATATGCAGACTGCGCAGCCTCCCCTGCTCTTCCGTGCACATAAACGCCCAAGCAAGCTGCCCCAATAGGAGACATCCCACTGCACAGCATACCGGCAATCACACCACACAACACGTCTCCGCTTCCACCCTTAGAAAGAACGGGACCGCCGCTCATATTGACAAACAATGCACTTCCATCGGTAATTACTGTGCGGGCAAATTTCAGCACACAAATTACCTTATTTTCCAGAGCATACTGTATCGCGCTACTCTGAGGATCCTGTGAGAGGGCCTCTATATTCTGACCTGTCATTCTGGAAAACTCCCCCGGATGAGGCGTCACAATAACCGGGATATCATCGGGATATGCAAGAGCGTGTGCCGCACACACATTTAGCGCGTCCGCATCACAGACAAGAGGCACGCGCGTTCGCCAAAGGGTTTCACGCACTAAAAATTCTGCTCCAGCATTCTGTCCTAGTCCTGGCCCCAGCACAACAAAGCTGGCCCGCTCCAGAGCGGCAGCCAAAAGGGTCAGATCTGGTATATCTCCTGTATAAGCGGTCACAATCGCCTCAGGAAGCAAAATCTGCAACGGCTGCCGATTTTCTTCACAGGTAAAAATCTCCACTAGCCCCGCGCCGCTTCTGTAGGCCGCTTTTGCACACAAATATGCCGCGCCACACATACCCCGCGATCCACCGATTATCAAAACCCGCCCAAAAGTGCCCTTGTTGGCATCTCTTTTTCTCCGAGGGATCAGGGACAGTTCCCTCTCCTCAATCACATAAGCCAAAGCCGCTGCATTATCCGTTATATCGAACAGCTCCGTGCTAATCCCTATGTCCGCGCAAACTACCTTTCCGCTATAGTCCACGCCCTTTTCAAGTACATGTCCTCTTTTATATGCTGCCATAGCCACCGTCACATCAGCACGTACTGCCGCCCCCGGTGCCTTTCCTGTATCGGCACATATCCCCGATGGAATATCGACAGCTAAAACTTTTGCGTCACAGCGGTTTATTTGCTGAATGATTTCTCTATACTGTCCTTCTGGTGCACGGGATAGCCCAATTCCAAACAAGGCGTCTACAATCAATCCATAACTGCTCCCAATTGGAGACCGTGCAAAAAATACACCGGATTGCAGCGCGTCTGTATACGCCTGTCCGGTTTCAGGTGTACAGTGTGTCGCATCTCCAACAAAACAAACATGAACAGATACGCCATCCATATGCAAAAGACGCGCTGCAATCAAACCATCGCCTCCGTTGTTTCCATTGCCGCATACTACCAGTACTTGCATCTTTTCCCATCCATTGCGATATATCTCATCCACCACCGATCTGGCCGCCCGCTCCATCAACACATAGGACGGCGTTCCAGCACGGATTTGCGCTGCATCACATTCTTTCATTTGTGCGCCAGTCAGTATACGTTTCATAAAAATCTCCCGCTGCATATTTAATCTGTCTTATTTTACAAAATAGCAAAGAAAAAATCAAGTATCGCCTTGCAGCCCTAAAACTTCTATGATACAATAAATCAAACAATTTTCTGAAAGGTACATAACATATGACGCTCAGACAAAAAATTGAATCGATTCTGTCTCAGATTCAGGAATTGGAAGCCCATCCCTCTCCTGACAAAAAGCTCCCGCAAAACACCTTTTACCTGGGTGAGCGGGATATCGTATGCTATCCTAGGGAAAACGGCGAATCCCGTTACCCCTATGACGCGGACGGGCTAGTGGTGTGGGCCCGCTCTTCCGGGTACATAGAAGCTTGTGAATCCACCTTCAATATTTTTCAAACAGTTCACTTTTCCGAGGATCCTTCTGTCAACTTTTTTGCAGGCATCCCTATGGACAGCGGCGATTACTATCCGATTTCTCTTCTCGGTGCCAGCAGACAACTGTTTGAACCGCTGGCTGTAAACCGATATGTGGTATATTCTCCCCGTTGCGCCTACTATATCACAGATACCGAGCAGGTCACCTTTGCGGTTCGCCTGCATACAGATAAAAAGAAGCATATTCATTTTGCACTAACCGCTATTAATAAGACACAGAACAAAATTCCTTTTTACCTTGCGTCTTATCATTACGCTATCCTCAAATTTGAAGAGACCGAAGCCTTTTGGGATCGGATGAACAAATTTGGATCCCGACTCTGTGAAAATTCCAGTCTTCTGCGCACTTCAGAACACTGCCTGCTCATCAACACCTGTTCTGACGGCGGAACCATTACAGACGTATATTATACTATGGCAAAATCAGACTTTTTAGGATATCGAGGCAGAGGCCTGACAAATGCAGAAGCACTGCGTACTGGTCACTTCCAAAAGCAGGCGCGGGAAGCAACTACCACAGAAATTCCCGCCGCATGCGATATGATTCACATGGAACTGGACGGCGGCGAAATGGTACGCCGGGAGTATGATCTGTCCTACTATCACAGCATTGATGATGCGAAATCCCACGCAAAAGACCCTATTGATACAGCGTCCATTGATAGTGCTTTGTTTGCATGGGAAGAGGAAGAATGCCGTGACTTGGACAACATGAAAATCACCTTTGCAGACTGGAATGGAAAAACCGATCTGCATCCTGCTGTACTGAACCGCTTTATCCGCAATGTGCAAAAACAGACTAGCTTCTGTGCGCTGGGTAAAAACTATGCGGGTCCCCATATCGGGATTCGAGACGTATTCCAGCAGTTGGAAGGTTCTCTGATTTGGCAGCCTGCACTAAGCCGTGAAAAAATCGTCGTAGCGCTCAACTATATCTTGGAAGATGGCCGGCCTCCTCGTCAGTTCTCTGTACCTGCTACGCCAGATACTTTGCCGGATATGGACATGCGGGAATATATCGATCAGGGCGTATGGATCATTTCCACGATTTACACATATCTGTCCTATACGGATGACTACTCCATATTGGACGAAATTTGCTCCTACTATGTAGCACATCCGGATCACAACTATGTAATGCAAAAAAGTGATATTCAGGACACGGTGCTGGAACACTTGCTGCGGATCATGGACTTCCTTGCCGGAAATTTGGATCGAGAATACGGCACAAATTGCCTGCGCGCCTTGTACGGCGACTGGAATGACGCGCTGGATGGTCTTGGAAAAACCAAGGATTCTGGTAAAAAATATGGCTCTGGCGTTACAGTTATGGCAACTTTGCAGTTTTATCAGAATCTGCAGGAAATGACAAAGATTCTCACCAAAATCGGTAAGTACACAGAAAAAATCAGCGAATATGCAGCGTATAGCCATGGAATTGAAGAAGGGCTTAAAAAATATGGAATTGATGTGAATGATGCCGGCCAACGCCGGATCATTCATGGCTGGGGAGATAAAATATCCTATAAACTAGGATCATGGAAGGATGTTGACGGCAAGTCCCGCCGGAGCATCACCTCCAACGCCTTCTGGGCCATCACCGGTATGACCCAAAAGGATCCTTCCATGAAAGCGGTAATCATGGATACGCTGGATGCAATGGACTCCAAATATGGACTGAAAACCTTTGATGTTCCCTTCCCCTACGCGCTGCCTGAGGCCGGACGCATCTCCTATATAACACCCGGTACCTATGAAAATTCCTGCGCTTATGTGCATGCAAGTATGTTTGGTATTATGGCACTATTTTGTCTGGGTGAATCCGAAAAGGCATGGATGCAGATGGAAAAGTCCATGGTAATCACCCACGACAACTGCACTATGACCACCTTTGCCATGCCGAACTCCTACTGTGAAAATCCGGATTATGAAATCGACGGCGGTTCCATGGGCGACTGGTACACTGGCAGCGGTGCCGTTCTTGTCAAGGAAATGATTAAATATGGATTTGGCATCGCGCCTACTTTGGATGGACTTACCATTCAGACGCCTGCTGTGATGCCCTGCAAAGCGGCAAAAATTGAAATTAGCGTCAAAGGACGCCCGCTCACCCTGTCGTACCGCAACGAAGAACGAGGAACACGCACCTTTACAATTAACAAAGAGACTGCAGAAGGGGTATTCGACTCCCTGATGCAGACACAAAAGCTTTTCATACCTACAGAAAAGCTTACCGATCATATGTGCATTGAAGTCATTGACTGATAAAAAGGACAGGGCCTACGCCCTGTCCTTTTTATCAGCAATTTTTTGGGCTTCTCCCTGCGCCAATGTATCACATCGCTCGTTGTATGGATGCCCTGCATGACCCTTTACCCAATGAAATTTGACAGAATGGATTTCACACAATTCCAACAGAGTCCCCCACAGATCTGGGTTCAATGCAGGACTCTTATCAGCTTTCTTCCATCCTCGGGATCTCCAGGAAACAGCCCAGCCCTTGGAAATCCCATCGGAAACATATTTAGAATCGGTGGTCAGCAAAACCTGGCAGGGTTCCCGCAGCCGCCGCAGCGCCTCAATTACCGCTGTCAGTTCCATTCGATTATTGGTAGTATCTGCCTCTCCCCCTGACAATTCCATCTCCTTGCCCTGGTATACTAAAATTGCTCCCCAGCCCCCAGGTCCAGGATTTTGCTTACAGGACCCATCTGTATAAATTTCTACTTTTTTCACCTTTTCTCTCTTTCTGAAATCTCTATTGACACTTCTGCTATATTACCACAAAACCGTGACATTTTCAAGAGGCGTCGGCAATGTCATGCATGTACAGTGCATAAAGATCAGCATATACTATAGCGAGAGCGGTCTGCCGCTCTGCCAAAAAAAGCATAGAACAAAAAAAGCAATACGTTTGAAAACAGAGCAGATACAGTGTTTTCAAACCTCATTTGTGTCCCTTGCTATTAGAGTGACACAAATGCAAAGAAAGGAATGTGCATAATTATGAATTACAATGCTGAAAACAGAACCCCGCGCGACCGCATTGGTGAAGAACTGTTCAGCCATGTAGGACAAATGCCGACGCAGAAATACGGTAAACAGGAGAGCCGTGAGGCAGTTTCTACCTTGTCGCAGGCAACAATCTGCCCCACACGCAACAAAGTCGGTATGCCCAGGCAAAACGGATGTGGATGCAATAGGGGATTAGGCGCTTCCTGTCCGGGCCGCACATCTGGTCAGTGTAGGGTGCATGGTGAAGACAGACTTGCAGGAATGCCTCTTGCCATGGCCTATGTACCCATGCAGGAATGGAGAAATCTTTACGATCTGGAACCTGGCTTTGAAAGGGGAACTCTATTCAAAGAACTGGATTTTCCCTTTTACCCTACGGCTTGTCCGAGAAAGGGGTGCCGCTGATGATGCCTAAAGATAGAAACGCATTGATGCATGATATTCAAGTATATGGGTTCGCTCTGGTAGAAGTTAATTTGTATTTGGATACGCATCCTGGTGATCAAGCTGCCATTGCTTGCTATAATAAATACAACCGTCTGCTGGAAGAAGCGTATCTAGCATATGAATCCCAATATGGGCCTTTAACTATTCACGGCGGTACGGACAACGACTGCTGGAGTTGGATAAAGGGACCTTGGCCTTGGGAATACAGCGCCAACACTTCGCGATAAAATTTAAGGAAAGGAACTGCTTTGCAGAATTAAAATATGTGGTTGTACGAAAAAAAACTGCAGTATCCCGTAAAAATTAAAAAGCCCAATGCAGCTTTTGCAAAAATTATCATATCCCAGCTTGGAGGTCCTTTCTGCAAAAAGGTTATACATATCTTTCAAAGTGTTTTACACGTAACCAAAGCAAATAAAAAAACGGACTATATAGTCCGTTTTTTTATTCAATAGAAATAATGTAACTATACACCGGCTGTGCGCCATAAAGAGACATCACTTCTGCCTCTGGATATCGTTTTTGCAACAATGACGACACAGCTTCCGCCTGCAAAGCAGTCACTCCTTCTCCATAATACACCGTAACAACCGATGCTTCTGGAACGGACTCTATCATACTGCCTACACAACCTTCCTGTGTAGAGGAAGAACATGCAATCTTTCCGTTTATCAGTCCGAGTATCTCGCCTTCTTTAATAAGTGTCTCCCCAATCTCCGTATCTCGTACCGCATAAGTGACGGACAAAGTAGTAACATGTTTGATAGCAGCCTCCATCGCCGCCGTATTGGTTTCACAGTCAGCCTCAGAATCAAAAGCCAGCATTGCTGCCACCCCTTCCGGCACAGAAGTAGTATTCAACACCACTACCTTACGATCATTCACAATTTTTGCAGCCTGCTGACTGACCATATAAATATTTTTATTGTTGGGAAGTACAAATACCGTTTTTGCTGGTGTCCTTTGCACAGCATCTACAATCTCATCTGTACTGGGATTCATCGTCTGTCCGCCGCTTACGATCTGATCTGCTGCCAGGTCGCGAAACAAATCTTCCATTCCCTGCCCTATACACACAGTTACAAAACCATATTTCTTTTCCGGTTCTGTAATCTGAGAGGATGAAGTCGCAGGCTGTGATCCGGATAGCGATGAGTGCTGCTGTTTCATATTTTCTATTTTTACAGTTTCCAGAACACCGTACCGCAGTGCTTCTGTAAGTACCCTTCCAGGATCGTTCGTGTGCACATGGAGCTTAATCAATTCACTATCATCCACATAGACTACACTGTCCCCCAGCTTCATAATAAAGCGGTGCAAATCCTCCGTAGTATTTTCACCTGCATATCGAGGGCTTTTGCCTACAATACATTCCGTACAATAGGCATAGCGTATATCCTCTGTTTGAAAGGCACGAAAGTCTGCCGCCTCATTTGGTTGGAGATCCGATGCTGCCGCCGTAATCGGACGACCATCCAAACAAGCTTTCATTCCCTCGATAACGGCAACAAACCCACATCCGCCAGAATCTACTACGCCAGCCTGCTTTAAAATAGGAAGCTGTTCCGGTGTTTTTTCCAGCGCACTCTTTGCTGCCTCCAGCATCAAACCAAATAACTCCTGTATATTGTCTTCCCACTGCTCTTCTTCTATTTTGGACACAGCCGTTTCCGTCATGACCCGCATAACAGTGAGAATCGTACCCTCTGTTGGATTCATAACAGCCTTATAGGCTTCTGAAACACCTTTGGAAAATCCTTTTACAATTTCCCTACAGTCCGCTGCCTCTTCTACATTGGCCCATGCCTTTGCGATACCGCGAAAAAACAGGGATAGAATTACACCTGAATTGCCTCTGGCTCCCCGCAGCATCAAATTGGCGGCCTTTTGTGCACATTCGCCAAGCGTCCCGGCAAAGGACACAAAATCTCCACGCACGCCGCTCATTGTCAGACTCATATTAATGCCAGTATCACCGTCAGGCACAGGAAAAACATTCAAATTATTAATTACATCTTTTTGGTTGTCCAGAGAACAAGCGGCAGAAACCACCATATCCCGATACATAGAACCATTCATCTTCATTTTGTGACTTCCTCTTGTAAGACAAAATTTAACGCTGTGTGCCAAGGAAAAACAACGCAACAGTGCCGGGCCCGGAATGTGCACCGATTACCGGGCCAATATACCCGATTTGTATATCCTGCACACCCATCTTTTCACGTACCATCTGCGCAACCTGCTGGGCGTCCTCCAGCGCGTCTCCGTGACTGATAAATACAGTTTGTCCCGCCGGATCAACGGCTGTTTTCTCCATCTGCTCCACTAACGATACAAGCGATGCCTTGCGTCCTCTCGCTTTAGATACATTGATCAGGTGTCCCGCATCATCTACATGCAGCACCGGTTTGATAGACAGCATGGTGCCGATAGCCGCTGTAGCTGCGGATACGCGACCGCCCCGCTTCAAATGATGCAGATCATCCACTGTAAACCAGTGGCAAAGGCGAAGTCTGTTTTCCTCCACAAAGTCTCGTACCTGCTCGATAGATTTTCCATCTGCGCGACAGCGGGAAGCTAAATATACAAGCAGTCCATGTCCAAGGGAAGCCGCCAGCGAATCTACCACAAAAATTTTTCGCTCCGGATATTTCTCGCAGAGTTCTCCTGCAACCAGCATCGCTGTGCTAGCAGTACTGCTAAGCCCCGATGAAAATGCAATATATAATACATCATGTCCGCCACAGACAATCGTCTCCAGCGTTCTTGTCAAATCTTCATAATTGGCAGCAGAGGTTTTGGCACTTTTCCCCTCACGCAGCTGGCGATAAAAGTTCTTAATATCTACCTCATCCCCAGGCATTGGATCTTCCTCGTCTAAGGTATACATGAGCGGCATCACCTGCACCTGCATGCTTTCAGCCATTTCTTGGGTAATATCGCTTCCGGAATCTGTCAATATAATAAATGAATCTACCATAAGCATACCTATCCTTTTTTAATATATGCATAAAAACGATGAATCCATTGAAAATGACTTGTTTTTGGAAAACAAGTCATACGCGTATTTAGTATATCATAACTGTGAAACAATTGTCAACAATATTATGCAATTATGCACAAATATGTATATACAAGGTTGATTTATTCAAGCATTTATGATACAATTTGACAAATATTTAAATTTATTTGGAGGTTAAAATGGCATTTTGCGGATTATGCGGCAAAGAAATTTCAGATGGTCAGACCTTTTGCAGGGAGTGCAACAATAATCTCGCTTGTCCTCAAGCAGAAAGTCAGCCTGTTCCTAAAAGGTCCAAAAGAGGTCCGGTATCTATTATTTGCTTCATTGCTGCCGGGCTTACTTTTCTGCTTTGCTTGTTTGGCGGCATTCAAATGCTGAATGGGGCCGAAAATATGTCTCGCCTTGCTTCTGTTTCCGGTAACACGGTAGCCGAAATTTTTTATAATAACTGCGGGACCGTATTTGGAGGCTTTGGATTATTTGTTATTGCGTGCGGTGTTTTCACCGGCACATTTCTTATATATTGCGGATTCAAAAATGTAAAAAAATAATCATACTAAAAAAGGCCTGTCATAAATTTTGACAGGCCTTTTTTTATTTTTATGCCGTTACAATCTTGCTAGCATCTGTAAGATTCAGCAGCTTCACCGCATCCTCGCGCATTTTATACTTAAGGATTTTACCCGCCGCATTCATGGGGAACGCATCTACAAAAGCCACATATCGGGGCGTTTTGTGCTTTGCCATATGATCCCGTACATATGCCTTGATCTCTTCTTCTGTAGATGTCTCACCCTCCTTCAGAATGACGCAGGCCATGATCTCTTCTCCGTAATCCTTGTCGGGAACACCAATCACCTGCACATCGTTTACCTTCGGGTGGGTATAAATAAAATCTTCAATTTCTTTTGGATAAATATTTTCTCCGCCGCGAATAATCATATCCTTTAAGCGGCCGGTTACTTTGTAGTTCCCATCCGGCAGACGACGCAGCATATCCCCGGAATGGAGCCAGCCGTCTGCATCAATTGCAGCAGCAGTAGCTTCAGGCATTTTATAATATCCTTTCATGATATTATAGCCTCTGGCCACAAATTCACCGTCCACATTGTCGGGAAGCTCTTCACCCGTTTCCGGATCTACAATTTTGCATTCTACGCCAAAGATAGGACTTCCCACCGTGTTTACTCTGGTTTCAATAGAATCTGTAATTTTAGACATCGTTGTTGCCGGAGACGCCTCGGTCTGCCCATATGTGATACAGATCTCGCTCATATGCATTTTTTCGATTACCTGCTCCATTACCTTAATGGGACAAGGGCTGCCGGCCATAATGCCGGTACGCATGTGACTGAAATCCGTTTTTTCAAAGTCAGCATGCCCAAGCATAGCGATAAACATAGTAGGCACACCATGAAAACAAGTGATTTTCTCCTTTGTAATACAGGCCAGTCCCTTGCTGGGAGAAAATGCAGGAATCGGACTCATAGTGACACCATGCGTCATAGATGCGGTCATAGCCAACACCATACCGAAACAGTGGAACATTGGCACCTGAATCATCATCCGGTCTGCTGTAGATAAATCCATACAGTCTCCAATTGCTTTGCCGTTATTTACCACATTATAATGGGTAAGCATGACGCCCTTGGGAAACCCGGTTGTACCGGAGGTATACTGCATATTACATACATCATGCTTGCTGATCATAGACGCACGACGATATACTTCGCTGACAGGCACACTCTCTCCTGCCGCTAAAGCCTCTTCCCAATTCCAACATCCCTTCTGGTCAGACTCACAGGTAATAATATTGCGTAAGAATGGCAATTTCTTAATCCGCAGGGGGGCTCCCTTCTTTGCGGTCTGCAGTTCCGGACACAATTCGTTGATGATTTTCACATAATCGGAGTCTTTATAGCTGTCCACCATAACAAGAGTATGTGTATCTGATTGACGAAGCAAATATTCCAGTTCATGGATCTTATACGCGGTATTAACTGTTACAAGCACAGCGCCGATTTTCACTGTCGCCCAAAAGGTAATATACCACGCAGGTACGTTTGTCGCCCAAATTGCTACATGATCTCCCTGTTTGACACCCATACCAATAAGGGACCGGGCAAAATTATCCACGTCTTCTCGGAACTGGCTGTATGTTCTGGTATAATCGCAGGTGGTATATCGGAATGCATACTGATTCGGGAACTCGTCACACATACGATCCAGCACCTGGGGAAAAGTCAGATCAATCAGTCTTTCTTTGGGCCATACATATTTTCCATCGCCTCTAGCACTGGTCTGCAATCTGCCCGCCATGTCGGAAGAACCGATGTACTGCTGCATGTAGTTTACAAAATGCGGGAATACGATTCCGGAGGACTCCAAATCGGGCATATAGCGTTTGAGCCACTCCAGAGAAATGTACCCCTCATAATTGATAGAACGGAGCGCCGCCAGAAAGTCAGAAATAGGAAGATTCCCTTCTCCCATCATTCGATACTCTACTATTTCGCCGTTCATAACAGAATCTTTGATATGGGTATATTTAATATACGCGCCAAGATTTTGAATCGTCTGCTGTGGCTTTTCTCCGCCAAATCGATAAGGATGATGCATATCCCAAAGAGCTCCCACCGCATCACTTTCTACCGCGTTGAGCACGGAGCATAAACGCTGTGTATCTGTATATACACCGTTTGTCTCCACAAGCAGCATGACCCCCGCAGCTTCCGCCTGCGGCGCCAGCCTCCGCAAAGCTTCTACCACTACAGTATCATCAAAATCTGTTGTAACTTCTGCAGTGCGGTCTCCTAAAATACGGATATAGGGAGTTCCAAGCTGTTTCGCCAGACGAATATATTCACCAATCTCTTGCACGTTTTCTTCCAAATGTTCTGCAAAGCGCAGAGCGCAGCCGGAAGAAAGACACGGAATTTCCAAATGTAATTTTTTCAGTTTTTCTTTGGTCTTCTCAATATTTTCTTCACTAAAGGGCTCCGCGTGAACAGAAAAAATTTCATCGCCAAGACCTCTGAGTTCAATGCCGCTAAAGCCGACATCTTTCGCCATAGCGTAAATATCAGGCCAGCTAAAATTCGGACAACCTAATGTAGAAAATGCGAGTTTCATAAAATCATTCTACCTTTCTCCTCAATAATTTTTTCAAAGTATTGATCAGAGACGATTACCTGGAAAAATGCAAATAAAAAAGCTTTCGTCTCTGCACTAAAGCAAGAGACGAAAGCATAGCTTCCGCGGTACCACTCTTATTGACGCAAATCATGCGTCCACTCATTAGGCACTACATGCCCTTCCCTAAGATAACGGAGGGTTCCGGTCTGGCCTACTAAAAAAATTTCAGCCGACAGCTCAGGGGCGAGTAGTTCCACACAAGCAACGCTTTTCACCAACCAGCGTCTCTCTGCATCTTGCGCATTGGAACGGGGGTCCCCTTCCACGCTTTTTTAGTATTATAGCATCCAAAAACAATCTTGTCAACGGATTTTTTATATTTTTTTAAGAAATTTATGCGTATACGGAAAAATGAAAAAAATCCATATACAATTTGGATAAAATATGATAGAATAAGCGTATTGTATTATTTGCAATGGAAAGGATCCTATTATGAAGAAACCTGTTCCCCTTATATTAGACACAGATATCGGCTGTGATATCGATGATACCTGGGCGCTTGCTATGATCCTGCGCAGTCCGGAAATTGATTTGCGTATGGTTGTCTCCGCAGCCTTCGACACTACATATCAGGCAAAGCTGGCAGCAAAAATGCTGCAGATTGCCGGCAGAGAGGATGTTCCGGTTGGTGTGGGTGTACACGGAACCGGCAGTCTGGAAGGATGCAGCAACATTCTAGATTGGGTAGAAGATTACGAGCTGTCCTCCTATCCCAATCTTCATGAAGACGGTGTTGCAGCCATGGTAGATCTTATCATGCACTCTGACGAAAAAATTACAGTGCTGGCTATCGGTCCCTGCACAAATCTGGCTGCGGCAATACAAAAAGAACCCCGCATCGTGGAAAAAAGCCGTCTTGTATTTCTTGGCGCTAACCTGTACAACGGAGCTGTGAAAGGTTGGTATCCCCCTCTGGGAACAGAAAGCAACATTAACGTCAGTATTGACGCATATCGGATTGGTGTGGAACAAAATGACTGGGAAGTAGAACTGATTCCCCTGGATGTTTCCGGGTTCACGATTTTAGAAACGGAGTATTTTGATCATATCCGTGAGACAGCTGCAAACGATCCTTTGATGGCCGCACTTGTGGAAAACACAGATATCTGGTTCAAAAATATGAACTATAATTATCATGGACCTACATCTGGACTCTTTGATACGGTAGGTGTATATGCACTTATTTCAAAAGACCTGCTGAACTATCAAAAACTCCCTGTATATGTAAGTGACAAAGGGCTCTCACTCATTGATCCTATGCGTGGTAAAATGATGGACTGTGCCGTTTCTTGGAAGGATAAAGAAAAATTTTATAAATTTCTCACTGCCCGTCTGTGCGGTGAAATATAAATAAAGGCTGCATAATATATGCAGCCTTTATTTACTTCAGTGCAGCAGCTTCAAAAGCTTCAAAAGCTCCGGTTGGTTCTTCGTCTCCATTGATAATCAGTACCAGCGCATTGTCGTACTGTCTCCACACCAGATCCGGATTGTCTATAGCCCAGGTCATGGTCGCATATTCTTCCGGAAAATACATTTGTAAGGAGGACGCACGGGTTTGCATATAAGTTTCGTTAACCGTTTCGCGTACCTGCGTAAAATCGTCTTCAGTCATTTCATCATCAAAAACAAACACAGCAAAGGTGTGATGGGTATTTGCGGGACTTGTTATTACATAATCTATTAAATGATCTGCCGCAGGTATATCCACTACACCATACAGAAGCATCATCATTTCGCTATCGTCTTCTGCTTTGTAAATCACTTCACTGACATTTTTTTCAAAAGAAATTTTCTCATCCACTGCCGAAACGATATCGGACAGTTCACCTGTGACCTTAATGTTTTTCTCCGGTGTGTTAGGCACATCTGTTTTTTCACATCCTACAAGTCCTGCAAAGCAGCAAACAAGCAGAGACAGCACAAGAAACAAGTTGATTTTTTTCATATTATTTCCTCTTTTCATTGGTCTTTATGCCCAGACAAATATGCCTTTGACATGAATCATTAGTTTGCTACGGCCTCACCATTGACATAGCTGCGCAAATTCCGTTCAGCCACAATTACCATAATAACATCGGCATCCGCCTTTAAAATCTCACTTTCACTAAAGCTAAAGGTCCAGTTATAGGTGCTTTTGTAAAAGCTATCTTTCAAAAAAGGTACCATTGCGATACTATAAGAGTCACGCATAATATATGCATTCGGCGCACTTTGATTGTAATTATTCAAATACTGGAAATAGTACAGCCTATCGCTATATCCATCCGGCCCCTCATAAGCAAAAGCAAACTGTCCCCATGCGCTTTTAGGCGTATAATTTGCTAGCTGTGCAGTTCTGCCGCTTTTCAGTGTATAAACCGGGCCGTAATCTTTTAGACGACTGTAATATCCCAAATAGTACGCCATGTCCTTCATATAGGTTTCGCAATAATTGATTTGATATTCGCTCTTATCATGAATCACTACATTGGGGAAATCTGCACGTATCATATCCATTGCGGCTCGATAAGCAAAGTAACCAGCGTGGTTGTTCCAATGGGTATCATATTTATAATACAAATTCCGTTCTGGCACCTCCCGCACTGCTGCAGCCATAGTCCCGCGCAGATCCACCGCTGTAATTCCTGCGCTTTGCAGCATTTCTACAAACTGATCGTATCTTCTATAAGACGCCATAGTATACCCTTCCGGCATGTAGTCTGGGTATACGGTATTTTTATTAGGAGCAATCACAAAATAAAATTTCTTTCCGTGAGACTCAGCCCAATTGTTGCGTTCTATCAAAGTCTTAACTGCACGGTTATACACAGTATCTGTTAAAAATCCTGATCCAATAAAATCATTTAATGTATCTTCATAAAACATATAATCGTCATAACCAATAATTACATTCTCACAAACCATCCCGGGCTTTATATCCTTCATTAGCAATCTTGGCACATTATACATTTCATTCATAGAAGGCAAAACTGTGCTGCTAATCATTGGCAAATAAGGCACCGTGGTAGAATTATCCTCATCCCTAGCTACCGGCCTGTCAGAATATGTATGAATTAAAACTTTACCTGTAGGCGTTTCAACCGGTCCAATATTTTCGCCGCTGCTCCCATTTCCAGTAAATCCATTTCCTGGTGTATTCTCATTACCGCCCGAAGGATCCCCACCATTATACAGCTCTCCTCCACCGGAAAGTTCTCCGTCGCTCCAAGAAGTATCGACCCAAGTATCGGGGGTCCCCGCCGCCATAGAATCTGTTTCCTTGGCTGTTTCTTCAGTTGTCTGTTCCTCCACAGATTCTGCTTCCGTCGTTTCTAGTTCCGTGGTATCTGCTTCTGTCGTTTCTTCTGTAGTTTCTTCTTCAGTCTGGGTAGTATCTTTGCTTTTTTTATCTTCATCACATCCAGCCAGCCAAAGCATTGAAAAAACAAGTATCAATGCAAGAAAAGCAAGTGTTTTTTTCATGGTTTCTCCCGGTATATCCGGTTCCTTTCCATAGGTTTATTTTCTATTCAAATTTTCTTTGAAATAATATGTAAAATCCCATATTTGTATTATATCACAATGGCGAATATTCTGCAACGAAATTTATACATTTATTTGACAAAATATTTGACGTAAATTTTAATTTTCCATGAAATCTATTTCTATTTATATGGATTTGTGGTATCTTAATATTATAGTTAGAAAGGCAGGAATAAACATGGACAAAAATGAAAAAGACTTGACGACAATGTTGTCCGATATCAGCTTGCTGTATCCAGATGCACAGACGCGGTCCGCATCCTATCGATCTTCATATGGCCTGCCAAATGACAGCGCCGAACAGCTGGAATTGTATAGACTCATCGAGCTTTCCTCCAGCGATATCGGAAGTTTTTTTACAACAGATGTGCAAGTAATCCAGTACCGTCAAAAAACTTTTGCTGACCTCACGGCGCATTCAGCACTGTGTGATGTCCTTGTTCGCATGCTTCCCTTTCTATATGATATTACAGAACTGCGCAAAATGTATTCTAACACTGCCGTGGGCGACAGTTATTTATATAGTATATCTGAAATTGAAATATATACTTCATTGATGTCTATGCTGCAAAAAGAACTGCTCCCCTTCAAAGACCGAGTCCATTCGCCTGCACTGCAAAATCTTATAGAACGAATTTCGTTACTAACAGAAAGCAAATATTACAAAGATCTAACAGAAAAGCTCAACAGTCTGGCATCGCGGGTACGAGATATCCGTAGCGTTACCATTGGCGTAAATCTAGATGCTCGTTTGTTTCCAGAATCTGCTGGAGTATTATCAGTAAACAGTGATCGGTTTAAAAGTGGAGAATTTTTTGACAAGGTTATGCGTTTGGACTTTAAAAACGACGATATGACCTGTATTGCGAGTTTGATTCCTTTTTATAAGGGACAAAATGAAAATCAGCAAATGGCAATGATGAACGCTTTTAACAACGCCATTGCCGATGTATTTAAAACTTCTATTCGTTCTTGGAAGAGTGCGGTCCAATATTATGTTCTGGACAATACGGATTTTCTCCTGCATATGATACCAGAGATTGAGTTTGTCACAAAAGGGGCAGCTCTGATTCGACAGCTGCAGGAACGCGGTTGTCCTTTATGTGTACCGGAAATTCGAAACATGTCGGAAAATATATTTCAGGCAAAGGGACTTTGTAACCCGGTTATTTCTGCAAAAACAGATTCTCCTTTAATCTCCAACGATATCACCTTTGACAGCAGCGCTATGATATATGTAATCACCGGCCCCAACCGAGGCGGTAAAAGTGTGCTAACCTGTTCTGTAGGGCATGCTTTTGCTATGGCTCAGCTTGGTCTTCCTGTTTGTGCAGAAAAGGTCGTTATCAGTCCCTGTGACTGTATTTTTACGCATTTTCCTACCGGAAGCGAAGATACTGTAGAAAAAGGCCGACTTGGAGAAGAATGCGCCCGTCTGGATGCAATCTTTGACAAGGTTACTGCGCACAGTCTGGTATTATTGGACGAGTCACTATCCTCTACAGGTTCTTATGAAGGCGCATATATTGCATCCGAAGTACTTTCCGGGTTCAGCATGGTTGGATGCAGACTGATTTTTTCAACACATCTGCACGATCTTGCGGCCGCCGTAGAACAAATAAATCAGACTTGTATTCCCAAAGGCGGTGTTCCCATCGACAATATGGTTGCAGAAGTGGCTGAAGATGGCCGAAGGACTTTTCGTGTAATTCGAAAAAAGCCGGATGGAAAAAGTTATGCCAAAGACATCGCTGACAAATATGGACTTTCCTTTGCACAGATTTGTAAAAAAATTTATAAAAATTGAATTTATTATTCAATGAAAATCTGTAAAAAAATTGCAAAAGGTATTGCAATTCTCAAATATATATGATAAAATATTATCTGTTGAATTTTGATTATATGGATCCATATAAACGGAGGTAGAAAATGGCTAAATGTGAAATCTGCGGCAAAGGCGTTGTGTTTGGTCACAATGTTTCTCATTCCAACCGCAAAACAAACAGAATGTGGAAACCCAACATTAGAAAAGTGCGTGCTGTTGTTCAGGGAACACACAAAACCGTTCATGTTTGCTCTCGCTGCTTGCGTTCCGGCAAGGTTGAACGTGCATAATCGTTGACACATTGCTCCCGCCTTCTGGCGGGAGTTTTTGTTTTGAAAAGAGGTGTACATTATGTCCGTTCTCGCAATTATTAGTGAAAATTGTCCCGCAGCTGCAGCGAAAAAACTTTCTAAAAATTTTGAAATATTGAGACTACCAGCCGATCCCCAGCTAGCCCCACCAGTTGCACATCATCCAGATATGTTAATTGTCATTCTAGATGGCAAATTATTTTGCCATCGGGAATATTATTGCTTGGCACATCAAGTAATTGATAGAATTCTTGAACTGTGCAAGCTGAATTTAATTTGTACAGCTGCACCGCGTGCAGCACTATATCCTTTAGATGTGGGGGTAAATGCGCTGGTTTTACCTGATAGACAGCAAGTAATCGCCCGCCGCTCTTCCCTTGTGCCAGAATTGCTGCCCTATTTGGCAGCAGATACAAAGCAAGGGTATGCAGGATGTTCTACTTTATATATAGGCGGAACGCTAGTGACGGCAGATCCATCAATTTGTCGTGCAGGTGAACGAATCGGGATCCCCATATATAAAGTTCCGGGCGGGGACATACGGCTTTCGGGGTATAATACAGGCTTTATCGGCGGCTGCGGTGGGGTCTGGAAAGACACCGTTTATATATATGGTCAGGCTAAGCGCTGCAGCACAGGGCATGCTTTGCTAGAATTTTGCCGCAAGAAAAAAATCCCTATTGTTGAGCTCTGGGACGGACCGTTATCTGACTTTGGCGGTATTCAATTTATAGAAGCTATGAAATAGCTTTACAAGTGTCAATATTTGTGTTATACTATATCCTGTGAGTTCGCAAAATCCTCACAAAAAACAAAACTACGGAGAAAACTAAATATGAAAAACAAAAAGACGCTATTCTTTATTGTGCAAGCAGGTCTTATCGCGGCTGTCTATGTGGCTCTCACCTTAGTATCGGCTATGGCAGGGCTTGCATCTGGTGTGATCCAAGTACGGATTTCAGAAGCTTTATGTGTACTTCCTCTCTTTACACCAGCAGCGATACCAGGGCTATTCGTTGGATGCGCTATAGCCAATTTGGTAACTGGGTGTGCGCCTTGGGACATCCTTTTCGGATCTGTGGCAACGCTTTTGGGTGCATTGGGTGCCTACTGGATCGGCAAATGTATCAAAAAAAGTACTGGAAAGAGCAAGAAAGCCTTTTTTCTTAAATTGTCTCTCCCCTTCCCTAATTTACTGGCTAACATACTTATCGTGCCGTGGGTGCTTCGTTTCGTATATGGCGATACTTCGGCAATCTGGTTTTTAACACTAACAATTGGAATTGGAGAATTAATTGCTGGCGTTGGCCTTGGATTCATTCTGTTGTTTGCCGTGGAAAAACGTGCGCATCATATTTTTAGATAAAACTAAAACCACCAGCATAGCTGGTGGTTTTTTTACGCATCATACTCTCGCAGATAACGGAAATAAGAATTGCCATCGTCACGTTTGATAATCAGTGTTTTGTACAAAGGAGATACTTCTTCATACAATATACACCGAAAATAGACACGGTAGGTATTTTCTGTTTCTTCTATTTTTTGAATTTCAAATTGTACATTACTCTCCTGCGGCTGGGCAACAGTAATATATGCATTGACTTTTTCCAAATACATAAAAAGCGTGCTGGTTACATTTTTGATTTTTTGTCTGCCTCCGAAATAAGTATAGACTGTATTTTCAAAATCCTCAGCAGGAATAATTGCTGAAACCTGCATATGTGGGTATGCTTCTTTCACCTGATCTAAAAGCGTAATGTTTCCAGTATATTTTGAATAGCTTTTATTTAGCATATAATTCAGAACAGAATCACGACAGGAGATCATAGCCTCTTTAGCTCCCTCAAATGGCATGAGTAGAGGGGAATGAATCGTCAAAATTTCTAACATTTCTGTTAATTCATCTGCTTTTTCGGTATCCCCATCGTATGTCTCTAATAGTTCTTCGCCCTCGTAATCGTGCGTATCAAAACCAAGTGTAGAGAGAAAGTCCCTAACACCGCAGCTAGAAAATAGAAAGCTCGATAATAAAAGAAGGAGTACTACACTTATTCTCTTGTTCATGTTATCCTCCTTTTACTTTATACTATGTATTGTACCACGTGAACTGAAATTTTACAAGAAGCCTTGCATATAATAGTATAATTTTTTCCTAAATAAAAAGCCCTGGAATATTTCCCAAGGCTTTTTATATTTACACAATATGTGCTAAAACAGCTTATCTTTCAGAAGCTTTCTTCTTTCTAATAACAACTACAGCACTGCAACCAATAACTGCAACAGCAGCAATAACGATTACATATACCATGTTATCGCCAGTCACAGGATTTTTGCCTGTATTCTTGTCAGGAGCTTTTGTTGTGCCTGCATCACTAGAATCAACGCCTTTTGCGGGGATCTTTTCAGTGGAGAGCACTTCGCCACAAACGGAGCACTTAATTGTCTTAGTGCCTTCTTCTGTAGCTGTCGGCTCAACAATCTCAGGTTCACCAGGAGTGTGCACACCGGTTGCGGGATGATCTACATCCTCTTCTTCACTGAATATATCACCACAAAGAGAACATTTCGTAACAATTTTACCTGCATCAACACAAGTAGGATCCACTACTACTGTAACTACATCATGCTCCAGCATCTCAATAGTTTCTGTTGCAATTTTTTCTTCGCATACTGTGCAGTAGATATCCTGAGAACCTTCTTCTTTGCAGGTTGCAGGCTTGGTCACTACAGGTGCGCCTGCAGTATGACCCAAAGCGTCCGCATGATCAGGATCTACCTCTTCATTAATGATTTCGTTACAAACAGAGCAGTAGGTAACAATCTTACCACCTTCTGTACAAGTAGGATCTACAACTCTAGTTGCTTCTGTATGAGGCAATTTAGTAATTTCTACATCTTTTTGCAGAACTACATCACATCTACCGCAAATAATATCTTTAAGACCTGCTTCTGCACAAGTTGCGGGTTTAGTAATATTTTCTCTTACATTTACTTCATCATGACCCAGTGCAGCGTTATCAGGATCATCTACTGTTTCAATATCGTTGCCACAAACTTCACATACAGTTGTAATCTTACCCGCTTCAGTACAAGTAGGAGGTGTTACTTTGGTATCAGCAGAAGGTGTATGCGGAAGCATAGGAATAACTTCTTCAACAGTTTGACCGCAATCCGGACACTCACCGCTCTTTACGCCTGTTGCTGTACAAGAAGGAGCTGTTGTTTCTGTGAGAACTACATTCGGATGCTCACAAACCTTGGTTCCAACAGCGCAGGTAGGATTGTCAGGTTCCAAGAATTTCAGTACAGGCTTGCCATACTCATCCATGTTGTCCATATCAAGCTGTACTATATCTGTACCAGTCCAGCAGAAGTCAATGGGGAAACTATCGCCCTGCTTCATATCTTCGGGCAATGCAAAGGTAAGACGAGCCAAAACGCCGCCGGCAGTTCTGTTTTCTTCTTTGTCTGCTGTTGCCAGAATAATAGCGCAAGCTTTTCCATCAAGGGAAATATTCTTATGCGCGAAAGCATTCTTTGCGGATGCGCTTGCAGAAGGATCTGCATGCTTATCTTCACTTACCTCGAACTCGCTTCCGGTAAAGATACCGTCAACAGGCTGGAGAGTGGTCAGCTGCAATGCTTCATCGTAAGCAATGAAAATACGAAGCGCATTGATACCAGGGTTATTTACAAGACGAAGGTCTACAGTTACTTCCTTTGCATCCACATCCACAGTTCCGTCTGTAGTGAACACAGTAAAGTTGTCGTAAACATCTTTGTAGGGATCAGGAGTAGCAGTAACTTTGCCTTCCTGCTTACCAGCAAAGTCAATAGGGTCACCTTCAGCATTAGTTGCAGACATTACTTTAATACCATATGTAAATTCTGCACCTGCAGGATGTGCGCCAGCAAAATTGAAAGTTAAGTTAAGAAATGTTCCATTTTCAGTTTCGTCTGCGTCCATAGTCGGAGCATATACATCAAACTCGGTTACATTATAGACAACATCACCAAACTCCTCTGCCGAGAAATATGGTTTCATATTTCTGTTATCAGACTTTAGCGTTGCTCCCTGCACGTTATCAGCAGCATCAAAAACAGTTCCATTCGAAAACTTAGCAATAGACAATTCAGATTCAAGGTAGTACACCAGCACCTTTAATTCGGAAATGCCTGGGTTGTTTGCAATACCAAAAGTTACGTCGACCGTGCCTGCGTTTTCATCAAAATCGGTGTTCTCTGCAACCACAAAGGACGGAGCAACGTCCGCTGCGGAGGAATAGAGCGCCGGTGTGATGCAAGCAACAAGCAGAGCTGCCATTAAAACAATAGAAAACAGCTTTTTCATGTGCGTATTTGCACCTCCATATCATATTCTATGGGTTCATTATATACTGTTTGACGGGTAATGTCAAGTAAAATTTACAGAAAAAGTACAATTATATTTGTATGAATTGGTACAATTTTTATGATAATGCAAATTTATCTTAATTTTGCAGTCGATTTATCAATTTTACTTCTTTACCATTATAATAATACACTCGTGGAACCCGCATTCCGATACCGCTGACAAACTCATAACTGAAGGACCCGGCAGTATCTCCCACTTGTGCTGCAGTAAGCTGCTCTTCTCCATCGCAGCCCATCAAAACCACCGACTCGCCTACCTGCACATTCTCTATGTCCGAGACATCCACCATCATCTGGTCCATACAAACCCTGCCACGAATTGGACAGCGTTTGCCGCGTATCAAGACATAGCCTTTATTGGATAGGCTTCTAGGATACCCGTCTGCGTACCCAACAGGAATGGTCGCTAGCCGTTCAGTATGACTGGCTACATAGATGTGTCCATAACTGACACCCTCTCCCGCTTGGATCGTTTTCACATGGGAAATATGGGAAATAAGTTCCATTGCAGGATATAAAGGATAGGATAGATCCATTTCATCGGACGGATAGATGCCGTACAGCATGATGCCCATACGCACCATATCGTAGTGTTTATCCAGTTCCATAGTACCGGCGCTATTGTTTAAATGCTTCAGAGGGATATCCACGCCTATTTTATCCAGCATATTAATCATACGGTCAAAACGGTCACGCTGGGCGAGCACCGCTGTTTTATCCTTCGCATCAGCTCCATAGAAATGACTAAATATACCGGTAATGCAAAGTCCTGGAAGATGGGAAATTTTCTGAATTTCCTCTGCGGTCTCCCGACTGACCGGATAGCCGATCCGCCCCATACCCGTATCGATTTTGATATGCACTTCCGCTTTCTTTTCTTGCAGCAGCGCCACATCTGACAATGATTTTGCATCTGCATACCGAAAAATCGTTGTAGTTATATTTTTTCCCACAAGCATCGGATATTCTTCCGGATGGACATATCCCAAAATAAGAATCGGTTTTTCACATCCATGATTTCGGAGTTCCAACGCCTCGTCTGCCGTGGCAACACCAAACCAGTCTACTTGATTTTTTAAAAATTCGGAAAGAAAAACTGCGCCATGGCCATAAGCATCGGCTTTAATCACCGCCATAATTTTTGTGCTGCCGGGAATACGTGCGCGCACTCCTGCAACATTTTTTTCCACCGCGTTCAAGTCAATTTTTGCACAAATTCGTTGATATCCCATTGCGTCACTCCAAAATTGAATGTTTTACCCTACCACTTCTGCAAGAGGCGCTATTTGTATACCTGCGTTTTCCAAGGCCATTCGGATTTTCTGCGTAAATAGCAGGGCTTTGGGGCCGTCACCATGAACACATATGGAATCTGCGCAAATCGCTATGTCTGTTCCGTCGATAGCCTGCACCCATCCATCCTGCACCATGCGTACCACCCGCTCCACTGCTAAATCTTCATCTTCAATCATGGCGCCAGATTTTGTACGGGCGACCAGCGTGCCGTCCGACTCATATGCTCGATCTGCAAATACTTCTCTAGCGACAGGGAGCCCCATTTTCTCTGCCTCTTCCAGCATACAACTACCAGAAAGGCCAAGTAAAATAAGGCTTTTGTCAAATTGGTATACTGCGGCGCAAATAGCTTTAGCAAGGGATGGCTCCTTTGCCGCCATATTGTACATAGCTCCATGAGGCTTTACATGGGATAAGCGCCCGCCATGTGACAAGGCAAAGGCATGAAGCGCTCCCAACTGATAGGTTACATATGCCTGTACCTCGGCAGGAGACGCTTGCAGATTGCGGCGGCCAAATCCCATCAGATCGGGATATCCAGGATGCGCGCCAAGACCTACACCGGCGCGGAGGGCCATCTGTACGGTTTGATCCATGATAAGCGGATCGGAAGCGTGATATCCGCACGCGATATTAGCGGATGTGATACAGCGGATAATGTCGCCATCCATATGCATGTGATACGTGCCAAAGCCCTCGCCCAAGTCACAGTTTAAATCTACTTTTTTTCTCATCAGACACCTCGATTCAATATTTCAACGCCGCATTGGGAATATCTGTGATCAGCATATGTCCCGGCGCATGGGTAATCGCAAAGGATGGTTTTGCCTCCATCACAGCGGCTTGCGGTGTTACACCACAGGGCCAGAACACCGGTACCTCGCCAGGATATACGGTTACTGCGTCACCAAAATCTGGTCGGTGAATATCAGCAATACCGATTCCTGCAGGATCCCCAATATGCACAGGAGCGCCGTGTACCTTCGGCATAGCGGCTGTAGCATTTACTGCGCGCACAACCTGGTCTGCCGGCATAGGACGCATCGACACAACCATATTGCCATGGAAGATACCCGCCGGCCGGCAAGGAATATTTGTAAGAAACATAGGCACATTCCTTCCCTCTTCAATATGTCGCACGGGAATTCCGGCAGCCAACAGCTCTCCTTCAAAAGAGAAGGAACAACCGATTAAAAAGGAAACAAGGTCTTCTCTCCAAAAGGAAGACGCGTCGGTCGTTTCCTCTTTCAGTACACCGTCTATGTAAATTCGATATTTGGGAAAATCCGTTGCAATGTCCGCATTCTTTGCAATCGTATACAGCAGCCGTTCTCCAGGATCACTGACCTCCAAAATAGGACATGGAGCAGGATTCCGCTGGGCAAACAGCAAAAAGTCATAAGCATATTCCCGAGGAAGCACACACAAATTTGCCTGTGCATATCCGTTACACATACCTGCGGTCTGACCAGTAATAATCCCCTGACGAATCTTTTCCCGTACCTGTGCTGGTGTGGCGTGTATATCATTCATATTTCGGCTATACCTTTCTTTGCATTTGTATCTGTGCTTGGATGTCTGTCAAACGCTCCCGCATTTTATTCAAAGCGGACAGCGCCTCTTTTCTGCCAGTTTTTACAAATCGGATCGTATCTCCTGGCCGGAGTTGGGCCAATCTTGGCAGATCGGCTTTTATCACCGTAGCAATCTTAGCATATCCCCCGACTGTCTGGCGGTCGGAAAGCAAAATAATCGGCTGACCGCCGGCAGGTATCTGCACGCTGCCCAAAGCAATGCCATCCGAGATAATGTCCGTGCCAGACACCGCCTGCGGTGCAGGGCCGGACAGCTTCATTCCCATCCGATCCGATGCAGGCGTTACAGTATAAGCTTCAGTAAAAAATGTTTGTATACCATTTTTCGTAAAATAGTCGTTTTGCGGACCAGGAACAGCACGAATCAAAGCCTCGCCATGGGCAGGCTTTTCACAAGGGACACAAGAGCCGCTTACCAAAGACACGCTAGGCAATACCGACAGTACATCGCCCGCTTGCAGGCTTCGGCCTGCAAAGCCGCCGAGCCTGCAACGCAGGTTCGTAGAACGACTCCCCATAATAAGGGGTACGTCCAGCCCGCCCGACACCGCCATATATGTACGGCATCCAGTCTGTGCTATTCCCATTTTCAAAAGACTTCCGGCAGGCGCCAGCACTGCCTGCTGCATGGGAACGGCTGCTCCATCTAATACAGCAGACATATCCGCACCGCATAAGGCAAAGACCACCGGTTCCAAGAAGCGGCAGGTAATTCCACCCAGGGTCATCTCCAATACCGCACTGTTTACATCATTGCCGCACAAAATATTTGCAAGGGATGCAGCATACCAGTCCATAGCGCCAGACTGCTGGAATCCGCTGTGCATATGTCCGACTCTGCCCAGATCCTGCACTGTAGTCAGCGGGCCGGGTACTTCTATCCGTATACACATTACACTTCCTCCGTCTCCACTGTATATGTACCCGCAGCCACTGCTGCTTCTATTCTAAAGTATTCCTGTTCGCTTACAGGATAAAAACGAATCCAATCACCGGCATTATACAATACCGGGGGAGTTCGGTCAGGATCATATAGACGTACAGGGGTTCTGCCGATAAGGCGCCAGCCGCCAGGGGAATCAATCGGATACACTCCAGTCTGTTCCCCGCCGATTCCCACAGATCCAGCAGGAATTTTTTCTCTTGGATTTTCTAATCTTGGGACTGCAATCGTGGAATCCATCCCGGTCAAATAGGGAAATCCAGGCAAAAAGCCGATCATATTAATCGGATACTCGCGGCTGATATGCCGCCGAACCACCTCGCGAGGATCCAAACCGGTTCGCTGTGCAATATCATTCAAATCCATCCCATATGATCCGCCATAGCAAACAGGGAGAAAAAAACGCCGAACGTTTTTTTCCCTCGCTTCTGTGTGCCTGCAGCGCATACAGTTGGATATCAATCGCTTTACTGCTTTGTAAGAAATGGTAAGGGGATCAAAGCATATTGTCACAGAACGATATGTAGGGATAATCTCATAAATTCCTGTCGTTTCCCGCCGTCTGAGCTCCCCCGCAAGCCCTACCGCCGCTTTTCCGGCGTGCGGATCCATCTCCCTGGAAAACTCCACTGTAACAGCGCACTCACCGCAGGTAAGCAGTTTATATCCCATACAAAAGCCTCCCTTTTCCTTATGCAAAGAATCCCTTTTCAATGGTTTTTTCAAACCAAGTGCTACAGGTTTCACGCAGCCGCAGCGTATACTCTATACAACCTCGCATTGCTTCTACAATCGCGCAGGTCATTTCAATCCCGATTCCATCAATAGCCGGAACAGCCCATCCATACATATCGATCACGCCGCATTCTGCGGCTTTACGCATAGCACGCTCCTGCATCGCACCGTCATGAAACAGTTCAAGATTGTTCTTTAAATATGCAATGGCAGCTATCATGCCATAACAGCCCCAATCTGAAACAGTAGCTGTGATTAAGTTGTCTGTTTTTGTCTTTGCTAAGATTCCATCGCTACATCCACATGAGCACGCGCCTGTTCCAGCATAAGGAATATATTTTTCAATATGCTCTGCAATAGCGCCCATACCAATTTCATTGCCCAAGTCTCCAATCGCGATATTCAACACGCCTGCATTGCACAGCTTCTCCCACAGTATGTCTGTTTTTGCCTCCAAATTAGTTACCGATTTACCGATAGCATTATGGTACACGCCTTGGGCATTGGCCCCAGGCGCTTCTATAGAAACGACCGCCCTTGGCATACCGGTAGTATCAATAACTGTATTCGAAAAATCCTCAGCGGCTGCTGTGTCCTTCGGAAAAGATACGGCTGCCATTGTTAATGGAATAGAAAACAGATCGGGCAAATCGGTCAGATGGAAGCCTAATATAGAAGCCAGTCCTTCTACCGTATTCATGCACTCATCCGGGCAAATCACCACAGGACGCACGCCGAACCCCTGGATCAGACAACGGGCCAACAGCATCGTGCTGATAATACCATCTGTCTCAGCCTTATTATAAGGACGCAGCACAAATCCACTGATTAAATATACAACATCATCCTGCCGCAACGCAGCGCACAATTTTTTCGCCGCATTCATCGTCAGCGCCTCACCCTGAAATGCCCGAGCGCCCCGATAAAGTATTTTACACACGCCATATCCCCGTGGATCCAGATTTGCCAAATCATCCAGGCTACTCCCCAAGTTTTCCAGCGTAAGTTCTTCCTGCGTCATTTCTGGTTTCCTCTCTATTTTGTATTATCCGTTTGTTGCCTGAAGCCAGTCGGCCATTAAATCCCGCCGAAGGACTTCCAGAATCTGCGGTGCACGACCCCCAACCGGCGTTCCGTCAATCGTAGCCGCCGATAGACAGAAAGAACCGGAGCTGGAGACGATCACTTCGTCCGCATCCATCATTTCCCGCACAGTAAACGGCGTCTCATCTACCGGAATGTTATTTTTCTTACATGTTTTAATTAAATTCGCCCGGGCGATTCCAGGCAGGATCAGATTATCTGTAGGCGCAGTACGGAACACACCGTCTTTTAAAATATGTACGTTGGAATGTGCACATTCTGTCACCCGTTCCCCACGATGGAATACACACTCTTTACAGTCAGCATCCTCTGTCGTTTTTGCGGCCAGTACGTTAGGAATCAAATTTAAGGTCTTCACATTACAGTGGAAAAAGCGAGTGTCTTCTGCTGTGATAAGATGTATTTGCTTGCTATTATCTGTAATGGCAGCCGGCGTCAGCATAATCCAAATATTTGCCTTCATGTTATCGCTGTAATAATGCCGGCGGATACCGCCGCCGCGAGTGGCCTGCCAATAAACAAACAATTCCCCCTCGTCAACTTTCTGCACCATTTCAGACAGCAATTGTTTCATTTCATCTTTTGTCTGGGAAATGTGAATATCCAAAATTGATGCACTGTTGTAAAAGCGGTCTATATGTTCATTCAAATTATAAATAATATGGTTTCTAGAATAAGTAGCATCGTATACGCCGTCCCCAAAATAACACGCTCTATCCAGCATAGGAACAGACATTTCTTCCAGTTCACCATATTTTCCATTGTAATATCCAAGCGTTTTCATAATTTCATTACCATACCTTTCTTAACCTTTGTGACCAGTTTTGTCACGCGGAATGCGGCATAACTGCCCTGCAAAAATGTGCAGCAAACCTATTTTAGTCCCTTTGTAGAAAAATGTAAAGAGGTTTTGAAAAAAAGTTTACCAAAATATATATTGGTAAAGGACTTTTGGAAACAAAAAAAGAGAGGATATCCTCTCTTTTTACCATAAACAAAAATGCAGCGGACTCACTATTTAGATAACGTATACGTTCCAGCATATTGCAGAGGACGATGCGCATCGTCCTGCCCAGAAACCACTACATTGCCAGATCCATCTCCTACGGAGACAAGCATCACGGTTCCCTGATCTCCTTCAAATATAGCAGAATGCAGAATTTCGTCGGTTTTCTTTGTCACCTGCAGGAGTGATTCACCGTATGTACTGCAGATTTCAACTCGAATATAGTTCTCAGTATATTCAATTCCCATACGATAGCCTGCATAGGTATACACACCTGCCGCTATACCGGCATTTGCAAGTACTACTTCTGTTTCCCAGTATTCCTGGTCATAATAGGTGTAATCGCCCGAAATAGCAGCTTTCTCTTCCTCCCCAACAAAAAGCTGTGTCTGCAATACGTGGCCATCCTCCGAAGGCACCACAACAAGACTCATTCGAGAATCATCATGATCTACAACGGTAAATGTACCATTCCAATCGCTACTTTCACGGGTAATTCCGCTAAACATACGAAATCCATATTGAGGAGTATATATAATAATGTAGTAGCCATCTTCCGGATAATCTCCGATACTGGTTAGTTCCATAACATACTGACCATTACTGTAATGTCCCTCCTGCAGCAGTGGAGCAGGCTCTGTAGAAATTGCTGTGTCAGTATCACTGACTTTTGCTGTCGTCTCTGGTAAATGCCGCCCTGCTGTCTCCTCTGCCCATGCAATTGCTTCCATCCCAGTCACCTGATATACCCAAGTGCAGGACGACAAAACTACGCTTAGGACCGTCGGAAGAATTATTGCACACAGTTTCTTCATTCCCTGACCTACAACTTTCTTATATTTGCAAATACCCTCTTTGTCGGTTATTGTAACATAGTAACATTTTCTCTGCTACCTCGATGCATTGAACAGTTTGTAAACGATTTGAAAATAAAAAAGGACGCAGCGCGTCCTTTTTTATTTCTTATGAATTGAGTACATCCACCCAAAGTGTTTCATAATATTCTACCGTTTTTGCATCCATATCATGGAACCACTGAACCTTTGGCATATCTTCCTCGGAAGGATATAGGATTTTATTATCCTTATAAGTATAATCCTCGTGGGAAACCACTTCCGTATTGGGAGAAGCATAGCAAAGCGCCTCTGCGTTTGCAAGCGCGATTTCCGGCTCCATCAAAAAGTTCATATACAGTACCGCTGCATCATAATTTTGGCACCCTTTTGGAACACATACAGAATCGCAAAAAATGTTTACACCCTCTTTCGGGTATGCAAAAGCCAAATCAGGATTATTTTCCTTCATAAGCAGATAATCCCCTGCATAGTAAGGAGCCATAGCGGCATTACCACCCTCCATCTTATTGAATACTTCATCCATTACCCGCGCCTGCAGCACCGGACTCTGTTCTTTTAAAAGCGCGGCAGCGGCATCCCAATCGGCAGGATCGGTAGTATTCAAATCCTGATCCAGAATCAACTGTGCCAGAGCAAAGGCATCCCTAGGATTGTTAAAAGTTAGAATATTGCCGCTGTACTTTTCATCCCATAGCGCTTCCCAACTGTCAATCGTACCCTCTACCATTGTCGTATTATAAATGAGCCCAACCATTCCTACATTATATGGAACAGAATAAGCATTGTCCGGATCAAAATACAAGTTTTTATACTGCTCATCAATAAACTGATAGTTGGAAAGTTCCCGCACATCTACCTGTTCCAGACGCTCCTCACGGATCAGCCGCTCAATCATGTAATCAGAAGGAATGATAATATCATAATAGTTCGCACCGGACACCAGATCAGAATACATCGTTTCGTTGTCGTCATAGGTACTGTACACAACTTTTATACCGGTCAGCTTTTCAAAAGCCGCATTTACATCCAGAGAACCTTCTGCTCCATCGGATATATATTCTCCCCAGTTATAAACCTTTAAAGTAGTACCTTCCAAATCCTTAGTATATTCCCCACGCAGGAGGGATTCATCAATCGTATCATTGCGCTCTCCGCAGGAGACAATAGACAAAAGTAAAGCACAAAGGATGAGAATCGAGAATATTTTTTTCATTTATGATACCTTTCTATACAAGTTTATTTTTTACCAATTACAGAAATCCGCGACATCTTTTTTGCCTGTCGGATTTGAGATAAATTCATAATCAGCAGCAGAACCAACACAGACAGAAAGATACAGGAACACACCGCATACATCTCTGGGGTGACCCGTTTTTTCGTCATAGTGTAAATCAGTAGTGGAAGTGTTGTAAAGCTGCCACTGGTATAATGGCTGATCACGAAATCATCAATAGACAGGGTAAATGCCATCAACGCGCCGGACACTACTCCAGAAGAAATAGAAGGAAGCACCACCCGAAAAAATGCCTGTATTGGCGTGCTTCCAAGATCCTGCGCCGCTTCAGCCAAATGGGGATCTGTCTGCATCAACTTAGGCAGCACATTCAGCACTACATAGGGCAGACTGAAAGTCACATGAGCGATCAAAATCGTGAAAAATCCAAGAGATTCCACAGCCCCCAGCATCCTGCCTACAAAAGCAAACAACAGCATCAGAGAAACGCCTGTCACAATATCCGGGTTCATCATAGGAACATTGGAAACGGACAGAACTCCTGTCTTGAACCACTTGTTACGCATACCGAATATACCTACTGCAGCAAGAGTCCCCAGTATTGTTGCAATGACAGTAGACACCACAGCCAACAGCAACGTATTCTTTAAAGCATCCATAGCGGCGCTGTCCCGGAGCATTTCTTCATACCAATGAAGGGAAAATCCGGTGAAGGTAGCGGTACTGTTAGACGCATTAAAAGAGAAAAATACCATTACCAAAAGTGGAAGATACATCACCGCGAAAATAACGCCCAAATAAATTTTCCCGAAAATCTTCACAGCATGATCCCCCCTTCCTCATCTGAGAAACGGTTCATAATCATAATACAAATCAAAATTACGACCATCAAAACCAGCGACAGCATAGCCCCAAGATTTCGAGTGGACACTCTGTTTACCAGGGACTCTATCACATCTCCAATCATGTTCACGCTGGTTCCTCCCAGCTTCTGTGAGATATAGAAGGTACTCACTGAAGGAACAAAAACCATTGTAATTCCTGATATAATTCCCGGCATACTTAGGGGAAGGATTACCCGACGGAACCGGGACGGGCCACCAGAACCCAGATCTGCCGCTGCTTCTAAAAGAGCAGGATCAATTTTGGAAAGCACGGAATACAGCGGCAGTACCATATAAGGGAAGTAATTATACACCATTCCAAAAACCACCGCGCCGGGCGTATTGATCATCTGCACCTTTTCCATTCCCATCGCAACCAACAGATTGTTGACGATCCCGTTGGTCTCGATAATATTCATAATGGAGTAAGTCAAAATCAATAGGTTCATCCACATAGGCAGCATCACCAGCATCATCATAACCCGTTGGGCCGCCGCCGAACGCTTTGTCATAAAATAGGCGAACGGATATGCTAGTATCAGCGTTACTGCCGTAGCAATCAATGCATAAACAAACGAATCGAAAATATTTTCCCGATAGACGCTCAGCTTTCTAAAATTGTCCAATGTAAACGCGCCGGACGCATCGGTAAAGGCATATGCCGCTACGATAAACATGGGAACGATGACAAAGAGGCTCAGCCAAATCAGGTATGGAAAATTCAGAAGAAGGGATACCCCCTTTTTTCTGGTTCTGCTTTTGCGTTCCCGCACGCCGCGCATCTTTGCATCAGTCATCTTCCGCTTCCTCCGGAATCTGATTGATTTCTTCCATCTCGTCGGAGAATGTGCTGTAGTCTCCATATCGGCCGGAGTATTCCGACTTCTTCATAATGTGTATGGCATCCGGCTCAATAGAAAGCCCCACTGTTTCCCCTTCTCCGCAGTAGTCGGTAGTCTGGATCATCCATTTAAAACCGCGAATATCTACAATGATTTCGTAGTGCACCCCAAGAAAGGTTACAGAGGTAACGACACCTGTAAGCATTCCCTGCTCCGGCGCCACGATGTCCACATCCTCCGGACGAATCACTACGTCTACCGCCTCGCCCAGTGTAAATCCCGCATCCAGACAGTCAAAGGTATGTCCAGCAAATGTGGCCTTATAATCGGCAGGCATTACGCCGTCTAATATATTGGACTCTCCAATAAAATCCGCCACAAATGCGTTGACCGGCTCATTATAAATATCTGTCGGGGTGCCTACCTGCTGGATCCGTCCGCCATCCATCACCACTACTGTGTCGGACATGGACAGCGCTTCTTCCTGATCGTGGGTGACAAAAATAAAAGTAATGCCAAGCTGTTTTTGAATATTCTTCAGTTCCCGCTGCATGTCTTTGCGCAGCTTCAAGTCCAACGCCGCAAGCGGCTCATCCAACAAAAGCACCTTCGGTCGGTTGATCACCGCACGGGCCACTGCAACCCGCTGCTGCTGACCGCCGGAAAGCTTCGTGATCTTCCGGTGCTCCAGCCCTTCCAGATTGACCAGGCGCAGCATCTCGTGCACCCGTTCATGAATTTCTGCTTTCGGAACGTTTTTTACCCGCAGACCATACGCCACATTGTCAAATACATTGTAGTGCGGAAAGAGTGCGTAACGCTGAAAAATGGTGTTCACCTGACGTTTGTGAGGCGGAACACCATTGATACGCTCCGAGCCAAAAAAGACATCCCCCTCGTCCGGTTCAATGAACCCCGCAATAATACGGAGCGTTGTAGTTTTGCCGCAGCCAGACGGCCCCAGCAATGTTACAAACTCCCCGTCACGTATGGAAAGGGACAGCGCGTCCAGCACCTTTTGATCGTCAAAAGAAACCGACACGTCGTGCAGCTCAATAAGCTTCTGATTCTGGTTCAATTTTGCATCCCCCTTTGCGGCCAAGACCGCGTAAGCCGTATTACAGCTCTGCGCGAACTCACAAAAGCCTAACCGCAGCCCCCGCAAAGAGTGTGTTACAAACCGTCTAACGGTCAGACGGTTGCAGCGTACGGTTTCTCAAGACATCCGGTACAGTCTCCCATACCCAAGGCCGCCAGGCGGCCCATGCCAACGGTTTTTGTTCAAAACTGCCTTTGTGAACATCTGAACGCGGCGTGCCGCGTTTGCTCAGATATTTGAGGAGCGCCGCCAATTCTTTGCCCTTGGCGGCGTTGTTAGCACAGATGCAAAAATCGTGCATTATGAAATTTTCAACAAGAATTATTATACAGATAATTTCAGAAATGTCAATGATTTTCTACATGTTTTTCTGTGGGAGAAAATCTATTTTGATAGATCGGCTAAATTTATGATTTTCTTTCCTTTATTTCTTGCAAAATTTACAAACTGTGCGGCATTGCCCGAAGAAAAATATATGCATGAAATAACATATTCTGAGCGCAATATCATCCACTTGTTTCTATAGGAAATAGCGAACCGCAGCGGAACGGTTTCTATGCCGTCCGGATAAATTGTTTCATGCGCTTCTATATGCTCTTCCCTTCCCTTTTTCATTTTACCAGGTATGTAAGCCAATACAACGAAATAACGAATTCCTGAATATTTTCTCTTGATCATTCGCAAAGCACAAAGCACCATATGGTCAAAACTCCCGTGATTCCCTACATAAAAAGTATCGACACCATAATTGCGTATTAAAAGCTCAATTTGTTGTACCAAGGAGTTTGTATAACCATTACAAGCAGTACGATGCCCCAAAAAGGTACAAGAAGCCATTCTCTCTGTTTCTTATTTTTATTTTTTGTTTTAATTCCATAAAAGCACCCCAAATTGATCAATATAAGTATCAATATTTTTCTTAAGTATAGCATAAACTAAAACAAATTGCAACCAATATTGATCAATACAAAAATTATTTTGAGGTAAAATGTATGGAACAAAAAATAAGAAAAGATTTGAGTATAGGCCCAAACCTCAGACGATTACGCGAAGATCACGGATTTTCTCAGGAAAAGCTCTGTGCTGAATTGCAAAGAAATTCATACGATATAGGGAGAAGCACGTACCAGAAATACGAAAATGGGAAGCTTAATATTCCTGTTCGACTGCTAAGAAAATTAAAAAAATTATATAATTGTACGTATGAAGATCTCCTGGATTAACTAAAAAGCTACCCATTTGCTACTGTAACCGATTAAGAAAAACACAAATATCCTCTCCCTCAGTCAAATCGCTTTCGATTCATATCATAGGCAAGGGTAGTCCCCCCTCCGGGCTTTTCGCAAGCGAAAAGCTGGAAGAGCGGACGCTGCAGGTGAGAGGGAGGAAGAACTCCAATACATCTCCTATCATTTTTCTATAGTGATATAGTTTTAAAAAAATATTTGGGGATTCCTGTTGTACCACTTTCATAGCAATTCCTAAGTATAAATATATACTACTTTTTTCACAGGGTAAAGAGTCAAGTTTGGATTATTATTGGTATCAACATTTTCAACACCACTATTTTAGAATACACTTGCAACATATATTGGACATTTTTAATGTAAAGAGTGGTGAAAAAATTGGAACAAAAACTTAGACGTGATCGAAACATGGGGGTGAACCTTCGAAAAATGCGGGAATCCTCTGGATTGTCCCAGGAAAAGTTATGCGCAGAACTGCAACGAAGAGGATGTGATATCGGTAGAAGCGCATATCAAAAGTATGAGGACAACCGTTTGAATATCCGTATTAGTGTTTTAATTGAACTAAGAAAAATATATAATTGTACATTTGATGATTTTTTTGTAGGATTGGATCCTGACGCTGATGAATAATAAAAAAGAGGGGACATCCCCTCTTTTTTCATTTCAATTCTTCCAAAGTCATAATTTCGTTCCAGCGTTCCAAGTCTTCTTTAGATGCAGCCCGGGGAATAATTCGGTCCCCCTTCTTTTCACATTCCATATACAGCACTTCGTTAGGTTCCAGATTAAAGGGAACAGTGATATAGCCACCTTCCGACGTGCAGGAAATAAAGTCGTAATCCATCTCCCCGTGGGCACGGAGCATCTCCAGCTGTGTAGAAGACAAGTTGTGGGGAGAACCCATGGAAATCCAAGTTTCATAGGGGCTTCCCTTGTGCTTGCGGATTGCCGCCGTAGTAATCAGATATTCGCCTTCTTCCCGCACGGGAATCCTTACGCTGTCTGTCCAATCTGGTTGATCGTGAATCTCTAAAGCATTCCAATTGTACAAAATTACTCTGGAAACATTGTTTTCCTCTGTAGCGCATACATCACAGCCAAAAGGTGCATTTTCTATCTTAGCATCCATTTCCATGCCACGCATCTTACGCAAAAGCTTATACGCGTTGTATGACGCCTTTTTCGCGCCATGAATGGTCATAAGCCCGTATGTGCAGGAGAATGGGCTGTGAGGACATCCTGCTTCCTCAAACAAATCCGATGCCGTCCAGTAAGACATGGAGTCAAAAAGATCTCTGGTCTCTACTATATTTTTCATTACACTGCTTGCAGCAAAATGCATATCTACGGACGGATTGTGGGTCCAAGTGATCGCCTCACCCGGCTTACCATACTGCGTATTCCATTCTGTCCAATAAATCGGCAGGTTCGGCATAGGGGAATTTTGTACCCGTTCATACACCTCACGCACTACAGTAGGCATATATCCACCCAGTGCATGGGGCGAGTTCTTTCGTTCCGGGAACTGGCAATATTCCCCGATAGGATATACATGAGTAGACACAAAATCCAGCGCCACCTGATTGGCAAGGCAATAATCGATCATTTCCGGAATAAACATCCCGCCCGCCGAAGCGGGACCGCCAATCTGCAACTGATCATCTACAGATTTTACAGCCTTGGCAGCATGGGTATACAGAATATAATATTCCTCCATACCATGGGGCCAGAAGCCATCCAGGTTCGGCTCGTTCCACACCTCAAAAAACCAAGTGCGGACTTCTGCAAGGCCATAACGGTCTACGCAGTGGGATGTAAAAGCCCGGCACAGATCGTACCATTCCTGATAGTCTACGGGCTTTGACATATTCATTTCATAATGAAAAATCGTCGCCCCCGGATCACTTGCCATACAATAAGGCATCGGCCCAAGCTCAAAAAACGGCTTCAGTCCTACCGACAGCAAATTATCGATAAATTTGTCCATATGGTGCCACTGAAAGCCCAGCGAGCCGTCCGGCTTACGGATAGCCACAGCCATATCATCATGGAAAAGGCCATGGCAGCGGCAGTACCGGAAATGCATATCCTTCTGCATTTCTGCCAACTGTTCCACTAAATCGTGGCGGAGCAGTTCATATGCCCGACCAATAGCAACAGTATGGAAAATCGCATCGGTAAACTTTTTATCGGTATATCCAAATGTAATCATATGTATATTACTCCTCTTCACACATTTCTGCTTCGGCTGCTTTTACCATAATTGCACACTCCATGCGCTTCTTAAACAACTTGCAGCCATACTCATAAATTCCCTCGATGTCCCCGCTGGTATGATATGCATTAGCGGCGCATCCGCCGGAGCAATAGAGCTTTGCCCAGCATTCCTGACACTGCGGCCGGGAATATGCATTGCATTTCCCGAATTTTTCCTGCAACGCGCTATTTTGGATTCCATCCCAGATATTGCCCATACTGTAGGCGGGGTCGCCTACAAACTGATGGCAGGGATACAGCTCTCCCCAAGGGGTTACGGCCAGATATTCCGTACCGGAACCACAGCCGGCAATCCGCTTATAAATGCATGGGCCATGCCCCAAATCAATCATATAGTGATAAAATGTAAAGCCTCTGCCCTCTTTGTTACGCTGGATCATTTCTGCTGCCAGCTTTTCATACTGCTGGTACAATATCGGCAGGTCTGCTTCCGTAAGGGCGCATGGGTCATTGGGAGAACACACCACTGGCTCCATAGACAACTGATCAAAGCCCTGATCCGCCATGTGCAGAATGTCTTCTGTAAAATCTGTATTCAAGTGGGTAAAGGTTCCTCGCATGTAGTACCCTTTTCCCTCTCTGGCCGCGACAAGCTTCTTAAATTTAGGAAGAATTCTGTCGTAGCTTCCTAGGCCAGCATGGTCCACACGAAACCGGTCATGCACCGCACGGCGTCCATCCAACGATAAAACCACATTGTGCATTTCCCGGTTTGCAAATTCGATCACCTCATCGTTTATCTGCATTCCGTTTGTGGTCAGCGTAAACCGGAAGTTTTTGCCTGCGTCCTTTTCTATGCTTCTGGCGTATGCCACCAGCTCCTTGACCACTTCCCAGTTGCATAGCGGCTCACCGCCAAAAAAATCCACCTCCAAATTGCGCCGACTTCCCGAATTTTCTACCAGAAAGTCCAAAGCGCGCTTTCCAACTTCAAAGGACATAAGCGCCCGTTCTCCACTATACTTTCCCTGAGAAGCAAAGCAGTACGAACAATTCAGATCGCAGGTATGGGCCACATGCAGGCATAGCGCCTTCAAAACCGGTTCCCGTTTTACCAAGTGCTCCGCTACCCCTTCATATGTATCTTTTGAGAATAGCTTGCCGGCATCTTTCAGAGCAGCGATATCCTCCATACATTCCAGGATTTCTTCTCTCGTCACATCCGGATATGTACTTTGTATCTGATGGACAATTTCTGCTACAGACTTTTCTGCATACAAACCAATCATGTCATAAGCGACATCATCCACCACGTGCACGCTCCCGCTGTACACGTCCAAAACAATATTGTAGCCATTTAATTTATAACGGTGTATCATAGCACTCCTAAATAGCCGTGCATACGGCTGTGTAAACATGAAAATTGCCGCCTTACAAAGTCAGGCGGCAGGGCAAAAGTGTAGAGTCTTACGCCTTTTTTTCACAGGGCTGGTTGGCAACACCGCAAGAGGTCTTGCATGCAGACTGGCAAGAAGTCTGGCACTCTCCGCATCCGCCGTTTTCTACACTCTTTGCAAGGTCTTTTGTTTCAATCGTTTTAATTCTTTTCATTGTAAAGCTCCCTTTTTCCACAAATAATAGTAAGTGTATTATACAACACAAATTTTCCTTTTGTCAATACAAACTGCAAAAAATCCCGCTACTTTCAAATAGGAGTCAAAATAGAAAACCGCTCTGGTGCATGTCCCGTATCGCTTTGCAGAAATATCCCCTGATCAGCCTGGTTTTCCATATACTCCAAAATTTCCCGGTTCAACCTTTCTCCCGGCACCACCAGCGGAATGGCCGGCGGATATGCATAGATATATTCCCCGCTGATTTTACCAGCCGCCTGTCTTCTATGTACCACAGTCCGTCTTCCACGCTTAGCAGCATATACACCGCAAATCCGCTCCGGCAGCGGCGCAGGGCGACACGGCTCTGGCGTACAGGATGTGCACATTCGGTCAATTTCTCGGAGAGCCGCCGCAAAGGCGCCGACTGTATCCGCGGTATCCCCTGGACCCGTCATCGCTAGAATATACTGTGCGGCAGCCATCTCTACCTCAATATGATACTGTTCCCGCAGTATTTTTTCAAGGCACGGGCCCGTCAAATCACAAAATCTTGTACTTACTAAAATCTTAGATAGATCTCGCTTACCTGAAAAAGGGACGGCAGAATTACAATATCCCAAAGCACGCAATTTTACAAGAGACGAAAACGAAGCTTTATTTTCTTCAATCGCAGCATACCATGCATCAAATGCCTTTTCATCCATACAATTTATGCATTCGTCTATGGAAGCCATCAGCAAATAGGATGGACTTGACGTTTCAAAAATAGCTAGTGCATCAGCAAAGCGACACGCATCAATTCGCTCACTGCAAAGATGTGCAATTGCCGTTTGTGTAAGGCTTGGCATTGTTTTATGCAGGCTCTGTACCACAAGATCCGCGCCGCCTTTTACTGCGCCGCCAGTAAAACAAAGCGACAAATCCAAGTGAGCTCCATGCGCTTCATCAACCAGCAGCGGAATATCTGACGCATGTGCGGCATCTGCAATTTCTGCAATATCCGAAATTACACCATCATACGTTGGACTGGTAATCACCACAAGAGAAACATCCGGGTTTTCTGCAATTGCTTTTTTTACACATTCTGGCGAAACCGCCCCTTCTATCCCCCAAATCGGATCCCACGCAGGTGTAAGATATACAGGAGACGCACCCGCAAGCTCTACCGCATTATACACAGAACGGTGGCAATTTCTACTCATGAGAATCCGCCCGCCCTTTTCCACAGCGGCATAGATGCCTGCTAAGATTCCGCAGGTGCTTCCACCCACCAAAAAATAACTTTGCAGACTGCCCCACCTCTGTGCAGCACGATGCATGGCCGCCTGTAGGATCCCGTTTGCTCCGTGCAGACTATCAAAGCCATGAATTTCTGTAATATCCCATGCTGCGCCTAAATTTTTCAAATACTGTGCCCTGCAGTTCCGTTTGTGTCCAGGCATATGCATAGGCAAAGCGCCCGCATCCCGATTCTGCTCCAACAGTCCAAAAAGCCGCTTTTCTTCTTTCTTATGATTCCGCATTTTTTTTATTATAAAAAGAAGATAAAATATCCAGTTTCTGCATTTTAAAAAGGTATCCGTACCGCATACTGTCCTCTGCTGCGATCCCCACCACATACCGACCATTTAGTGAGACGTGAACAAAATCTTTTTGATTATACCCCGGGGCCGTCATTGTGTTATACAGAGCCTGTGCATCTTCCACTGTCTCTTTATCGTAAACCACCTCAAGCTGCGACAATTTGTTTTCGTCAAATTGAAAAATATAGTACCCAAAATCTGTTTGAATTACCGGACGTTCATCTGTAGAAAATAGATTCAGACCTGAATTTTCATCAGATGCACTTCCCCCTCCAACGCTGTCCGACCACGAACTGTTCCAATCTGTCCAGTCCGCTGCGTTGTCCACCTTCGTTTTCCGACATCCAAAAAAACAGACTGTCAGCAAAACCGAAACGACTATACAAAGTATCCGCCTCATTTCACATTTTCCTTTTCAAATTTTTCATTATTTTTTGTATTTTGTACTTTATTTTATCATAAATCCATGTTATAATCAAGGCGATGTAAGCATCACAACTTTAACAAATTATTTTTTAGGAGGACAATAGAATGAAAAAATGGAAATGCACTGTTTGCGGCGAAATTGTTGAAGGAGAAAATCCTCCGCAGGCATGTCCTTTATGCAAGGCGCCTGCTGAAAAATTTATACTATTAGACGAAACAGAGACCAACTGGGCGTGCGAACATGAGATTGGTATTATAAAAGATGTTCCTCAGGAAATCATCGATGGACTGCGTGCAAACTTTAACGGAGAATGCACAGAAGTCGGTATGTATTTGGCTATGTCCAGAGCCGCGTTTCGGGAAGGCTATCCTGAAATCGGCATGTACTGGGAAAAAGCCGCTTATGAAGAAGCAGAACACGCTGCAAAATTTGCAGAGATGCTGGGCGAAGTAGTTTCTCCTTCTACCAAAAAGAATTTGGAAATGCGGGTGGCTGCTGAAAACGGCGCCACTGCCGGTAAATTCGAGCTTGCAAAAATGGCAAAGCAGAACAATCTTGACGCCATTCACGATACAGTGCATGAAATGGCCAAAGATGAAGCTCGTCACGGCAAAGCATTTGAAGGTCTCCTGAAGAGATACTTCAAGTAAAATAACTTATCTGTAACTTTTAAAGGAGTACTGAAGAAATTTGGTACTCCTTTCCTTATTTTATAAAAATAGTTTTGTTGCTCTATTTTTCAAATTTGACTTGACAAAAAACCATTCACTTGATAAAATATAACATACATGCATATGACGAGGTGTGGCGCAGTTGGTAGCGCGCTTGCTTTGGGAGCAAGATGCCGCAGGTTCGAGTCCTGTCACCTCGACCAAATCAAAGCGCAAACTTTGATACAAAAACAGCCCTCCAATTTGGAGGGCTGTTTTTGCGTCTATACCCAGAAAACCTTGATATTGCTGGCTTTTCGGGCTTTTTATATTCTCAGCGCCGCCGGAATCAGGTGGATAAATCCCCCTGAAACCTATCGTGCGGAACCGCCGCATTGGCGGTGGGTTCAAAAAACGCGATTTTTGAACCCACCTACCTATAAAAACGGGCAAAAAATAACCGCGTGAAAAAGTACACCCTTTTAGCCTTATACTTTTTCACGCCTACTTACGCCCGCTCAAAAGGTACGCCGCAGTCGCCGCATACCACGTTGACTTCCCGCGTCGCCCGGATAATGGTGCCGCATTCCGGGCAGACATACTTGATACTGCGGTTTTTACTGGTCTGGCGGCCGCCCTTTACGGTCGTGGTTTTCGCTTCCTCGCCGTCGTCACCGGTAGTCGTGGTGATTTGCAGCAGCGTCTTGCGGCTGGCGGTGATGTCTACCATACCGGGCTGTTCGGCCAGCCACGCGGCGGTATCTTCGGTCAAGGTCGTTACCGTCCAGCCATAGCGGGGGTCTTTCTCGATATGCAGGCCGTGGGATTCGGCGGTGGCCTTGAACTTGGTATTGTGATAGTAGCCGTTATTGCTTACGTCCTGAATATCGTGGGTAAGATTGTAGAGGTGGGCCATTTCGTGAAGCATGGTGGCTGCCACTTCGGATATGGGCCGGTCGATGTACTCGGCGCAGATGTTGATTTCCCGGTATGCCTCGTTTTCGCTGTTCCAGATTTCGTATACGCTGCACCAGCCATAGGCTCCGCGCCCGCTGTCCGGCGATACAGTGATGGCCGGGCGAGTCAATTCCCCGTTGTAAAAGTGCTGATTGAATAGGTCGAACATTTCCTCGGTTTTCTTTACGATTTCAGATATTTGCAGCATGGTGGCGTCCTCCTTAAAAGATATGTTTGATGTAAGTCACAGCTTACGCACCACGGGTGAAAAAGCAAGCTGGCAAAGCGTCCAAACATATCTTTTATTTTTGTATCTGAGGACGGCAAAGCCCCCGCCAAAGCGGGGGCCGGAGGTGATCGTTTTTAGCCTTTCCAAAAGCGCTGGAAACCTGCCGCGTTATAGATTTCATTGATCAGTTCAACTTGCAAATCTTGGTTGAGAAGCGTCGCTTCGTCGAGAACCACGGAAATTATGCCGCAAAAATCCAGCTCATCTTCCTCGGAAGCAATCCCGTTGGTGAAGTAACGGTCACCGTCTTCCAGTATGCGTTCGAGCAGTTTTTCATAGGTATACGCCTTACTCAACGGGATTGCTCTCAGAATGAATTTCAAAATTTCGGTTTGCATAATAAACCTCTTTCTCGGCCTGTGGCCGCTATATTTTCCGGTATCCCGGCTGTTACACAGATTACATAAAACCACCATAAAAGCAAGCTCTTTCACGAAAAAAGTCCCCGCCGAAGCGGGGACTTTAGGTTGTGGATTATTCTGCGGCGGTATAGCCTTGCTCCGCTAGCGCGGCGACCAGCGTCGGATCAGTCGGGCCGATCAAGGTTCCCTCCTTGTCTACGATGTAGTCGCCGATTGCATAGGCAAAGCTCGGAGCGGCTTTGTATTCCGGTTCCGCACCTACGAAGTCACTGATCGCTACCACCAGAGCCTTGCGCGGGATACCGGTTACATTGTAGTGAAGCTCCATGACGGCAGGTTTTCCGGCGGGTGGTTCTTTTGTGACTGCTGTTTCTGATTTTTCCGGTTCGTCAATTTCTGTGGAGACGTGGGCTGCTGCCTTTGCTTTGGCCGCGCGAGTTTTTCGGGTGCGAGGCTCTGGGAAAATCTCTGGCAGTACGCCTTCCTCGAAATGGATTTCAAAGGTGATTTTTCCGTCCACATGGACATTGAAGTGGAAGTCGAGCATTTCCAGTTCCTTGAGGCTATCGGGGATTTCAATATTTTGATATTGCTTAACTTTCTTGTCGCCTTCCATGAGGCAAACTAGAACCGCGTCCCTGAGCTTCGCTGTGATTTTTCCTGTTTTCATTTGTGTTTCCACCTTTCATTTTTGGCTTTGTGCCTTGTGTGTCACAGCTTACATATTTCACCTGTGAAATCAAGCCTTAAAGACAAAATAAGATGGTTTTTATTTTCAAAAAGGGCTTCCTTTTCACGCCGTACAAGATTACTGTTGACGATGGAAACGGCGACAAAAATGCCGTGGCAGACTGGCTTGTGAGGGCAAGCCAGCCCTGCGTATAGGTGAATAAGCCACCCGACGCAACCGTAAAACGGCACCACGACGTACTCAGTTTACATCGAAGTAAACGAAAACGCAAGTGTCAAACGTGTGCGTGGGTAAAAATCGCCTTCGCACACGTTTTTGCCGCTTTTCCTAAGTGCCGCTTTAGGAAAGGATGACACAGTATGAAAAGAATCGACAAAATAGTGACGAGACGTAAAGAGCAAAACCTAAGGTATATTCGCAACAAAGAAGAACTTGGAAATACGCTGCGGTACATACGTCAATGTGAAGATGTAACGCAGGCAGAAATTGCAGAGGCCATACATGTGGATCGTTCAACATATGCGTATTATGAGTTGGGCAAAACGCTTCCGAGTATATTTATCCTAATCGGGATAGCAAAATACTATAAAATAGATATTCGATACCTTTTGACAAAAAGGCCGAAATAGCACCAATGAAAAACAGGATTTGAGAATATCTATCCTGTTTTTTTGTAAAATTTACTTGCTAAAAAGTATAGCTTTTGCTATACTGAGTATAGAAACTTTTAGGGGTGTGCTTGCATGGACGATTCTGAATTGATAAAAACAATTCGTTCCCGGCTTGGATTGTCACAAAAAGCGTTTGCAGACGCGATCCATGTTGCCTTTTCAACCGTCAACCGTTGGGAAAACAACAAATCTACGCCTAACAGGATGGCACGAGTACTGTTGGCCGATTTTTGTGAAAAAAATGATGTTGATGAAAAGCTGGTCGCCGCTATCAAAAACACAGGGCGGTGAATATCATGCAGACCCCATTCCATTCCTTCATAAAAGCGCAGGAGCTTGAAAACAGCGGCGACTTATTAGCCGTTTATGCTTCATCTAATATTGAGGTTTTCCCCTATCAAATTGCGGCGGCGCAATTCGCGCTCCGCTCTCCCTACCTGCGCGGGATTGTCCTTTGCGACGAAGGAGCGCTGGGTAAATCCTACGAGGCTATGCTGGTCGCCGTCCAAAAATGGGTTGAGGGCGCGGCAGTGGCGATTATTGTCACAACCCCGTTGCTTATGCAATGGCAGCGGTTGATTGAAGATAAATTCACCGTGCCTTTGGATGAGCTTCATCTGATGACCTATGACGACGCTGTCACAAACGCAGACAGCCTTACCGCTTTTGATGTGGTCGTTTTTGACGAGGCCCATTATCTACGAAACTATGAAACGCAAAGGGCGGCCACCTTGAAAAGCGCCACGGCCAGCGCGTTTAAAATCCTGTTGACCGCTACGCCTATGCAGAACTCCATCATGGATTTGTATGGGTTAATCCATTTTATTGACGAAACGGCCCTTCCCGCCCCGGACGAATTTTATAAGCGTTATTATCGAAAGCCCGAAAACTACCACGAGCTGTCCGACCGGGTAAGCCGCTTTTGTTTTCGCACAACGCGGGCGCAGGTGGAGCATTATACAAAAATCCCGCGCCGTATCCCGATTACCGTTGAATATGAGATGTCAGCCAAGGAAAACACCTTGTACGGCTTGGTGGAAAAATACCTGAGCCGTGAAAACAAGGCGGCGTTCCCGGATATGGACGAGCACCGTTTGTCGCTCCGTATGCACCGCAGCCTTTCCTCCTCCACCGCCGCGCTCGTTAAGTTTTTGTCCGGCGTGGAAAACCGGTTGGAGGCGGGCGAAGAACACGATGAAATCACGGCTATGCTGGAGCTTGCAGGAAGTATCACAAAGGATTCTAAGGCTGTCGAGCTGGCCCGAACGTTGAAGGCCGTATTCCCGGAGATACGAAAGCTGGGGGCAAATAAAAAAGCGCTTATCTTTACCGAGAGCCTTGACACGCAGAAAAGCATTGCGGCGTATCTTACAGCCAGCGGGTTTAACGTCCTCACATATAGCGGGAATAACACGCGGGAGTATGAAATTATCGACAAATTCCAAACGGAAGCACAAATTCTCGTGACAACGGATATAGCTGCCGAAGGCTTCAATCTGGAATTCTGTTCATTGGTTGTAAACTACGATATACCATACAACGCCCTTGAAATCGAACAGCGGATCAATCGCTGTCACCGGCAGGGACAGGAAAACGACGTGATTGTGCTGTCCTTCCTCGCGAAAGAGAATTATGGTGATGTCCGCACACTGGAAATCGCTCGAAAGCGGCTGGAACAGTATCAAGGGATTATCGGCATGTCGGATCAGATTTTTGGGAATTTTGGAGCCGATGTTTTAGAGGTCATTCGGGCCAACGCACGGCACAAAGACGAGATACAGCGCGAATTTGAGCAGGTATTAGAGCAGCACAAAAGCAGCAACGAAACGCTGGTGGATGCCGCCGAAAGCGCGCTGTTCACCTCGTTTACAAGTGAAGTATCCAAAAAAGTGTCGGTTACGCCGAAATATATCGCCGAAAAAATTCAACAGATAAACAGCGACCTATGGGAGCTCACAGCGCCGTTTCTGGCGGAGCACGGCTATATCATAGACGAAGCGGCACGAGCAGCTTCTTTTCCTGGAAGCGAGAAGCCGCCGCGTCTATTCTATCTTTGGACAGATGGGCGAAGCAAGGCGTATACAGGTCTAAAAAAGTACGGCGCTGGAAAAGACTTCAAACCCGCCTCCGGGCGCGTTACCCTTTCAAGCCCCATAGGGCGCGGCGTGATAAAAGAAGCGGTCTGTGCGGACAGCGGCACTATAACGGTTGATGAGCAGCTGCCGTCATGCAAGATCGGCTTTTATACGGTGGATGTGGGCGAAACAACCTATACAACCTTTGCGGGCAAAACCGACGATGGGCAGTCCTTAACGGACGAGGTGTGCCGCCGAATCCTGTCTTTGCCTGTTTTGACCTATACGGAGCAGGGCGAAAAAAAGACGGCATGGCTGCGAAACTGCACTGGCAGCCCCAAGCACGACGAGCTTGACAGCCTGATTTCCACCGAGGCTTTTATCCAAAAGCAGCTTGAAAACCGCACGTCGGCACAGAATGAGGAAATATCCCATATGCGGGAGGTTAGTAACCGCAAAAAGGCGGATTTGGAAAGGCATTTGAACGCTGTCCGCGCAGAGCTGAAAGCGGCTCAAAGCAAGCCTGATAAGGATTTATCCCGGCATGATAGTTTGAAAGTGCAGCGCGAAACGGCACTATTGTTAAAACGAGTGAGAGATATGGAAAAATCACTGCATTATGACAAGATGAAGCTGGAGCAGGAATTCAAGGCCGAGGTGGAATCGTTCCTTGGTAAATCGAAATTAACGGCAAAGCTGCACCGGCAATTTATTATAAATGTGAGTGGAAAGGACTAATACTATGGAAAAAATGGATGGACTCTCTATGAATATCGAAGCAGAGGCCCGAGATCGGCTGAGAAGCGTTTTCCCGGAGTGCTTTGCCGAGGGGCAGTTGGATATAGACAAGCTGCTCACCATGTGCGGCGAATATATCACTAACGATTTTGAGAAATACAAGTTTGAGTGGCACGGCAAGGGGGACGCTATGAAGCTGGCCCAGCGCCGCTCTGCCGGTTGTCTGCGCCCCTGCCGTGAGGAGAGCGTCAATTTTGACGCGACGCAGAATCTTTACATAGAGGGCGACAATTTGGAGGTTTTGAAGCTCCTGCAAACCGCCTATTTCCGGCAGGTCAAAATGATCTACATTGACCCGCCGTACAACACCGGCAACGACTTTGTGTATGAGGACGATTTCACAGACCCATTGGCGAAATATCTGGAGGTCACGTCCCAGGCCACGAAGTCCAACCCTGAAACCATGGGGCGGTTCCATACGGCGTGGCTGAACATGATGTATCCCCGCCTGCGCTTGGCGGCAAATTTGCTGCGAGATGACGGGGTCGTGTTTATCAGCATTGATGATGCCGAGTTAGAAAACCTTAAAAAGTTATGTAATGAGGTATTCGGCGAGGAAAATTTTGTTGCCTGCCTTGTATATGACAAGAACAGAAAAAATGATGCAAAATACTTTTCTGTCGGCCACGAATATATGCTTGTATATTTCAAAAGTGCTGCGACCATTGCGGAACAAGGCATTATCTTTCGTGCTAATAAGGAAGGCGTGGACGAAGTTAAAGCAGAATTTGAGCGGTTGCGCAAATTGCATAATGACGATTGGTCGAAAGTAAATGAAGGATTAAAAGCGCTTTATGCGTCATGGTCGGAGGATGATGAAAGAAAGCCTCTTGCACGGTTTACACGAGTGGACGAAAAAGGCCCATATCGTGATGATGGGAATATAAGCTGGCCGGGTGGCGGCGGGCCAAAATATGAAGTAATCCACCCGGTTACAGGTAAACCCTGTAAATGTCCGGATGCTGGCTGGCGATTTCCTAACCCTCAAAGAATGCAAGAAGAAATAGATAATGGGCGTGTGGTTTTTGGTGCTGATGAAACCACTTTGCCACGTATTCGCCGTAATCTTTTTGAAGCGGATAAACAAGTCATGAGGAGTGTAACATTTAGTTATGCGCAAACCGCCACAACGGAATTTAATAAAATATTTGATAATGTACGGGTTTTTGAGAATCCAAAGAGTGTTGATGATATTAAAAGGATAATCGGATATGTAACTATATCTAAAGACAACGACATCATTCTTGACTTCTTCTCCGGCTCTGCCACCACCGCTCACGCGGTCATGCAACTTAACGCCGAAGACGGCGGCAACCGCCGCTTTATCTGCGTGCAGCTTCCTGAGCTTTGCGACGAAAAGAGCGAAGCCTATAAAGCCGGATATAAAACCATCTGCGAGATCGGCAAGGAGCGCATTCGCCGGGCGGGTGCAAAAATTCTCGCTGAGGCAGAGGAAACCAACCTCCAGGTCAAGCTGGGTGAAGTGGAAAAGCCTCTGCCCGATGTAGGCTTTAAGGTGTTCAAGCTAGATTCCTCCAACCTCAAATTGTGGGACGGTATCCCCGTGGGCGTAGGAGACGGACAGCTATATTTCGATAAAGTCCGCAACGTGATCGACGGCGTAAAGGATGACAGGTCGCCTATCGACGTGGTGTATGAGCTCATGCTGAAACTGGGCGTTCCGCTGACCTGCGAAATTGAGGAAAAGGAAGTCATGGAAAAAACGGTCTATTCGGTGGACGGCGATTTGCTCCTGTTCTGTTTGGAGCGGGACATCACCGCCGAATTTGTGGAAGCCATGGCGGAGCTGGCACCGGCAAAAATCATCCTTGCCGAAATGGGCTTTGCCGACGACACGGCCATGGCCAACGCCCATTATATCCTGCAAGACCGGGGCATTGAAATTAAGCTGGTGTAATTGATTTTGCAAAAAGAGTGGTTGATATGAAAGATTTTTTTATAAGCTACAATAAGGCAGACAAGCAATGGGCAAAATGGATTGCCGGTTGTCTTGAAAAAAACGGCTATACCACAATAATTCAAGCGTGGGACTTTAGACCAGGAAATAACTTTGCGATTGAAATGCAATCAGCTATAAACAATTCAGAAAGAATTGTTTTGGTGTTATCAAAAAGTTATCTTTCATCAGATTACTGTCTTTCTGAATGGGCGGCTATGTTTACTAAAGACCCTATTGGGGAAAAAAGGGGTATTATACCTGTAAGGATTGACGATGTAGAACCAACTGGACTATTTTCAGGATTAATTTATGTTGATTTATTTACTGTACATAATGCTATAAAGGCAGAAAAAAAGATATTAGACGCTGTCGATGAAAAAGAAATACCCAGAAAACAAGCACAATATCCAAATGAAACGGAGGGAAAAGTTAGGCAGAGAATAACCAACATAGAGGAAGATGAATTTTACTTTTTAAGATTAGGCATAGGCGACGATACTGCTAAAGATGCACTTGTCAATAAATATACCGGCCTAGTGCCGCACATTGCAAAAAAATATGACAGCTTGAATTATTCTGTTGAAAAAAGTGATTTAATACAAGTTGGTATGGAAGGACTTCTTAAAGCCATTAGTGTATTCAGTATCGACAAAAGTGTAAGTTTTTCTTCTTTTGCGTGCAGGATAATAGAAAATGAAATAATGCTTTATATTAAGCACAACTTGAATAAGAAAGTTGACCTAAGTCAAATCGAATCTTTGGATATTGAAGAAATCGAGGATGTACTTATACTTGACAGCGTTTCTTTTGACCCTATTGGCGATCATGTTGATGAAATGGAAAAAGTAGAACGTAGAAAAATCCTAAAGCAAGTTATGGATGAAGTATTAGACGAAAGGGAAAAGCAAATAATTCAGTTTAGATTTGGATTCATGGGGAAGCCGCAATCTCAAAAAGAAGTGGCAGAAACATTTAATATATCCAGATCATATATTAGCAGAATAGAAAAAAGGGCATTGTTAAAAATGCAAAAATATATAGACAAACACGGTTTACTGTAAAATAGAACTAAGTAGAAAGTGATGAATCTACATGAAGCTAAAATTCAAAAATCAGTCATTCCAGCAAATGGCGGTGGAGGCGGTGGCCGACCTGTTTTTGGGGCAGGAACGGCAGCAATCCACCTTTCAGATAGACGTTGGGGCAGAACAGCAATCCCTTATCAATGAATATGGCGTGGGCAATCAACTGCTCATTGACGACGAGCGGCTTCTTGCCAACATGCACGAGGTGCAAAGGCGGAACAACCTGCCGAAAAGCAACGACGAGCCGCGCCGGTATTGCGTGGAAATGGAAACCGGTACAGGCAAAACTTATGTTTATACAAAGACCATTTTTGAGCTCCACAAGCGTTACGGTTTCACAAAGTTTGTGATCGTCGTGCCTTCCGTCGCGATCCGGGAAGGCGTTTGCAAAAGCCTTTCTATCACCGAGGAGCATTTCAAGACGCAGTATGATAACCCGCCCTATCGGTATTTTGTCTATGACAGCAAACGGCTGTCGGACGTGCGGCAATTTGCGGTTTCCACCAATATTGAGATTATGATTATCAATATCGACGCTTTCCGCAAAGCGGAAAATATCATCAATCAAGCGCAGGACAAGCTCAATGGTGAAACGGCCATGCGCTATATACAGGAAACCCGCCCCATCGTCATCATCGACGAGCCGCAAAGCGTGGACAATACCAAAAAGGCGCGTGAGGCGATAGAAAGCCTGAATCCACTGTGCGAGCTGCGGTACAGCGCGACGCACCGGGAAAAAATCAACCTGCTATACCGTCTCACCCCTGTGGACGCTTACCAGATGGGGCTGGTTAAGCAAATCTGCGTTTCCTCCAATCAGATAGAGGGCAGCCACAACAAGCCCTATGTGCGCCTGCTATCCGCCAGCAAAGACGGCGGTTTCAAAGCGCGGCTGGAGCTGGATATAGCAGCGGCCAGCGGCAAGGTGGAGCGAAAAACTGTCACAGTTAAGCCCGGTACGGACTTATTCCTTTCGACCGGTAAACGCGAGCTGTATGAAGGCTACGAGGTCGTCGGAATCGACGCAACCCCCGGCTCGGAAGCCGTGGAGTTTCGCAACGGCGAGTATGTCCGCATAAACGCCCCCATCGGCGACGTGGACGAAATGCTGCTGAAACGGGCGCAAATCAAGCGGACGATAGAATTTCATCTGGAAAAGGAACGCCGCTATCTGGAAAAAGGCATAAAGGTCTTGTCGCTGTTTTTCATCGACGAGGTTGCGAATTACCGCAAAGCGGACGGCAGCGCGGGCATTTACGCGACTATGTTTGAGGAATGCTATGATGAGCTGATGGGCTCCCCGCGATTTGCGGAATTAAAGGACAAATTTCCCCGCGAGGGCATTCACGACGGCTACTTCTCGCAGGATAAAAAGGGCAATTACAAAAACACCAGAGGCGATACTGCCGACGACTTTACAACCTATCAGACCATTATGCAGAAAAAGGAGTGGTTGCTGTCCCTTGACTGCCCGCTCCGCTTTATTTGGTCGCATTCGGCGCTCAAAGAGGGCTGGGACAATCCCAATGTATTCCAAGTTTGCACCCTGCTCGATCAGAAATCCACCTTTACCGCCCGGCAGAAAATCGGACGCGGCTTGCGGCTTTGCGTCAATCAGGACGGCGAACGGATAGAAGATAAAAATATCAATCTTTTGCACGTTGTGGCAAATGAGAGCTTTGCCGACTTTGCCGATAACCTGCAAAAAGAAATTGAAGCGGAAACCGGCGTGAAGTTCGGGTATCTTCAAATCAGTATGTTTGTGGGCCAGCCATTGACAGTGACCCGGCAGGAAGAAAAAACCGTCACGCCGGAACAAGCGGCCAGGGTTGTGGAGGTGCTGAAAACCAGCGGCGTGATTGACGAGGCTGGAACGGTTGCGCCGACGGCTTCTCCTGCCAAAATCGCCGAGCTGGAATTGCCGCCTGAAATCGCGGATACCAAAGAGATGGTTGCGGCAGTCATTGAGAAAGCAGGACAGGCTCCGATCAAAGCGGAGGTTATCACCGGAACGACCTACACGGCAACGATTACCGAGGAAAAAAGCATGACCTATGAGGAAGCTGAGGAGCTTCTGGAAATATGCGAAAAACAGGGCTATACCAAAAAGGGGAAAATTCAAGACAAGGGACGGGAGGCTATTAAAAATCGAACTCTCGACGTGGGTCGTTACAACACGGTTCTGGAACGTATAGAGGACATTATGAAAACGGCGGATACCAAGCCGCCGATTACTAACGCTGAACGCAATGTCACTGTGCGGCTCAAAAAGAATTATGACCTGTCCCCCGCTTTTATCGCCTTGTGGGACAAAATCTCGCAAAAGACCACTTATCGCGTTAATATTGACACCGAAACGCTGGTGGCGCGGGCGGTTAAATCCTTGCGAGAAATGGACGAGCTGCCCGAAATACGTCTTGTTTCCAAGACGGCGGACTTTGATATTCAGAATATGGGCGTTACGCATACCGAACGGGAAATAAAAACCGTATCTGCCCATGACAACTACACTTTCCAGCCCAATTTGGCGGCAATCGCGGCGGAACAATGCCTCATTAAGCGCGAAACGGTTCTCCGCATTTTGGAGGAAAGTGGTCGTATAGACGACTTCCTTCGTAATCCGCAGCTATTTACCGAGCGATTCGTTGAGATTGTCAAATACCATCGTCACGAGCTGGCCGTTGACGGCATTTCCTATATTAAGCTGGAAGGCGAGTATTACTACGCGCAGGAAATTTTCGACGTAGAGGAATTTACGGCAAATCTGGATAAAAATGCGGTGCCTGTGGAGCACTCTGTCTACGACCATATTTATTATGACAGCTCGACGGTGGAAAAGCCCTTTGCCATTGCGCTGGATAAGGATCCGCGTGTCAAGATGTTTTTCAAAATCCCCCGCCACTTTAAGATTCAAACGCCCATCGGCGCGTATAATCCCGATTGGGCTGTATATCTGGAAGAAGATGGCGATAAAAAGTTATACTTTATTATAGAGACAAAAGGCAGTGCGTCTCAGTTTGATTTACGCACTCCCGAACGACTAAAGTATAACTGCGGCAAGGCGCACTTCCAAGCATTGAGCCCGGATATAAAAACAAAGCTCACCACCAAGTGGGACGATGTAGGAATATAAATGCCTTTTATGCTACATCCCGTTTTTTGGATATAACCAATGAACTATATATATTTAGCTGCAAGGTAGACGCACAACCCGCGTTGTACCTTTATAAAAGCGGACTAATCTACGTTTCCAGTGGATTAGTCCGCTTTGTTTTTTATCAAAAATTCAAAATATTTTTTAAAAACTTTCCGGTTTGCCTACGTGAGAAGTGTTCTAGTTATACGAGGATGCAAAAACGGACAGCACTCGAATCCAAAGAAGGAGGGACAGGTGATGAATGCTCCCTCTGAAAAATACAAAAATCGGATTGTCGAGATGTTCGATTCCTTTTGTAAAACGGTATCGCGAAATTATAGCCGGAACTTAAAACGGGCCAAGGCAACCTATAACAAGCATTTCACAGAAGAACCGGTGGAACTACTACTGGAATTGTGGGGTGTATGGGACAAATATCCATCCCATCCATACTCTTTCTATGTGAATGGGTATTCTTGTGTTATTGAGAGTGAAGCACTGTACAATGCACTAAAATCACTGCCGGAGAAGCAGCGCATGGTGATATTGTTGGATTTTTGGCAGGATTTAACCGACATAGAAATTGCAAAAAGAATGGAGGTTGCCACCCGCACCGTATACAATCTGCGAAAACGGGCGTTTGTGGCTATAAAAAAATATTATGAACACCATGGACGCGATCCCTGAATTAACTTATGAATTGATACAGCAAGCAGTCAATGGAGACCCCGTCGCGCTGGAACTGATCCTAAAGCATTATGAGCCATATCACAACGCACTTGCCACCTATGAAACGGCAGACATGGATGGTACTGTCCGTCGGGAAATCGACGAAGACATCAAGGTTCAAATACAGCAGCGGCTGGTGTACGCAATACAGCATAAATGGAGGAACTTGATAGAATGATAAATTCCGACCTCTTTGAATTTGCCTACGTCCCCTCGTGGTATTTGCAACTTGACGAGTTGGCAGAAATGGCCTTGCCGGAGATATGGCGTTTCAAAAAACCGGAGCATATTTATAAAAACGAAGCCACACCTATTTTAGAGCGATATGTTCAAAGTATTTTCCGAAAACAAACGATTGACTATGATGCAGAACCCGATAGCATGAAAAAACAACAGATTTTCCATTTTGAAAACGAATTTGCCTGTTTTCACACAGGACTGTATACCCGCCGGTATAAGGGAATATATGCCTGTTTCGGCAGGAACAAAAAAACCGACTCTTTATTAAAGTGGTATTTCAAGGGCTTTGCGGACGAGCTGTCACCGCTGCTGCGGTATGTATCGCCGCTGCCGGAGAAGCCCCTCTATTCAATGCCGTTACACGGTATTCATTACTTTCCAGATTGGCCGGTGCGTGTAAACGTGGAGCATATTCTCGGCGACCCGGCGAACATTGAACGGTTTCCGATTGAGTTACAGGAAGCTCGTAATCTCCCTCTGCTGCTAGAAACAGCGGTAGAACTAGCCCGACGACAGGCGATGATAACACCTAGCATAACGGTGCCACAAATATATCAGCAGAGTGTCCAGTATCTTCTGCCCCTGTGCCTTATGGATATGAAGCAGCCGGATTTGGCAATGACGCTCCGGCCCATGGACGGGTACTATATGGGATACACCTGTCTGACGTTGGAAATGGCTTATGTCAATGCGCGGATTTTAGCACGCCCCACCGCGCCGTGGCTACTGTCGCTGGTGGAGTAAATGTAGTACGATTTGGAAATAGAGGGGTCAACCCGTTGCGCCCACAGCGCGACGTTTTGATAATATAATGAATGGAGCCCGATGGGCGGCACTTAGGTGTCGTCTGTCGGGCTTCTTTTTTGTGTTTATAGCCTAAGTGCCTGCCTGCCGGACTCCGAAAGGAGCAAGGCAAAGTGCGAGTCCGATATGAATTTGTAAACGGAGAATTTGAAGAAATTGAGGTGGACGACAGCCTCGGCGCGTTGCTGGTGGATTGTGACCGGCAGGAGTATAACAACAACCACAAGGAAACCCGCCGCCATGTGTCTCTCGAGGGGATGGATTACGAGGGGGCGCTGTTCGCCTCTCCTGCCGATCCGGCGGCGGAGGTATTGAAGCGGGAGGAGCTGGCCCGACTGCTGCGGGCTATGGAAGCCCTCTCCCCGGATCAGCGGGAACTGATACGCCGGATTTACTTTGAAAATCAGCGGATTGTGGATATTGCCCGTGAGCAAGGGGTGACAAAGCAATCCATTCATGAGCGGCTTAGTCGCGCTCTAAATAAAATAAAAAAATTTTTAGAATAGCCCCCTGACTTTTGCCTTTCCCGTGGCCTAACAGTGAGAGCTGCAAAAACAGGCTCTCGGAAAGGAGAAAGGCAAAATGAAACACAACCTAAAAATCAGCATTGCAGAGAAGCCGGAAACCGGCGGGATCGTCCGCTGTAAGACGGTATCCTTGCGAGAGCGGGTGTTGCAAAAGCTGCTGGGCGAAAAGGGCCGGGTGATGGTGATCGTGCCGGGCGGCAGTGTGCAGGCGCTTTGCGTCCAAGAGGTGCCGGAGGTGGCGAGCCATGAATGCGCATGACCCGCAGCCGGTGGTGCCTATGCCGATCCGAGCCACGCCATACCGGCACCAAGTCGAAGCCTTCAATTTTGTTTGTGGACTGTTCAGCCTGCTGTCCGAAGGTGGTGAGCGGGATGGCCCAAGCGACAGTGAAATGCGGCTGGTGCGGTCGGGAATTCCAGAAGTCCGTACATAAGGTGCGGCAACACAATTTCTGCTGCGCGGCTCACGTCCGAAAATGGAACGCCCGACGACTGGCGGAGTATAACCGCTCGGGAAATCCGCTCAATAGACCGGGCGGCTCGGTATCCTCCCGAAAGAAGCACCGGGAAAAGCTGTCCGGCACAGGTGCCGGGAAGGCTTACCGGAAATTCTACGGCAGGCATGAACACCGGGCGGCTGCGGAGGCCATGCTGGGCAGGCCCCTACGTCCCGGCGAGGTGGTTCACCACCGGGACGGTGACAAACTGAACAACGACCCTATGAATCTGGAAGTGCTGCCCTCTCAATCAGAGCACACCAAAACCCAGCGGCGTGACAGCCGAGGGAGGTGGAGTAAATGAGCATGACGAGCCAAGGGGCTGCGCTTCTCATGGAAATGGGAACCGGAAAGAGTTTGACCGCTATCGCCATCATCGGTGCGCTGTCGCAGGCGGGCCGGATTCGCAGGGTGCTGGTTGTCGCTCCGCTCTCCATCCTTGGGGTGTGGGAGGAGGAATTCCAGAAGTTTGCGGCTTATCCCTATTCGCTGGCAATTTTGACCGGCAGTAGCGCCAAGAAGCTGGATACCCTGCGGCACATGACCGGCACCGCTCTGCAGGTGGTCGTGGTGAACTATGAATCCGCATGGCGGATGGAAAAAGACCTGCTTGCATGGCAGCCTGACCTGATAATTGCAGACGAGGGCCATAAAATCAAAACCCACAATATTTCCGCCAGTAAGGCTATGCACCGATTGGGTGCAGCGGCGCGGTATCGCCTGCTCCTCACCGGGACGCTTATCACCAACAAGGCCATTGACGTGTTCTCACCGTTCAAATTCCTGAACCCGTCTATTTTCGGCGGCAGCTTCTACGTCTTCCGCAATCGTTACTTCGACATGGTGGGTTATGGGAACCACACGCCGGTACTCAAACAATCCATGGAGGCGGAACTAACCGAAAAAATCCACAGCATATCCTACCGGGCGACCAAGGCGGAATGTCTGGATTTGCCGGAAACTACCGACGTGATCCGGCAGGTGGAATTAGAGCCTGCGGCCCTGCGGATATACAAGGGTCTCGTAAAAGAGAGCTATGCAGAGCTGTACGGCGGCGAGGTAACAGCCCCGAACATTTTGACCCGACTCCTTCGTCTGTCTCAGCTTACGGGCGGATTTATCGGCAATGACGAAACCGCTGCCGTGGAACAGGTGAGCTGCGCCAAGTTGTCGGCCTTGGAGGATATTCTGGACGGCGCGACGATGGAGGAACAAAAGCTGGTGATAATTGCCCGCTTCATCCCAGAAATCCATACTATCTGCAAGCTGCTGGAAAAGCGGAACCTGCGGTATTCCTGTATCACCGGTGAGGTAAAAGACCGGGACGAGCAGGTATCGCAATTTCAGAACGACCCAGCAGTGTCGGTCTTTGTGGGCCAGATCGCTACGGCAGGACTTGGTATCACCCTGACGGCAGCTTCCACCATGGTGTTCTATTCCCTCGACTATTCCATGTCGAATTTTGAGCAGGCCAAGGCGCGGATTCACCGAGTAGGCCAGCATAACCCCTGCACCTATCTGTACTTGGTGGCTCGTGGAACGGTGGATGAAAAGGTGCTGGAATCCCTGAAAAGCAAGGCCGACCTTGCCCGCACCCTGATAGACGATTACCGGAACGGAAAAAATCCGTTTTCGGCATAGGAGGAAATGATGTCTGAACAACTATTTGAATTAGCCGACCAGCTCCGGGCGCTTCGGGAAGCAAAGGCCGAAGTCGAGCAGCGGCTCAAAGAGATAAACGCCGAAATTGACGAGGTGGATTATCGCCTCTCGGAAATGATGGCGGAGAGTGAAACGCAGAATTTTACCCGTGCGGGGACTATGTTCTGCCTGACGACCAAAACACGCGCTTCTGCGACCGCTGGCCGCAAGAACGACCTGTTTGCCGCTCTGCGTGGCAAGGGATACGGCGATCTTGTATATGAAACGGTCAACGCCAACAGCCTTTCCGCTTTCGTCAAGGAACAGATTTCGGAGAATGGCGACGTATTGCCTGCATGGCTCGACGGGCTGGTGAATGTCTTTGAAAAAACCAGCGTGAGCCTGCGGAAATCTTCAAAGTAAATGACAGGAGGAACTATCCATGAACAAAGAAATCACGACGACCGGCAGCGGTTTTCTGGCCCTTGCCGACCTCGATATGAACGAGAGCATGGCCGAGGAGTTGGAAGGCTTGGAGGGCGGCTTTGACCGCGTAAAAATCCCGGCGGGCGGTGCCACCATGTTTGAACTACCCGGTGACGACGCAGATGAACCGGAAACCGTCAAGGAATTTTCGGCGGTTATCCTGTACCACCATCCGGTGTTGCAATATTACAAGGAAAAATACACCGGCGGCAGCAACCCACCCGATTGCGGCTCTTTTGACGGCGTGAACGGCGAGGGCGATCCGGGCGGCGTCTGTGCAAAATGCCCTCTCAACCAGTTTGGTTCTGGCGAAAACAACGCGAAAGCTTGCAAAAACCGCCGCCGGATATTCCTGCTGCGGGAGGGAGAAATGTTCCCGCTCATTCTTTCGTTGCCCACCGGTTCTATGAAGGAATTTTCCCGGTATATCAAGCGGCTGCTCTCCAAAGGGCGCAAGAGCAACATGGTGGTGACGCGCTTTTCGCTGCGTAAGGCGACCAACTCCAGCGGTATCGCCTACTCGCAGGCGCAGTTCTCCATTGATCGACCGCTTACCAGTGAGGAGCAAATTCTCATTAACAGCCTCACCGAACAGGTGAAAGTATACAGCCGCCGCGTGGGATTTGACGCAGAAGAAGCGGCGGAGGCTGCGCCGCTGGTAGACCCGGAAACCGGAGAGGTTATAGAAGCTCTGTGATGATACCCAGCCCATGCGGAACGGGGCCGGACGGCCCCCTCCGCTTTTCGGGCAGATTGGAGGATGTATGAACTATACTTGCGTTTTATCGCTGAAAAAAATACAGGAATATCTGGCCGGATCCGACGTGGTGGCGTTTGACTTTGAAACCTCGCCCACCGAGGATTACCGCTCCGAGGAGCGGGCGGCGCTGGACGCACACAAGGCGGCCATCACTGGTGTGAGCCTTTCGGTGGCCGAGGACAGCGGCATATATATCCCGTTGCGGCACCGGATCGGGCGCAATGCCGCCAAGCCGGAGGGGGTCATGGACTATCTGCGGCAGGCAGTATTTGAAAATACCGACGTGATAAAGGTGGCCCACAATCTGGCGTTTGAGGCCATGTTTCTATACGCCTTGGGGTCGGTGGTGCAGCCGCCCTGCTATGACACGATTGCGGCAGCCCAGCTTACTTTGAAAAGCAGGACACAGTTTCGGGGCATTTCGGACAGCGGCATGAAAACCCTTGTGCCGCAGCTTTTTCATGTGGAGCTACCGGATTTTTTAACCGTGACCGGCGGACGGTTTTTTGACGAGCTGAACCCACAGGATGAAGAAACCGTGCGGTACGCCTGCGCCGACAGCGACTATGCCCTGCGGCTGTATCACTTGTTTAATGGCTGGTTCGACAAATATCTGCCGAAGCACCACCGCCTTGTGGAGCAGGTGGAAAGCCCCACGGCAGTGTATTGCGGTCTTATGCGATATAACGGGCTGCTCGTGGATCGAGTGGCTATGGAGAAAAAGCAGAAAGAAGCCGAGGAGCGCCTCGCCGCTATCCGGCAGGAAATCGCCTTTATAATTGGCGATGTGGAGATCGGTCAGAACGCCAGCACCTCCGCATTTAAAAGTTATCTTTACACCGATCTTGGCCTGCCGGTACTTAAAACGACGGCCAAGTATCAGGAAGCGGCTGATGACGAGGCCATGATTCTGCTGGCCGACTGGTGTCGGGAGCATAAACCGGAGCTGGTGCGGCTCTTTGAACTGGTGCAGGAATACCGCCGTTGGGGAAAAATCAAGAGTACCTATTTGGACGGATACATGGGACATATCAACGGAGCCACCGGGCGGATTCACCCCGACCTTATGCCGCTCGGTACGGAAACGGGACGGTTCGTTTCCCGGAACCCCAACCTTCAAAATACGCCACGTAAGGGCAACGACCCGGTGGGTATCCGTTCCATGATTGTGGCCCCGGAGGGCCGCGTCCTGCTCTCGCTGGATTTCAGCCAGATTGAGCTGCGGGTGGGTGCGTTTTATTGCCGAGACGATACCATGCTCCAAACTTACCGGAGCGGCGGGGATATTCATGCGCAGACCACCTCCGTCATTTACAAAATCCCCTTTGAGCAGGCGGTGGACAAAAATGCTTCCGATTACAAGGAGCGCCGTACCATAGCGAAAAACTGTAACTTTGGTGTATTTTTCGGACTGTTCCCTCGCGGGCTGCAACGGACACTGAAATTCAAGGCCGGGCTGGATACGCCCCTCGAAGATTGCGAGCGGATTATAGCGAACCTGAAAGCCGGGTATCCTCAGCTTGCCACTTGGCAAGACGTGGTGAAACGGCAGGCCAAAGTGCACCGGTACAGCGAAACATGGCTGGGACGCAGGCGGTATCTGCCCGGCATTGCCTCGGAGGATTGGGGCAAAAAGAGCTTTGCGGAACGCTGCGCCATGAACACCCCCATACAGGGAACCGCCGCTGACATTTTGAAGCTGGCCCTTGCCCGGCTGGTGGTGAGGCTGCCAGAATACCCGTGGCTGCGGCCTTTGCTGCAAATCCACGACGAGCTGGTGTTTGAGTTGCCCGCCGACAAGGTACAGGAAGCGGCGGCGCTGATCCGTTCCTGTATGGAAGCGCAGCCGTTCCCGGAATTTGACGTACCGATTGTCGCCGAGGCGGCCTTTGGGCCGAGCTTCGGAGAATTGGCGGAAATGGAGGTGACCCGATGAGCGTCAATCTGTACAACGCGGAGCGGTATTTTGACCCCACGGTCTACGAGGCGCTGACGAATATCGAACGTGAGGCCAAGCGCACGGCATATCGTCCGCTGGTTTTCATCTGTTCCCCCTATGCCGGGGATACTGAGCGCAACGTCCGCCGGGCGCAGGGATACTGCCGCTTCGCGGTATTACAAAACTGTATCCCCATCGCACCGCACCTGCTGTTTCCGCAATTCATGGAGGAAGACGACCCGGAGCAGCGGCGGCTCGGCATCTTTTTCGGGCTGGTATTGCAGAAGAAATGCAAGGAAGTCTGGGTGTTTGGGCGGAATATCACCAAGGGAATGGCGGTGGAAATTGAAAAGGCCAAGGAGCGCGCTTTGCCGATCCGCTACTTTGACGACCGCTGCTTGGAGGTGACGGAATGAAACAAGCCCTGAATATCCCACTCGAGGAATTTCTGCGACCTTTTTTCGGGCTGGGTGAGCGGATTTGCCTGCGGGTATTCGACGATAAAAAGACTGGCACCTTCAAGGGTGCTAAGCTAGAAACAACCCTCTCCGGTCTGCCGGGCCTGATAGGCACCCTCCAAAAGCACAACAAGCAAAACCGTGGGATTTACTTTGTGGTGAACTTCGGCGGGCATGAGGACAGCGACATCACCCGGATCAATGCGCAATTCATGGAATGCGACGAGCTATCGCTGGACGAGCAGCTCCGGCAGATTGAGGCGTTCCCGCTGGAACCCTCGTTCATTGTGCGAACCCGGAAATCCCTGCATACATACTGGCTCATAAAGGACGGCGACGTGGCGGCCTTCCGCCGGGTGCAAAAGCGCCTCGCGGCACAGTTCCACGGGGATAGAACCTGCGTTAATGAGAGCCGGGTGCTGCGTTTGCCGGGCTTCAATCATTGCAAGGAGGAACCGGTGGCGGTGGAGTGTATCCATTATCACCCGGAGCTTCGGTATACGCAGGCCGAGCTGGAACAGCACCTTCCGCCGGTTCCCGAAGAAGCCGCCCCGACCGCCGGGCCAGCAGCCAAGGGGACGCGGCAGGGCCTTTCGCTGGTACTCAGCCGCTGCGCCTTCCTGCAACACTGCCGGGAACTGGCGGCGACCCTCTCGGAACACGACTGGTACAGCATGATTACCAATCTGGCGGTTTTTGAGGGTGGCGACCGGGCCATCCACGAGCTGTCGGCTCTTTATCCAAAATATAAGGCGGCGGAAACGCAGGAGAAAATCCGGCACTTTCTTCAAAGCGGCACCAAGCCTATCACCTGCAAGGCCATAGCGGAAAAGGGCTTTGCCTGCCCGAAGCTGGCGGACGGCTCCTGCACCTGCAAGGCTCCGGCGGCTCTTTGCTATCTGCCTCTGACCTTGGAGGAACTGCGGACAGCGCTGGCCGCTGCGGAGGTATACACCTCTCCGGTCGAGGACATGAGGGCAGCCAAGCAGTTTGTAAAAGAGTCCCTGTACAACTTGGAGCCGTTGGACGTGGGGGCGTTTATTGAGTATGAGGTAAAAGAGCATTTTCGGATCAAACCGGCGGATACCAAGGCGCTGATTTCCTACCACAAGGAACTGTACAAGGCGTATGCCGCCAACAAGGAAAACCGGCAAGCTGCCGAGGGCAATGCATTGCCCGACTGGTACGAAGTGACCGAGCGCGGCGGGCTTCGGTTCCGTCCTGGTATTCTGGCCGACTTTTTGGTAAAGGAAGTCGCGGCCTTTTATTCGACCGGCGCGTTTTACGCTTATGAAAAGGGAGTGTATCAGATACGCACCGATTTGTGGGCAGCGAACAAGGTGCGTGAATATATGCTGGTCGGTTCCGCGACGCAGAACGCCATAACCGACTGTGCGTGGCAGTGGCGGATTCAGATTGACAAGGCGCTGGATGAAATCAACGCCAATCCCTTTGTTATCAACCTGAAAAACGGGCTATATAACGTACTGGACGGCAGCATGAAGCCCCATACCCCGGACTTCTATTCTACGGTGCAAATCCAGGCGGCCTATGACCCCGACGCAAAATGCCCGGCGTTCCTGCAATATCTCGGCGGCGTACTGGATGAGCCAGAGATTTATCTCATGCAGGAAATACTCGGGTATTTTCTCGTGCCGCTGAACAAGGCGCAAAAATCCTTTGTCTTGGTGGGTGCGCCCAACGCGGGAAAATCCACCATTCTTTCCGTGGTACAGGATATTCTGCTGGGCCGGGAGAATGTGTCGAATATCCCATGGCAGGGACTGGGCGACCGGTTCAACAAGGCGGAACTGTTCGGTAAGCTGGCAAATATCTTCGCGGACTTGCCGACCAAGGCCATTGAGGACAACGGATTTTTCAAGGCGGCCACCGGCGAGGACTATATCTCCGCTGAGCGCAAAAACAAAGACCCATTCTCATTCAGGCCTTATGCGCGGTTCCTGTTTAGCTGCAACGAAATCCCCCGCAACTACGGCGACCGCTCCGACGGGTTTTACCGGCGGCTGATTATCATCCGGTTTTCTCATTCCGTACCCAAGGCGAAACGTGACCCGAACCTGCTGGAAAAGCTGGCGACGGAGCGGGACGGTATTCTCTGCTGGGCGTTGGCCGGGCTGCACAGGCTCATAGCGCAAAACTATCAGTTTACGGAAACCGAGGCCACGGCGGAGGAGTTGCGCCGGTATCGCATTGAATCCAACAGCGCCCTGCTGTTCGTGGAGGAATGCTGCGAGGTAAATCCCGACGTGGTATCTGTGCGCGAGGAGGTCTTTGACCGGTATCGGGAGTATTGCGCCCGGAATGGTCTGCGAGCCATGTCACAGACGAATTTCAACAAGGATATTGAGGGCATAGCGCCAACGATACGTCGAGCGACGGACAATGTTGCTTCCAGACGGATCTGGCGCGGGCTTGGCCTGCAAAAATAAAAAAGTGACGGGTTTGACGAGGGTTGTTCACCTCTCTACATATAGAACCAGAGGGTGTTTCTAAATATAAATAAAAGATATATATAGCAATTTGCTTTTTCCCGTCAAACTTGTCATTTTGCGACGGAGGAACGCAAAATGGAAAAAGATATTGTGGCCGCGATTCTGCGGCACCTGAAATCCCGCTCCCGCTGCTTCGCGTGGAAAACCCATGGCGGACTGTACGGCACAGCGGGTATCCCGGACATAATCGCCTGCATAGACGGCAGGTTTTACGCTTTTGAGGTGAAGCAGCCTGGCGGCAAGCTCACCCAGTTACAGGAGGCCACCCTTGGAAAAATACAGGCCGCTGGCGGTGTGGCTGTCAAGGTGGTTTCCGTGGAAGAAGTTAAACGGACACTGGACGACCCGCCAGTTTCGGAGGCTGTGGCATACTGGCAGCAAATATGCCGCCTGAATACGCAGATCAACGAAAAGCTGGTACAGACTGCCCAGCTCCGCAAGGCGGGACAGGCGGAGGAATGTGCCGCGCTGGAAGCTGAGATCGACGCAACAGTTGACGCTCTTGTGAATTTGAAAGATCGTCATAGCAGGCCCGGAAAGGAGGCATTTTTATGATCGCTTGGAAATATCTCAACAAACCGTCGGCTACGGTGGCGGCTTTGCAGGACTATTCCACCATGCGGGAAATTATCAACATCACCCCGCAGGAAACAAAGGCGCTGTACGACCGTATGACCTCTGTGGGTGGGCGGCCCCTGACGAGTATCCCCACAAGCTGGAACCCACAGGCTGGCGAGGAGCGGCTGATAAAATCGCTGGATACCCTCGACGTGATACAGGAGCGATACCGGCAGGCGGTAGAATACATGGGCTGGTTCGAGCCTGCGTGGGCCACCCTGACGGATACGGAGCAAGTCGTACTGCGGGAATTCTATATGAACGACAGCCTACGCTCCGGCGCGGCGATCCGCTTACAGGAACGGCTGAACTACGGCCACTCACAAATTGACCGTATTCGGTCGAAAGCCCTGAAACGAATGTCGCACCTGTTGTTCGGAAAATAAGGATGGGGTTTTAATGAGGCTTTATTTGCTTTCAGATGTGCTATACTGATAGCATGAAGAAGTGAACAAAGAGGGACAGCCTTCGTAGGGAAATCTGCGGGGGCTTTTTCTATACCCGAAAGGAGGCGGCAGCCTATGCCATACAAACCCAAGCGCCCCTGCTCCTATCCCGGTTGCCCGCACCTGACTTCCGGGCGATATTGTGAGGAACACCAAAAGCAGGTAACGGCGCATTATAATAAATACCAGCGCGACCCAGCAAGTCGTCGCCGATATGGCCGTGCATGGAAGCGAATCCGTGACCGGCATATCACCGCCCACCCATTATGCGAACAATGCCAGCGGGCCGGACGGACGGTTCCCGCCGAGGAAGTCCACCATATTCTACCGCTGTCCAAGGGCGGCACCCATTCCCGCGACAATCTCATGTCGCTATGCAAGCGGTGCCATTCGGAGATTACCGCCCGCGAAGGTGGCCGGTGGGGATAAAAAGCCGAAAAAGGCTTGTCTTTCACGGGTGGTTTGCTAATCTGTCCTCACATCAAACAAGGAGGACTTCACTATGGAACAAAGGCTCTTGGAACATGACGACACCTTCCGGTATCAACTGCTGGATCGGCTGCGAATAGACTGCAACTATTACTTAGGCTATGGTAACCAAAACCCGCACTACCTGTGGGCGGGCAGCGTTGAGGAACAGATTAACACCATGAAAGAGTTATGGGAGAGTTTCCCAGCAGATAGCAAACCAGAGTGGCTGACTTGGGAACAAATTTTAGAATACGAGCGGGATATGTGCGTGGAATGAAACACAATCCTCACCTCACCACCACCCGAAACCGGGCGGTGGTTTTTCGTCGCCCTCCGGGGGTAATCAAATCTCTACGTCACGCCGAGCGGACAGCGGGCGTGGGGTATCGCGCGAAAAGTCCCCGGTTCAAACAGGGTATTAAAGATTTTTGAGAAAGGAAGTGAGCAAAAATACATGGCAAAGGACGGAACCAATCGGGGTGGACGGCGTATCCGTGCCGGAGATAAACCGGATTCCCTTGTGGATAAAATCGCCGCTGGCCGCAAGGCGGAGGTCATTACCTTCGAGGGCGAGGAGCTGAACGCGGGATCATTAGGTGACGCGGCGGATTTGCTCGGTGCGGATATGCCTAACCCCAGCGAATATCTGAGCGCCCGGCAGCGGGATGGCAAGCCGCTGGGGGCGGATACGATTTTTACCGAAACGTGGCGCTGGCTGGAAGCACGGGGTTGTGAGAAACTCATTAACCCGCGGCTTCTGGAAGCCTATGCGCAGGCGTTCGCTCGGTATATCCAGTGCGAAGAAGCGATCAGCACCTATGGCCTGCTGGGCAAGCACCCGACAACCGGCGGTGCGATTGCTAGCCCCTTCGTACAAATGAGCCAGTCATTTCAGAAGCAGGCCAACCTGCTGTGGTATGAGCTGTTCGATATAGTCAAACAGAACTGTACCACCGCCTTTGTCGGGAACCCGCAGGACGACATGATGGAACACCTGCTCTCGTCCCGGCGCGGCGGTTAAAAGTTAATTTTAAGTTTGGAGGCCCCTATGAATATTTTACAGCTTCCCTTGACGGAGCTTCATCCATACAAAAACAATCCGAGAAAAAACGAAAAGGCTGTGGACGCAGTGGCGGCCAGTATCAAGCAATACGGCTTTCTCGTTCCGCTGGTGATTTCTAAGGAATATGAAATCATCACCGGCCACACTCGATACCTCGCCGCGAAAAAGCTGGGGCTTGCTTCCGTCCCCTGCGTTATCGCCGACGAACTAACACCGGAGCAGGTCAAAGCCTTCCGATTGGTGGATAATAAGGTCGGCGAGCTGGCGGATTGGGATATGGACTTGCTTCCGCTGGAACTGGCGGATATAGCTGCCGATTTGTCGGTGTTCGGATTTGAAACCGTTTCGGAGGATGAATTCGGGGAGGAATTTACGCTGGATTCCGGTGAGAAAAAACCCTTCCAACAAATCAGCCTGACCCTGCACGACAAGCAGGCGGAGCTAATCCTCGCCTGTATCGAGTACGTTCACACCCATGGCGAAGTGCAGGAAACCTATGGAAACGAGAACCACAAGGGCAACGGCGTGTTTGAGGTGGTGCGTCAATGGGCCGAGCAAAAGAAATTAGTCTGAGGGTTATTCCCGGATCAATCGCAAACCCGTTTGTGCGCCGCTATCATTACAGCGGAAAGGTCGTCAACAACAGCACCCTGCATTTTGGTGTGTTCCTCGACGGCCAGCTTCATGGGGTGATGTCCTACGGGCCGAGCCTGAACAAGCGCGTCATTTTACCGCTGGTGAAAAACACCGGCTGGAACGAATATCTGGAACTCAACCGCATGGCCTTTGACAGCGTGCTTCCCCGCAATTCGGAAAGCCGGGCAATCTCCATGAGTATTAAGCTCCTAAAGAAGTATGCGCCCCATGTGAAGTGGATCATCAGCTTTGCCGACGCTTGCTCCTGCGGTGACGGCGCGATTTACCGGGCCAGCAACTTTGTCCTCACCGGGATGAAGCCCAACGAGGCCCTGTGCCTGCTGCCGGACGGCACCAAAATCCACAAGCTGACGCTGGAATCCCAGCCCATGCTTCCTCGCCCGGAGCTGGGCGGGCGCACTTTCTTTGATGTGACCGGCGGAAAATTCAGCTTCAAGCCATATCTGGAAGCGGCGGGCGCGGTTCTACTGCCGGGCTTCCAGCTCCGGTATGTCTACTTCATAGACAAAAGCAAGCGCAAAGATTTGACGGTGCCGGAAATCCCGTTCTCCAAAATCGACGAGATGGGAGCCGGTATGTATAAAGGCGAAAAAATCACACTGGCGGAGCGCCATGTGGGAAAGGAGGCCATGAATGGGGCGGGCAAAAGAAATTGTGATGAAGGTGATCCCCACTAAGGTGGCGACCCCTTTTATGAAGGCACACCATTACAGCGGGAAGATTGTAAATAACAGCACCCTGCATTTTGGTGTGTTCCTCGACGGCCAGCTTCACGGAGTGATGTCCTACGGCCCCTCGCTGGATAAATCAAAGATTATCGGGCTGGTGGCGAATACCGGCTGGAACAATTTTCTGGAACTGAACCGGATGGCGTTTGACAGCTATCTGCCGCGCAATTCCGAGAGCCGGGCGATTTCCATGAGCCTGCGCCTGATTAAGAAATACGCGCCCCATGTGAAATGGGTGATTTCCTTTGCGGACGCTTGCTCCTGCGGCGACGGCACGATATACCGGGCCAGCAATTTCATACTGACCGGCATTAAGGAAAATCTGAACCTTGCGGAGCTGCCCGACGGCACCCGTGTTCATAAAATGACGCTGGCGAGCAACCCCACCTCTCCCCGCAAGGAGCTGGGCGGGTTGACCTTTTTCGACGTGACCGGCGGCACATATAACTTCCAGAAATATCTGGACTATGTGGGAGCCACGCCGATCCCCGGTTTTCAGCTTCGGTATATCTACTTTATAGACAAGAGCAAACGCCGGGATTTGACGGTGCCGGAGATCCCGTTCTCCAAAATCGATGAGCTGGGCGCGGGAATGTATAAGGGCGAAAAAGTCACGCAGGCAGAACGCCACAGCAAACTAACACCGGAGGAATAATCTCCGGCCATATATGCGCGGATAGGCTAACAGCAGACCGCCCACCAACCGGTGGGAGATGGCGGTGCAATTCCGTCCTCCGCGCTCCAAAAGAAAGGACGCACACATGGAGCTATGGCAATTACAGCAATTTCAGGGCTTGCCTCTGGAAATCAAAATTCAAAAGAGCAAGCTGCGCATTCGGGAATGGTATGAGCATTACGGTGGACAAATCAACGTGAGTTTTTCCGGTGGGAAGGATTCGACGGTACTTCTACACCTCGTCCGTTCCATGTACCCGGAGGTTCCGGCGGTATTTTCGGATACCGGTCTGGAATTCCCGGAAATCCGCAAATTTGTCAAAACCATTCCTAACGTGACGTGGATCAGGCCGGATATGTCGTTCCGGCAGGTGATTGAAAAGCACGGCTATCCGGTTGTCAGCAAGGAACAGAGCGAGTGGGTGCATAGAATCCGCTGCGGAAACCCGGATGTATTTCAAGAAAAATACTTTGGTGTTCGCACGGACGGAAAAACTACCCGCTTTAAGCTGGCGGGACAATGGCGCTTTCTTCTTGACGCGCCGTTTAAGATCAGCAGCGGGTGTTGCAATGAGATGAAGAAGAAACCCCTGAAAAAGTACACCAAAGAAACAGGCCGCTCCCCTATGATTGCCACCATGGCTTGCGAAAGCCGTCTGAGAATGCAGCAGTGGTTAAATAACGGCTGCAACGCCTATGACACGAAGCAGCCGATTTCCACTCCGCTGGCATTTTGGCTGGAAGATGATATATGGGAGTATCTCCGGCGATTTCAGGTGCCGTACTGCAAAATTTATGACATGGGGTATACACGTACCGGCTGCATCTTCTGTATGTTCGGCGCACATCTTGATACCGAGCCGACCCGCTTCCAGCAGCTCCAACAGACCCACCCGAAGCTCTGGCGGTATTGCATGAAAGATTGGGAGGCTGGCGGCCTCGGTTTGCGCCCCGTTCTGGAATACATCGGGATTCCCTACGAGGCGTATACTGTTTAACATATATCCTCCCTCTTGATGAACCACGGCTTTCAGGGTAATCTGTTCTGACACTATCAGAAAGCGAGGGGTTATCATGGAGGAACAAAAACGATTGAAGGTCGGCAGCTATACGCCGGAAACCGAAGAAACTGAGGCTATCATTGACCGGGACTACTACCGGCAGGGGGGAATATTCAAGGACGAGGAAGCCTATCTCCACCACCCGCAGCAGGTGTGTTATGTGCCGGAGCTGTCCGATACGGTGTATACCCGTCAAGCGTTCCTTGACCTGTGCAACGGACAGGCGGAATTTGCTGACGAGTGCTTCTATGCGGTGGACTGGCAGCACCCGGAAACTTGGGTGGAGGAGCAATACCGGGAGGACGAATGGGGCTGGTGTGACCACTGTGAACAGATTTACAACATGAGCGGGATTCCCCACCCCTGCCCGATATGCGGCAAGCTGCCGGACGAAGGAGAACAAGATGAACATACAGAAAGTGAACGCAGCCCAGCTGAACCCGGCGGCATATAACCCCCGCCGGGATTTGAAGCCTGGAGACAAGGAATACGAAAAGCTGAAACGCTCCATTGAGGAGTTTGGATTTGTAGAGCCGGTGGTCTGGAATGAGACCACCGGCAATGTTGTGGGCGGTCATCAGAGGCTAAAAATCCTGCTGGATATGGGCGAAACAGAGATTGACTGTGCGGTCGTGGCTTTGGATGTCCAAAAGGAAAAGGCGCTGAACCTTGCCCTGAACAAAATCAGCGGTGATTGGGACGAAGAAAAGCTGGCGGCAGTTATGGCCGATCTGGACGCTGCCGATTTCGACGTGGCGCTTACTGGTTTCGATACGGACGAAGTAGAGGCGCTGATGAATCGATTTTACTCGAAAGAGGCGGTCGAGGACAATTTTGACCGAGAGCAGGCCAAGGAAGCAATCGAGGCGGCGGGCGGCGCAAAAACCCAGTCTGGCGGCCTCTGGCAGCTTGGCAGCCACCGGCTATTATGCGGCGACCCGGCCAGCGAGAACGACATGGCCCGGCTCATGGACGGCAAGCGGGCAGACTGCACCGTAACCGCACTGCCCTGTGACATGGGGCCGGAATACAAAAAAGAAGGGATTGCTCCGTGGCTGGAACGAATGTCGGCGGTTGTTTCGGCTGTATGCCGTTATTCGGATATTGTGTGCTGTATTTTCGGTGACCTGTTTTCTACCGGCTCTCAATTCATAGAGCCGACGGCGGTTCATAGCATGGGGCTGTTTGCTGAACATAATTACCGCCCGCTCTGGTTGCGCGTCTGGAAAAAGCAAGGGACTATCCCCCGCATGGGTTCCACCCATCTATCCAGCACCAAGCCCCTGCCGCAGTATGAATATGTCGGAACCTTTGCCGGAAAAGAAGTGGAAACCTACAACGATCAGGAATTTGAATGGGTTTCTGCGTTTGCCAGCCACAGCTATCAGTTTGTTCGACGGCTCACTAAGGAGGAGCGCCGGAACTGGGGCTATGCCGGGATATGGGAGGTGGCGGCCATTCCCACCGGTAAGGGCAGCAAGCCTGCGCTCCCGGTGGAGCTGCCTTGGCGTTGCATGAAAATGCACAGCGACCCCGGCGGCCTGATCCTTGACCCTTTCGGCGGCAGCGGCACCAGCCTAATCGCCGCCGAGCAAAGCGGGCGGTGCTGCTTCGCCATGGAAAATGATCCAGTGCAATGCGACCTCACGATTATGCGCTGGGAGCAATTTACCGGTGAAAAGGCCCGGCTGGTTAAATAAATCACCGGTCAGCCTTGTATTTTGAACGGTTCCAGAGTAATCTGTGTCACACCGAAATACAGGGAGGTTCGACTATGGCAAAGAAAACTTTTGAAACGACGCTGACTTGGAACGCAGGCGGTAGCTTCGCCGCACGGATCGAGGTGGGCGCGGACGGCTGGGGAAAGGTATTTGATACAGCGGACGGGCTTTACTGCGGCTCGCTGAACCCGCTCCGTACCCACCAGCTCATGGAGGAGACAAGCTATGGAAAATAAAGAAGCCTATGCACGGACACGCCGCAGCCTCCGGCGAGTTTGGCGGTTGACTTGGACTTTGAGCGCTATACCCAAGTGGAACCTATATATTGAGTGCGACGATATTCCTGACGCGGAGTATGTAACCGAATGGTTGCATATCGTCCTTTGCAGGATTTGCGGTCAGCCGGACATTTCCATGCCGCCTTTTGACGAGAGCGCCTCCCTTGTAAGGCAATTCCGCTGGTGCATTCGTAAAGCTAAGCGGCAGGTGGGAGCGATCCGGCGGGGGCTTCTGCTCGGCAGAATAAATAAGAGCTTGTTTGCCGAGCGGGCATGGGATGGCCTCGACAGCGCCGAAATCTTTTTACAGTCTTTCCTATCCAGCAACGTCCAGCTGAAAAGGAGGCGGTATAAATGAGCGGTATATTTCATGAGGGCCGGTGGTATGAAAACACCGACATGGTGTGCCGACGCTGCGGTTCCCCGGTATATGCGTCCGACAACCCGGAGTACAGCTATCAATGCTTCGGCTGCGACGAGGATTTCTATTCTATCGAAGTGGACGAACAGGACGCGCATTATCTGCCGCCGGTCATGGTGGCCCGTCCGGCAAACGGGATCACACTCAATGCGACGCTGGAATATCTGCTGGATGATTCCGACCAGCGCCGGGTATTCCAGAACCAGCCGGAGGCGGAGGGATTTTTACTGACACACGGCTGTTCCTCAGATGATTTGAAGTACTTCTATTTCGAGGAATTATCCGGACAGGGCTGCGTCTTTGAGATAAAGGGACACGGGATTTCCCGCTACTATACCAGCCCGGCGGTTGAGAGCTTTACGGATTTTGTCGGCCACCTCCATGCCGGAGCGCCGCACCCAATCCGGACGCGGATACCGGAAGCGTCGGAGCTTCCGCAAAAGGCGTGGCGGGATATAGCGGATAACAAAATCACTGGGTTTTCCTGCTTTTTGATTATAAACATTCCGGAGAACGAATTTTGGGTCAACGAAGATACTGGAGCCGGGATGGCTATCTATTGCTTCCCCTTCACAGCGGTTATGCAAGCGGCAGCTTCCGGCGTTACTGACCTGTGGGAGCGCCTTCTGGCGCAATTCCCCGACGCAAAAAAGTGCTGAAACAACGCAGAAAAAAGCCTGAAATTATAGACTTTTTTCGTCGTGAAGCCTTGCCTTTTCAGGTGTTCCAGAGTAATCTCCTGTCACATCAAACAAAGGAGGTTTCACTATGGCACAGACAACAGCAACAAAGCAGGCGGCCTTTGAGGAGCTTATGCGGGAAAATGGATTCCAGTACCTCGGAGCGACTACCTACGACGGGAACTTTATGTACGAGCGCACATGGCGGCGCATTTCACAGGTGGCTTTTTATGGAGAGATGGAAAGCAGTTACAAGGTGGTGGCGTATATCAGCCACGGCACCTCGATCATCCAGCTTTTCAATAACGGCCGCGCCCTTGGCACCCGCGACTATTCCAGCCCCAAGCGAGCCATGAACGCAGTCAAAGAAATCGTCCGGTGCGCCGGGTATGAAATGTAAGGAGGCGGCTGGTATGGCAGACTTCCACAACGAATATGCGAAAACCTACAGCCCTATGTTTGCGGCCCGCAGGCCAGTATCACCAGAACTGCACCAAAAGCTGGTGGCCCTATGCCAGCGCAACTGCTGGGTAAAGCGCCATGGTATCCCTTTCCACGATGATCCCTGTCTGGAAGCAGACAGCCCTTATACCTTCTGCGAGTATGAGGATATTGCCATGTTGAAGTTATTTTTTGAGCATGGCAACTGGAGCATACGGCAGGGCGTGGTATACCGGGATTTGTTCTTTTGCAATCAGGTCAACGGCGGCGACGAATGGTGGACGTGCCGGTACGACCATGAGGCTGAGGCCTACTTCCCCTTTGAGAGCGTGACTATGAAGCTGGTGATCGACAAGGGGGAATTTGAAACCCTGCTGGCGGATATGCTGGCGGCCACGGTGGAACAATGTAAACGACTGGATTATGTGGGAAGGAGCAAATAATACATACCCAGCCTCTAAATTCTAAAACATATCTTCAAGGAACTTTCCCCTCGTGGGGAGGTTCCTTTTTTGCTGTCATTTTCAGAAAGGAGGCGGCTGCCATACGAAAATTAAAGACATACAAGCCCACCCGCTTCATGGCAGATGGCTCCGCATATAACCGGGAACGGGCCGATTTGGCGGTGAACTTTATCGCCTGCCTGAAACATACCAAGGGCGAATGGTACGGCCAGAATTTTGAACTGATCGACTGGCAGGAGCAGATTGTACGCGACCTGTTCGGCATTATCAAGCCTAACGGATACCGCCAGTTTAATACAGCCTATGTGGAAATAGCGAAGAAGCAGGGGAAATCCGAGCTGGCTGCCGCTATCGCCCTGCTGCTCACCTGCGGGGATATGGAACACGGCGGCGAGGTCTATGGCTGCGCTTCCGACCGGCAGCAGGCTTCCATTGTATTCGACGTGGCGGTGGATATGGTGGAGCAATGCCCGGCGCTGAAATCCCGGATCAAGCCGGTGCTGTCGCAGAAACGCCTGATATATAAACCGCTGGGGAGCTTCTATCAGGTGCTTTCGGCAGAAGCCTACACCAAGCACGGGCTGAACGTCCATGCGGTGGTGTTCGACGAGCTGCACGCCCAGCCGAACCGACAACTTTACGACGTTATGACCCACGGCTCCGGCGACGCCCGAAAGCAGCCCCTGTATTTCCTTATCACCACAGCGGGTAACGATACCAATTCCATCTGCTATGAGGTACACCAAAAGGCACAGGACATTCTGGATGGGCGAAAAATCGACCCTACCTTTTACCCGGTGATTTACGGCGCGGATGAGGGCGACGACTGGACTTCCCCGAAGGTCTGGAAAAAGGCCAACCCGTCTATTGGGATAACGGTGGATATTGAAAAAATCCAAGCGGCCTGCGAGAGCGCCAAGCAAAACCCGGCGGAGGAAAACCTGTTCCGCCAGCTCCGGCTCTGCCAGTGGGTGAAGCAGGCCGTCCGGTGGATGCCCATGGAGAAATGGGATAAATGCGCCTTCGCAGTAGACCCGGAATCCCTGCGGGGCCGGGTGTGCTACGGCGGCCTCGACTTATCCTCCACCACGGATATAACGGCCTTCGTGCTGGTATTTCCGCCGGAGGACATGGACGACAAGTACATCATTCTGCCGTTCTTCTGGATTCCAGAAGATAACCTCGACCTGCGGGTTCGCCGGGATCACGTCCCCTATGACGTGTGGGAAAAGCAGGGGTATCTCAAAACCACCGAAGGAAACGTCGTCCATTATGGCTTCATTGAATCCTTTATCGAGGAGCTGGGCGCAAAGTATAACATCCGGGAGATCGCCTTTGACCGGTGGGGAGCCACGCAGATGGTGCAAAACTTGGAGGGCCTCGGCTTTACGGTGGTTCCCTTCGGGCAGGGCTTTAAGGATATGAGTCCGCCGACAAAGGAGCTTATGCGGCTGACGCTGAACGAGAAGGTCGCCCACGGCGGCCATCCGGTGCTGCGTTGGATGATGGATAACATACACGTCCGCACCGATCCGGCTGGCAACGTGAAGCCGGACAAGGAAAGATCCACAGAGAAAATCGACGGCGCGGTGGGGACCATTATGGCGCTTGACCGGGCGATCCGAGGCGGCGGGGATACCGGCGCTTCCATTTATGACGAAAGGGGCCTTTTGCTGATATGAGTCTTTTAGGTCGAATGTTTCAGGCACGGGATAAGCCTGCTGAACCCCGCCATGCAAAAAACGCGCTGGGCGGCAGCCGGTTCTCCTTTTTCTTTGGCAGCTCCACAAGCGGCAAGCCGGTGAATGAACGGACAGCCATGCAGATGACGGCGGTATATTCCTGCGTCCGTATTCTCTCGGAGGCGGTGGCGGGGCTTCCGCTCCATGTGTACCGTTATGGTGAGGACGGAAGCAAGGAAAAGGCGCTGGATCATCCGCTGTATCGGCTGCTTCATGACGAACCGAACCCGGAAATGACCTCTTTTGGGTTCCGTGAAACCTTGATGGGCCATCTGTTGCTGTATGGGAACGCCTACGCACAGATTATCCGCAACGGCAAGGGCGAGGTCATGGGGCTATATCCTCTCATGCCAAATAAAATGACGGTTGACCGGGACAGCAAGGGCCAGCTCTATTACCTCTACACGCGCGGCTCGGACGATTCTCCGGTGGATGGCGAGAGCGGGCAGGTCTACCTGCCGCCGGAGCAGGTGCTTCATATTCCCGGCCTTGGATATGACGGGATTGTGGGATATTCGCCCCTTGCTATGGCGAAAAACGCGGTGGGGATGGCGATTGCCTGCGAGGAGTACGGCGCGAGCTTTTTTGCCAACGGCGCAGCCCCCGGTGGTGTGTTGGAACACCCCGGCGTACTCAAAAACCCGGATAAGGTGCGGGAGAGCTGGAACAAGCTCTTTCGCGGGAGCGCAAATTCCCACCAAGTGGCGGTGCTGGAGGAGGGCCTCAAATATCAGCCCATCGGCATATCCCCGGAGCAGGCGCAGTTTCTGGAAACGAGAAAATTCCAGACCACCGAAATCGCCCGTATTTTCCGGGTGCCGCCCCACATGGTCGGGGATTTGGAAAAATCCAGCTTCTCCAACATTGAACAGCAAAGCCTTGAATTCGTGAAATACACCTTGGAGCCGTGGCTGATCCGATGGGAGCAGAGTATGGCCCGCCGCTTGTTTTCGGATACCGAGAAAAAGGTGTATTTCCTCCGTTTCAATGTGGAGGGTCTGCTGCGGGGCGACTATGCCAGCCGGATGAACGGTTATGCGGTGGCGCGGCAGAACGGCTGGATGAGCGCCAACGACATAAGGGAGCTGGAAAACCTCGACCGGATTCCCGCCGAGGACGGCGGTGACCTGTATTTGGTAAACGGTTCCATGACGAAGCTGGCCGACGCGGGAGCCTTTGCGGGTGTAACGACTACGGAAACGGAGGACAAAGCTATATGAATACTTTAACGCGGGCGGATCGCTCGCAGAATACCGCTCACTTGGAGCGCGAATCGCCACCGGCGGCTCGCCGGTTTTGGAATTGGGTGCGGAACTCTGACGAGAGCCGCACCCTGTATCTTAACGGCACCATTGCCGAGGAGAGCTGGTTCGACGACGACGTGACCCCGGCCATGTTCAAATCGGAACTGCTGGCCGGTGAGGGCGACATTACTGTCTGGATCAATTCGCCCGGCGGTGATTGTGTGGCGGCTTCACAGATTTACAGTATGCTCATGGACTACAAGGGCGCGGTCACGGTGAAAATCGACGGGATTGCCGCCAGCGCGGCCAGCGTCATTGCCATGGCGGGAACCTCGGTTCTCATGGCCCCCACCGCGTTGATGATGATACATAATCCCCTGACGGTGGCAATCGGCGATTCGGATGAAATGCAGAAAGCTATCGCCATGCTGGACGAAGTAAAGGAGTCGATTATCAATGCCTACGAAATCAAAACGGGGCTGTCGCGGGCGAAAATCTCACACCTTATGGATGCCGAAACATGGCTTTCCGCCCACAAAGCCATCGAGCTTGGCTTCGCCGACGACCTGCTGTTTCGTGACGAACAGACCGAATCCCCGCCGGAACCGGAGAGCTTCGCATTCTCGCGGCGGACAGTGAGAAACCGGCTGCTGAACAAGCTGCCCCATACGAAAACCGAACAGAAGCAACCTGTCGAGCCGCTGTATCAGCGGCTTAATCTTTTGAAAAATTAGGAGGATACCAACATGAATAAAATTCTGGAACTGCGCGAAAAACGCGCCAAGGTGTGGGAAACCGCGAAGGCTTTTCTGGATTCCAAGCGCGGGACGGATGGCCTGCTGGCTTCCGAGGACGTGGCTGCCTATGAAAGGATGGAAACCGAAGTGGTAAACCTCGGCAAAGAAATTGACCGTCTGGAACGGCAGGCCGCGCTGGACGCGGAACTGAGCAAGCCAGTCAATACCCCGATTACCGGTAAGCCTGCTTCCGCTTCTGGCGAGGAAAAAACCGGACGCGCTTCTGCGGAATATCAGCGTTCTTTCTGGAACGCCATGCGCTCCAAGGTGCCGTCCCACGAGATTATGAACGCCCTGCAGGTAGGCACGGACTCCGAAGGTGGTTTCTTGGTGCCGGACGAATTCGAGCGCACACTGGTGGAGACGTTGGAGGAACAAAATATCTTCCGCAGCCTTGCCAGCGTTATTCAGACCAGCTCCGGCGACAGGAAAATTCCGGTGGTGGCTTCCAAGGGGACGGCTTCTTGGGTAGACGAGGAGGGCGCGATTCCCGAAAGCGACGACGCATTTTCTCAGGTATCCATCGGAGCGTATAAGCTCGGCACCATGATTAAAGTGTCCGAGGAGCTGCTGAACGACAGCGTGTTTGATTTGGAAGCCTACATCTCCCGTGAATTTGCCCGCCGGATCGGTAACAAGGAGGAGGAAGCCTTTTTCTCCGGCGACGGTAAGGGCAAGCCGCTGGGCGTTCTGGCAGCGACTGGCGGTGCAGAAGTCGGCGTTACCGCTACTTCCGGCACGGCATTTACGGCTGACGAGGTGTTCGACCTGTTCTATGCACTAAAAGCCCCTTACCGCAAAAGTGCCGTTTTCCTCATGAATGATTCTTCGGTAAAGGCACTGCGAAAGCTCAAAGACGGAAACGGCCAGTACCTGTGGCAGCCGAGCCTGACCGCCGGTGAACCGGACACCCTGTTGGGCCGTCCGGTTCATACCTCCGCATATATGCCTGCGATGGCTGCGGGAGCAAAGTCCATCCTGTTCGGCGACCTCTCCTATTATTGGGTAGCTGACCGGCAGGGCCGCTCTTTTCGCCGTCTCGGTGAGCTGTTTGCTCCGACCGGGCAGGTGGGCTTCCTTGCCACCCAGCGGGTGGACGGCAAGCTGATTTTGCCGGAGGCCGTTCAGGTTTTGCAGCAGAAAGCGGCATAAGGAGTGAGGCGGCATGGAGGAACTGCTCCAAAAAGTCAAAAACAACCTGATCCTTTCCCATGACGAGGACGACGGACTGCTGCGTGGATATATTGCGGCAGCCCTTTCCTACGCGGAGAGTTACCAGCATATCCCTGTTGGTTCCTACACACAAGGCTCCATGCCGTCCACCACCGAGCAGGCCGTCGTCATGCTGGCTTCCCATTTTTACGAATCCAGAGACGGCAGCACTGGCGGTTTCTTTTCGGATAACGTACAGGCCAGCGGGCAGGTGTGGGATACGGTCAACCTTTTGCTTCGGCTCGACCGGGAATGGAGGGTGTAAGGCGTGAGCTTTGGAAAAATGCGCACCCCGGTACAAATCCTCTCTACCGAAACGGTTAAGGACAGCGAGGGATTTTCCTCTCAGCGGGATATAGTGCTGGCAGAGGTGTGGGCATACCACGAAGCGCGGCATGGCAGCGAACTCTGGGCAAACCGGGCGGCGTTCTCAGAAGCCACCGACCTGTTCCGGCTCCGGGCAATTCCCGGTGTGGAGCTGTCTACTGCGCTGTTTTTGCGTTGCACCGGAGTCCGTTATGACATTACCAGCGTGGAAGATGTCAAGGGGCGCGGGATGTATGTGGAGATTTTAGCAAAGAAGGTGATTTCCTCAAATGGCTAAAGCAGAATTTAAGCTCCCGGAGGATTTCCTGATCCGGATCTCTCGGCTAGGCGAGAAAACAGACGAAATTCTCCCCAAGGTGCTGGACGCGGGCGGCGAGGTCGTGGCGGACAAGGTACGCACAAACCTACAAGCTGTGATTGGCCGAGATACCAAGGAACCGTCCCGTTCCACCGGCGAACTGGTGGCTGCGCTGGGCGTATCCCCTGCAAAAATCGACCGCGACGGGAATTACAACGTCAAGGTGGGCTTTGCGGAGCCGCGCTCGGACGGCAGCAGCAACGCCATGATCGCCAACGTGCTGGAATACGGCAAAAGTGGCCAGCCGCCCAAGCCCTTTCTCAAACCAGCAAAAACGTCCTCCCGCATTCCCTGTATCGAGGCCATGAAGCGGGCGTTTGAGCAGGAGGTGGAAAAGCTGTGACCCTGCTGGAAGATTTAAACCGCTGCCTTGCGCCGCTGGGCATTCCTATAGAAACCGGCGTTTTCAGTGAGGCTCCGCCGGAGGAATATCTGGTGATAACGCCGCTGGCGGACAGCTTCGGGCTTTGTGGGGATAATGCGCCGCTCTACGACGTGCAAGAGGCCCGGCTGTCCCTCTTTGTAAAAGGCAGCTACACCAAGCGAAAAAATGCAATCATCCGCGCCCTGCTGGGTGCGGATTTCTATATAACGGATCGCCGGTATATCGGCCATGAGGACGACACCGGCTTTCATCACTACGCCATAGATGTGGCGAAATCTTATTCATGGGAGGAATGACAGATGGCTACTATCGGCCTCGACAAGCTGTTTTATGCTCCGATTACGGAGGATGAAAACGGCGTGGAAACCTACGGCACCCCGGTGGCTCTGGCGAAAGCGCTCAGCGCCGAATTGTCGGTGGAATTGAATGAAGCGACCCTCTACGCCGACGACGGCCCGGCGGAGATTGTAAAGGAGTTTAAGAGCGGCACCCTGTCCCTTGGTGTGGACGATATAGGCGTATCTTCCGCCGAAGCCCTGACCGGGGCGAAGGTAGACAGCAACGGCGTTCTGATTTCCGCCGGTGAAAACGACGCGGCCCCGGTTGCGGTGGGCTTCCGCGCCAAGAAATCAAACGGCACATACCGGTATTTCTGGCTATACCGCGTCAAATTTGCGGTGCCGGGGACGAACCTCGCCACCAAGGGCGACAGTATCACCTTTTCCACCCCCACCATTGAGGGGACGATCCTCCGGCGCAACAAGCCGGACGGCAAGAATGAACACCCGTGGAAAGCGGAGGTCAACGAGGACGACGCAGTGGTAAAAGCCAGCACCATTTCCGGCTGGTACACGGCGGTATATGAGCCTGAGTATACGGAGGCGGCATGATGGAACAGAATGAGCGAACTGCTGCCATCCAGATCGGCGGCGAAAATTACGAGCTTCTGCTGACGACCAAGGCCACCAAGGAAATCGCCAAGCGGTACGGCGGCCTTGAAAATCTCGGCAATAAGCTGATGAAATCAGAAAATTTTGAAATGGCGCTGGATGAAATCATCTGGCTGATTGCCCTTATGGCAAATCAGAGCATTTTGATATACAACCTGCGCCATAAGGAAGAACCCAAGGCTCTGCTGACGGTGGAAGAAGTCGAGCTGCTCACCTCTCCGCTGGATTTGGCAGCGTATAAGGACGCGATTATGGCGGCGATGGTTCGTGGCACGAAACGCCATGTGGAGAGTGAGCCTGATCCAAAAAACGCGCCAGCCGGGCAGAAGCAGCCTCCAAGGTAAGCGACGAGGAATTGTTTGCCCGGCTGATTTATTACGCTACGGTTCCGCTGCGCCGCTCCGAGGAGGAGGCGTGGCTCATGCCCTTCGGGTATCTTCTGGATTTGTGGGAGTGCCACAGGCAGTTTCATGGACTGGCACGTCCCAAGCGGGAGTATTTCATCGACGATGTGATCCCGTCCGGGGTATAAAGTCACGAAGGGAGGCGGTATGCTGTGGCAGATAATTTTGGACTGAAAATCGGCGTCGAAGGCGAAAAGGAATTTAAGAAAGCACTTTCGGAAATCAATCAGACTTTCAAGGTGCTGGGTTCGGAAATGAAGCTGGTTTCCTCCCAGTTTGATAAACAGGATAATTCTGTGGAGGCGCTCGCCGCCCGGAACCGCGTCCTGAATAAAGAGATCGACACGCAGAAGGACAAAATTGCCACCTTGGAGCAGGCTCTCGCCAACGCGGCTTCCTCTTTTGGGGAGAATGACCGGCGCACACAGGCATGGCAAATCCAGCTCAACAATGCCAAGGCCGCCCTGAACGGCATGGAAAAAGAGCTGGCCGCCAACAACGACGCGCTGGATCAGGCGGCGGACGGGCTGGACGACGCTGCCGATCAGGCGGATGACTTCGGGGACGAGATCGACGAGGCGGGAAAACAGAGCGACGACGCAGGGCGCAAGTTTGACGGACTCGGTAAAGCCTGCAAGGCTGCCGCCGCCCTGATTACCGCCGCCTTTGTCGCGGTATCCGCCGCTGCCGTATCGGCGGGCAAGGCCCTTGTGGATATGTCACGCGAGGGAGCCGCCTATGCCGACGGCGTTTTGACTATCGCCACCCAGACCGGCATTGCCACCGACAAGCTCCAAGAGTATATGTATGCGGCGGAGCTGGTGGACGTTTCCACCGAAACGCTCACCAAGTCGATGGCGAAGCAGATTAAATCCATGAAGGCGGTGCAGGACGGCACCAAGCTCTCGATGGAAGCCTACGAAAAGTTAGGCGTTCAGGTAACTAACGCCGACGGCAGCCTTCGGGATTCCGACACCGTGTATTGGGAAGTCATTGACTCGCTCGGCAAGATGAAAAACGAAACCGAGCGGGACGCGCTTGCTATGCAAATCCTCGGCAAATCCGCACAGGAGCTGAACCCGCTGATTGAAGCGGGCGCAGCCCGAATGAATGAGCTGGGCAAGGAAGCGCTGGCCGCCGGATATGTTGTCGGGGACGATATGCTGGCGGCCTATGGCGCTCTCGACGACCAGCTTCAATATCTTTCGGTGGGCGCGACGGCAGCGAAAAATGCCCTCGGCACGGTGTTGCTTCCGGTATTGACCGACCTTGCCGGAGAGGGCGTATCCCTGCTGGGCGAGTTTGCCAGTGGCGTGAAAGACGCAAACGGCGATATAGGGAAAATCTCCGACGTGATCGGAAAAATACTTCCCAAGGCCCTCGACAGTATCATGGAATATGTGCCGGATTTGCTGGATTTGATTTCGGAAATTGTCGGCGCTATCGGCGCCGCCATTATCGATAATCTGCCGCTGATTGTGGAATCCGCCAGCCAGATTGTGCTGTCCATATTAACCGGACTGGTGGAGGCTCTCCCACAAATCACCGAGGGGGCGCTGCAACTTGTTCTAACCCTCGTGCAAGGTATCTTGGCAAACCTGCCGCAGATTATCGCGGCGGCTGTTCAGATGATAACGACACTGGTGCAGGGCTTAGCGCAGGCTGCACCCACCCTGATTCCCGCTATTGTGGAAGCGGTTGTTTTGATAGCACAAACGCTGATCGACAACCTGCCCATGCTGCTGGACGCAGCCCTACAGCTCATTATGGGGCTGGCGCAGGGGCTGCTGGACGCGCTGCCGGTTCTTATTGAGGCGCTCCCGGAAATTATCACATCCATTGTTACCTTTTTGCTGGACTCTATCCCGCAGATTATTGAGGCCGGTATTCAGCTTCTGACCTCGCTGGTGGACGCGCTGCCAGACATCATCACAGCAATCGTCGAGGCCATCCCGGAGATTATCGACGGGATTATCACGGCGGTTTTAGACTCCATCCCACAGATTATTGAAGCCGGTATCAAGCTGCTGGTATCGCTGATCCAAGCCCTACCGCAGATTATCGTCACGATTGTCGAAGCGATCCCGAAAATTATCTCCGGTATTGTAGACGGTGTGCTTGGAAATCTCGACAAGATCATCATGGCGGGCGTGGAGCTGTTCGTGTCCCTGATTGAAAATCTCCCCACTATTATTGTGGAAATCGTCAAGGCGGTTCCGCAGATTATTGCGGGGATCGTCAAAGCCTTCGGTTCGCTTATGGGGAAAATCGTGGAGATCGGCGGCAATATCGTCAAGGGCTTATGGGACGGTATCACCGGACTTGCCTCGTGGTTGTGGGATAAGGTGTCCGGCTGGATTTCCGGCATATGGGACGGCATCTGCGATTTCTTTGGCATTCATTCACCCTCGCAGGAAATGGCATGGGTCGGTGAAATGCTTGTCAAGGGTCTTGCCGGTTCTATTCACGACAACGGCGACGAGGCGGTCAAGGCCGCCGAGTCCATGAGCGAGGACATTGACGACGTGATGAACGGGCTGGCGAAGGATATGAAAACCGCGCTGCCCACCGACTTCTCGCTGGACGGCAGTATCAACAAAGCAGCGGCCTCGGCGCTGTCCGGCGCGGCGGGAGCTTCCGGTTTCTCGATTGTGCTGAATATCGCGAACTTCAACAACTACGGTGCGGAGGATATTCGCCAGCTTACCAACGAGGTCATGGAAACGGCCAGCCAGTTTGCCATGCGGAAAGGGATGGTATTTGCGTGAGCTTTTTTACCTATAACGGCCTAAAATCCTCCGATTTCGGCCTACATATTGAGAGCAAAAACATCTTTTCCGCTCCGGCTTTTGACCTGTCTTTTCAGGCAATTCCCGGCAGGAATGGCGACCTGCTGATTCCGAACAACCGCTTTGCCAACGTGCCGGTTTCCTATACGGTCTTTGTGGCTCGGCGAAACGTGCAAAGCCTCGCCGATACCCTCCGGGCGGTCAAGGACTGGCTGTATACACAGCCGGATCGGTATCATCCCATCACCGATTCCTACGACCCGGATTTCACCCGCTATGGGGTTATCAAGGAGGGGTTGGATATAGAGGAGCAGCTGAACCGCTTGGGGCTGTTTACCGTGACATTCTCCTGCAAGCCCTTCCGGTACAGCCGGGAGGGCGAAGCAAGCGTCGCGCTGGCAGCGTCCGGCAATATACTGCACAACCCGTTCCCATTTGCCAGCCGACCATATATCCGCCTTGATGGCAGCGGAAGCGGGGCGCTAACGGTGCAGGCCGCCGGAGAGAACCACACATGGGCGTTTTCCGACATAGACAGCTATGTGGAGGTGGACAGCGAGCAGATGAATTTCTATAAATCCACCCAGCTTAAAAACCATACAGTGACCGGCAACGGGTTCCCACTGCTGTATCCCGGCGACAATGTGCTGTCCTTTTCCGGTGGTATCACCGGTTTTACCGTCACGCCGAGGTGGTGTTGCCTATGATCCCGGTTCTATATCCGGCAAACACCACCGATTTTTCCACCTTTGGAATCGGCTCGCTGGTGGATACCATTTCCTGCGAAGTCACCGAGGAGCGCAACGGCCTGTTTGAGTGTCTGCTGCGGTATCCGGTAGACGGGCAGCATTATGGTGAAATTTCCAAAGAGCGGATTATCAAGGCCAAGCCGGGCGACACCGGTGCGGAACAGGCGTTCCGCATTTACCGGATTACCAAACCCATGAACGGCGTGGTTTCGGTCTACGGCCAGCACATCAGCTACGACCTCGCCAACGTGCCGGTGCTGCCGTTCAGCACAGCGGGCCGTTCCCCGGCGCTGCTCTTAAATCAGCTACTGGCCGGTGACAGTCGGTTTACCGGCTGGACGGATTACAGCGAGGCAAAGGATTTCTCGGTGATACAGCCGCAGAGCGTCCGCGCCTGTCTTGGCGGCGCGGCGGGTTCCATGCTTTCCAAGTGGCACGGGGAATTTGAATGGGATAACTTCACGGTCAAATTCCACACCCACCGGGGCCGGGATACCGGCGTGGTGATCGAGTACGGAAAGAACCTCACCGAGCTGGAACAGGACGAGGATAATTCCGCGATTTACACCCACCTGCTTCCCTATGCGGTATATATGCCGCCGGAGGGGGAAGAAACGGTGATAACGCTGCCGGAGGAAACCCTGCCGATTGCCAAGACCGAGCTTTCCCATACCAAGGTGCTGATTCAGGATTTCACCGACCGCTTTGAAAGCGGTGTGGAAATCACCTCGGCCATGCTGCGGGACGCGGCGGAGGAATATTTGCAGGCAAATCCGCTGGGAACAACCATTCCCACGTTAAAGATATGTTTTCAGCCGCTCTGGAAGCAGCCGGAATATTCCGCGCTGCTGGAACGGGTGGCTCTCTGTGATACCGTCACGGTACGCCATGCGCTGCTGGGAGTATCCGCCAACGCCAAGGTGATTCAGACGGTGTACGACACGCTGGCGGAGCGGTATACCAGCATTTCCCTCGGCAGCGAAAAATCCAGCATGATTACCGCCTTTTCCGGTGTGCAGGCTGCGGTGGAGCAGGTCAAAACCACCGTGGGGCATTTCCCGAAGCTGCTTTCTTCGGCGATCCGCAATGCCACCGACCGTATCACCGGGCAAACTGGCGGCTATGTGGTGCTGCATACTGGTGACGATACCGGCCAGCCCTACGAGCTGCTGATACTGGACGCGCCCTCCATTGACGAGGCTGTCCATGTCTGGCGCTGGAATGTAGAGGGGCTGGGCTTTTCAAAGAACGGATACAACGGCCCCTATGAAACGGCCATCACCGCCGACGGGCATATTGTGGCGGATTTCATCACCTCCGGCTCGCTGGTGGCGAACATCATCAAGGCCGGGGTGATCCAGTCGCAAGACGGCTCCTCGTATTGGGACTTGGAATCCGGTGAGGTGGTGCTGCGGGCTTATGCCACCACCGCTTCGGTGGAAAAGGTGAGCGAGCGGATCGACGAGATCAACGAACAGAAGATGTACCGACTGGTTATCACCTCGTCCCATGGCAACATCTTCAAAAACGGCAATATCCAGACTACACTTTCGGCAACGGTATTCTCATGGGATGAAAACATCACCGACACCCTCGACGACAATCAGTTTATCTGGACGCGGGTATCGAACGACGGGGAATCCGACCGGCTTTGGAACGCCGCCCATTATGGCGGGACGAAATCCGTTGTTATCACGAAAGAGGACGTGGCTGTACAGGCCACGTTTTTCTGTGATTTGATTGATACCACCACGCGAAACAGCCTGCTGGGCTGATATGAAGGAGGAATTTTTCATGAGCAAGGCGCAGGGCCAGTTTACCATTATCGACTACAACGACGCATTGACGCTGACGGGATATATCAGCAGCAATCTGGCGAAAACGCAGATGTTTAACCCGGATAACAACACATATTCACCCGACTGGACGGCCACCAAGCTGGTGCTGACCCCCAGCCTGTATGTAATCGGCACTACCGCCGACAAAATCACCTCGGCGGAGGTAACGTCGGTGAAATGGTACGTCGGCAGTTCCACCACGGCGCTCACGACCTCCGGCTCCTATGCTCTCAGCGGCACAAAGAGCCATATTCTTACGGTTTCGGGGAATGTGATGGCCGGGCTGCCCGGTATCGACTACCGCTGCGTGATTACCTATAAAGACCCGTCCACCGGGCTTTCCATTACGCACCCGCTGACGATTTCCTTTTCCCGTGTCGTCAATGGCGGCGGTATTGTGGATTTGCTGGTTACTACGCCGCAAGGAAATGTTTTCAAGAACTCCGAAGTTACCAGTCTGACCGCAAAGGCAGAACTTTGGCGCGGCAGCACGGTGGATTCCACCAATGTCACCTATGCGTGGGCCATGATGGATTCATCCGTCACCGGAACAAGCTCCACCGGCTACGACGCAACCTTTGGAATCGGCTGGCGTAAGCTCACCGATACGGCGGGCAAGTACACCGGCTGCGCAACCGGTACGCTAACCCTGTTTGCCTCTGCTGTTGACAGCTATGCAGTAGTGAAATGCATTGCTAAGGATACCGATACTGCCTCGAATACCTATGGCTCCTCGTTTACTGATGTGGCGACCTTTATTGATAACTCCGATCCGATACAGGTGATCATCACCTCGACCGGAGGAGATGTTTTTAAGAATGGCCAAGGCTCCACAACGCTGACCGCTGTTTGCTATCAGGCCGGGGTGGAAATCGACGCGGCAGGCACCGGCACCTATACTTGGATGAAGTACAACAAGGACGGTGCGGTAGACACGGCATGGGGAACCAGCGGCAGCAAAACGGGCAAAACCCTGTCGGTCGGTACGGCGGACGTGGATACCAAGGCCACCTTTATGGTGACGGTTGTGTTGTGAGGTGGTAGTATGCGGGCTCTTGCACAATTTACCATTACTGCCGACTATGACGTGATTTCCTCCGAAACTGCGCCGGAAGACCCCTATACCGGGCAGCTTTGGGTGGATATTTCCGCCACGCCGCCCGAAACCAAGGTATGGAACGGTGTGGCATGGATACCGCAGAACGATTTGGAGGAGTTGCGGCGGACGGTGGAAACCCACACTACCAAAATGTCCGAGCTAGAAAAGACCGCCGACGGGATCAACAGCTATGTGGGTACGCTAACCGAAACGGTGGAAACCATCAGCGGCGGACTAGCCGAGGAACAGGAACGGGTGCTGGAAGCAGAGAGCCAGATTTCCCAGCTTCAACAGACGGTGGGCGGTTTGACCCTGCAAATGGAGGAGCAGTACATCGGCGGGATGAACTATGTGCAGAATTCTGCCGGGCTTAACGGGATTACCGACGACTGGACATATGTTGGCCCAGTCACGGTGGATAGCTCTACAGATACGAAAAACAACACATCCGCTGATTCCTGCTTTGTTTTGGGAGCGTATAGCTATTTATATCAAACCATCACCGGTATAGTGCCGGGGCGAAGCTATACGGTCAGTATCCGGGCAAAAAAGACTTCCTCCTATTCAGCGTATTTTTTCGTCCGTTATAACGGCAACAAGCAGAAATATCTGTTTAGCCAAAGCACCACCTTTGGCTGGAGCGATTTCTCGGCGGTAGTTTCCGACGTAACCGATCCCACCATTCAGGTCTATGCCTATTCCCGCGAGGCTTCTCTTTATCTCTCGGATATTATGCTAACCGAGGGCAGCATTCCGAGAAAGTGGACGCCCGCTCCCAACGAGATTTATACCTCGGAGGTCAAAATCGACCGTCGGGGTATTCAGATATCAAACAGCGCCTCCTCTCAGCGGACGGTCATTACCAACACGCAGTTTGCGGGTTACTACAACAATGAGGTGATTTTCACCTTAAACAAGGACGAAACCCGAACAAAAAAGACGGTGGTGGACGGTGAGCTGACGGTGGGAAAAATCAAGTTTGTTCCTATGCCAACGGCTTCACAGGGACTAAATATCGTCATTCTGGATTGAGGAGGAACAAATGGCTACATGGACAAGTGCATCTTATGATGGGCGATACCTGCAGCTTACGGTTATCGAAACAGTCAATACCGTGGCAAATACCTCCACGCTGACCTGGACGCTGACCTCTACCAGTGGCAGCGTGAATTACTATACTGTCGGCCCGACAACCGTCACGATTAACGGTGCGCAGGTTTACTACAAAGCACGAACAGCGTGGGACACAAAGGAATTCCCCGCCGCCAAGGGTTCCACGAGCGGTTCCATCACCGTCGCGCACGACAGTAACGGCACCAAAAGCATAGCCGTTGGATTTTCCACTCGTGTGTATTATGCGGGTGCGCAAGAATACGGCGGCACTATGAACCTGACGAATATCGACCGCGCTGCGCCGACCGTTTCGTTCAGCACCAGCAGCGTGACTGCTTACGGCTTCAAAATTTCCGCCAGCTCGTCTGCTACGGCAGACATCTGGCAATACAGCACAAACAACGGCAGTTCATGGACGCAGTTCTCCACCACCGCCGGAACCAGCGCCAGCGTGACCCTTTCCTCGCTTTCTCCCAACACCTCCTATACGGTTAAGGTGCGAGCCAGAAAGAAGTCTAATCAGGTGTATGGCACCTCCGGCTCCTCTACGGTGAAAACATTGGGCGGTGCAACCGTCAACAGCGTGAGTACAATGACGGCAGATAATTCAACGGTGACAGTTTCTATCAATACCACGGTGTATAACGCTGCCTATTCTTACACGCTGGCGATAAAGAACGGCAGTACCACCTATCTCACCATATCCGGTCTATCGTGGTCGGCGGGAACCGCCGCCCGGAGTGTTACCCTCACGGCCAGCCAACGTACCACGCTGCTGAATAGCATGGCCTCGCTCAAATCCTTTACCGGGACGTTCGTAGTGACGACCTATAACGGTTCCACGCAGGTCGGCAGCACCTCCTCCAAAACCGCCACAGTACAAACTACCTCCGCTAACTCTGCCCCTACCTTGGGGACGTTTACTTATGCGGATACCAACAGCACCACTACAAATATCACAGGCAACAATCAATATTTGGTGCAGGGATATTCCACCCTGACGGTAACGCCTGGAACTGCTAACGCGAGAAACGGTGCGAGTATTGTAAGCTATACCGCCACCTGCAACGGCGTTTCGGTATCCAACACCACCGGAACCGCCCTTACGGTCGGCGCTGTATCTTCCTCTGGGACTGTATCGGTGACGCTGACCGTTACAGATTCCCGTGGATATACAGCCAGTCAAAGCAAATCCATGACGGTGATCGTTTATTCCAAGCCACGAATATCTTCGCTTACTCTACGACGGACGAATGAGATCGAGGCGGAAATGCAGTTGAGCTTTAGTGGCAGTATATCGGCCATTTCTGTGGGAGGGACGCAGAAGAACAGCGTCCAGTATGTGCGATACCGGTACAAGAAAACCAGCGAGACCAGCTATAGCAGTTATGTCAGCATTTTAGGCTCTACTACCCGGTCGGGCACCTCGTTTTCGTTCAGCAATCTGGAGCTGTGCAGTTTGGACGCGAACTCGTCCTATGACTTTCACTTGCAAATCCAAGATCGCCTGTTCTCCACCACCAGTCTCGATTTATATTATGTTATCCCACAGGGTACGCCGCTGGTGGCGCTTCGGAAGAAGAAGGTGGGAATCAACACACCTAATCCTCAAGCTACACTGGACGTGGCCGGGAACATGAGATTGGACGGGCAGCCGGTGGCGGATTTTGTGGTAGCGAAAGGCACCAGCGGGATTTGGACATATCGAAAATGGCATAGCGGTATAGCCGAGTGCTGGGGAAAATATTCATTCACTACAGCAATCAATGTCGCTTGGGGAGTGTTATATGAAAGCGGTGCGGTTTCACTACCGGCGTTCCCATTTACTTTTGCCGAAATACCCTATATTTCTATTGTTCAAGACAATAGTTCTTACGCCTTTTTTGTCGAGCGTGGCAATTCAGGAGCTTGGGCCACAACCTCAAGTCCTGGAAAGATTTATTTATCTCGACCTGCCGCAATTTCCTCAGGAAATTTCAAGGTTTCCATTTATGTAATCGGAAAAGTGTGACATTAAAAAAGTTATCCTTTTTATTTCATTTAGGGAGGTATTAAGCAATGAAACAAATTTGGTACGGCATCCAGACAGCCTTTACTGCGCTGGGGGGCTTTCTTGGCTGGTTCCTCGGCGGAGCAGACGGCTTCCTGTATGCGCTGATCGCCTTTGTGGTGATCGACTACATCACCGGTGTGATGTGCGCCATCTCAAACAAACAGCTTTCTAGTGAGGTGGGCTTTCGCGGTATCTGCCGCAAAGTCCTTATTTTTATCCTCGTCGGGGTCGGCAATATTGTGGATATGTATGTGCTGCAAAACGGAAACATCCTCCGCACGGCGGTCATATTTTTCTATCTATCCAACGAGGGGATTTCCCTGCTGGAAAACGCCGGGCGAATCGGCCTGCCTATTCCGCAGAAGCTCAAAGACATTCTCGCCCAGCTTCACAGCGAGGGCGACAACGACAAGGGAGGAAACGACCATGATTAAAATTTATCTTTCACCTTCCAACCAGCCTGCCAACCGCTACTGCGTGGGGAATACTACTGAAAAGGCGCAGATGGAGGCGGTGGCGCACAAGGTCAAGGAGATTTTAGACGCAGGATACGATTGCCAGACGGTGATGGCAACGCTTTCCATGGGAATCGGCTACAATGAACGCCCCAAGGAAGCGCAGGATAATGGCTGCGATGTATATCTGGCGATCCATTCCAATGCGGGCGGCGCGGGCAAAGCCTCCGGGGCGGTGGCTTTCTATCATCCGAACCAAAGCAAAGGCAAGACGCTGGCTTCCGCTATCGTCAAGGAGCTAAACGCTATCTGCCCGGTGAAATCCAACCGATCCACCTCGGTCGCCAGTGGCATGAAAGCCTTTAACGGGCAGGGCTATGGCGAGATTCGCAGCCCCTATCAGCGCGGACTGATTACTGTACTGGCGGAAACAGATTTCCACGACAACCCTGCCACAGCTCGCTGGATCATAGACAGCAGGGACGCGATTGCCGCAGCCTATGTGCGGGCGCTGGTTTCCGTGTTAGAGATCGCCCCCAAGAATACATCGGAGCAGCCGAAGCCACAACCCTCCAGCCAGCTTTACCGGGTACGGAAGTCTTGGGGAGATAAGGCTTCCCAGATCGGCGCGTTTCGGGTGCTGGATAATGCAAAACGCTGTGCGGATGAAACCGCCGGTTACTCCGTTTTTGACGAGGCGGGCAAGGTGGTCTATACCGGCAAGGCGGCTCCTACTTATGCAACCTATACGGTGAAGAAGGGCGATAGCCTGTGGGCCATTGCCACCCGTACCTTAGGGCGCGGCACCCGATACACCGAAATCAAGAAACTGAACGGCCTGACCTCCGACATCATTTATGCCGGACAGGTTTTGAAAATTCCGAACAAGTAAAGCGGCGGGCGGCCCCTCAGGGCCGCCCATTTCACAGGAGGAGTCTATGACAGAAGCGGAAAAAGACAAGATACGATACTGGCGCGGCGAGGGCCTCAGCTATGGGGCCATAGCCGACCGGCTACACATATCCAGAGATACAGTTAAAAGTTTCTGTCGCCGGAATTGTCCGTCGGGTGTGGTCGCTGCGGATACGGTGCTGGTTTGCCGGAACTGCGGCGCACCGCTGACAGGGACGGGCAGAAAACAACCACAAAAATTTTGCTCTGCTGACTGCCGATATGCGTGGTGGAAAGCGCACCGGGAGCTTATGAACCGGAGCGCCTTTTATCCGGCGGTTTGCTCTCATTGCGGAAAGGATTTCGTGAGCTATGGAAATCAAAAAAGGAAATATTGCTGTCATGCCTGCTATATCGCAGCACGGTTCGGAGAACGAGACAACCATGACACCGGCGCAGTTTGACCGGGAGAAAAAGTATCAAGCAGCCCTTTCTGTCGCCCGCGATATGCTCCGGCAGGGGATGATAGACGAAGCGGATTTCCTGCGCATAGAGTCCAAACTGGCAGAGAAATTTAACCCTGTTTTCGGCGGCTTTTTATGCTGAAAAGCCTTTCTTTTAAAGGTCACTTCTTATAACATCAATGTCCAGAAAGGAGGGCGTTTTATGAAGCGTACCATTACACAAATAGCACCGTTGGTGATTCAGCAGGCCCCAAAACTGCTGCGAGTGGCCGCCTATGCGCGGGTATCCAGCGGCAAGGAAGCTATGCTCCACTCGCTGTCGGCACAGATCAGTCATTACAGCGCAAAGATTCAAAAAACGCCCGGCTGGACATATGCTGGTGTGTACGCCGACGAGGCACTGACTGGTACAAAGGACAGCCGGGAGGAATTCCAAAAGCTGCTGACCGCCTGCCGTGTGGGCAAAATCGACCTGATTATTACCAAATCGGTGAGCCGGTTCGCACGTAACACAGTTACTACCCTGAAAACCATTCGGGAACTTCGGCAGATCGGCGTTGACGTGTATTTTGAAGAACAAAACATCCACACCCTCGGCACAGACGGTGAATTCCTGCTCACCTTACTTGCCGCCTATGCAGAGGAAGAAGCACGTTCCGTATCTGAAAATCAGAAGTGGCGTATCAAAGCAAACTTTGAGCAGGGGCTGCCTTGGAGCGTCACTATGTATGGATACCGGCAGGTGGATGGCAGGCTGGAAATTGTACCGGAGGAAGCGGGAATCTTACGGATGGCCGCAGACCTATATCTGGAAGGATATGGTGGTGAGCGTCTGAAACGGGTACTCGCAAAGGCAGGGATTTGCGGACGGCATGGAAATGAAATGACCGGTCACAGTATTGTTAATCTTCTGTGCAACGAGAAAAGCGCAGGTAATCTGCTTTTGCAGAAAAAATATGTGACCGACCCTTTAACCAAACTGGAAAGGATTAACCGGGGTGAACTACCGCAGTATTTTGTAGAGGGCAGCCATAAGCCGATTCTTGACGGCGATACCTACTCCCGGATTTTAGCAGAACGTGCCCGTCGAGCCGCCCGCTATCATCCAAACCCTCAAACCCCGCCTACCTATCCCTTTACTGGTCGGATTTCCTGTGGGAAATGCGGCGGTTATTTCCGGCGGAAAATCGCCGGTGCGCCCGGTTATAAGAAGCCGGTTTGGATTTGCAACACTTTCAATAGTAAAGGCAAGGCTTTCTGTGCTTCCAAACAAATCCCGGAGGCCATTCTCGAAAATGTGGCGGCGCAGGCCATGGGTCTGCCAGTGTTTCAAGCGTCTGCCTTTACAGAACGGATAAAAGAAATCAGAGTGCCGGAAAACGGCACTCTGATTTTTGTTTTTTTCGACGGCCATGAATCCAGCCTGACATGGAAAAACGCTTCCCGACGCGATAGCTGGGATGAGCAAGCTCGACAAAAAGCCCGTGATTTAGCTCTCCGGCGAGCGGCGGAAAGGAGGACGGTCTTATGCCGGCAGTAATAACTACCCCAAAGGTCACAGTCATTCCTGCAAAGAAAGATCGCCCCTCCAATGCACTAAGCAACGAAGTAGCGAAGCGCCTGCGAGTAGCGGCCTATGCGCGGGTTTCTACCAATAACGAAGAACAACTCACCTCTTATGAGGCGCAGGTGGATTATTACACCCGATATATTCAATCGAAGCTCGACGAGTGGGATTTCGTGGAGGTCTATACCGATGAGGGGATTTCCGCGACCAGCACCAAAAAACGTGACGGCTTCAACCGGATGATCACCGACGCGCTAGCCGGAAAAATTGACCTGATTATTACCAAGTCCATCAGCCGGTTTGCCCGCAATACCGTGGATACCTTAACCACTGTCCGCAGGCTCAAAGAAAAGGGCATTGACATCTTTTTCGAGAAAGAGAATATCCACACCTTAGACGCGAAGGGCGAGCTGCTTATTACCATCATGTCCTCGCTGGCCCAAGAGGAGAGCCGTTCCATTTCCGAAAACGTAACGTGGGGCCAGCGCAAACGCTTTGCCGATGGCAAGGTGAGCCTGCCCTATAAACGGTTCCTCGGTTACAGGAAAGGCTCGGACAGTCTGCCGGAAATCGTGCCAGAGGAAGCGGTGGTGGTTCGGCTGATATACCGGCTGTTCCTGTATGGCAAATCCCCCTCGGCCATCGCTTCCTATCTCACCGACGAGGGAATCCTGACTCCAAGCGGCAAGGCGGTCTGGCGAGCCTCGGTGGTGGAGAGTATCCTCACCAACGAGAAATACAAGGGCGACGCGCTTCTGCAAAAGAAATTCACGGTGGATTTCCTCACCAAAAAGCAGAAAATCAACGAGGGCGAGGTGCCGCAATATTATGTAGCAAACAGCCACCCGGCCATAATTGAACCGGAGATTTTCGACCTTGTGCAATACGAGATGAAGCGACGAAAGGCAGACGGACGTTGGACGAGCTGCGCCCATCCCTTTTCCGGGAAAATCCTCTGCGGAGAATGTGGAGGCATTTACGGTAGCAAAGTCTGGCATTCTAACACACCATACCGCACGGTAGTTTGGCAATGCAATGAGAAGAACCGGGGGCAGCATTGTGCAACGCCCCATTTGTATGAAGATGAAATCAAGGCCGCCTTTATTGCTACTTTCAATTTGGTGCTGGGGAATCGGGAAGAAATAGTAGAAGCGTATCACGAAGTCATGGAGGCTTTAACCGATACCGCCGACCTCGATATGGAACGCAGCCAACTTCAAAATGAGCTGGAAGTGACGATGGGGCTAATCCAAAAAGCGATTGACGAAAACGCCCAGCGGGCTATGGATCAGGACGAGTACAACCGGAAATATACCGACCTCTGCGAGCGTTATGAGAGCGTGCAAGCTCGACTGGCCGAGTTGGAAGCACAGCGACTGGAGCGCACCGCCAAGCGGGTGAAAATTAAAATGTTCTTAGAGCAACTGGAAGCCCGCGATATGCTAGTGCAGGCATGGGACGAGGAACTTTGGTATACCACGGTGAATTCCGTAACCGTACTGCATGACAAAAAAATGGTGTTCACTTTCCTAGACGGACGGCAGGCGAAAATATCCGCTGAAATATGGAAAGTTACATAATTGTATAAAGTAATCCCGCAGGTTCTATTTTTCATAGAGCCTGCGGGATTTTTGTCGTTTACATGGTATTCATCAAATCGAGTAGCACCTTTTTCTGGTCGTCCGACAAAGTACTCCATTTTGCAAACAAACTCTTTTGTTCCTCGGTCAAGGCGCAAACCGCGTCGCCTTCTGCGAAGAACTGAACTAATGTTATACCAAACGCCTTACATATATCCTCTAACGTCGATAATGTCGGAGCATTATTCCGGTTAAACATATTCGATATTGTGGAAGAAGAAAGACCAGACTCTTTTGCCAGCCGGTATTCTGTCCAACCCCGTTCATCCATAAGCTCCCTGATTCGCTTCTTTGCGTCCATACCACCACCTACCTATCTGTAACTATTATATTGCCTAAAAAGGTAGTATAATAGATATAATCAGTAGACACAGTATTACCCAAAAAGGAAATGATAAACCTTCTACTTGGGGGATATACTATATAAATGGAGGTGGCTGTATGGTGGAAAAAGAAACGCTCTTTGAACGGCTGGCTAAAATTAACAATATCTCCGTTGAAGAACTGCGGGCGCAGATAGAGGCTCAAATAAAAGGCGGGCTGAATGACCCCGATCCGGTGCGCCAAGCACAATGGAAAAAGATACCCTGCGCTGGTGAAATACCCACGCCGGAAGAATGGCTACACTATGCCGTCGAGCGACTGAATAACAATGGTGCGGACGATTTATTGAAACGATACCTGATTGACGGATAAAATAAAACTATGGTATAGTAGAGGTGATGAAATTTGAACCCGGCGACCCTTAAAGTAGTGTGGGTGCAAATTTAATACTACGCCTTGCGTTTTGCTGTTTATGAACACACTATTATAGTTTTGATTGGAACGAATAAGCCGTGAAATTGTATCAATCTTTGCGCTTTTAGACAGTGGGTGGGGGTTCCCCACAACAAAAGGATTTAAAGAAACAGCCCGTGTTTACCTGCTTGCAAATAAGAAAATATTTACTGTTATTTTCCAATCCATTATAATAGTTATATCTATTGAAGATATTTCAAAAAGGGTTGACCGCTATGTTTAGAAACTGGTACGCTTGCGATAGACAGGTAACATCTGCTCTTTCTTGTGTACAATCAAATAATGGAAAAGTAAAAAAGCACGGTTTGTCTGACAGACATAACGGTGCTTTTTACAGTTTAAGGAGTTGCGATAATGTCTAATAATCTATTTTCCCTAATCAAATTAACATATGAAAGAAGGAACGGTTAATGAAAAAAGGTATAAAAACGGTACTTGCTTTATCCTTAGGTATTACGTTATGTCTATCAAACTCAGTTATGGTATATGCAACAGAAAATGATGTTCCCGGCAAAAGTGTTGAGATAAATGAAGAAATATCAAATCAAGATGTGTCAAAAAGTGAAGATAGTGTGCAAGAAAAATCAAAATCAGCACTTGATACGAATAATGTTGTTGAAGTTCCAACAGACGGAATGATTATTGTTGGTGGTATATATTATGGAATTTCAAAAGATTGGTTTCAAACCAACAATCCAAATAAAGAAACTTTAAACCTCTCCGTAAGCATTCCAAGCAATGTAACTACAATTTATAAAGATGGTTTAAAAGATAGCTGGTCAGTTGATAAACAAACATATAATGCGGTGACCGCTAATGATGATTTAGGTCGCTATGTGATTACTCATCTCGATTTTTCAAATGCCACAAATCTTACAACGATTAACAATCAGGCAGCTATGGGATGTTCTTCTTTAACGGGTATTTTAGATTTATCTAACACAGGGCTTGAAACGTTTGGCCAAAGCGCTTTTAGTGGCTGTACAGGTTTGACAGGCGTCATTCTTCCTTCAACGTTAAAAAATATTGGCAGTACAGACAGTGGAAGCGTATTTAATGGGTGTACGGGATTGCAATTTATACGTAGTACTGATGGAAATACAAATGCAGTATTTGAACTTCCAAAAAACTTACAAGTAATAGGAAGGCAAAGCTTTAAGGGCTGTACAGGATTTTTGGAAAATACAACTGTATCTATTCCGGCGTCGGTGACATTCGTTGGAAGTGAAGCATTTTACGAAACACCATCTATCACAACTATTTTTGTTTATACAAATGACGCAAGCGGATATGACGGGAAAGCATTTAAGGGAAACGATTATGGAATAGGCAAACGTTTGACTGTTTTTAATAATTCTTCTGCAAAGATGACATTTAAGCCTAGTGGAAATAATGCATATTCCAATTCATTAACTTATGAATTTACACTTCATTATGACACAGTGCAATCTGAAGCGAAACTTTGGGGGCAAGCAGTCAACACCTGTAAAAATCAAGATGGGAATTGGTATGTGAACGAAGAATACACTATTCCAGAAGCTTCTGTAAATGCTCCGGTTGGATATACAGGCGTCTGGATATATAACGGATCCCCTTTTACAAACAAGACAGTTTTAAAGCCATCAGAAGATGAATTGACGCTTACAGTTTCCTACGCTTTACAAGAGCCAACCATTCAATTTATAGTTGATGGACAAATGATTGAAACCGAAGATACATGTCCAAAGCTAAACCTATCTAACAATAAAGAACATACAATAGGGGTCGATGTATCACATCCTGTAGAAACACTTTCAGAAGCAGATGTCAAAGTCAAATTTGAATATAAATGGACTGATGTATGGCAAGGTGGAATACAAGGACCACGAATGGAGGAGGACGGCTTTGGTGTAGATGGTTTGGGAAACCCATTAGGAACAAACACCATCACTATCAATGGAGCCCAACATGAACGAACATCTGCCGGAAATTATTCTAGAGAAGATTATGGTGACGGATATTATCTACTTGAAATTTATGGATATAGCTGTCCTAAGTCCGGCGGTACATGGGATTTGTTTTATAAATCAGCAAGTACAGGCATTGGTTCCGGTCCTGACCACACAACGGATACCGTCTATAAGTTTCATGTAGTAACCTCTACCCCTGTTCAGATTCCAGAGGCAGTATTTACAGGCAATGAAGTTATTTATGGATATGATAGCGCTGAAATTGTTTCTTCTGTTAGTGAGATAGATGGACAAACAAATATATATCAATGGTATAAAGCTACAGAAAGCCAGCAATCTTTAAATGGAGAAATAATGGAAGGCGAAATTTCACAATCTTTAAAAATAGAACAAGGAAAGCCTGCTGGAAAATATTATTATTATCTTGAAGTGACTTCAATGAAAGCATTAAATGGAGATGTGGTAAAAACAAATTTTCCTGTAACTTTTACAGTTAACAAGGCGGAAAGTACCGTTGAAATCATAACTGAAAATATGGATAAAACTTATGATAAAGAAGCTGTTGTCAATCCAGAAGTTACCCAAACAGGGAGCGCAAAAGATATAATTTTCAAATGGTATAAAAATACCGAAGGAAATTGGGAAGAACTTACTTTGGCTCCTGTAAATGCGGGAGCATATAAGGTTGTAGCAAGTGTGGCATTTGATGATAACTATAATAGCGCAACAGATGAAAAAGAATTTATTATCAAAAAAGCACCTTCTATCCCGGATGAAGTGAATGACCTTATACTTGGCAAAGGGCAGCCGCTGGGAGCTGTAGAGCTTCCGAAGGGTTTTACATGGAAAGATGAAACAATCGTTGCAGATGAACTTGGTACACATCCGTTTGAAGCAATCTTTACGCCGGAAGATACAGCAAACTATGAAATAGTTACTGCTGTTCTTAACGTAGAAGTTGTGCCGGTAATGACACCGCTCAATCATGTTCCTGCAATTACAGCGGATGATAAAACATTGACCGTTGGCGACAGCTTCGACCCTAGAAAAGATGTAACTGCAATGGATACGGAAGACGGCGATTTGACAGATGAACTCGAAATTGTCGAAAACACTGTCGATACCACAAAGGCTGGCACATATTATATTACATATAAGGTAACAGATAAAGCTGGTGCCTCTTCCATGAAAACAATTAACATTATTGTTGCGGAAAAAGAAGCGTCAACAGAACCAGTAGAATCAACAGAGTCAACTGAAGCAACAAAGCCAGCTGAATCAGCAGAATCGATAGAACCAGCAGAACCAGCAGAACCAGAGAAGCCGGAAAACAATATTCCAAAGACTGGCGACAGCATGAGCCTGTGGCTATCACTTCTTGTAACATCTGGACTGATGCTAGGAATTCTTGGTCTTCGCAGAAAAAAGAAAAACATTTAGCTGTTTCAAGGTATACGAAAAAAGGACAGAACGTAAAAGTCTGTCCTTTTTTCTTTTGCCGGACTGGAAATCGCTGTATGGCAAAAAGAACCTTTGTAGTAAAAGCCATGAATCATTTTCAATATGCATCTCTAAAAAGCCGCGCTATATAAAAAAGGACTTATTAGAATAATGAAATTGAAAAATTTATTTTTTATCGACAAAAAAAACTATAATTTTATAGCCTTTTGCTATATGATGTAAAAAAAGAAAGGATTAAAAAAATGAAAAAGCTTTTTACATGTATGCTGTCCTTGGTCATGCTGCTTACCAGCGCAGTTATTCTGCCGACTTCCGCCAGCTACCCTTTTAAACCTCATCCGGAAGTAAATTTTCCCGATTACTGCTGGATACAAATTCCAGCTCAATTTCCAAGTATTGTGGATTATGATATGCTCGGAGAAGGAAATCTAATCTATCACAAATCATATTATGACGGTATTGATATAGGAGAAGCGTGGTACATACAGCGCGAGTCAAACGGATATTTCAGTATTCGCCCTCAAAGCTGTATGGATGCGGCAATGAGTGTCGAAAACGATTCTTCTTCTAATGGTGCCAAAATTGTCATCAAAAAGTATACTGCTTCCAGTGGGCAACAGTGGAAAATGGAATACAGTTATGACAATGGTGGATATTATCGTATTCTGTCCCGATGCAGCTTCTTTGAAAAAGGAATTACGATTCCTTCCGATGATACAAACGATACAAAAATTGCCTTGGTTCAAACGGACAGCCCGAATTATTTACATATTAGTTCTATACCTGATGCAGAACATACGCATTTCTTTAAAAACGGCGAATGCACAGAATGCTTTAAGCTCCTTGGAGATTTAAACGATGATAATGCAGTAACAACAGCTGATTCCACATTGCTTGCAAGATATCTTGCCAAATGGGATGGGCTCCTGCTAAATTTGTCTGTGGCAGATATGAATCATGATGGCATCATCGACACCAAAGACAAGATATTGCTTGACAGACTTCTCGCAGGTTGGGAACTTGACTTAGACAGCTAAAAAGGATACTAATAAAATTGAACCATTCTTTTATATGAAAAATCTATGAAAATACCAGATACCGGGATTTTACTGTTAGCAATTCGTTATCTTGCAGTCTTATAATATATTTTTCCAAGGAGGGAGCTTCCCTCCTTGGATTTTTTATTACACAGTACATCTATTTTAAATATTCTATGGAAAAATCTTTGTACGCAGAAAAACTTCATTGACTTTTTCTGCAATTGGTTTATAATAAAATACAGCAAAATAAAGGAGATGCACCATGGAGTACATATATAACGGGAAAGCACTGAAGATTGCCGATGCCCATACCCATATATATCCGGCAAAAATTGCAGAAAAGGCAGTGCACGCCGTTGGAGATTTTTACAATATTCCTATGACTGGCGGCGGCACAGCAGAGGATTTGATCGTTTCCGGAGACCGGGTTGGCACAAAGTATTACCTGGTTTGCTCTGTGGCCACAAAACCGGAACAGGCAGATTCTATCACCACGTTCATCGCAGAAGAATGCAAAAAATATTCGCAATTTGTCGGACTTGGCGCCTATCATCAGGATGTGCCCAAGCCAGACAAGCTATTGGAAACAGTAAAAGAACTAGGACTGCGCGGAATCAAGCTGCATTCTGATTTTCAAAGATGTAACATCGATGATCCAAAGCTCATGCCCGTTTACGATATGCTGTGCCAACTGAACTTATGTGTTCTATTTCATATGGGTGATGACCGCTACGACTTTTCTGCTCCAAAAAGACTGGTAAAGGTACTCGAAAAATACCCTAATCTGAAATGTATTGCGGCCCATTTTGGCGGGTATCAGCGCTGGCAGGAGGCACGGGAATGTTTGGCCAAGGCAGGCGAAAATCTCTATTTTGACACCTCTAGCACCTTAGCATTTTTAGAAAAAGAGCAAGCTGTAGAAGCAATTCATACTTTTGGGACAGATCGAATGCTGTTTGGCACAGACTTTCCAATGTGGACGCATGAAGATGAGGTAAAGCGTATTCTGAATCTTTCTCTTTCCGAACAGGAAAACACGCAAATCTTTTTTGAAAATTTTCAGCGGCTTTTCCATATTGAATAAAATCACCATGACCTTTTAACGGCTTCTATGAAAGGCGGGAGAAAAGCGCAAATGCTTCCCCCGCCTTTTTTATCGTATTTCATTAGACACAGTTTTTTATTTGTGCGAATGAGGCTTATTTTTTCTGGCAAAGAATATAGTAGTTGATATGCAAAGCGTGACGGTAAAATACTTGCCCTTATTATTGCATATCCGAATACATCAAACGGGCTTCCCGTGAGGATGCATTCTATATTATACCGTTCCAGGGACGGCAGATTGGAGATTTATATGGATTTTAAAACAAGTGAAACGAAAACCAACCTAATGCGGGCTTTTGCCGGAGAAAGCCAGGCCAGAAATCGATACACCTTTGCAGCATCCCAAGCAAAAAAAGAAGGACTGCAGCTAATCGAAAATGTATTTTTATATACCGCCGGCCAAGAAAAAGAGCATGCCGAAGTCTTCTACAATCACTTGCGTGCTATGGCAGGAGAAACGATCGTCATTGATAATGCTGGCTATCCTATTGACCTGGCAGATTCTACCCTGCAGCTGCTGCGCATGGCGCAGCACAATGAATATCAGGAGCATGATGTAGAATACAAACGCTTTGGCGACAAGGCAAAGGAAGAGGGATTTGCAGAAATTGCCGCCTCCTTCCATATGATTGCAGAAATCGAGAAGATCCATGGAGACAGATTCGGCAAGTTTGCCGATTTCCTAGAGCAAAATAAACTGTTCGTTTCTGATGTGGAAACCGGATGGATTTGCCTGAACTGCGGTCACATTTATACCGGCAAGGAAGCCCCCGAGCAGTGCCCTGTCTGTCACCATGACAAAGGATATTTTATTCGGTTAGAACTTTCACCATATGAAAAATAAGCGTATGTACGCAAATACTCTATAATAAAGAGGAAAGGGAGGCCATAGCCTCCCTTTCCTCTTTATTATAATCCATCGGTCTATTGTCAATATTATTTATTTTTGCTATATTTTATTCTTTTCCATCACTGATAGAAAAGGCTTCTTGGCGCACAATATCGCTTTCTTCTAATATTTCGCCTGTCTGAATTTCATGGATGACAAGTGTTTCTTTTCCAATATTTTGGATCGTATGCCACTGCCTCGCTGCAATTTCAATACTGTCTCCCGCCTGAAGCTGTCGGATCCCTCCGTCTAGAATAAATTTACCGCTTCCCTGCACAATCGTCCAATGTTCAGCTCTGTGCCGATGATACTGGTAACTGATATTTCTGCCAGGCACAATATATAAATGCTTAATTTTGCAGCAAGCATCGGAATATAAAACCGTAAAATATCCCCATTGCCTTTCTTCTCGTTCCATATGTGCTCCCCCCTTCTGTATCTTCTTGTATCATACATGGGGTACGCCTTTTTGTCAAGCGTCCATATGATCCAGACGTTGGGTTAGATCCAGCGAAATCCAGCCCTCTCCGCCTTGCACGCGTCCCCACTGTGACGCGCCTGTACCGGAAGACAGGGCCGTAATCATAAAAATTTCCCTTCCCCTTGCAATTCGTACGATAGGATACTCCGTACCCGGTCCGCGGCGAATATGAATCGCCCATTTGGCAATACGTACCGGATAGGCCTCTGCCTTACTGGAACATATCGCGGGTGGCTGCGCATAATACTGTTCTGTCATAACAGCCGAAGGCGGTAAGTCTCTATATAAATGCTGCATTTTCCCAATCTTCTCCTATGCATTTACTGAAACCGAACAGCAAGTATCTGCGGAAAAAAGGAACTATCTCCTGTGGACACGGCAGTATATCCTCCATTCTTTGCCCGCACCACCCAGCCGTCCGGCTGAAGGAGCATATGGGTTTCCGGATCTACTAATATATTGGTGATATCCAGTATATGATAGCGTCCCTCTGCCCTGCTCTCTCCAAAAGCCTGTTCTGTATCTACCTTATTTTCCCAAGTAGATCCAAAGCTACAGAATCTGCGGGACAGCGTGACACCTGAAAGCTTTGTTTCTTTGCCTGCATATCTAGGTATATAAAGCTGTACTCGCTTCAGTTCTCTGCCCTGAATATCCGCAAGAATCGCATAATCCGGACGTGTATACAGCCATTGGTTTCCATGAAAATAAGTAGAGCCCAAAAATGCTGTGCTTCCATATGCATTGTTCTCTCCGGGATGTCTGCTTTCCACAGTGGTGTCCAAAAACAACTTGGGCTCATACAGATTGATTTCAAACCACAGCGTTCTTTTGTCTTCGGATGTGCTGCAAATCCAGACAGTAAATTCCTGATCATGTACTTTTTGAAAGGCCATTTTTACACCACCATACAGCTCTCCATCGTCCCCGAAAGCGCCGATACCCGACAAAACCAACAACGGTTGAAAAGGTTCCTCCATTAGGGCAAAATATTTGGAATTGGCTCGAATGTGCCAAAAGGGCCGTTCGGTTCGAATACGTATATTTGCCCCGTCTCTGCCACAGCAAAGTTTCACTGCCGCACCGTTTAAGGTTGGATGAATTTCTACTCCCTCTCCGGACATAATCGCTCCCGCATGCCGCAGAGGCCCCTTGTCTAAGTCGCAGTATATCTTGTCCTGCCTTTTTGTGAGTGCTATTGTATTTCCAAACACGGAAATCACACTGTTTGTCCCTTGCAATATCCCGCTTGGAGCAAAGCGAAGAGACGCAAGTGTACGCTCTGTGAGGCGGTAAATCGGCGCGGAAAAATAATACGCCGTCTGGGTTCCATCCTGCTCATGAAGGACAATCCTATACCGATTTGTGTTGGCTTTGTTGATCGCCAGATCCGTTTCCCCGCGCAGTTCCCGCACCGCATCTAAAACAGAATTATGCATCTTCTTCCACCTGCCTTTTCCGTTTAGGGCGTATAATTTTCCCTGATCCGTTTTTAGGCAGGCTATCTACAATCTCTACCACTGCAGGCATCTGATAGGGCAGCAGCAAACGCCGGCACATACGCAGCACTTCATCTCGATTGGTAAATGCGCCTACAATCCGAAGGCCAATTTTTTCCCCGGACAAGGCATCGGGGATGCCGTAAGCCAGCACCTCAAAAACCCGTGGATCCATAGCCAATATTTTTTCAATTTCCTGTGGATAAATATTCATCCCGCCCCGGATGATCATATTATCCTTACGGCCCTGGATTTTTACCAACCCATCTCGTCTCATAACCGCCATATCCCCTGTATGCAGCCAACCACCCCGCAAAACAGCTGCCGTCCCTGCAGGATCGTCATAATATCCCAACATGACGCTTTCGCTTTGCACACAAAGCTCTCCCGCCTCACCAGGGAAAACCGGCTTTCCACGCCGATCTACCACCCGCAGACGCACAGAGTGTAGAGGATATCCCACACAGGTACCATCAGCGGCAAACTGCTCCGCCGGCAAAAAGGTCACCCTTGGGGATGCTTCCGTCAGTCCGTATACATGATAAATCTTTGCTGCAGGAAAAGCGTTCTCAATAAATCGGGCACGGGCAGTATCTAGACATTCTCCGCTTACAGCAATCGTACGCACGGCACTGGCTGCAGTCGCACGGCGTCCAAAACGCGCCAAAGCACTGAGCATAGTGGGGGTCCCGCACAAAACGGTAATCCCCTCTTTTTTTAACACTTGTAAAATGCCGGCAGGATCCAGGCCACCGTTGAAAAAACAAATATTGACGCCACGGCAAAGGGAAATGAAAAACTCTCCTGTCAGTACAGCGCAGTGATATAGGGGTCTTGCAATCAAAATTTTGTCCATGGGACCAACTGCAAAATACCGCCGGATATCCATAAGGTTGGTAAGCAGGTTTCTTTCGCTTAGCATAACGCCTTTAGGTGCGCCTGTCGTTCCAGATGTGCATAAAATTGCAGCGGGCTGCTCACCCTCTGGTTTTCGATATGCGCCTTCCTCTAATTCCACCACCTGCAGTTCTCCTAAAACATCCGTGATAGCATACTCTGGATGAATCGTATTAAAAATTTTTTCACAGTGCTTTCTGCCATATCGATACGACATGGGAACAAAGGGGACGCCTGCAGCGATACAGCTGAGCACTGCCAGAGCAGAAAATAGTTCTGACCGGCATAAAATCGCATAGCAGCTACCGTCTAAAGACTGGGCAAACGCTTTTGCAAAAATAACAGCCTCTTCATAAGTCATGCTAACTCCTTCCTCCATTAAGTTGCTGCTGGGGTGCTGCAACATCTTTTCTTCAATATATTTCCAAAGCATCATAGCCTCTCCTTTTCTATTTTTTCCACAAGACGGGTGAGAATTTCCGTCTCCTGCCGCTGTATATCTTGTATTTGCCTTTTTACTGAAAGCAACAAATCATCCTTTCTACGCATACAATATTTGCCGTATATAGTCCGCAAACGCCCAGCATTGTCCGTCACTTCGCCGTATGCACTGCGCAGCGTATTTCCGAAAACCAGAGCATCCTCCACTGCTGCAATACGCATGTGCATACAATTTTTGTGTTCCCAGAGCAGGCGCATCATCCGGTAATCTGCTTTTTCATATGGAATCGCTCCAGTATATAAAAGCTCCAAATACATGCAAAGATACGAATGGACAACCGTTCCAAAGGGTGCTGTATTTTTCTCAATGGGATCAGTCTCCAGATTCGTTCCAAGATATTCTATAATGCCTGCTTTGATCTTTGAAATGTCCAGAGGGACTGCCGCTGGTCTTGCCTTTACAGCCGTTGCTTCTCCCATAATGTAATAATTCTGAATCATAGATTCCATTCCGGCTTCAAAAGCGCTCTGCGGTGTATGAAACAGGCGCAGCATCCATTTTTCATCGTACGCCATCATAGCGTACGTGCTCTTTTCATCGTCGTATCCGCAGATCAGCCCGTCGTGATCGTAATGTCGCTTTCCATACCAGCTTTTACCGGGAATATAATAGTCATCAATCCCACGAAACGCCACATAAAAATTCTTGTCCAGCATGCGCTTGATCAGCCGATGTACATCCTCCCGTACAAACAGCAGATTGTGCGAAAATCGTTCTAAAAAAGTGTCGTCTTGTACTTCTGTCATAGGGACATTCAGGTGGGGTGTAGGGCATCCCCTTAGAAAAACCTTTCCACACTGCAGCTGTATGCAGTTGTTATAATACCAGTTAAGATATGTGGAATTGGCTGCAGCCGCGACGCCACCGATTACCTGATAATGATATGTGGAAAAAAGAGGAACCTGCGCTGGCAACAAAACAGATTGTTTCACGTTTTTTCCTCCATATACTTCTCTATAAGCTGCACAATGTCGGCCACTGTCTGAAGGGCTAGGGGATCCATATCTGATTCATCCAGTTCAATATGAAAGGTGTCCTCCAAAGCCACCAACAGCGATATCATTCCAAGGCTGTCTAATCCCAGATCTGTCGTAAGCTCATCGTACACACTAACCTCCCCCACCATGGTTATTTCTTCCAACAATTCAAATACTCGTTCCTGTATTTCCATTGTGCATCCACCTATGCCTTTCTACATGCTCTAACACTTTTGTAAATACATCGTCTTCATGCTCCAAAGAAGACAGCAAAATTCCCCTGTTTTGCCTGGCAATACTGCGGTACTGCCGTCGCAGCTTATACTGCAAATCCATGTCGATATACCGATTTTTTTCTTCTGCACGGCTGCGCACCCGTTCTACTGCAATCTGTACCGGCACATCTATGAAAAATGCAAGATCTGGCCGCAGCATATAAGATGCAATTTCCAGGGGCCAGCGATCCCGCAGATATCCTCTGGAGCGCAGATTGGCAATCCAAGAATACAAATACCGATCACTGATCACGCATTGACCTGCCTGCAACGCGGGTAAAATTACCTTGTGAATATGCTGGATCCTGTCCCCTGCCGCCATAAGGGATAAGCAGCGATAGTCATAGGAAGAATGATCGCTTTGATCCATATATGTACGAAAGACTTCCGCTTCTCGCATAAACGATGTTGGCTGCCGCGTAAGCAGCACCGGCTTTCCCTGATCCCGCAAGTAATTTGATAATCGGCGTATCATCGTCGTTTTTCCACACCCGTCCAGCCCACAGAAGGTGATCAGTATTCCCTCTGTTCTATGGGGGAGCAAATGCAGCTTATTTTTGCGCATCCCTGCATACCTCCTTTAATAGCGCTAGCCTGTCCTGTGCAAAAAAACGCTGCCGCACATCTTTTTCTGTATATTGATATTCCTTTTTCTCTGCCGGAGCGATCACCCACTCCAGCACCTCCGGATCTCCAGGACAAATCCGCGCTAAAAATTCAAGAAGCATGGGATCCTCCAACTGCAGCAAAGAGCGCATCATTTCCAGCGCATAATAGCATTGCATGGTCAAGGCATATTTTCTTGCTTCCTCCAAAAGAAGATTATAGTCCTGCAAAGTATATTCATATAGTAAAAGGTATAAATCGCAGAACTTATACAGACTCATATCCCTCCGCATCTGTACCCAGGGATAGGTGGTCGCTTCTTTATAAAGATGGGTACACAGATGAAGTAAAAAATGGGGTGCACTGAGAATCCGGCAGGAATCCCTTTTCTCAGAAGCAGATATAAAGGCCGGAAGAGCTATATCCACCGTATTTTTATAATCCAGTGAAAAGTTTAGATCAACCTCCAAGTATTGCATGTATGGAAAATTTACTTCTAAAAAATAGGGCACCGTTTCCCCACGTGTCATTTTTGTGTGTAAAATTTCCCGTCGTGAAGCAAGATGAAAAACTCCGTTTCGAATCTCCCCCTGCCGAAAGCCCGCACCGCGTAAAGCATCACCGATTTTGGTGATATATTTCCCCTCTGTAAGAATATCTACATCATTGGCTGTTCGGCACCCCGGCGGATAACGATCACATAAATAAGCGCCTTTTAAAAGCGCATACTCCGCACCGCTTTTTTCTAAAATTTCGGATACAAGTGCGCGCCCTCTAGCATAGCTTGCATTTTTTGCTTTGCCAATCAGCCATACGTCCCGCAAAGTATTTCGAAACTCCCTAGATGCATAGCGGACTGTTTCTGTTTGTGTCATCATATGATAGGCAATGCCTCCCATTCGATTATACAGGAGATGCCCCAATACTGCCGGAGTTCCCGCACCTGCCCGCAAAAGTGCTGTGATGCGCTCTCTATCGGGATCTAAAAATCTGCAAAGACTCCAAAACAATTTTTGTTGCACATGATTCATTATATCGATCTTCCCTTCTTTCTTTATTATATTTCGGTGTGAGGATAGGCAAAAGTTTGTACAATATTTTGCAGTATACGAATCTCCTCATCCTGCAATGCACACTGCTGCTTTTCATGGGCCAGTTGGATCACTTTTTCTATCACCTGTGTCTGCACAGAACTCATGTACTGCTGATCGATCCGGTGTCCGTTCATAACATATATACCGCCGCCATACCGTCCCTGCTGGGTATACACAGGCTCGCTAAGACTCAGCGTTTCAATATCCCGCCGGATTGTACGCTCTGAGACGCCGAACTCTACCGCCAAATTGGCAATGGTTTCGTGTCCACGTTTACACAAAGCGCGCATAATCATACGGCGTCGCTCGGCAGTCCCCATCCTCACACCTCCTTTCTTTCCTAAATTCTACTGGTTAAACCGGACATTCCCTGTCCGGTTTAAAAACGGAAATAAAAAAAGCCTGACAAACAGATAGAATCACAAATCTGCAATTCTATCCATTTATCAGGCTCCTCTTGACTTTTTAACAAGTTCAGCACTCTCGGGCCAACCGGCCTCGATAAATGTACTACGCACATCGGGCGCAGTAATATTCTATTGTATTTCTCCCTGCGGCTTCTTTGCTTCGCAAGCCATTACATGAACACCAAAATTCTCCACCGTAACACATAAATATGTCTTGCACTTAGGGCAATTCATATTTAAATCTGAATTGGGTGCCGCTTGCACCAACACCCGGCCGCAAACAGGACAGGATGCTTTATACTTCAAAATATATCTCTCTTTCGCTGTCACTATGCAGGCAGATGTGTCCGCCTTACATTTTTTAAAACTTTAACAGCGACACCTTGTATCAGCACGTTTTCCAGAATAATATCCTGATATCGAGAATTTTCAGGGTGGAGGCGAATGCACTTATGCTGCCGATCCCAAAAAAGAGTTTTCAATGTTGCCTCATCTTCCATCAGAGCCACAACAATATCTCCATCTCTGGCTGTATTCTGCTGACGTATCAGTACAAGATCGCCGTCGTCAATGTCGGCGCCGATCATAGAATCCCCATTTGCGCGAAGAAGATAAAAGGATCCCTCTCCTAAAAGCTGCCGGGGCAATTCTAAATACGACTCGATATTTTCATCTGCATATTTGGGAAGCCCGCAGGAAACATCGCCGAGTACCGCTACCATACAGGACGCACGTTGAATCTTATCCGCAAGCTCTGTGCGCACCCCTTGGGTGCCATCGTAGGAAAGCATTCCATTTTCATGCATCGTATGAATGTACCGGTGCGCTGTAGTCTTCCCAATCTTCATGTGTGCAGAAATCTGACTAAGACTCGGCCAAGTCTTATTTTCCAGATAATAAGTCTCTGCAAACTGCTTAATACTCTGCATCAATGCCTGGTTCTTTTGCCGCATATTTCACCTCTAAGTGGAACATATCGTTCCACTTACAAATATATTATACTCCGATACAGCATCATTGTCAAGTAGATTGGATAAATTAGGAAGATAAATTTGATCTGTACAACATGTAAAATAGTAAAAAGGGAGCATTTGCTCCCTTTTTACTGATTACCAGTTCTTAAAATAATCGTAAATCATTGTATTCATAGACATACTAATTCGCTTTTTCCAATTAGCGGCTGTCCTTAATGTGTTCTCATCTGTAGTGGACGCTGCTTGAACGGTTGTATAATCTGCATTAAACCAACTATAATCAGAAAGCATCACCATGCCCCCTTCCGTGCCAAACGCATCATCTCCTACATAATATCTGCGGTCTGCGTCCAATCCAAACAGATTGATTAATGTCGGCATTATGTCAATAGATGAAGTATATTTTTCCACAGTCAGAGGGTCTACCCCCTTAGAATAGATCATAAAGGGTGTTTTATATAAATCTTCCGGGTTCTCTTTCCCTACTCCTTTGACCTCTTTTATAAAATCTTCATCAGTAAGATATTTACCATAGTGGTCGGTGTAGATCACAAGTACCGTATCATCAATATGTCCATCTGCTTCCAGCCGCTCAATTAGTCCCCCTACAAACGCATCCGTCTCCATCGCATGGGATATCGCGCGGATGTACTGTTCCATTGTATCCGCATTGTCGGAAGAAATGCCTGTCATTTCAACCGCCGCTTTGGCCGCATCATAATGCTTGGATCCAAGCATATCCATATCCTTAGTATAGGGACCATGGCCAGAATATGTAATAATATACGTAAAGAAAGAGGCATCAGAAATCATCTTATCATATCCGTTCAGCATATCCGAATCCCATTCCATGATGTTCATTTCCATGTCTTCCCAATTATTATAAGCATCCATGCCAAAATTCTTATGAATCTCACCCCGATTGTATATTTGAGGGTTAGAAGGATGGAAAGTCTGCGCCGTATATCCAGCATTTTTGAAAAGATTTGGCAATGAGAGAGGGAAAGCATTGCGCATATATCCGCTTCCATTAAATCCATGATCTGGCGGTACAATCCCTGTAAGTGTCATGACTTCCGTATTAAAAGTAGAGGCTGGCAAAAAAGTTGGTGAATAATGGTTTTCAAACTGAATGCTCTCCTGTTGAACCGCCCATAAATTTGGCATATACTCTTCCTGAAGCATGTATGTATCAATAGATTCCAGCATAATCATGATCAAATTTTTATCCTTAAAAATGCCTGTCATTTCATTATCACCGCTGATCTCACCTGCCCGTTCCCTGTAATAGCTGTCCAGTTCAATAGAATTGATACTAGGGAGTCCGATTCCAAACGACACACAAAAGTTACGGAAGGTATACTGATATAGACCAGTCATTGGAAGGCACACATTTGGATTGGTAAAATCCGCGTAGGTTTCTTCTATCGTATTGCCATATGTAGATTTATATTCTATTGAATCCTCCGGAAGAGCGAAAGACCTATGGACACATCCTATACCAAATATACAACCGATTCCTACCACACCTGCTGCAATACGAAGAATCCACCACTTCTTACCTCTCTCATATTTAGGAGCAATAAAGACTGCGGCACTCATCAGCAAAAGAGCACCGATCAAACATACAATCAGCAGCTTTCGAATACTGATATAACTCCAACTGAAAAATGCCGCGCCGTCCCCTGCAAAATTTAAACTTGCAAATGAAAAAAAGCTGCCAAATACGCTATACATACCAGCGTGTACAAGAACTAAAATCGCGAAAAAGACGCAAAGAACCAGCATAACAATCCGTCGAATCAGTCGTGGCAAAAGAGCGACAAGCGCTGTAAACAGCAACGACCAAAATAGAGTAAACCACACAGGCTGCCATGAAAATAGTTCTCCCTGGCCTACAAAACCATAAAAGACTCGAAAAGAAAAGTCCAGCAAAACAAGGCTGAGAAAACACAGCGGCAGGCTTAAAAAAGACAGTTTTTTTATTTTCACGATAATACTAGACATTGTGATATAGACCCTCCTTGTAATGAAGCGTACGCCACGCCCAAACAAGTATTTTACGTTTATTTTACCATACGGTCATATAAAAGTCAAATTTTCGCCGCTAGGAGCATACATCATACAAAATCCTTCGAGGAAAGGCCGGATTCATATCGCTCACGCGCAAGATGAAGTTTGTCGAAATACGCTCGTTTTTGTCCCGTGTGTCTACAGTATACCTCAATACTCTGCATATCCTTGCAACGGGACTTATAAAATTGCACAGCTGCAAACTGCCACCCTGTCGTCGTTTTTGAAAAGCTTGTCCCATGTGTTTCATCTGTACCATCACTATAACAGATTCTTGCAAACAGCTTAGGAAAGACGTATTCTTCGTCCCGCCGTTCCAACGGGCTTTTCGCCCATCCGCTGAGGGTATAGACAGCACGTTCGTGGGCATACAACTTTTCCTGTACATTCTGTACCGCAAGCGCGCTTTTCTCTCCTCCCTTTAAAAACAAGGAAGAAGACAGTTCCTTTTTTATATACGGGACAACTTTACCGTATGAAATATTCCACCCATGTTCTCTGTTTTCAAAGCTCCCATTTTCAAGAAGATTATATTTTCCCGCAGTAGAACCCTGTTCCAACTGCGGTGCGTTTACAAATACCGTTCCCATGCCGCTAATCCAGATACCTACGTTGACAGGCTGTGCTGTACTTAGAGTAAAAGAGCAAGACAAGCGTTCATATCGATCTAGATGCAGTTTTAGCTGCCTGCTTTCGCCAAGAAAACGACCTGCCATATCCATTACTGTAAGATACACGCCAGACTGCTCCGGCCCTACTATATTGGTGTATGGCATTATATATGCAGAAAAAGTATACTGCCCGACTGGCAGTTTGCCGGTACGCTGCATCAGTCCTTTTTGTATGTTTGTGACAAGCAGCGACCGCATGAGTACCGCGTTTTGCCCTTGGGCGTGGTGATTAGCGGATAAAGTAGAAAGAAAGTATTCTAAATCTTTCTCGCCAATCGTCTTCCATGCGTTTAAAGAAACAAATCCATGATTTTTCAGCAAATTATCGCCGCTGCCAGCTTTTTCATTCCACTGCACTTCACCCGCGATGTGTTCTCGCATCGCCTGTACTTTTGCCATAGGATTGAAATCAGATATTAACGGTTTTTCTTCTCTTTTGCGGATCGTATCCATATGTGCCTCCTTAACTTTGGTAGCCGCATTATAAAAGATAACCCGGTCAGAAACTGACCGGGTTATTTAAAGTTTTTTTCCAAACTATTTTTTGTTTACCTTATCAAAGGCAGGATTCCATCCGTAAAAGTTTTGTGCATCGCTGTTATCCTGCGCTATCCGCAGCGCTTCACCGAAGCGCTGATAGTGCGTCAACTCACGCTGGCGCAAAAATTTGATAGGATCGCATACATCCGGATCATCCACAAGCCGTAAGATGTTATCATAGGTAACTCTGGCTTTCTGTTCTGCTGCAAGATCCTCATTCAAATCTGCAAAAACGTCTCCTTTTACGCCAATATAGTCTGCGCGAAATGGAACGCCGCTGGCTGCTATTGGATAAATACCTGTGGTATGATCCACAAAATACGTGTCGAATCCGGAACGCTTGATTTCTTCCGGCGTTAAATTTTTGGTCAACTGATATAAAATAGCGGAAATCATCTCCACGTGAGCTAGCTCTTCTGTACCTATATCGGTCAATATACCCTTTACCTCGTCATAAGGCATGGAATACCGCTGGCTTAAATACCGTGTAGAGGCTGCGAGTTCCCCATCAGGACCTCCTTATTGTATAAGGTTATATATCTCCTCTATAAAACAGCTGCACGGACGCATCTGTTCTGGAGAAAACCACATGAGCTAGAACACTTTTAAAAATGGCATTAGCAAAACTTCCATCTGAATACATCACAGCAGCCTGTAGCAGAGAGGGCAATTCCATTTGCGTGTCTAGCGTTGTTATTTTAAGCTGCCGTTCCTGCCTCTTCTGGGTCTTTTCTCGCTCCTGATACGCTTTTTTTGCTTGTACTAAATATTCTAATGAATACACGCCCGCCTCATATGCTGCTTCAATCCGATGCATCCGCGCCTGCTCACGACGAAGGACTGCTTTTTCCTGCGCCTCGCTCTGCAGAGGCATTCCGGAATGGATATGTACAAAAATGCCGGACAGATCTTTCTTTATCTGCTTTAAAACAGCTTCTGTAAGTCGGGCCAAACCGACAGAATGGGATACAGAGCATTTTCCCTTTGCATAGGCACAGCACTGCAGCCGTCCCGCCTTTGAGGACATCGTAAGCGTGCTGCCGCATGCGGAACAGCGCACCAAACCGGACAAAGCAAACCGCGCCGACGTTCTAGTATACGGCCGTATTCGCAATGGACTTTTGTCCATTTTTGCAGCACAGTCTGCAAAAATCGTCCGTTCCACCAACGGCATATGCGCGCCAGGAACTAGGCGCTCCTCTCCGTTTTCTCCTTTTTTTCGAACATATCCCAAATACACAGGATTGCGAATTATATACTCTACTGTGCGCACCTCAAACAGCCTGCCTTTTTTTGTACGCAGTCCAATCTCATTTAAATGTGTGACGATAGCACGCAGCGGTATGCCTGCAGCGCACAGACGAAAAATTTCCCGCACTGTATCCGCCTGTTCAGCATCTGGAATATATGTACCGTCCATCGCTTTATATCCAATCGGAGGCGGAGCAATGATCATGCCCCGTGAAAAGCGTTCTTCCATACCTCGGCGTACTTCCTCAGACAAATTGTCACAATAATATTCATCCATCACTTCTATGATTGACTCATATATTTTTGAAGACTTATCTTTCCCAATGGGCTCGGAAATTGACAAAATATCAATCCCCAGCTTCTCACGCAGAAGCGTTTTATAAAAAATACTATCACTGCGACTGCGGGCAAAGCGGGAATATTTCCAAACCAAAATCACATCAAACGGTCTTGGTATCCCCTTTGCTGCTCCAATCATTTTTTGAAATGCAGGTCTCCGGTCCGCTTCTCTGCCGCTTATCCCATCTTCCCGAAAAATATTTTTATCTGGTAAGCAGATATCATGCTCTTTGGCGTATTCTCGTATTTTTTTCAGCTGGCTGTCTGGCGAGAACTCCAACTGCTCGTCCGTTGATACCCGAATATATGCCGCCCCGATACGCATATCCACCCCTCCCTTTTCTTGTTCATAACGCACGTCAAAGGCAGTGTATGCATATAGTGTAAAAGGCGTGATTTTTAAAAAGCTATATTTTTGAAAGGATATCTGCACAAATGAAAGAATTATCTGTGCTTCCGTCTCAAGGAGCACAAAATCCATCTCGTCTAGCCGTTCCCGCCGGCGAGGCTGCCTCTAGTTGGCTGCAGACCCATCCGGACCAGGCTTCTAAAATTACGGAAGAACTCAAAAAGATTTGTAAGAAAAAATAGATTTTCCAAAAAAACTATTGCAAAATAGCTATGATTATGATAAAATAGTAAAGTAATGCCGGAATGATGGAATTGGCAGACGTGCTGGACTCAAAATCCAGTCCTGGCAACAGGGTGCGGGTTCGACCCCCGCTTCCGGCACCAAATGAACGACAATTTTCTATTGAAAGTTGTCGTTTTTTATTTTAGAAATGCATATAAAATACGTGTCTCGTGTAAAATTGAATGGATGATAAACTGTATAAGCGAAATATTTATATAGGAATGGTACTTCATAACTTTTTCTTAACTCTTTCTAAGTTAAAAGCTGTATTTTTTCAAATACAGCTTTTTGATTTTCTGCTACTATGTTATATGGTCGGGATATCTCAAGCGGCATCTGGTTTAAAGTATTTGGCTAGGCACGTCAAAATTTCCTCTAAAATTTTGCTGCCATGAATACATCCAATATAGTTACCTAAGGATGCTTTTTCTACTAAACATACCTGTTCAATCAGTGTCATACTGGGCTTTGAAAGCCCATACCCTTCTATTTTAATATGCCTTAGATTTTTAGGTTTTCCTAAATTACCCGTTAAGGGCACTATGTGCAGCAATGTTGAATTGTGATCGCATTTTACAACAATAACAGGACGATTCTTACGAATCTTATCGCCTGTTTGTTCTGGACACATATTGCACCAGAAAATATCTCCTACTTGAATTGCCATACTTATTCATCCTTTCTGATTATTGCATAATTCAATCCCATTTCATCATATAACTTCCATTTTTCTTGATTTAAATGGTGATATAATTGCTGGACCTGCTTTTCAATTTCTTGGCAAGTCATAATAAATTTCGATATATATTTTTTCTGTTTTTCCAAACAAACACCGGGCACAGGCATTCGTTTCAAATCTTCATTTTTCAAAGTTACAATAGATGTCCCTACCTGTCGTCCTTTTAAATATGCCATTCCCACAGGACTATTCAAATACTGCAGCAAGAATGCAGAACAATAATCTGTTTCTTTTAGTCGTATTCCAATGAAATTAAGAGAAAGAAGCACATCATGCACCTCCTCTGGAACAACACAAGTTTTAATTTGTGCACCTTTACAGGAAACTAGAATATCCCCTGGTCGGACTAAATATGGCTCAGCTTTTCCAGTTATATAGCACTTTTTTAACCCTCCCATCTGAAGTTCTCCATTTTGAATATCGGCATAGTTGATTATTTTGTATTCTTTCCCGACCGCTTCAGAAGTCACACGAGAACCGTTTACTCCACGGTAAATTCTTTCCGAAACCATATCCAAAATAGGCCATCCTTGCAACAATTCTGGCCTGACCGTCACCGCTCCTATGTCGGTTATTATATCAGGGTTAAAAATATATCTACTAGGTAGCATAACATAATCATTCGACACAATTTCTTCTTTTGATACTACCCGACTGTATTGTGTCTCTTCTCTAGCATGGACAATCGATCCAATTTTTTCAATCACTTGCTCATTTAACTGCTCCGTAATTCGGGCAGAGCCTATATTACTAAACATTTTTTCCGTCTGAACCATCAGTATCCCAGCATTCGAATTCTTCAAAAAATTCTCTTTATTGATTACAATAAGGCTGAGAGGTGTTGTTGTAAAAGGTAAAATGTTGGATGGGAGCGTAATGATGCATTCTATACAATTCCAATACAGTATCTCTTGACGGGCGCGCCGAGTGGAATCGTTGAATAATGTTCCAGTAGAAACCGCAATGATTCCACGTCCTGTTCCGTCCTTTAAAGAAGCAATCTGATGTTGCACAAACAACCATTCCGTATTCGATCTAGGTACTATATCAGACAATCTATCAAATTTATTGCAAAAATATTTTTTTTCTTCTGCTCCCCAAGGCTGCCCTAAAGGCGGAAACATAACAGAATAATCAAATTGAGTGAGCTTGTCGCGCGTTATATATTGAGGAAAGATTAGAACATTCCCACTTTTGGCGTGAAAGCTCTCTATTCCATTCATGTAGGCACGGATCATTGATACAGCACAAAGCATAGACAATTTCTCTTGTGCATAAATGGTTAGTTCTCCACCCTTCTTCTCTGCATAGCGTTTAGCTTCAATACATGTAGATCCTATACCAGCCGTCCCGTCATAAAACGTTCCATTAATTGGAGCTAAAATGGCCATACATAGACGATTAATGGATTGTGGCGTATTAATCGGCTCCATGGTCATAAGCGGATAATAATAAGAGATTATATCCTCCACAAGATTTTGAATATCTTCTCTGGTATGACACAAAGAAAGTAAATCATTTAAAAATTTATTAGCCTTTTTAGAAAAAGTCTCATCCCATTCCAATTCCCTCATAACTTCCCGTAATTCTTTTGGAACTACAGGAAAAATAACATCATAAATCAGATCATGAATATCTATAAAATTTGTAGATTTCATTACTTTTAACCAATAATCATATGTCAGAAAATCGTCAGAAGTATCCGTCTTCCTTTCGTACCTTTCCTTAATAATATAGGCACCCAGAAAAACGATTATCATAGCATTTAACGTATTAATATGTAGCGGGATATCTTTGGTATAGGATTCCATAAAATTTTTTATTAAAAAGCTCTCTCGACGTTCCATTGCCGCCCCCTAAATAAAAGTATAAACAATACTCTTTTTCCAATCCACAATATTTATTACTTATTATAAATATAATAACACAAGAAAATTAATTTGTAAATAGAAAATTTTATATTTATAATAAACAATCCATACACATCTTTTAAAAAAGTATCATTATTACTCTTTTTGTAGCTATCCACTATTTACGAAACTAAAAAAGCAGCCTTTTTATAGCTGCCTTTTTATATGTTTTATTCTTACCATCGGTCACGGCAAACCCACACCGCGCTTTCTCACTTCTCTTTTTTTCTTTCAGGAAAAATTCGCCGGTTCATATATCCCATACGATATCCAATGGTGTTTACAGCCAAAGAAGGCAAAATAATAGCTAAATATATTAAGGAAGACAAAATTGTTTGTACGCCTTTCAAATTTACAGGTATAATAAAATTGATCAAGCCATTATACATTCCTTGCCAGAATCTTGCCGCTACAGTAGAAAGCAAAGCGCCCTCTCCCGCCCACTTCCATTGTGTCAAAACGCCAATAGCAGTCAATATTACCGCAATAGTTCCAAGTATAATGTTTAAACCATTGGCAAGCAGCGCAATACGCAACCCCTGCCATTTGTTTTCCGCTGCACGCCCGCCGTTTACGCGAATTTGATCCTTTGCACCAATTTCCCAAATAGCGGTATATTGTAAAAACAAATAAAAGAAAATCGCAAGAATGCTTGTAAAAAGATTCAGCGTATCACTCTGCATTGTTGCAGAAGATAGCATAATTCCCAGCATCGCTCCGCCAAACTGATTTAGCATCAGCTTTTTCACCGGTGTCCCCATGCCCTCCAGCGCTCTACTCTTTTTCTTTTCCTCTACCATCTCTCGTATATACTCTCCATTTCGCCGTTCTAAGCAACATAATTTATAATAAACTTGTTTACTACTTTATTAAATCATTATATATAATATCGAATTATCTGCCATCATGCAACCCTATCCATAAAAATTTACAAAAAGTCTACGAAAATACTTTTAAATGTAGTATACTGTCCTTAGATACTAGAAAAACAGAGGAAGGATATGGCCAATATAAAAGATCTGTCGGACTATCCAGAAGCCGTACAAGAATTTGCTACATACAAAAGCGCCATTCAGGGCTGCTCTCCCAAAACAGTGGCAGAATATTTGGTGGATCTGCGCATGTTCTGCCGATATACAAAAGCCGCAAGAGAAGGACTATCAACAGAATTTGACGCGCTGGAATCTGTTGTTATTGCTGATCTGCCACTGGAATTTTTCCGTGATATAGCGACAAGTGAAATTTACAACTACATCAATTATGTAAAGCTGGATAGAGAAAACCAAAGCAATACCCGTTCGAGAAAATTATCTTCTATTCGCAGCTTCTATAAGTTCCTTACAGTAAATCGAAAATATTTTGAAGAAAATCCTGCAAAAAATATAGAAAATCCAAAAACAAAAAAAGTGCTGCCCAAGCATCTTTCTCTGGAAGAATGCATAGCATTGCTAAGCGCGGTAAAAAATGACGAGAGCAGCAAAACCAGAGCACGGGATTTCTGCATCCTCACGCTATTTCTCAACTGCGGTATGCGTTTGTCGGAGCTTGCCGGGATCAGTCTGCAGGATATAGAGCAGGAAATGCGTTCTATGCGGGTGATTGGTAAAGGGTCGAAAGAACGGGTTATCTATCTAAATGATGCATGTAGGGAGGCTATCTGTGCCTATCTACCGGTGCGACTGCAGCTACGTAAATCCGGGATACGGGAGGAAGCTTTGTTCCTCAGCAGCCGCGGATCCCGGATTAGCGTCAAAACCGTTCAGTGGATGGTGAAAAAATATCTTGACATGGCAGGACTCTCCTACAAAAATTATTCCACCCACAAGCTGCGTCATACGGCAGCTACCCTGATGTACCAATCCGGTCAGGTAGACACTCGCATTCTGCAGGAAATTCTGGGTCATGAACAGTTAAATACTACTCAAATATATACCCACGTTTCCAATGAAGGCATGGAAACCGCCATGACAAAAAATCCTTTGGCCAGTCTCCATATTGATGGTATCCAGCCTGTCCCCTCTGCTAAATTGGAAGATACAGAGGGAATGGATCAAAAAGCCAAGGATTAAAGCAGAAATTCTTCTCTCGAAGGAAAAAGGGTGTTGACTTATCTGGGAATTATTTATATAATAGAAGTGGTCAAACTGCAGCATTATGCAGCATTATTAACAAATTTTCCGAAATGAGGTAGAAAGCATGAGCAAGAACTGGGCAAGCGTTGATCCCGCTACGATTCCCCATATGGTTTCCAGCACAGTTCCCGGCCCCAAGTCTGTAGAATACCATACGAGATGCGCCAAATACATGAAAGGTTATTCCAGCCAAGTAAAGCTGTTTCCGGTGGTTTTTGATTCCGGATTCGGCTATACGCTTACCGACGTAGACGGAAATACATATATTGACTTTTCCTCCGGTATTTATGTAACCGGTTTGGGACACTGCCATCCTAAAATCAGTGAAGCTGTGGCTGAACAGGCCAAACGGCTTATGAATTGTCACGATTTCACCACCAAAGTAAAGATGGAACTGGTAGAAAAGCTGCACGAAATGACTGGCGGTCGTTTTGCAGGATTTCAGTTTTATGACTCCGGTACAACCGCTGTAGAGGCGGGGCTGCGCTGCGCACGTGCCGCCACCGGCAAGCAAGAGTTCTACTCCTTCTGGAGAGATTTCCATGGTAAAACCTACGGCGCAAACTCGCTTGCAGTAGTAGGGGTAGACACCCATATGCGCGCGCCCGGCTTTTTCTTAGCCCCTCGCCCCAATCCATATCGGGATGCATTCGGCCGTTCCAAAGAAGAAGCAATGAAGGATTCCAGCCCCTATATTAGAATGCTGGAAGGCATGCTGGACAATGAAGCCTCCTGCGGCGGCACCAATGTAGCTGCCATTGTGTTGGAACCGATTCAAGGCTGGGGCGGCTCTGTTGTTCCTCCGGACGACTTTTTACCTGCAATCCGTGAATTGTGCAATCGTCGTGGTATCCTGCTGTTTGCCGACGAGGTGCTCAGCAGTATGGCAAGAACCGGCGCTTGGTTCGCCACCGATCACTGGAATGTAACGCCGGATATTGTAACTCTTGGAAAAGGATTTGGAAACGGCTTCCCCGTTACCGCATTGGCTGTATCCGATAATCTTGCACCCGCTATTGAAAAAATTTCTGCCTCCTCCAGCTATGGTGGAAACCCAATGGCGTGTGTAGCAGCGCTGGAATCCATTAAGGTTATAGAAGAAGAAAATTTGAACGAGCGCGCTGCGCACCTTGGAGAACTGTTCCTCTCCCGAATGGAAAAAATCAAAGAAGCTCATCCCATCGTTGGCGATGTTCGGGGCAAAGGCTGCCTGCTGGCAATGGAAATTGTTCGGGATCGCGAGACAAAGGAACCATTTGCAGAAGCTGGACAAATGATTTACCAGAAAGCCTTTGAAAAAGGGCTGGCTTGGGTTCCCTCAGGCCACATCCTGCGCCTCTCCCCCCCGATGATTCTAGACGATGCTGTTGCAGAAAAGGGTATGGACATCATCGAGGAAGCTGTTGCAGAAACTGAAAAGCATTTCGGATATTGATTCCTATGCAATACAGCAAAGCGCTTGGCGCTTTGCTGTATTCTTGTGAGAACACACGCAAATTTCACCCAAGAAAGGACTTATAAAATCTATGAAAACAATTCGTTTTGGTCTGATTGGCTGCGGTCTTATGGCAAGAGAATTTGCCTCCGCTGCTGCACGCTGGTGCCATTTTACCATGGATATTCCCAAACCTGAGGTTGTAGGAATTTGCTCTGTAGTGCCCAAGGAAATGGACTGGTTCAAAAAGAACTTTGACAGCATTAAATATGCTGTAGAGGATTACAAGGAACTGCTGGAGAAAGATGACATTGACGCAATTTACTGCGCCGTCCCGCATAACCTTCATGAGCAATTTTATATTGATATTATAAAAAGCGGCAAGGCCCTGCTGGCAGAAAAGCCCTTTGGTATCGATAAAAAGGCAAATGAAGCTATATTGAAGGTATACCGCGAAACTCCTGGCGCATTTGTACGCTGTTCCAGCGAATTTCCCTTCTATCCTGCTATGCAGACAATGATCAATTGGTATCGTGAAGGAAAATTCGGAAAAATTCTGGAAATTCACGCCGGTTTCAATCACTGCAGCGATATGGATTTGAATAAGCCCATCAACTGGAAACGTATGGTAAAATTTAACGGCGAATACGGGTGTCTTGGAGATCTGGGTATTCACACCCAGCACGTGCCCTTCCGCCTTGGGTTCAAACCCAAAACCGTGCATGCCCATTTCAGCAATATCGTAAAAGAACGTCCCGATGGGAAAGGCGGTATGGCTGTGTGCGATACTTTTGACAACTGCACCCTCTTCTGCACTACAGAAAATGCAGACGGAGACGAAATTCCCCTGACACTGGAAACAAAGCGGATGTGCCCTGGCTCTACCAACCGCTGGTTCTTTGAAATCTACGGTATGGAATGCAGCGCTCGTTTTTCCAGCGACGATGCAAATGCATTCTACTATACCTCCTCTTGGGGAAAAGAACAATCCTGGAACCGGATTATAATTGGTTACAAACCAATGCTGCCTACTATCACAGGTCCTATTTTCGAATTTGGATTTACCGATGCTATGCAGCAGCAAATGGGCGCGTTTACGCTGGAATATGCTGGTGAATCCGTACCCTTTGGACTCTTTACGCCGGAAGAAACAGAGCTGTCTCATAAGCTGTCTACCGCCGCACTAGAATCCTTCTATAATAAAACAGTCGTTACCCTTGACTGATTGATTTATCAGGGCGGCGCGCATAAGTATATGCGCGCCGTTTATAACCCGCAGAGAAAGAGAGTTTTTATATGTCCTCTTATATTACCCGCGCCGTCACAGAGGACGGCAGTGCAAGAATTATTTTTGCCGACACAACCCAAATTGTCGCCAATGCTGCAGCGATCCATCAGACATCAAAAACTATGACCGCCGCTCTGGGCCGCAGTCTGACAGCCGCTGCCCTTATGGGCAGTCTTTTAAAGGATAAAGACAATACCCTCACCTTTCAATTGAACGGCGGAGGTCCTGCCGGGAAAATCGTTTGCGTGTCCGACTACAAAGGCAACGTCCGGGGATATGCAGAAAATCCTCAGATTGAACGAATGCCAAATAGTGTCGGGAAACTGGATGTTGGCGGCGTCGTAGGCAAGGATGGCAATCTCACCATTATCAAGGATATGGGCATGGGAGAACCGTATGTAGGCATGTGTCCCTTGGTTAGCGGCGAAATCGGTGACGACATAACCCAATATTTTGCTACTAGTGAGCAAACACCTACAATATGTGCCTTGGGAGTACGAGTCAATCAAGACCATACAGTAAAATCCGCCGGCGGATTTCTGCTGCAGGTTCTTCCAGGCGCCGATGATGCAATAATTGATCAATTGGAAGCAAACATCAAGCTGATTCCCTCTGTTTCTGCAATGATCGCCGAAGGAAAGCGTGCAGAGGATGTGATTGCAGCTGTTCTGAAGGAAATCGAATACCAACTGTTTGATGAATTTGATATCAGTTATATATGTACCTGCGGCAGAGAGCGCTATTTAAACGCCTTAGCTGGACTGCCGCAAAAAGATCTGGACGAACTTGCCTCTCAAGAGGGACCAATAGAAGCATGTTGCCACTTCTGCAATAAAAAATATTCGTTTGATATTACAGAAATATATCGCCGCAAGGAAGATATGACTGCTTCAAACTAACTTTTGCAGCTTCCCTACTAAATCAAAGAGGGAGAAAATAAAAAGAGAGGGAGCCCCCTCTCTTTTTATTTATTAAAAAAAGAAATTGCAAAGCTTATGCCAAAGCGCCGAGAACCCGCAGCATCGAAACACCGTCCAGTATTCCCTGAAAATATATCGCATCCAATTCTCGACGCGCCGCAACATCCAATTCCTGCAAAAATGCATCTACAATTTCTTTTTGATCTTCTAAAAGGCAGCCGTCTAGTATTCGATCTATTTCTTCTCTACGATACTTGTAATGGACATATATTTCTCCGTTTCTATACTTCTCTTTTGCAAGATTTGCCATGTTTTTCATAAATTGATTCCATTCTTTCATGATTTATTAAAATAATTCCTTTCAATTTAATAATTCCGGCAAAAAAACGCTTGCAAGAATTGTAAGCATATGGTAAAATATTTATGCATCAAGGCTCGCGGGCTTTGTTGCCGACGCAGCTTGGCTTTTTGCCAAGTGCGGTTTTTGTTGGAAGATGGCGTGGCTTTTCATGCGGACGCCGTCTTCCTTTTTTATTTTAGAGGTCTCCCTTTAGCCGCTTGACCCCTCGCCGCACGCATTCTCCTTTGGACACAGATTCTTTTGCACAATATGCGTCGATTATGTCTTTCGATTCCTGATCTAATTTAATAGTCATCCTGTACGCTTTGGGATTGTCGGTTTTCGGACCCCTTTTCTTCCCTACTGCCACTTTGATGCCTCCTTTCATAATAGGGATTACCTATTTATTATAAATAGGTAATCCCTATTTGTCAATAACTTTTTTACAATTTTTGGAAATTTTTATATAATTTTGTCGAAATATGATGAATTTGCCTCTCGCATATAATTTTAAAATCTCTATTTTTGAAATATTTACATATTGTTTACATTTTAATTTTTTGTAACGTTTTATGTGTTATATTTAAAACTTTTCGGATTTTTTCGGCGTTTTATGTAAAAAATCCCCCATCGTCTTGACATTGCCAAAAATATCAATATAATATTATATTGCCTTAATTTCGCTTTTGGAGCGCAAAATTTACCTTATGACGGTGTTATTCTCGCCAAAAATGCCTGGTGGATACCACACGTCATATGCAAGAATGGAGTGATAACTCAATGGTCAAACCCCAAGCAGTGGGCAAAAACACGAGAATGAGCTTCTCGAAGATCAACGAGGCTATCCAGCTGCCGAATTTGATTGAAATTCAAAAGGATTCTTTCAAATGGTTTCTGGAAACAGGACTTATGGAAGTTCTGCAGGATATCTCCCCGATTACAGACTATACGGGAAATTTATTTATCGAATTTGTTGGATATTCCTTTGACGCAGAGCCCAAATATCCCGTAGAGGAATGCAAAGAGCGGGATACGAACTATGCTGCCCCCCTGAAAGTAGCCGTCCGTCTGACCAACCGTCTGACCGGTGAGGTAAAGCAGTCCGATATCTTCATGGGCGATTTCCCTCTGATGACCGATACCGGTACTTTTGTGATTAACGGTGCAGAGCGCGTTATCGTTTCGCAGATCACTCGTTCTCCTGGAATCTACTATGACAGTTCTATTGACAAATCCGGTAAAAAGATGTTTTCTGCCACTGTGATTCCCTATCGCGGGGCTTGGCTGGAATATGAAACAGACGCAAACAATGTATATTATGTCCGGATTGATAAAAACCGTAAATTGCCGCTTTCTGTTTTGATTCGTGCGCTAGGTATCGAATCACCTGAACAGATTAAAGAATATTTCGGAGAGGACTGCGGTCTGGATGCCACATTGGAAAAAGACGATTGTGAACGTTTGGCCATTGAAAGCAACTCCTCTATTCGGGATGAAGCGCTGAAAGAAATTTATAAAAAACTCCGTCCTGGTGAACCTGCCATTGTGGAGAGTGCAGAAATTCTCCTCAACAATTTGCTGTTTGATCCCAAGCGTTACGATTTGTATCCTGTAGGCCGCTATAAATTTGATAAAAAGCTGAGTCTTGGCAGAAGAATTTCCGGCGGTACCCTGAGCCGGCCTGCTGTAAATATGCTTACCGGAGAAATTCTCTTTGAGGAAGGAACGATCCTTTCCCGAGAAAATGCCGAAGCAATTGAGCACGCTTGTATCGACACAGTATATCTGCGTATGGAAAACGGCAGCGAATGCAAAATCTTTTCTAATGGCGCTGTATATCCGAAAGATGTAATTGGTATTGATCTGAAAGATATCGGCATCAGTGAGAAAGTCCGTATGGACGTACTTCAGGAAATTGCAGAAGAAGCCGGCGGCGATATAGATACAATAAGGAGCATCGCGAAACGTCGAATCCATGATCTTTGTCCTACGCATATCACACAAGAGGATATTCTTGCCTCTATCAACTACCTCCTTTGCTTGGCAAATGACGTAGGGGAAACAGACGATATCGACCATTTAGGAAACCGGCGTCTGCGTTGTGTTGGTGAACTGCTGCAGAATCAGCTGCGTATCGGTCTTTCCAGAATGGATAAAATCGTCAAAGAGCGTATGAATATTCAGGATAATGAAAATCTTACGCCACAGAATCTGATTAATATTCGCCCTGTAGTGACTGCAATCCGTGAATTTTTCGGTTCTTCCCCTCTGTCTCAGTTTATGGATCAGGCAAATCCTCTGGCAGAACTTACACATAAACGCCGTATTTCAGCGCTGGGACCAGGTGGTTTGTCCCGTGACAGAGCCTCCTTTGAAGTGCGCGATGTCCACTATACCCATTATGGACGCATGTGCCCTATCGAGACCCCAGAAGGTCCTAATATCGGATTGATTTCTTATCTGTCCACATATGCGCGTATCAGCAAATACGGTTTTATTGAAGCCCCCTATCTGCGGGTAGACAAAGAGACCGGCAGGGTTACCGAAGAAGTAGTCTACATGACTGCAGATGTGGAAGATAGTTATATCGTAGCACAGGCAAACGAACCTCTAGACGAAGAAAGACACTTTGTCAACCGAAAGGTCGCTGCCCGTGACCGGACCGAAATCATTGAAGTAGATGCGTCCTCTGTAGATTTTATGGACGTTTCTCCCAAAATGGTGGTATCCGTTGCCACCGCAATGATCCCCTTCCTGGAAAATGATGATAACTCTCGTGCGCTGATGGGATCTAACATGCAGAAACAGGCAGTTCCGCTGATGGTTACCGACTCTCCTATTGTTGGAACTGGTATGGAATACAAGGCCGCCGTTGACTCCGGCGTATGTACCGTATCGGAGGTGGATGGCATCATCGAAAGCGTAGATGCAAATCATATCACTGTGCGCGCCGACGGCGGAGAAAAGAAAGTTTATCATTTAATTAAGTTTAAGAGAAGTAACCAAAGCACCTGCGTAAATCAGATACCCATTGTACAAGCAGGCGATATCGTAAAGAAAGGCGATGTCCTTGCAGATGGTCCCGCTACCTCTGATGGCGAGGTGGCGCTGGGTAAAAATGCTCTTATTGGATTTATGACGTGGGAAGGCTATAACTACGAGGACGCGGTTCTGCTAAACGAGCGTCTGGTTCGTGACGACGTTTATACTTCTATTCATATTGAAGAATATTCCCACGAAGCAAGAGATACAAAACTTGGTCCAGAAGAGATTACCAGAGAAATCCCTAATGTGGGCGAAGACGCGCTGAAAGATTTGGACGCAGAAGGTATCATAAAAGTTGGTACTGAAGTGCGCGCTGGCGATATTCTGGTAGGTAAAGTAACACCGAAAGGCGAAACTGAGCTTACAGCGGAAGAACGTCTGCTCCGTGCAATTTTCGGCGAAAAAAGCCGCGAAGTGCGTGATACTTCCATGCGTGTTCCACACGGGGAAAGCGGTATCATTATTGACGTAAAGGTATTCTCCAGAGACAACGGTGATGAGCTTGCACCTGGAGTCAATAAAGTCATCCGCGTTTATATTGCTCAAAAGAGAAAAATCTCTGTGGGAGACAAAATGGCAGGCCGCCATGGTAACAAAGGTGTTGTATCCAGAATCCTTCCTCCAGAGGACATGCCATTCCTGGCTGACGGTACTCCCCTGGATATCGTACTCAACCCTCTGGGCGTTCCTTCTCGTATGAACATTGGACAGGTGCTGGAAGTCCATCTGGGACTGGCAGCGAAACGTCTTGGATGGAAAATTATGACCCCTGTATTTGACGGCGCAAAAGAGCAGGATATTACCGAATGCATGCGCATGGCGAACATGCAGAGAAAAGTCATGCCCGGCGAAAACGTAGACGGCAAATATCTCTTGGAAGAGGTAACTACTGCAGATGGTGCCAAAACCTACGAAAAAATCCCGGAAGACCATAAAAATCGGCAGGCATATATTGATACCCTGCGCGCCGAAGATCGTCTGTATGTGGTAGATGGTAAAACGGTTCTGTACGATGGTCGTACCGGCGAAGCATTTGATAACCCGGTCACTGTCGGTATTATGTACTATTTGAAGCTGCATCACTTGGTAGACGATAAGATTCACGCCCGTTCTACTGGCCCCTACTCTCTAATCACCCAGCAGCCTCTGGGCGGTAAGGCGCAGTTTGGCGGACAGCGTTTCGGAGAAATGGAAGTTTGGGCGCTGGAGGCATATGGCGCAGCTTACACACTGCAGGAAATTCTGACGGTGAAGAGTGACGATGTAGTAGGTCGTGTAAAAACCTACGAAGCGATTGTCAAAGGCCAAAACATTCCGACTCCAGGCGTTCCTGAATCCTTCAAGGTGCTGGTAAAAGAACTTCAGGCTCTTGCATTAGATGTCCGTGTGCTGGATGAAAGCGGCGAGGAGATTGAACTCTCAAAACTCGGCGAAGAAGAACCGGAAGTGCAGAATCGTCCCTACCGTGATAGAGTGACGGCAGAGGATGTAGGAGAAACCGTTGCACCGGAAAACGTATATGATACCTTTTCCAGTGAAGACTTTGGCGGTCAGGCAGATGCGGAAGGAATTTTCTATGCAGAAAGCGCTGATGACAGCGAGGACGAGTTTTAATGCGCAGCAGACAAACGAATGAATTTGAATAAAGAAGGTATTTTGCCGATGGAACACAATACATTTGATTCTATAAAAATCGGACTGGCCTCTCCTGAAATGATACGTTCCTGGTCTTACGGAGAAGTAAAAAAGCCGGAGACCATTAACTATCGTACTCTCAAGGCGGAGCGCGACGGTTTGTTCTGCGAACGCATTTTCGGCCCAACAAAGGACTGGGAGTGTCTTTGCGGTAAATATAAACGGATTCGTCATAAAAATAAGGTTTGTGAAAAGTGCGGCGTGGAAGTTACCCAGAAAAAAGTGCGCCGGGAGCGTATGGGGCACATCGAGCTTGCCGCTCCTGTATCCCATATCTGGTACTTCCGTGCTATCCCCTCCCGTATGGGACTGCTTTTGGACATTTCCCCCCGGCATCTTGAAAAGGTTTTGTATTTTGCTTCCTATATTGTAATTGATCCCGGCACTACTCCCCTTGCGCAGAATCAGCTGTTGAGTGAAAAGGAATACCGGGAATATTACACCGCCTATGAAAACGACTTTACCGTAGGCATGGGCGCTGAAGCCGTCCGGGAATTGCTTCGGCGTATTGATATCGAAAAACTGTCCGAAAGCCTTAAAGAAGACCTTGCAAAATCCAGCGGACAAAAGAAAGTTCGTATTATCAAACGGCTGGAGGTTGTGGAAGCGTTCCGCAAATCCGGCAATAAGCCGGAGTGGATGATTCTGGATGTAGTCCCTGTTATCCCTCCGGAGATTCGCCCAATGGTACAGTTGGACGGCGGACGCTTTGCATCCTCCGACCTGAACGATCTGTACCGCCGTGTTATCAACCGGAATAACCGTCTCAAACGACTGATGGATTATCGTGCGCCGGACATCATTGTTCGCAACGAAAAACGTATGCTTCAGGAAGCAGTAGACGCCCTCATCGACAACGGACGCAGAGGAAAACCGGTAACCGGTCCCAACAACCGTCCGCTGAAATCTCTATCTGAAATGCTCCGCGGTAAGCAGGGGCGTTTCCGTCAGAACCTCCTAGGAAAGCGTGTCGACTATTCCGGCCGTTCCGTTATCGTTGTCGGTCCTTCCCTAAAGATCTATCAGTGCGGACTTCCTAAAGAAATGGCTTTGGAACTGTTCAAGCCCTTTGTCATGAAGCGCCTGCATGAAACCCAGAAGGCTGCAAATATTAAAGACGCCAAAAAGAAAGTGGAAAAGGCAAGCCCGGAAGTCTGGGATGCACTGGAAAACGTAATCAAAGACCATCCGGTGCTTCTCAACCGTGCACCTACCCTGCACCGTCTGTCTATTCAGGCATTTGAACCGGTACTGGTAGAGGGCCGCGCTATTAAACTCCACCCGCTGGTATGTAAAGCCTTTAACGCAGACTTTGACGGAGACCAAATGCCGATCCACGTACCTTTGTCTGCAGAAGCACAGGCGGAAGCCCGTTTCCTTATGCTCTCAGCCAACAACCTGCTGAAACCTGTGGATGGCCGCGCTATCGCAGTTCCCTCCCAGGATATGGTGCTGGGCTCCTTCTATCTGACTATCGACCGTGCAGGCGAGCCGGGCGAAGGGAAGGTATTCCGTGACTTCAACGAAGCCATGATGGCTTATGAAAACGGCGAGATTGGTCTGCACGCACCTATTAAGGTACGGGTAACCAAAGAAAAAGACGGCCAGATGCTCTCCAAAGTCATTGACGCCACACTGGGACTTCTTATTTTTAACAAACCTATTCCGCAGGACCTGGGATATGTGGACAGAAGCGATCCTGATAAATACTTTGATCTGGAAATAACCTTTGTCTGCGGTTCCAAACAGCTTGGCCAGATCATCGACCGCTGCATCAAGTATCATGGATTTCAAACCACTGCCAAAATGCTGGACGAAATCAAGGATATGGGTTATAAGTATTCTACCAAAGCAGCAATCTCCATTTCCGTTGCAGACATGGCGATTCCGCCGGAGAAATATGCTCTGGTTGCCGAAGCTGAAAAGAAAGTGGATCAAATCCACAAAGAGTTTATGCGCGGTAAATTGTCTGAAACAGAGCGTTACCAAAGCGTAGTAGCCACCTGGACACAAACAACAGACGATGTAGTCGCTGCTCTCCAGAGCAACTTTGACCGTTATAACCCAATCAAAATGATGAGCGATTCCGGCGCCCGTGGTAACATCACCCAGATGCGTCAGCTCGCAGGTATGCGCGGACTGATGTTTGCAACTTCTGGTAAAACCATGGAGCTGCCGATTAAATCCAACTTCCGTGAAGGACTAAATATCCTGGAGTACTTTGTGGCAGCCCGTGGTGCGCGTAAGTCTCTGTCCGATACGGCGTTGAAGACAGCCGACTCCGGTTATCTGACCCGACGTCTCGTAGACGTATCCCAGGATGTAATCATTCGGGAAGAAGATTGCGGCGCACGCCACGGTATCGTCGTATCCGATATTAAAGACGGCAACGAAACTATTGAAAAACTCAGCGACCGTATTTTCGGACGGTATGTTATCGGCGATATTGTTCATCCTGAAACCGGTGAAGTAATCGTGGAAGACAACACCATGGTAACGGAAGCCCAGGCGAAAGCCGTGGAAGAAGCCGGTATTAAGAGCGTGGAAATCCGGACTGTACTTCAGTGCGGTGCGCGCCATGGCGTTTGTTCGCACTGCTACGGCGCCGACCTGGCAAGCTCAACCACCGTCAATATCGGCGAGGCAGTCGGTATCATCGCAGCACAGTCCATCGGTGAACCTGGTACACAGCTTACCATGCGTACCTTCCATACCGGAGGTGTTGCGGGAAGCGATATTACCCAGGGTCTGCCCCGCGTTGAAGAATTGTTTGAAGCCAGAAAGCCTAAGAAAACTTCTATTGTGGCAGACTTTGCCGGTACGGTTTCCATCCGTGATGTAAAGAAAACCCACAATGTCATCATTCATAACCCGGAAACCGGCGAGGAAAAGGAATACCCGATTCCCTATGGAACAAGCATTATTGTCAGCGAAGGCGATATGGTTTCTGCCGGTCAGGAGCTGACCGTAGGATATAAAAATCCGGCCGACATTCTGCGAATCAATGGTATCGATGCAGTGTATGACTATATCATTCTGGAAGTACAGAAGGTTTACAGCAGTCAGAGTATCGGCATCAATGATAAGCACATCGAGGTAATCGCCCGTCAGATGACCCGTAAAATGCGCATCGATGATCCAGGCAGCACAGAAATGCTCCCCGGCATCAATGTAGAAAAGAACGATTTTCTGGATGCAAATAGAGAAATTCAGGCACGCATCGACGCAGGCGAACGGGATCTGCAGGTGGCTACCGCAGAACCTGTCCTTCTGGGTATTACAAAAGCATCTTTGCAGACAGAGTCCTTCCTGTCGGCAGCGTCCTTCCAGGAAACCACCAAGGTTCTGACAGAAGCCGCCATCAAGGGTAAGGTAGACCACTTGATGGGCCTGAAGGAAAACGTTCTGATCGGTAAGCTGATTCCTGCAGGTACCGGTATGCCCTGCTACCGCAATGTTGAGGTCGAGAAAATCAATACTGCCGCAGACGAAGAGTTTTACAAAAACTTTGCTTCTATTTCTATGGAAGACGACGATTTGCTGGAAGAAGATGACGACTTGCTTGTAGGCGGCGTTGCGGAAGAATATAGCGACGATTTGCTGGACGATGGGGAACTCGACAGCGATGGTGAAGAATATTCTGAGGACGATGATGTGGAAATCGATATAAGCGAGCTTTACACCGACGATTTTGACGATGAACTGTCGGAAGATGATACAAGCTTATAATAAATATCCACTCTCCTGATTACAGAAAATCCGGGGAGCAGCTAGAAATCGCTGCTCTCCGGATTCTTTTATTTCCCACCTTTTTAGGATTCCTCCAGGTCAACACCTGGTAAACTCCTCGTGCGGCCCGCTTCGATAATACAAAACGTAATACTTGCACCCGTTTGCTACCATATTCTCGTATAAATGCGACTCATGCATTTTTGAATGGCTAATGTATGTCATAACCGCACGATCCTGGCCGTCATACAGAACTGCTTTCCACTCTTCTATACATCCATTGACGTTCGGCTCAAAGGAGTAATGGTTTATAATACTTTCCTCAATCGCCAAAGCCGCATCCTGACTGTTGAAATACTTGTTGGATTGATAAAACTGTACCGTGAAATCCGTGTCCGGTGTATGCCGATAGCAAAGGACACAGTAAATGGCGCCCTTCTCTCTCATATTACGGGACAGGCTTTTTTTATCCATGTACCCGCCCCCTGTAAAGGATACGATTTCCTGATCCATATAGTCATAGTACACCGCCTTCCATTCCTCGGCGCCGCTCCGACAAATATGCTCTACTCCTATACTGCCTCCTACCGTATAGATTGTGGGTGCATCCTGAAAAGGCGTTTTGATAAAAAGAACATATCTGCTGTACCGGTCCGGATTTTCATAGAGCTTACGGTGTGCAAACTCCAATATAAAATCCCGTGCGGCGTAGGGAGACGTCTCCACCACCCTGTTGTGAATATCATAAAGTTTTGCATAAAATACACATTCATTTTCCCATTGCCTGTTCCATCGGTCTATTACAGGCTTCCACAGCATGGCAGTAAAGTCCTTGGGCGGCTTGTTCACGTACTGTCCCGCTCCCGCTGCAATTTCTTCTAAATGAGCGGCTAGTATGTACTCAATCAGCTCTTCTTCTGTGGGAATCACGTCCATAGATACGGCCTGCCACAACGATGCTTCCTGCTCCTCTATATAGGTGCGGAGGCAAGCCCTGAACTTTTCAACGCTGCAGCCGCAATACCTGCTGAACGCGGAGATAACGGCAGCGGCGTTTAAATTGGTGAAGTCGTACCGGGTGATGTGTGCAATGAATCTTTCGGCGGATTTTACACTTTTGTACACTGCGGAACAGCCGCCCTCAACCAATCCGGCACGCTTTTTGATATCCTTGTAGGTTGCAGCCTTCACCAACACATCTATACAGTTTTGTATGCATGCTTCTGTGCTTTTTCTGTTCATCCTTCTTCCCCTGTCTATAAAATAAAAAAGTCAAGCAGTCAGTAAAAAGACTGCTTGACTTTGCGGCGGTATTCCGGTGGTGGGTGAAAGAAATACCGCGCATCTATAATCCGGCTCCGCCGTCCCCTGCACCGATCCCGCATCTCCAAACGGTGGATAGCGGGAAAGGCCAAAAGGACGGCATCACAGCCGAATAAGCTAACTTCCGGAGCAAAAATACGATCCGAAAGCGGAGAACTCGGGATTGTGGGCTATCGCATTATGCGGCGTGTTGAAGTTATAACTTCAGCCAATCACACATTTACCCACAGCACTTATCTGAATAGACTGACAGCAGCAAGCTAACAGCGCACCGCCGCGATATAGGTCTTCCCTATTGACAAATTGTGTCAAATATGGTAAACTATTTCTGTCGCAGAAGTGACTTAGGTGTTGTCTATAGCAACCCTGAGTTCGGACATGAGAGGCGCCAACCTCTCATGCTCCGCTGCGGCTTTTTACTTTGCCCGAAAGATAACTCCGTTAAAATGGAGTGCTTTGCAGCAAAGCAGTTGTCAGTCTATTTGCTTATCATGTATACTCCGGTAGGGATCTGACAAACCATCACATCCTTTACAGCAAAATAAAAAAAGGGAGTATGTGCTACAAAACACATACTCCCACTTAGGTGAAAGCTTTGCCTCCGGCGGCTAAAACCTTTTTACAAAAAAGGTCTTAGAATCCCAAAAAACTTTAAAAATTAAAATACTTTTTAAAAAAAATTCGACACCTCTTGTAAAACGGAAATAGGTATGCTATAATACCATCAACGTCGGTGCCGGGACTCCGGTGGGTGTTTATGTGTCTGTAGCACATAGGCATCAGGAGATGTTGAACGCCAATTCAACATTTCTGCCGGCGTACTTTTATGTCCTGCCGGAAGGACGGATATTCATTTGCCTTATTATAACAGCTGATAACGGAAATGTCAACCGTTTTATGAAAAATATAGGGAATTTTGTTGAGAAACACTTTTTCGCTTTATGAAAGCACCCTATATTGACAAATATTTTTCAATATGCTACACTGAATTTGCTGCAGAAGTGGCTCAGGTGTTGTCTTGTGCAACCCTGAGTTCGGACATGAAAGGCGCCAACCTCTCATGCTCCGCTGCGGCTTTTATTTTGCCCGAAAGGTAACCCCATAAAGCAGAGCACTCTACAGCAAAGCAATTGTCAATCTATTTTTATCGACAAGTTATCACATTCATTACATATATATGTTGCATGCCTCCTCTTACATGGGGAGGTGTCGGTGATACTGAAGACTTCTGCTATCGTATAAAATTTCCCCAATTGGGAAAAATAAGGAATATATAAAATTTCGTGTTGTGCAAAACAGAAAAATTTTATCATTTCTATCTGCGATATTGACAATGATATTACAAACTGCTATAATGAATCGTACGCGTTTTCAGGGTATAATTGTTTGTACGCCCAAATATTTGTGCATATAGCGATTATATCCATAATTATTTATTGCATATGATCGCAGCGCCTTGCCGCCTGCGATTGTATATAAACATCCATCACCGATTGAAAGGAGGAAGATCATGCCAACCTTTAACCAGCTTGTAAAGCAAGGCAGAAAGGACAAGACATATAAGTCTAAAGCTCCTGTTCTGCAACAGGGTTTCAACACGCTGAAAAACGCGCCCGTTGACCAGCACGCACCGCAGAAACGCGGCGTATGCACCAAGGTAACCACCACGACTCCGAAAAAGCCGAACTCCGCGCTTCGTAAGATTGCAAAAGTTCGCCTTTCCAACAGCATGGAGGCTACCTGTTACATTCCTGGTATCGGCCACAACCTGCAGGAGCACTCCGTTGTTTTGATTCGCGGCGGACGTGTACGTGACCTGCCTGGTGTACGTTACCATATCATCCGCGGCACACTGGATACCCAGGGTGTAGCAAACCGTAATCAGGCTCGCTCCAAATATGGTGCGAAACGTGTGAAGAAGAAGTAATCTTCTCACGCAAAAATTCCTCGATTAAATAAATTCAGCATTGGTGCTGAAGGTGAAAGATGTTTATATACAGCTGCCACCTTCCGGCACAGTCGGGAATTCTATTTTCGAGTACCTGTGATAACATTTTTTAATGAAGGAGGGAAGAAAAGTGTCGAGAAGAGGTCAGATTTCTAAAAGAGACGTTTTGCCGGATCCTTTGTATAATTCCAAGCTTGTAACAAAGCTGATCAATAATATTATGCTGGACGGCAAAAAGGGTGTTGCGCAGAAAATCGTCTACCAGGCATTTGCCATCGTAGAAGAAAAAACGCAGAACAACCCCCTGGAAGTTTTTACAGAAGCTCTCGATAACGTAATGCCGGTCCTGGAGGTAAAGGCACGCCGTATCGGCGGGTCCAACTACCAGGTTCCCATGGAGGTTCGTCCTGAAAGAAGATTCACTTTGGGTCTTCGCTGGATGACAAACTTTGCAAGAAACCGTGGTGAAAAAACCATGGCTGAACGTCTTGCAGGCGAGATCATCGATGCAAAGAACAGCACTGGCGGAGCTTTCAAGAAAAAAGAAGAAACACACAGAATGGCAGAAGCGAACAAAGCCTTCGCGCATTACAGATATTGATCCCCGCGCGGGGCTATGCCTTTTGTTTAGATTAGCAAGGAGAATATGTAACTTATGCCGAGAGAATATTCGCTCGAGCGTACCAGAAACATCGGTATTATGGCGCACATCGACGCGGGTAAAACCACCACGACTGAGCGTATCCTGTTCTACACAGGTAAAACGCACAAGATTGGTGAAACCCACGAAGGAAGCGCGACCATGGACTGGATGGAACAGGAGCAGGAACGTGGTATTACCATTACTTCTGCCGCCACCACCTGTTTCTGGAAAGATACGCGAATTAATATCATTGATACTCCCGGACACGTTGACTTCACAGTAGAAGTGGAACGTTCCCTGCGGGTATTAGATGGCTCCGTAACCGTGTTCTGTGCGAAAGGCGGAGTCGAGCCCCAGTCTGAGACTGTATGGCGTCAGGCGGACAAATACCAGGTTCCCCGTATGGCATACGTCAACAAGATGGATATCATGGGGGCAGATTTCTACCATGTTGTGGATATGATGCACGAACGGCTTAAGGCGAACGCTGTGCCGATTCAGCTGCCAATCGGTGCTGAAGACAGTTTTAAGGGTATCATAGACCTGATCAATATGGAAGCAGACATTTACTACGATGATCTGGGTAAAGATATGCGTGTAGAGCCGATTCCGGACGATATGAAGGAAAAGGCCGAAGAATATCACAATGCCCTCATCGAGTCTGTTGCTGAAACAGATGAAGCGCTGTTTGAAAAATACTGCGAAGGTGAAGAACTCTCCGTAGAAGAAATCAAAGCAGCTCTTCGTAAAGCAACCATTGATAATAAAATCGTCCCTGTTGTATGTGGAACTTCCTACAGAAACAAGGGTGTGCAGAAGCTTTTGGATGCAATCATCGACTATATGCCTGCTCCGGTAGATATTCCTGCAATCAAAGGAATTGATCCGGAAAGCGGTGAAGAAGACGAGCGTCCTGCATCAGATGAAGCTCCCTTCTCTGCTCTTGCATTTAAGATTATGACCGACCCGTTTGTGGGTAAGCTTTGCTTCTTCAGAGTATACTCCGGAACCATAGGCGCCGGCGAATACTGCTACAACTCCACAAAGGGCGGCCGTGAAAGAATGGGACGTATCCTGCAGATGCACTCTAACGAGCGTAAGGATATCGACCGCTGTTATTCCGGTGATATCGCAGCTGTGGTTGGTGTAAAAAATACTACCACCGGCGATACATTCTGTGATGAAAAAGCTCCCATTATTCTGGAATCCATGGAATTTCCGGAGCCTGTTATCCGCGTAGCAATCGAGCCTAAAACAAAAGCGGGACAGGAAAAAATGGGTATCGCTCTTTCCAAGCTTGCAGAGGAAGACCCCACTTTCCGTGCTTATACAGACGAGGAAACCGGTCAGACCATCATTGCAGGTATGGGTGAGCTGCACCTGGAAATCATCGTAGACAGACTTCTGCGTGAATTTAAGGTAGAGGCAAATATCGGACGTCCGCAGGTTGCTTACAAAGAGACGATTCGTCGTCCTTCCGAATCCGATATGAAATATGCACGTCAGTCTGGTGGTAAAGGCCAGTACGGACATGTTAAAATTAAAGTGGAGCCGGGCGAGCCAGGCAGCGGATACGCATTTGAAAACACCGTTGTGGGCGGCGCAATCCCGAAGGAATATTTCTCCGCAATTGATGCCGGTATCCGCAGTGCAATGGAATCTGGTGTTCTTGCCGGATACAATGTTGTAGACGTAAAAGTCAACCTCTACGATGGTTCTTACCACGAAGTCGACTCTTCTGAAATGGCGTTTAAGATTGCCGGTTCTATGGCATTCAAGGACGCAATGCGCAAAGCAGATCCTGTTTTGACAGAGCCGATTATGAAGGTGGTAATTATCACTCCCGATGATTATATGGGTGACGTAATTGGTGATGTAAACTCTCGCCGTGGTCAGATTCAGTCAATGGAACCGATCAGTGGCGCACAGCAAATTACCGCTATGATCCCGCTGTCCGAAATGTTCGGTTATGCAACCGACCTGCGTTCCAAAACTCAGGGCCGCGGACAGTATTCAATGGAACCTGATCACTTTGCAGAAGTTCCTAAGAGCATTCAAGAAAAAGTTGCAAGCAGCCGTCAATAAGCGCTGCAATTTAACCTAAATATTTTATTATTTTTGGAGGATTCAAAAATGGCAAAGGAAAAATTCGAAAGAACGAAACCCCATGTCAATATTGGTACTATCGGCCACGTTGACCACGGTAAAACCACTCTTACAGCTGCGATCACCAAGACCCTTTCTCTGGGTGACGACAAAATCGAATTCATGGCATACGACCAGATCGATAACGCTCCCGAAGAAAGAGCACGTGGTATCACAATCAACACCAGACACGTTGAGTACGAGACTGCAGCTCGTCACTACGCACACGTGGACTGCCCTGGTCACGCCGACTACGTTAAGAACATGATTACCGGTGCTGCACAGATGGACGGCGCAATTCTCGTTGTTGCTGCATCTGATGGTCCTATGCAGCAGACTCGTGAGCACATCCTGCTGGCTCGTCAGGTTGGCGTTCCTGCAATCGTTGTATTCATGAACAAAACTGACCTCGTTGACGATGAAGAGCTTCTGGAACTGGTTGAGATGGAAGTTCGTGAGCTGTTGAACGAGTACGACTTCCCGGGCGATGATACCCCCATCATCAGAGGTTCCGCACGTGTTGCTCTGGAAGCTGGCAACGATGCTAGCGATGCTGCATACGCTCCTATCTTTGAACTGATGAAAGCTGTTGACGAATTTATCCCCACTCCTGAAAGAAAGTCTGATCTGGACTTCTTGATGCCTGTCGAGGACGTATTCTCTATCTCCGGTCGTGGTACTGTTGCTACTGGTAGAGTTGAGCGTGGTACTGTTAAAGTATCTGATACTGTTGAAATCATCGGTCTGAGCGAAGAGAGAAAGTCCACCGTTATTACCGGTGTTGAAATGTTCCACAAGCTTTTGGATCAGGCTGAAGCCGGCGATAACATCGGTGCTCTGCTCCGTGGTGTTGCTAAAAACGAAATCGAGCGTGGTCAGGTTCTCTGCAAACCCGGTTCCATCAATCCTCACACAAAGTTTGTTGGCCAGGTTTACGTTCTGACTGAAAAAGAAGGTGGCCGTCAGAAGCCCTTCTTCGCTGGTTACAGACCGCAGTTCTACTTCAGAACTACCGACGTTACTGGTACAATCAGCCTTCCCGCTGACGTTGACATGTGCCGCCCCGGCGACCACGTTGACATGACTGTAGAACTGATCACCCCTATCGCTATTGAAAAGGGTCTTCGTTTTGCTATCCGTGAAGGCGGCAGAACCGTTGGTTCCGGCGTTGTTTCCGAAATTCTGCAGTAAGTTTCTGCATATTCCAAACCCGGGCGTATATGCCCGGGTTTGGTTCATACAATGAAATATTTATAAATCTTTGGGGAATGGTGAAAATCCATACCGGCGGTGATGCAAATGCAAAGTCCGCGAACGTGTGCTATATTATAGTACACGCCGAACAGGTGGAACTCCTGTACCGACAGTCACAGTCTGGATGAGAAAAGATTGCGGCAGTCCTGCTTTCTGTGTACACGGAAATAGGGGTGTCCTCTTCCCCTTTCCTAATTTAACCGGAAAGGATTTTTTATTATGAAAATATCATCTGATAAATTGCGTCGTCTCACTGCAGTCGCTATGTTTTGTGCACTGGCTTATATATGCATGTTCGTCTTTCGAATCAAAGTATCATTTCTTACCTTTGATGCAAAAGACGCAGTGATTGCCACCGGGGCCATGTTCTTTGGTCCGCTCACTGCGTTAATTATGTCGGCCGCAGTCGCGATTCTAGAATTAATTACCGTCAGCGATACCGGTTTTTACGGCTGTATTATGAACTTTATTTCCAGCGCCGCGTTTTCTGTAACGGCATCTCTCATCTACAAGTATAGAAGAACGCTATCGGGCGCTATAGCAGGACTTGTCAGCGCAGTTCTTGCCGTAACGGCTTGTATGATGGGGGCGAATCTGCTAATTACCCCCTTTTATATGGGTGTTTCTATGCATGATGTTCAAGCGATGATTCCCACCCTTCTGCTTCCCTTTAATTTAACAAAGGCATTTTTAAACGCTTCCCTGGTTCTGCTGCTGTATAAGCCCGTCACAAGAGCGCTTCGTGTTTCTGGATTCTTACATATGCCCAATTCTGAACCCCCTGCTAAAACCCGCAAAACCACCATTATAATCGCTATTATAGCTGCCATTTTGGTTTTATCCAGCATTATTGTATTTATTACACTGCTAAACGGGCAATTTGAACTGTATAGAACATGACGCCGCAGTTCAAATCCGGCATCAAAGCATTTTGGGGCAATTTACGAAATATACTTGCTTTTTTTCGTCAAATCATGTAAAATAAAATGAATTATATAGAAAAGGAACGCTTGCTTATGATTGCCCCCCTGAAGGATATTCTGTATGTCTTTTTTTGTTCCATGCTTCCCATCATTGAACTGCGTGGTTCTATCATTCTGGGAGCAGGGTTAGGCCTCCCCTGGTGGCTGAACGCGATAGTAAGCATTATTGGCAATATGCTTCCCGTTCCTTTTATCCTTATTTTTATCCGGCGTATTCTGCATTGGATGGCCCATACAAAAATTCCGTTTCTTTCCAAAGTTGCCCGTTGGATTGAAGAAAAAGCGCATAAGAACTCAAAAAAAGTTTTGCGCTATGCTACATTCGGGTTATTCTTATTCGTAGCACTCCCCCTTCCTGGAACGGGAGCATGGACAGGAGCGTTGGTTGCTGCAATGCTGGATATGCGTATAAAAAATTCACTTCCCGTAATATTCCTTGGAGTGTTATGCGCATGTGTGATTATGACTCTGGCAAGTTACGGAATGGTTGGATTCTTAAGTTTTCTTACAAAAATATAAAATGCAGGGAATATGGTGTCGGTCGGAACGCAGGTTTATAGTTGATTCGCATTTCCATACGCTAAAAAATCGTTATAGTATGTTCTCCTATGGCGAATCAGGGGAACACGACAAACAGGAGGTTGGACTTGTTAAAAAATAAACGAGAGCACATTTATTATTTTGATTATCTTCGAATCATTGCAGCAATCAGTGTTATTTACATGCATGTAGCGGCGTTGCCGTTGCGTGACGAAATAAATATGCAATGGCAAATGATGAATATTTGCACCAGTTTTGCATTTACAGCCGTGCCGTTGTTTTTTATGATATCCGGTTATTTGCTGCTATCCGATCCAAAAACAAAAGATATAACAATTTTGCTCAAAAAGAGAATTCCTCGTCTTATAATCCCTTTAGCCGGTTGGACAATCGTTGCAGTTTTGTGGTTAGCATTCAGTGAAACCGGATTGACCGTACATGCAGTAGCAGAGCAGCTTGTGTCTGCACTGAATACACCCGTTATGATTCACTTTTGGTATATGTACACGATCATTGCTGTATATTTGATATCCCCTTTTCTATATGGGGCAATACAGAGTCTGGAAAGAAAAGGGCACATATATGTACTCATCCTGATTGGGCTCGTATCTTTCAGGACAATTTTATACATCCTTCTTCCGGATTCACTTGATCGTTTTGTGAACATCGATTTTATAAATAAAATAGAATTTTTCAGCGGACATCTTTGTACTTTTATATTAGGATATTATCTGGGTTCCTGCAAGCAAAAAGTGCCCAACTGGATTTTGGTGACAGGTACTGCTGTTACCTTGTGCATAATTATTGTCGGAACATCCTTTCTGTCAGGAAAAGTAGGAACTTATACCCAAGATTTTCAAAATCAAAGTTCCGGATTTGAAATTTTGCTGGCATCTTTTCTTTTTTTATTCTTTAAACAAAACTGCAATAAAGAAGTCAAATGGTTGAAACATATTGTTAAGCCCATAGTCTCCCTTTCCCTATCCATTTATATGATGCATAACATACTACTGAGTATGTTTTATGCAATTGGTATATACCCGCAAACAAAATTAGAAGTTACATTAGTAACGATTCTTATTTTTTTAATATGCATAATTGTTTTGAAAACAGTGGCAAACATAAAACCTATATGTTATATCGCCACAGGTATCCCTTATCAAAGTGCATGTAATAGCTGCAACTGGGTATATACATATCATTGGATTAAAAATTGTTTGCATGCAGGAAAAGATCCTGCATCAAGTCAATAATATATTATAAAGCCATGGATCCTAAGGATCCATGGCTTTATAATATATTATTTTGCACAAAAGAACCAGATAAAACCTTTTTTCTTAACCAAGCGCAACATCCAAAACCATCATTAGCACAAAACCCAGTGTGGCTCCGACAGTACCTATATTGGAATGTATGTTTGCTTGTGACTGCGGAACCAGCTCATCCACAACTACGTACATCATGGCGCCTGCAGCAAAGGAAAGAATATATGGAAGTGCCGGATGAACCAACGAAATTATACTGATTGTCAAAATCGCTCCCACAGGTTCGGCCAGACCCGACAGCATGCCATATAAAAAAGCCTTTCTTTTACCTCCGCCTGCACTGTACAGTGGCATGGACACAATGGCACCTTCTGGAAAATTTTGAATAGCAATTCCCATTGCAAGAGTCATAGCTCCCGCAGTCGTGACTGTAGCGCTATTGGACAACGCCCCTGCCAATACTACCCCGACAGCCATTCCCTCGGGGAAATTGTGCAGCGTCACGGCACATACAAGCATAGCCGATTTTCCAAGATGAGAATGGATACCTTCCGGCTTGTCCGTGTGTGCGTGCAAATGGGGGAGTGTTGTATCCAGTACCAATAAAAATATCATTCCTAAAAGAACTCCTGCTGCAGCAGGAACAAAAGATGCTCTTCCCATATTTTCAGACATTTTTATAGATGGAATAATCAATGACCATACACTGGCGGCAATCATAATGCCTCCAGCAAATCCCATTAAAAATTTTTCGAATTTCAGTGAAATTTGACCACGTATAAGAAATACCATTGCCGATCCAATGACTGTGCCTACAAAAGGAAGGGCTAGAACAAATACAGCAATAAGTGTGTTTCCCATTTTAGTAAGTTCCTTATCTCTTTTTTACTGCATTACATAGCTGTAAATGTATAACGCTGTCTACGATGCCCATACTAGTTGGAGAGAAATTTGTAAAGTTGGGAGGGTACAGCAATGTTCTGCGATATAATTCTGAAGCATGCCAGCGCCACTATGGCAGGGCAAAAGGCTAGCAGTTTGTTCCGTATACCGCATTCGCTTTGGGATCAGAAAGCCTTGGTCTCCCTGCTTCATGCGACGCAGCTATTATGTGTTCCTGTACAAGTCTCCAGCCAGTCCATATTAGTATATCTGTATGATTCCCAATTATTAAAAAATATATTATCCCAGGCCGATAACCGCTTCTATTTAATGAAGTTAGGGTATTCGTACCATCCGGACAAAGCTTTGCAGTCGCTGCTGGAAAAGCTGAAAAAATCGAACAGTTTTCCTCACGAAATCGGCTTATTTTTAGGATATCCACTGCAAGATGTATATAGCTATATAGAAAACAAGGGACAAAACAGCCTGTATACCGGTTACTGGAAAGTATATCATAATGTAAAAGCAGCCAAACAACAGTTTGCTCAGTATGATCTTTGCAGGGATTTATGTAAACGATGGCGCCAAGAAGGCGCGTCTCCCTATGAAATTGCCCAATTTTTAAAAAAACAAAAAAAGCCGTGAAATAGAAATTTCACAGCTTTTTTATTTCTCTTTATGCTTCTGCTCCAGGTTCTTTACCGCCTAAAAGCTCTGTCACATATTCTTTCCACAAGTTCACAATAGAAGCGTTCGGTATCCAACCATTTTCAACAGTCAAACCTGTAGTTGCATCACTTCCAGTGGGAATATAAGTAAGTTTCTTATAAGCATTGTTATTTTCTACTCTCTCACGTAAAGATCCATTATCAACATTTGCTTTAAATTCAGCAGCGGACATAGCGTCTATTTCTGCTTTGATCTGCCGGTTAAAAGCGTCAAGCTCTTGCAGCAATGCCTTGTTATCATCATTCTGATATCCACTTAACGACAAAGTAATCGGATAATAGGAATCCAGATTCTGCGCTTTAGCAGCATCCCAGTAATCAAGTTTTTTGCCATAATCCGGATAGGTTATAAACATATTGCCTGTATCCATCAAATTCATTTTATACGCATCACTGAGCTGCACAATATAGCTGCTGTCTTCCTCGTCATATTTCCAATGGGTTCCTTCAGCGCCATATTGCAGAATCGTACGCAGCTCCGTATTTGTATTGAGCATCGTGATAATTTCCATGGAACGAGAAACATTCTTCGTATAAGAACTTACACCAAATACTGCCTTACAGTATTCATCTCTTGTTCCTCTCGGAGCCTGATGGATATTGATATAATACTCGTCTTCATACTGCGCAATTTCTTCAGGAGTCGCTTTAATAAAGCCTACACCAAATTCACCCACATTGTCTGCGGTAGAAACATGTCCCTGCTCAACATAGGATTTATACAGATAAGTATTCTGTGTAAAGTTAGAAATACTAAAAATATTCCGAAATACACTTTTTACATCCACATCATAAATACTGCTTGGAGTAATACGAGATGCTAGAACAGAAAAAGTTTGCGGATCCTGTCCAGACCAGTATTCATAATAGTTAGGCTCATACGCACCATAAATCGGCGTAACATCCTGGTGATATGCTATAACATTTGATATAAATTTCTGCGCACTTTCCAAAGTTGTAATCATATCTGGATTTTCATATTCTTCAGCGATCAGCCGCTTATTTACCAAAAAGTATGTATATTCCCCTACCGCATGATTATTGGGGATTCCATATGTAACACCGTCAATCACAGCAGCGCTCAAAAAGTCTGGATAAATATAGGACTTGAGTACTTTAGAACTGCCTGCCAAATCTTCGTCCAGTGGAGAAAGATACATGTTATTTGCATAATACTTATATTCTTCCAGTCCGCGCATCAGAAAAATATCCATTTGTGTAGCCTCAACATGCGGATACTCAGGCGCGCTAGTGACAATCATGCTGTATTTCGATTCTGTCTCACTGGGTTTGGCAGTCGTCTGCGCTGCAGTAGTAACATCCCCTGTCACACCGTTTTTCGCGTTTTCAATTTCTTGCTTGCGCTTTTCAATCTCAGCCTGCTCTTGCTCCGCAATGGTCTTTTCAATTGTTTGAACCCGTTCTTTTACGGCTTCATCATACTCGTCATCAGGAATCGCATACAGCTTGATCGCCGTATCATACAAAGGCTGCGTAACCTTGTTGATCGCTTCTTCCGTCTGGGCAATCGCTTCCTCTGTTGTATCCGGGCTGGTAGGTACCCACAACGTCAGCGTCATACTGGAACGCGTGACGACTGCGCTATTGTCGTCTTCGCCTGTAGTATCTGTACCTACACTGGTACCCCCCTCACTGTTTGCACAACCACTAAGCAAAATCCCGCTTGTAAGCATGGAAATACATAGCAGGATACATAAAAACTTGTGTTTCATTAGGACCCTCCTCAAGATATATGCATATGTAGCTTATTATAGTTTTATTTTACACCATCCCCCACCCGCTGTCAAGCAAATTTTGGATTAGAAAACAGCGCAAAAACATAGATTAACGGCTTGTTCATATGGATTGTGCGTTTGACACAGCAAGGACATTCTATTTTTGTGATGTATGCCTTTTCCCACGCCATTATGCACATTTTTCTCCATTTATTCATGTAAGAATTACACAAATAAAATGAACATGTCAACATTTCCCGACATTGCGTACAGGCGGTGAACTCCTTTCAATCCAAGAAGTCCTTTAACCGCTTAGATCTGCTAGGATGCCGCAATTTGCGCAGTGCCTTTGCCTCAATCTGGCGGATTCGCTCTCTAGTAATGTTAAACTCCTTGCCAACTTCCTCCAATGTGTGGGTGCGGCCATCGTTCAAACCATAGCGCAGCTTTAACACGTGTTCTTCTCTAGGGGTCAGTGTATGAAGCACCTCGCGAATCTGCTCACGCAGCATAGCATAGGATGCGGCTTCCTGTGGAGCGGGAGAATCATCGTCCGGAATAAAATCTCCAAGGTGGCTGTCCTCTTCTTCACCAATTGGTGTTTCTAAAGATACCGGATCCTGCGCAATTTTCATAATTTCCCGCACCTTTTCCGGAGACATGCCAATCTTTTCCGCCACCTCGTCTGCTGACGCCTCATGCCCTAATTCCTGGAGCAACTGCCGTTGGTAGCGGGATACTTTATGAATTGTCTCCACCATGTGTACAGGAATACGAATGGTACGTGCCTGATCAGCGATGGCACGCGTGATGGCCTGTCGGATCCACCAGGTAGCATAGGTGGAAAACTTATATCCTTTGGTATAATCAAATTTCTCCACAGCCTTCATAAGACCCAAATTTCCTTCCTGAATCAGATCCAGAAAAAACATACCCTTACCTACATAACGCTTGGCAATGCTGACAACTAGACGCAGGTTGGCCTCAATCAACATCTGCTTAGCCTGCGGATCGCCCTGGGCCATTTTTTCCGCGACCTCCAGCTCCTGCTCGGCATCCAGCAACGGAACTTTTCCAATCTCCTTAAGATACATTCGTACTGGATCGTCAATCGTAAGCCCTTCCTGCTGGAGCATTTTCTCCATATCCTCGGCGCTTTCATTTTGACCGACTTCCGTTTCGATCTCTTCAAATTCAGCTGGATTTTCATAACTGATCACCTCAATGCCGCTGGCCTCCAACTGATCGTAAATCCGTTCAATTTGATCAATATCATAGTCGGCAAATTCAATGGCCTCCATAATGTCTGAATTGGACAGGGAACCCTTTGCCTTGCCTTTTTCAATCAGTTCCTTAATGTCCAGTGTTTTCTTTTCCTGCTCCATTTTGTTCCTCCAAGTTATGTAAAGTTCGGGCTGGTTTATTGTTCGTTTCGCCGGCGGGCAATCAGGGCTGCCAAATCATCTCCTGTATCGGCTTTTTTTTCTGAAATGCGTACGGCTTCCTGCCGCAGCTTTTCCGCTGCGTCCATAAAAACAGTGATCCCATTGTCAGACAACTTACGACGGGCAGCAGCATAGGAAGCCGCCTTAGATACTTCATCCTGAGAAAAGGTTTCGGAAAGCATTGCAAAATTGAAACCTCCCGCCTGGTGACATGCTAAAATGTGTCGAAACAACCTTTTATTAAGGCCGGTAAAAAAGTCCTTCTCCGATAAAATCTGTTCCTTGCTGACTTTATCGATATACTCTGGAAAAGCCAGCATCATTCCAAGGATTATATTTTCCAAGGTTTCAGATGCAGGCTCCCGCACTTTATCTGGGTTGACCCGGTCAGATATGCCGGAAGTTTGTCGAATAAGCTGCGTCTGCCTCTCTTTTCTATCAACAGAAACTTTCTTCTTTCTTAGGATTCCCTCTACTTCCATTTTTATACTTTTTACGTCTAAATCCAAGGTTTGCGCGGTTCGCTCGGCATATATGTCTCTCTCTACACGGGAAGGAAGCACGCTAATTGCCTCGCAAAGAGAGCGCGCAGCCCGCACCTTCTCCTCCGGTTTTGCAATGTCGAACTTCTGCAAAGTTTTCTCTATTTTATAATCAAAAGGAGCCTTACTGCCGGACAGTACCTTAGAAAAGCTTTCTGCTCCATATCGTCTGATGTATTCATCCGGATCCTTTGCCCCTGGAATACTTAAAATCCTTGCATCTATACCAACAGCATCCAAAAGGCGCAAAGCCTTATCAGCGGCCCGCTGGCCCGCTTCGTCACTGTCATAGGAAATAATCACTTTATCCGTATATTTTTTCATTATCCTGGACTGTTCCGGAGTAATTGCTGTACCTAGAGTCGCCACCGCGTTCTGAAATCCCGCAGCGTGAAGAGCGATCACATCCATATATCCTTCGCAAAGGATCAATCCGTTAGACGCATAATTTTTTGCATAATTAAGGGCAAACAGGTTTTTGCTTTTTTTAAAGGCTGGTGTATCTGCAGAATTGAGATATTTGGGCTGTCCGTCCCCAAGCACTCGCCCGCCGAACGCAATCACATTGCCGGCAACATCAATAATGGGAAACATGACCCGCCCACGGAAACAGTCATAAATATTTTTTTCATCCCGCCTGCTCCGCTGACACAAATATCCTTCTGTCATTTCTTCATCTGTAAATCCCTCGCTTTGTAAATGGCCCCGCAAGGCGCGGAAACTATCCGGAGCAAATCCAAGCCCAAACCGCTTCACAACACTGCCGGAGAGCCCACGGGCCGCAAGATATGCCCGACCGCTTTCCCCTACAGGTCCAGACAATTGACTCCTAAAAAACTTTGCCGCCGCAAGATTCATCTGCAGTACCCGCGCTCGTGTCACTCCACGGGTATCTTTTGGGTCATCTTCAGGAAGCGTCACGCCGCAGCGATCCGCCAAAAATCGCAGTGCCGGGACATAATCCAGGTTTTCCATACGCATGATGAAGCTAACCACATCTCCGCCGGCACCACATCCGAAACAATAAAAGTGCCCCCCCTCTCCCGTATATACAGTGAAAGACGGCGTCTTTTCACTGTGGAAGGGACAACAGGCCTTTAAATTGGAACCCGCCCGCTTCAGCGCAACATAGGAACCAATCACATCCTCTATATTATTTCGAAATTTCAGATCCTCAATTACACCTGCAGGTATCATCTGTTTATGATCCCTTTCCTTAATCCCCTTCTAAAATCGGTTTATGCAAAAACCGCTTGTCAGTATTCCACTGGCGTTTGCCAAACAGCGGGAATAAACAATTTTTTATATGTATCAATAGCGTAGCGATCCGTCATACTGGATATGTAATCACACACGCACCGCTCTACTGGTTCATTTTTTGTATTTTTAAAATAATATGGGGACATTTTATCCGGATTTTTTACAAAATATCGGAAAAGCGCTTCCAAAAGCGTCTGGGCTTTTGCCTCTTCTCCTTTTGCCAGCGGATTGCGATATACCGCTTCAAAAAGAAAATTTCTCAAATCGTTCATCGCTTTGCCAACTGCAGGGGTAATAGAAATGTCAGGTCCCCCATGACTGGCCTCAATCACTGCAGTCACCATAGTATTGATCCGCTCACCATGTCCACGGCCAAGCACTTCTAAAATAGATGACGGAATATCGTTTAAAGACAATATTCCTGCTCTGCACGCATCATCAATATCATGATTAATATAGGCGATTCGATCCGCAAATTTGAGAATGCGTCCCTCTAAAGTGGAGGCCTGACAATCACCGGAGTGATTTACAATTGCATCCCGTACCTCCCAGGTCAGATTCAGTCCCTTTCCGTCCTTCTCAAGCTTTTCCACCACACGCAGACTTTGCTTATAGTGGGTAAAATTCTTATCATAACAGGCCTGCATAACAATCTCTCCCGCATGACCGAAAGGGGTATGTCCCAAATCGTGTCCAAGCGCGCCTGCCTCACACAAATCTTCATTCAAAAGCAAGGCGCGGCATATGATCCGGGCAATCTGTGCAACCTCCAAAGTATGCGTCAGACGGGTGCGGTAATGTTCATCTACTGGAAACAAAAACACCTGGGTTTTGTGCATCAGACGGCGAAAAGCTTTAGAATGGATGATCCGGTCCCTGTCCCGCTGAAACTCTGTCCGGTTTTGGCAGGGGACATATGGGTGCTCTCTGCCACGGGTATTACAGGTAAAAAATGCATAGGGAGACAAATTTTGCTTTTCGCGCTCACAAAATAAATCTGCAACTGTCATAATGTTCTCCTTTTCTGCAATTGGCAGGTGGATTAGAACATAATCTACTTATAATATACGCACAAAATTGCTTTTTTACTTTTTTCGACCGGAACGACACAAAATATTTACAAATAGCGCCGGATTAAAGTGCTACAGTGTCTTTAGACATTCTTTCTTCTATACGCAGCTGCGCAACGCTTCCTTTACCCGCACTCACTTCCCGCACCAAATCCTCTATAAGAGATGCGCGCTCCGCTTTTACAGCCGCCACGAGCTCCACCTCACTGCCAAACACAGCGTCATCCTGCACCACTCCCAACGCAGCAAGCTGTACAGCCAGTTTCTGATATACACTATATCCGCAGCGGATTTTTAAAACGGCATATTCCTCCATAGAAGCAAAGCCGGCGGCATCCAGCGCTGCTTTTGCCGCCGCAGAATAGGCTCGTACCAGTCCGCCTGCCCCAAGCAGCGTGCCACCGAAATATCGGGTGACCACCATGCACAGATCCGTTGCGCCAGACATTTTTAACACGTTCAATACCGGAATCCCTGCCGTTCCCTGCGGTTCTCCATCGTCAGAATACCGGGCATGGGTTCCACCATCTATAAAATAAGCCCAAACATTGTGCCTTGCATCCCTATGTAAAGCCTTGCGAGATGCCACGATTTCATGTGCCTCTTTCTCATTTTGCACCGGGGCAGCGTATCCGATAAAACGGGAGCGTTTTTCTTCTATTTCTGCCTGTGCAGCGCCTGCCAGCGTAATCCGTTTTTTCCCTGTTCCCACATCTACACCTCGGGGTTGAGCTTATATTCTGCAAAACGTCCCTGCAGCTTTTTGTCACCCAGTAGGGTAACATATATTCCATTCTCTCGGTATTCCACCTGAACATTTTCCCCAGCGCCATATAGTTCACTGAGCTTATCTCCTGCGCTGGCCGGCAGCAGCAGCTGCATTTCCCTTTTATCTAGATTGGCCATTCTCTCCAACTTTTCGGACAGCATATCCAATCCCTCTCCTGTTTTGGCAGAGACAAATACAAAATCTCCTTTGGATCCGCCGGCTATTTGCTGCATTTCCGTAATTTTTTCATTGTCTTCAGCTTGGTCACATTTATTAAATACAAACAATGTCGGCTTTCCTGCCGCACCTAGTTCTTCCAACAGTTTTTCTGTAACAGCGATCTGTTTTGCGCAGTCGGCATCGGATATGTCACAGACGATCATTAAAATATCTGCCCAAACGGCTTCATCTAAGGTACTTTTAAAAGCTTTAATCAGATGATGGGGGAGATTGCGGATAAACCCAACCGTATCCGTCAGGAGAATCTTTGTTCCCTGCGGCAGCAAAAACTGCCGGGTTGTGGGATCCAATGTAGCAAACAGCTTATCCTCCGCAAAAATACCTGCATCGGTAAGCGCATTCATCAAAGTAGACTTTCCTGCGTTGGTATACCCCACTATGGCACATTTGCATACACCGGACCGCTCTCGCGCGCTGCGAATGGTATTTCTGTTTTTTTCCACGCGGCGCAGTTCCTCTTCCAAATGGATCACTCTGGATTTTAACCGCCGCCGGTCAATTTCCAACTTTGACTCTCCAGGCCCTCTGGTACCAATACCGCCTCCAAGCCGGGATAAATTCTTTCCCTTTCCCATAAGTCTAGGAGCAGTATACTTTAGCTGCGCCAGTTCTACCTGCAGCCGCCCCTCCGCGCTGCTGGCCCGGGATGCGAAAATATCCAATATTAGAATGCTTCTGTCTATTACAGAAACTTCTGTCTCCATCGCATCCTCAATGGCACGAATCTGGGAGGGTGTCAATTCAAAGTCAAACACTGCCATCTGCGCGCCGGTATTTTTACAGGTATCGGACAGCTCCTGCATTTTTCCGCTGCCGATGCCAAAGCGGCTGTCTACCGATGGCCGCATCTGGGTAATCATACCTGCTACCTGTCCCCCGGCTGTATCCAAAAGTCTGGCAAGCTCCGCCAGAGAGGCGAGACAGTCCTCCTCTTCTCCTTGCGGATAAATAGATACCAACACTGCCCGACGCGCCGGTTGATGTTCTGTATCTTCCCGTAGCTTTTCTTCCATATACACGTTTCCTTTCCAGACATAGGTATCAAAAACGAAAAAACCGGACTAGGCGGTAAGGCCGCCTCGTCCGGAATCGGTGATGCTGTTTATTTGCTTGCTTCAAGACGACGCTTGAACTTGTCAACCCGTCCGCCGGAATCTACAAACTTCTGCTTTCCGGTAAAGAAGGGATGGCACTTGGAGCAAATTTCAACACGGACCTCACCGTTCGCGTCGCTCTTAGTAGAGCGGGTAACAGCCGTAGCGCCGCATGCGCAACGGATTGTTACTTCTTTGTAATCGGGATGAATTCCTGCTTTCATTTCGCGTACATGCCTTTCTCTTAAATTACGGAAGACAGTCTTATGCCATATTGGACATTGGAACGCTTCCGGCTCTTCACAGTAGCTTTAATTTTACCACCAAGTTGTCCCTATGTCAATACCTTTTGCAAAAAAACACAACTTTTTCAAATTCGCGTTCCGATTTCTTCCCGCAGGCGGCCTATAATCTTTTTTTCTAAGCGGGATATATACGATTGGGATATCCCCAGCATGTCCGCCACTTCCTTTTGCGTACGTTCTCTGCCGCCGCCAAGGCCATACCGCAGCTTAATAATCAGCCGCTCCCGCTGGTCCAGTTCCGCCACCGCCGCGTGCAGAATGCGTTCATCCTCATCCTTTTCCAAATTTTGACTTATGCTGTCGGCGTCACTTCCCAAAAGATCGGACAAAAGCAATTCATTTCCGTCCCAATCGGTATTTAAGGGTTCATCAATGGAAATATCTCCTCGATGTCCCGCATTTTTCCGAATATACATTAAAATTTCGTTTTCGATACATCGGGAAGCATACGTGGCCAACTTTATATTTTTATCTGGTTTATAGGTGTTGATTGCTTTAATCAGTCCGATTGTACCGATAGAAATCAAATCTTCTATCCCCGTTCCGGTATTTTCAAATTTTCTGGCAATATATACTACAAGCCGCAGGTTGTGTTCGATAAGCACTTTGCACATGCTTCGGTCTTCCACAAGCTGTGCAATTACCTGCGCTTCCTCTTCCTGAGAAAGGGGGGCAGGAAGCGTCTCAGGGCCATTTATATAAAAGTCGTTGCCCTCCGGGCTTTCCGACGCCAAATATGCCGCGATCCGCTTAAGCTGCATCCAAACACTTTTTACCGTTTTTCCAATTTGCATAATTTGTACCTTTCCTTTCACCGGAATACGTTTATCTTTTACGAAGCAATAGACGCCGGCGCCGTAGCCGGGAATCCACCAAAATATACAGCAGGACAGTCGGAGAAGGCTACCAGACACTGCACACTCCCCTCGTGCCGCCCACTGCCTGTCGTCACCCTATCTGGACGAAAGGCCGCACAAAGACTCCCGCCAGTGCTGTTCTTAATCGGAATAAGCCGAAACCGAATCCCGCTATTCGAAAGTTTTTCTGCATCACATGTAAGCAGCGCACGTGTATTCTCACTGCCTACAAGCCTTTTGCCCAAAACGGCAGACAACAAAATTACCGGATCTCCCGAAATAGGATCACGCATCAGATTTCCACTATCGCACAATGCGTCAAATCGGATATGATTGCCGGCAAACTCAATCCGTACAGGGAGGGGGGCAGCGCCTTTTTTTGCTGTGATCAGACGCACTGTAATGTATACCGCGCCGGCAGCCGCAGCAGCAGCGCCAATCCAAACGCTGCCTCCATCCGTAGTATGTATACTGCCGCCTTTTCCCAAAGATAGGACCGCCGTCATTAATCCTCCAAGCAGAGCGCCGCAGCCCCAAATGAGAGCGCTTTGTTTCAAAATTCCCCGCAGTCCTCCGCATTTTCCAAAGGATATCAGACACATGATAAAGCTTGCCCCCGCTGCTGATATGTACTGCCATAGTCCATGTATCCCAGCGACTATACTGACAACTGCATAAATTCCACCCAATGCGGCTGCTGCAGACATACGCAGCGCCCGCCGGGGCTTGCATCCCAGCAGGGCAGCTGCCCACAGAGAAATGAAATCCATACTAAAATTAATAGCAAACAGCACATCCGCATACAATACGGTTTCCAGCGTGTCCACCTCCTCTCAGGACAACATATGCCCGTCCATTCTTAAAATCCATAGCATTGCTGCTTCACTATATGCCGCATATGTATTTGTTATGTCTGCATATAGTATAAGAAAATCCTCCGCCCAAATTTGTCGGCAAGTGGTGTATAAAAATACATTTTTACCAACAGACTTTCCTTTTTTATGTAAAAAACAGGCCCTTTTCCCCCGTTTGCACCTATCTTTTCTGTTCTATTTTGTCTAAATATTGAATAAATTACAAATATATATTGACAGAAGCAATTTGAAACGGTAAAATATTAAAGTGTGAAATTATAATAAATATCTATGGAAAGGTTTGAAAAACTTATGAAAAAGTTACTTACCATTGTGATGGCTGCATTTTTGCTGTTTGGTCTTGTAGCCTGCTCGAACAAGGACACTGAAACAGACGCAGACAAAGACAGCGGCGATACGTCTAAAAAAGATAAGGCAAGCTATACACTGCTCAACGACGGTGTTTTAACAATCGGTTCCGAAATCGGTTACCCGCCTTATGAGATGTATGCAGAAGATAATGTAACACCCATTGGTTATGATATCGACCTTGCAAACGAACTTGGACGGCGTTTGGGGCTGGACATCAACTTTATCAACACAAGCTTTGATATAATTGCTGAAAATCTGGGTGCAAACTACGATGTTATTATCTCCGGATATACTATCAATGAAAGCAGATTGGAACAGATGCTCTTTTCTGATCCCTATATTGATAACTACCAGGCAATTGTAGTGCGCGCAGACAGCGACCTAACTGCTGATTCTCTCACTGATATTGATGGGCACTCTATCGCTTTCCAGAAAGGTACCACTACAGATGAAATTGTAGACGATCTCATTGCTACCGGTTCGGTAAAATGTACTTCTGCAGCAAACGAAAAAATTCTCACTTGCTTCCAGCAGCTTTCCAACGGAGAAGTGGACATGGTCGTTTGTGACAGCACTGTAGCAGACGTACATCTGGCCTCCAACAGCGACGCGTACAAGATTATCTATGTGGACAAAACTTCTCCTGAACAATTTGGTATTGGTATCCCCAAAAGCAATCCCGAACTGCAGAAGGCCATCAATGAAATTCTTGCTGACCTGAAGGAAGAAGGCTTCTTCGAAGAGTTGAACGCTACTTGGTTTGGCAGCAATTCCGAAGACTAAGATATGCAGTAAAGCGGCACATAGATTGCCTCTATGTGCCGCTTTCATCATAAGTATAAGAGCTTTTCCCAATTCCATATCGTGAGGTGCCACTTTTGAAAAAAGGAAAAAAATTTTTCATATGCCTTGGCATATTAATCGTCTCTGCCCTTCTGGCATGGGTCAGCTATTTTGCGTTCTCCCGGGCAGGATTGTCTGAAAGTATCGCCCCGCCGATCATCGTTTTTGTAATTCTCTTCACCTTGATCTCCGGGATCGTCTCACGCTGGGTTCCAGGTTCTGCTTTCCTGCGCTTTTTCTATTTTCCCCAATGGGAAAAGAAAAACAAGGTTTTGGTATGCACGTTAACCGTCTTATTCATCGCCGCTACTATACTATGCGCTTTGAAGCCCACAAAAACAGAAATGATTGAGATGGCCTCCGAACAGGTGCGTAATGAATTAAAAGCAGACGAGGAACGTAACATCAAGCGGGTATCGGTTACTTACCAGTCCCTGTATTTTATCAACTATGTTTCTTTCCAGTCCACTACAGGGGAATTCAGCGAAAAACATGTTGGTTTTGCTGGTGAAATTTACAGCGCCGACGACGGTGCTATGAAAACAGTGGGCAGCTTTGTCAGCTACACGTATCGGATGCTTGGTTGTGAGCAATCTGTTTTGTATGGGGTAAAGCTGACTGTATTTCTTACCGCTGCATCTGTAGCCTGCGGACTGATCATCAGCATATTTTTGGCGCTGGGGAAAATTTCCCGCTTCAAAATTCTCAGCAAAATCTGCAGTGGATACATATTCTTTTTCCGTGGTACTCCCTTGCTGATCCAGCTATTCTGTGTATATTTGGCTATTCCAGGAATGGTTCAGGGATTCAGCTGGAAAAACTTTGCCCAATCTTTGTTCCCATCTGTAGGCGCGGAAGCTGTGTATTACGGTGCTTTCATCGCCGCGTTTATTGCCTTTTCTCTCAACAGCGCAGCATACTGCGCAGAAATTGTTCGAGCTGCTATCCAGTCGATTGATAAAGGACAAAACGAGGCTGCAAAAGCATTGGGCATGAGCTATGGACAGACTATGTCTAAAATCATTATTCCTCAATCTCTGGGGCGCTTGGTTCCACCGGTAGCCAATGAATTTATTATGGTTCTTAAGGATGCGTCTCTGGTATTTGCAATCTCCCTGCAGGATATTACTACTATATCGAAAAATATTGCTACAAATGAAGGTTCCTTTATCGTGTTCCTTCCTGCGTTGATCTTGTTTTTGATCGTCACCGCATTTTTCTCTATGATCTTTAACAAACTCGAAAAGTACTTTTCCAAATATTATTAAGGAGGGCTACTCATGTCTATTATACGTACAGAACATGTCAGCAAAAGTTTCGGCAAGCTGGAAGTGCTGAAAGATATCAATCTGACAGTAAACGCCGGCGAAGTCGTCTGTATTATCGGCCCTTCCGGTGCTGGGAAATCTACTTATCTTCGTTCCCTGAATCAACTGGAGAAAATCACCAGCGGAAAAATTTATATTGACGAACAGCTCTTGCTCCACCGGGAAAAGGATCATACCGTTGAACGGATCGATGCTGCCACACAAAAGAAGCTGCTGCTGGAAATGGGTATGGTATTTCAACGCTTTAATCTGTTTCCTCATAAAACAGTGCTGGAAAATATCATGTTGGCTCCGCTAACAGTAAAAAAAATGAAACCGGAAGAATGCAAGGCATTATCTTTGGAACTGCTGGACAGAGTCGGCCTTTCCGATAAGGCGGATCAGTTTCCCAGTCGCCTGTCCGGCGGACAGCAGCAGCGCGTGGCCATTGCTCGAGCCCTTGCTATGCAGCCCAAAATTATGCTTTTTGATGAACCTACCTCAGCTCTGGATCCAGAGCTGGTGGGAGAAGTGCTGACTGTAATGAAGCAGCTAGCCGACGAAGGTATGACAATGCTAGTTGTCACCCACGAAATGGGCTTTGCCAGAGAAGTGGCAGACCGGGTGGTATTTATGTGCGATGGGGTGTTGGCTGTCGATGCCCCGCCCAAAGAAGTTTTTGAAAATCCGGAAAATGAACGGCTACGGGCGTTTTTGGGAAAAGTGTTATAAACAAAAAAGAGGATGGAAACCCATCCCTCTTTTTTATAGGCAAACAGAACTTCTAAAACTTTCAAAATATCAAAAATCTGATCTGCTAATTCTTTCCGATCCGATCAAAACAATTTGTTAAAAATTCTGCCACTTACGCCGCCGGCGTTTTGCTTTCAAAAAGGGAATGCCGACGGCATTCCCTTTTTCTCGTTTTACAAATATTTCTGAATTGTTTCCGATGCGTTCTCTACTGCCAGAGAGCAGGTCAGCACACAGTTTACATTGGATCTGGATGTAAGCATATCCAGCATTCCTAAAAACTGATCAAACGCAACAATATCATCCCCACAAATCTTAAGCGCCGAATCTATATACAAATCGGTCACATCGTGATTGCTTGCCAGAATACCGGCCACAAACCCATAAAGCGAAGCGGCATCTGCAACACCAAAATACTCTGTATCTATCAACCTACATTGATAATTTACATCAAACTTCAGTTTATCGCCCTTTTCAATACACACCACAGATCCTTGAGACAATTTGAGAGAAGCATTTACCAGATCAATCAATTGCTTTGTCTTGCCAGTACCCTTCACTCCAATGATCAGCTTCAGCATAGCGATTCCTCCGTGATTCTAACAGAATATATACCACACAGATGTATCTCATCTGTACAAGTATAGTATACAGCAATCTGACTACAAATGCAAGCAAAAATCAAAGTTTTTTGTGAATATTTTCAAAATGTTTCTGCGTTATATTATTTCATCTGCTGTTCCAGCAATGTACGTAGCGCATCCAAAGAAGGATCAGGCTTACCCAACAGTGCAAACATGTTGGACTTGTAAGCCTCCACGCCTGGTTGGTTAAATGGATTCACGCCCAGCGTATACCCAGATACACCACATGCCATTTCAAAGAAATACGCCAAATAGCCAAAGCTATAAGCACTTCTATCTGGAATTTCCAAAACAATGTTGGGCACGCCGCCGTCAGAATGGGCACAAAGAGTAGCCTCCATAGCACAGCGATTGATTTCATGAAGATCCTTGCCGGAAAGAAAATTCATTCCGTCGGCATCCTCCAGATCCATAGGAACAGGCACCTTATCGGCAGAAGCATGAACGTCTAATACTGTTTCAAAAATATTACGCATACCCTGCTGAATCAACTGGCCGAGAGAATGCAAATCCGTAGAGAAAATCACAGACGCTGGGAACAGCCCTTTCTGATCCTTTCCTTCCGATTCGCCAAACAGCTGTTTCCACCATTCGCCAAACAGCTGTAGGCTGGGTTCATATGCTGCCAAAATTTCTGTTACCTTGCCGGCCCGATACAGTATATTCCGATATGCCGCATATCTCAAACAGTCGTTTTCTGCAAAAGGAGCTGTTGTATATGCATGCATTGCGTCAGCAGCGCCCCGGAGCATATCGTCCGTATTAATGCCGCATACAGCAATGGGCAAAAGACCCACTGCTGTAAGTACAGAATATCTGCCGCCGATATCATCGGGAATCACAAAGGTTTCGTATCCCTTGCTGTCGGAAAACTCCTTCAGCTTGCCGCGTTTTTTATCTGTAGTGACAAAAATGCGTTCCCTAGCGCCTTTCTCTCCATATTTCTTTTCCAAAAGCTCCCGGAAAATACGGAAGGCAACAGCGGGTTCTGTAGTGGTTCCAGATTTGGATACCACATTCACACAGATATCCTTTCCTTCACAAAGGCGCAGAGTATCTGCAAGGGCAGAGGCAGAAATGCTGTTACCGGCAAAGTAAATCTCCGGTGCATCTCCGTGCAGGCTGTTATAATAGTTGCCGCGTACAAATTCAATGGCTGCCCGCGCCCCCAGATAAGAACCTCCGATTCCAATCACAATCAGCACATCACAACTCTTTCTGATCTTTTCTGCCGCTGCCTGAATCCGTGCGTATTCTTCTTTATCATAATCTACAGGACGGCGGATCCATCCCAAAAAGTCTGATCCAAGTCCGTCGCCCCGGCGCAGTGTTTCAAAAGCCGTTTCCACCTGAGGACGAATCCCTTCCATTTCCTCAGCGGATACATAGCGCCGAATGAATTTATCATTCAGTCTAATAGACATACTTTCTTCCTCCGTCATAATTTACTTCTACTATATATAATACAGTAATTCGACAGAGATTGCAAGATTGTCCTACTTAAAATTTTAATACAGGCAAAACTTTTTTAACATGTTCACAAGAATTCCACCGTACCCGATCTTCTTCACCGTATCTGCAGCCAAGATATTCGTCTCTCCAAGCTCTTCTCCATCGCAGACATACTTCACTTTTCCGATTACATCGCCCGTCTTTACCGGTGCATTTACCGAATCGTCTAGCTGTATCTGCGCTTCCACATTTTTTTCTTTTCCTTTGGGCAGCAATACAGAAAAGCTGTCTTTATTCAATGGAACAGAAGATGCTACGCCTCCAAGTACCTTTATTTCTCCAGCGTCGCCTCCTTCATCTGTATATACAGTATAATTAGCAAAGCCCCAGTCCAGCAGCTGTGTTGCCGCCGCGTTGCGAATATCTCTGGTTTCACTGCCCATAATTACAGCAATCAGATGCATTCCGTCTCGACAAGCTGTTGCGCTGATACAAAATCCCGCCTTAGAGGTAGACCCTGTTTTCAGCCCAGTGGCTCCGCTATAAAAGCGAATCAGCCGATTGGTATTGGACAATCCAAATGCGCCGTCTCGGATGGTATCCATCCAAATAGAACTATACTGAAGAATTAGAGGATGCTTGGTAATCAATTCCCTGGATACCAGCGCAATATCCAATGCACTAAGAGTATGATTTTCCACATCATCGTCTAGTCCGGTTACATTTTCAAAATGGGTATTCTCCATTCCAAGCTCCGTAGCCCTCTCATTCATCCGGTTGACAAATGCTTCTTCACTGCCGCACACCTTTTCCGCCAATGCCACCGCAGCGTCATTTGCCGATGAAACGACAACGCTTTTTAGAAGGTCTTCAGCGGACATTTCTTCAAAGGGCTCCAGATATACCTGAGATCCACCCATAGAGGCCGCGTATTCACTAACGCTTACTTTGTCCTGCAACGATAGGTTTCCACTGTCGATCGCTTCTAAAACCAAAAGTAGCGTCATTACCTTGGTAACAGAGGCAGGCGGCAGCGCATCGTTGGCGTTTTTGGCATATAAAACTGTGCCTGTATAGGCGTCCATCAGTACTGCACTTTTTGCATTGACATCAAAGGGTTTGATATCCTCCTGAGACACCGCCCGGGGTGCCACCGTCAGAACTGGCAGGAGCAAAAGCAACGCCATCCATATAGAAATCCACTTTTTCATAGAGCCTCCAAGTACTTATAATAATACAGAGTTTCTTCCTCTGAAAGAATATATGCGGGAGAATGTCTGGAATATGCGTCTCGTCCGAGGAAAGGATTAAATGAAGTGTCCGCCTTGACATTGCCTGCAATTTATAGTATGATAATTGTATATGTCATCCGGATAGATCACTTGGATAGACAGGAAAGGTATATATCATATGACAGATGAAATAAAGGAAATTTTGAAAGGCGCAACAGTACAAGGCAAGTTTCTAATGTATAAGGAACGTCCCCTTGTGCGGGAAGGCAACACAATCCTGTACGGTAATATGGATGACGAGTATATTCTCCAGCTGATTATCATGAATGAAAAAGAGACAGATGGTAAAACCGTACCGGACAAAATTATTATTCAGATCATGAAAACCGACCCGTCTTTGTCCGACGGGGATAGAATCGTTAAGCAGGAGCTGCGTTCCGGCCTGTATGAAGCCTTTGAGCTTGGCACGATTTGGTTGGAACGCCTGATCGGTGAATAAGGGAGGCTCCTTTTTGAAAGTAAGGAATTTTATTCTTCCTCTTTTGGCCGCAGCCCTTCTCTTTCTTCCCTCCTGCCAAAAAAACGAGGCCGAAGAAGAAACGACCGCTGAGAGCATAGAGGAAGAAGTTACAACAGCGCTGCCGGATCACGGAGAACCAGCATACACGCATCCCCTTACAGGGCTTGCCTGTGAGACGGATTTGTCCGGTGTTCGTCCCATTTCCATTATGATCAATAACATAAAAGCGTCTCTTCCCCAAGAAGGAGTAGCGCAGGCAGACATCCTATACGAGTGTCTTGCAGAAGGTGGGATCACCCGTCTAATGGGTATTATCACAGATTACAGTAACCTTACCCAAATCGGGTCTGTACGCAGTGCCAGAGATTATTATATCGATTATGCCAACGGATACGACTGTATTTTCTTCCATGCGGGAGGAAGTGATTACGCCTACAATACAATGGCTTCCAGAGGCACCGATCATGTAGACGGTGTACAAGGCCCCGGCTATTTGTACACTGGAACAGGTACCTTTATTCGGGATCCGCAGCGGCTGAAAACCTACAGTTCTGAACACACGCTGATGATTCAAAATGGGGCAGGCATCCAGGCCGCAATCGACTATTATGATTACCGCACCCAGGTACGGGAGACCAATGCGTCTCCCATGCAGTTTGCTCCATGGGGCGAACCCGTGGCCCTAGAACAACCAGCAACAGAAGTATCTGTAGCCATGTCGACCGTCCAAAAGGTAAGGTACACATATGACAGCAGCGAGGGTGTATATCTCCGATTTCAGTATGACAGCATGCCGCATATAGATAGTACTACTGGAGAGCAGCTTGCCTTTGCCAATGTATTGCTTTTGTCGGCAGAATGCGGCGGGATTTCCGGCGACGAAAAAGGGCGGATTTGGATGGAGACTACTGGCAGCAGCAATGGGTGGTATATCACTGGCGGCACCTGTACGCCGATTACCTGGAAAAAAGAAACTTGTGACAGTGTGATGCGTTTCTATTATGCGGACGGCAGCGAGGTTTCGTTTAACCGCGGAAAGACGATGATTAATATTGTTCCATCCTATAACATGGATACAATTGCATTTCAATAAAAAAAGAGCGCCTCGGCGCTCTTTTTTACTATATCTCCTTATGTATATCAATTATGCAGTCACAGCACGCATCCTCCAAACGGTTGAACCGATGACTGACTCCTACCGCATATATTCCATTTTCTCTGGCACAGGAAAGCGTTGGCGCAAAATCCTCAAAGATCACAATCTGTTCCGCTGGGTATCCAAAATACCGCATAGGGTCCTGCAGACGTGCAAATTTGCCGCCCTCCTGTCCGGCCACAGATATATACTGTGACAAATATCCGCCAAAGTCCACTTCCCGTTGAAACTGTTCCAATACCTCCCCGCGCTGGCTAGTAAGCATAATCCGCTTTTTATTCGGGAACAGGCTGCAAATCTGCCGATAAAAGGGGGCCGTTGTAAGTCCTGTTTCCCGTACAAGACGGAAGAGATGCGTAATCCTCCGCTGAAAAAATGCACCTTCGTCAAAAGAAATATGATGTACTTGCTGCAGTAGTGTATAAATTTCCCGCTCCGGATGTCCTACATAACAGGAGAGAAACTCCTCCTCATGCAGCTGAAGTTCGGGAAAAAGCTCACTCAGTGTTCGCTGATAGGATACAAAATGCAGCGGCTCCGTGTCAGTGATTGTACCGTCCATATCAAATATAAAAAATGCTTTTTGTTTCAATATTTCCTTAAGCATGTTTTTTCTCTCCAAGTCTTTGCAGTACTTCCAATAAGAAACGATAGTTTTTCTCCACAGAAGCAATATTAATTCGTTCTGCTGGCGTATGAATTCCAAAAATTTCCGGGCCGAAGGCTATTGCGTCCAGTCCGGGCAGCTTACTCTGCAATACGCCGCATTCCAGACCCGCATGGATCACTTCAACTTTAGGGATTTCTCCAAACATATCCTGCCAGGTTTCAACCATTGTCTGCCGCAAAACGGAATTTTTGCTGTAAGCCCAACCGGGATATGCTCCATCTCGATACTCGTTGCCTCCCGCCATAGTAAGTAAATCGGCTATTCGAGCGCACACCTTATCCCGATCCTCCGTGCTTTCGCTACGCACAGATACAGTTCCGCATGCACAGCCTGTCTTTGTCTCCACTGCAGCCAAATTGGCAGACGTTCCTACAAGACCCTCTATATCTGGATGCATAGACAGTACGCCCCACGGTGTATGACTCAAAAAATACAGCACATTTCTATGACTATCGGCAGAAAATACCGCTGCCTCCAATTGGCCGATATCTTCCTCCAAAAACCGTATGTCCGGTTCACGCTCTGCGTATTCCTGGTATACCATTTCATACGCATCTGCAAAGGACCCATCTCCCAGCACCACGGCCTCGCACCGAGTTGGAATTACATTGTCCTTGTCTCCGCCGGAAATGGATACCAGACGGAAATCATCGCCTGAGACCTGTAAAATTTGGGCAAGCAGACCTACTGCATTTCCACCGTTTTTATGGATTTGTGCACCGCTGTGCCCTCCTTGCAAACCCTCTAAAATCAGCCGTTTTCCTTGTCCCTTCTGCGTTATACGGGAAATGGGAATCTGATAGCGTACCCGCACTCCGCCGCAGCATCCAGCAATAAATACGCCGTCTTCATCGCAGTCTAAATTGATCAGATACTTTGCACTGCATTCAGAAAGTTCCAGATGCTGTGCACCAATCAGCCCAATTTCTTCATCCGATGTAAAAACGCATTCCAAAGGAGGATGCATCGCTGTATCATCCTCTAAAATCGCCAGCATCATAGCCACAGCAATGCCATCATCTGCCCCAAGTGTAGTCCCGTCCGCCCAAACATGCTTACCGTCTGTTTGCAGTAGTAATGGGTCCTCTCTAAAATCATGAATGGCGCCCGACTTCTTTTCACATACCATATCCAAATGCCCTTGTAGCATAACAGCCGGTCTATTTTGGAATAATTCCGTTCCTGGTTTCTTTACAATGATGTTATTGTAAGAATCCCTTTTAAAGAAAAATTTTTTTGTACGCGCAAATCCCTCAATATAATCAGCAATCCCTCCGCAATTTCCTGATCCTCTGGGAATGGATGATATCCTTTCAAAATAAGAAAACACAGCAGCGGGACTTACATTTTCCAACATGGCTTCTCTCCTCTCATTCAGTCACTATAAAAACTGTTTCCAATGTATCCCCGCCACCGACAACAATAATTTTATATGTACCGGCAGCAGTTCGGGACCCTACCTTCCACTGCCATGTTACATGCCCGTTCTCATCTGCCGTCTTTGGTACCAAATCCGCCGCTTTGCTAATAGAAGAAGCATAATGAACAGTGATGTTATACTCTTCACCAGGTGTCCCTGAAATTTCCATATATGCTGTGTGCCCTCTTTTAATAGGAGAAGTGAGTGAGCGCACATGAATCTCTCCTGACTCCGTTGATGTATCAGATGTAAGCGTAGAGTCAGTCGGTTGTGTGCTTAGTTCTGTAGAAGCCTCGCTGTTTCCATTAACCTGCTGCGTTGCATCATCTTTCTTTTCGTCCCAATCTCCCTCTGCATCGTATAAAATGTCTTCACCGGAACAAATTTTGGCCACTACTCCATCCAAGACATATACCTCTACAGAAGTAGAGTAATCCGCACCCCACCAAATACGATAGTACGTCTGCCCACGGCCATTGCTCATTTGAATAATGTTAGATATCTCCTCATTGATCCCAGCTTCAGCCAGCACTCCAAATGCGTCGTCCGCCTCCTGTGCGTCCAATTCCATGCTTTCCATCATTATCTGTACATTAGCATCATAATAGTCATACTTGTCACGATACGCACTGCTGAGAATTTCTGTGTCACCCACATCACTTCCGCAGCCAAACAGAAATATGGCAAGAAGGGCCACAAGCGCTGCTGTTTTTTTCATAATATTTTTTGTCCTTTCAAAAAGTCTCCACAAATACTATTATTCGTATTTTTGCCATATTGGCGCAATTCATACAATAGATTGAAAATACCGACTCTCAAAGAGCCGGCTGAAATGCACTTTTTCCAATAAAAATATGGTATCGCAAAAGGAAGTTTTTGTCAACGATAAAATAAAAATAAAAAAGAAAATTAATAAAAATATAGACAGGAACACATATTTATGATATAATAAAAAAGTAAAATGCTACTGTAAGTGAAAGTCCAACACATCTAGCTCAGTCTTGAAATTGAATAGCTGTCTTTTTCCATATATGGGGGTATAGCTCAGCTGGGAGAGCAACTCACTCGGTTACACACCCCCATTTTGTACAATCAAATAATTGCTTGTTTCTCTTACATGGGCTCGTGGCGCAGTCTGGAAGCGCGTCTGAATGGCATTCAGAAGGTCGAGGGTTCGATCCCCTTCGGGTCCACCAATGGTTTAGAGAGAAACAACATTTTTAAAACTCGTTTTCGCAAGAAAGCGAGTTTTTACTATGCCGCCAAATTGCTAAAATCTATACCAAGGCTAAACTGATTAAAGTCGATGTTAAAATCAATGTGCAGTTTATAGTCCCGATACACTTCGATTCGGCTAATTAAATGACCAATAACCATTTTCTTTGCTTCAATACTGGCTCCTTCATACATTTCCGACCATTTAATAACATCATCATATTGTGCATTAAGTGACTTTAAAAGTTCCTGTCCTTCGTTATAAGCCGCCTGTGCCTCCTCAAAATGTTGTTTAAGCCTGTTACATTCTGTTTCGGCATTTGCAATGATTGAATTTAATATTTCCGGTGAAAAATGGCTCTCCCCACGCAAAGACTTCACAACCTCTGCCTTTAACGCGCCCAGATCATCCGCCGCTTTTGTATAGTCTGCACGAGCAGCAGCAAGCAAAGCTTTTCGCTCTTTCATCTTTTCCCCATACCGAGTGTTGACAATCTCGCTTTTTGGAATTGCTTTCATTTTTTCAAAAATAGTTTTCATAAGTTGATCTACAATATCATCAAGAATATGCGTGGTATATCCGGTCTGACCGTCACAATCCGTTTGTTTACGTGTCTTTCCGTAACATACATACCGAACACGTGTAACCACTCTGTCCGGGTCATCTTTACATGGATACTAACGCCCGCTTTACTTTACTTAAGGATAATCCTTCGGGGAACTGCCATAAATGGCACATTCCCCATAGTTCCTGTATCTAATCAATCTTCCCGACAAAACGGTAATAAATCTCAATGTCCCACACCTTTTTGCCATTCTCGTCTTTCCTCCACTGATGGACTGCGATTTTCTCAATCAGTTCATTCAAAAGAGGGGCAGTAAGCTCGTCTATTGCGCTGTATTTCTGGATTAAGTCTACCCACCGTTTTGCATCGTCCGTTTCCGCTTTGGCATCCTCAAGCCTTGCGGATACGGTCTTTATCGTTTCATCAAGCTGTTGCTGCTCCGTGCGATATTTGACGGAAAGCATGGAATAGTTTTCTTCGTCAAGAAGTCCTTTTACCCTGTCCTCGTACATTTTTGCAAAGAGGTTGTTTAATTCCTGCCTGCGTTTCTGCGCCTTTCTCAATTCCTTTTCATCACGGGCATTCTCTGACTTCCGCTGCTTTTGGCTGCTCTGCAGCAGCCGTTCCAGAATGGTGTCCTCATTCTCCTTTACCGCCATCAGCCAGTATTGTAACCGTCCGAGAACAAAAGCATAGAGCAGGTTGTAGGTGATGAAATGCAGGGAACACGCTTCTTTCCCATGTGCGGAATACTGCGTGCAGCGGTAATACCTCGACTTGTTCTTTGTGTTTGCCGCCGATAAGCTCCACCCGCACTCGCCGCATTTGAGCAGCCCTGCGAATATCTGCGGCTCATCGTCCTTTCGGCTGCGTTTGCGGGAATTGATATGCCCCTGCACCAAATCCCATGTTTCACGGTCAACCAATGGCTCGTGGGTGTTCTCAACCCTCATCCAGTCCTCTTTGGGGCGTTTGACATTCTTCTTTGACTTATAGGACAGTTTCTGTATCTGGTAATGGACGGTATTGCCAAGATAGATTTCATTCTGAAGGATTTTGCTTACGGTAACGAT
>CAOKAC010000002.1 GCA_948466345.1 uncultured Clostridia bacterium | reverse complement strand
TTTTTTGTTTATAACTTTGTTATAAAGGTAATTTTTTTTGTTTATAACTTTGTTATAAAGGTAATTTTTTTTGTTTATAACTTTGTTAGAAAAATAAAAATCTCTCTTATGTTTTATAAAACATAAGAGAGATTTTTTATCATTGAGATATATTTAATTTATTCTTTTAAAGGAGTATTTAGTTTTTTATCTATCCAGTTCCAACGATTTTGAATAAATTCTTGCAAAAATTCTATTTGTGAAATATGTGTTGTTCGTTGAACAATATTGAATGGTTGCATGCCTACTCGGTCATATAAAATATTCCATTTTTTAAAATTATCATCTGCAGAGGGTTCTGTTAATCGATATCCTTCCTGTACTGCTGCTAATGCAGTTTTTAAGAGCGGTTCTTTTATTGTATTCCAGCGTTGTTGTAATTTAGTGACAAATGTTTCATCTTCCATAAGACGGCACATCCAATTATAACGCACATAGCCATTTTGTGTAGCAAGACATGCCCATTCTTCATAGGCTTCTAAATCTGCAACATTGTTGCCGAATGCCAAATCAAAATCCCAAACTTGAGAAAGACATAGTTTGCCTCCTGCATTTTTTGTAAGAAAAACACTTCGTCGAAAACAAGAATCCGCGTTGTAGGAAAGTTCTGTTAAAATAAACCAATCAATCAAAGAAGGTATATCTATATATTGTTCATAGTCTTTTAAATTTTCTACTGCATAATCTGCTACAGCTATATAATTTTGAATATAAGTCAATGTTTGTTCGTTTATATTTTGAGGTTCAAGCACGCCTATATTTTTTAATATTGAAGAAGAAAATACAGGATGCCCACTTTTTCTGCTAACGCCGAGTTCCAGAAGAAATCCGGTATTTACGTTACCTGCATCTTCCCGTATAAAAAGACGGTCTTTTCCTGCTTCTATTTGTTCACCTAAGGTATATACACCTGCATATTCTCCATTTATAAACACGTCTACCGGATATTGTGTAGCATAACAGTCCATATTGTCCAGTACTTTTGCACTTTCTAGCGCAACATAATTACGGATTAGACTTTTATCAGAAAAATTTGCAAGAAGCACCCATTTTTTTCCTGGCTGTAAGCCTAGTAAAGATACGGTTTTATCAAATTTTAGTTTATATGGTTTTTTATCAGACCATTCCCATGTAGTATTGCCTCTTCCACGAATTTGAACAGTGGTGGATTCTAACGATGGAAGGTTGTCGGAGAAGTCACTTTCAATAGAAATAGTGGCGCTTTTATATTCTTCTTTGGAAGTGATAGCCTCTCCATTTTCCGTTTCAATACACACTACCGGCAGTACAGATTTCCAGTTTGTTTCCATATAATATAAAGAGCTGACATTTCCATCTGATATAGAAAAATAACATCCCAGTGGATTCAGCAAATTGACTGTACCATTTTGGTTTATACTGGATTCTGTAAATGTAACAGTATACCCGGCAGGCGGAGTGATTGTTAATGTGGCAGCTTTTAGAATAGAAGGAGGCAGGACGCAGTCGATTTGTGCATTTAATACAAAAGACTCTTTTCCAGTATCATTCCAAACGATGCTTCCTGTGCTATATTGTTCTGCTGTAAGCGAAATTTCCGGTATGACAGTACAGCTTCCGCCTAAAACATATGTACTAGAATCTATACCGTTATAGGATATAATTTTATAAAGCTGCTGTACTACATGCAGCGGCGGACCATATGTATCCCAAACAAGTGTGCAGTTTGGTGCTTGCAGTAAAATACTTTCCCATGGCAGAGCTCCTTCTATTTGAATGTTTCCTTGTTCTTTCGTTTGTACAAGAATTGGGGCATTGAATATTATACCGTTATCAATCAAGGAAACAGGCTTGGTAAATGTCACCTGCTGCTCTACTGTAAATTCGTTTAATCGAATAGGGGTATTAGAAACAGCCTGCATATACACCGCACCGTCTGCCAGGTTGTTTAGTTCATCCATAGAATTTGCGGTAACAGTGCCGTCTAGTTGTATATCGTTTAAAGAAGCGGCGGCAATTTGAAAGGAAAGATTTTGGGGCACAAGCGTATCCGGGACTGTAATGTGACAGTTGGGGGAACGAGCGTACAGTGCATTGGCAGATATATTTCCAGATAGTAAAAATGTGCCTGTGTCCTGACAAGTAAAGGAAATTGTATCCGATACGGATAAAGCATGCCCATCTGTGGATAGGGAGCAGGGAACTGTAAAGGCAAGATTTCCATCTGAAGAAATATCCCGAAGCAGTGTAATGTTGGGTACGCCGTCTGTGCTGGCTGTCTTTAATGCATTGGCGGATAAAATATATGCGTGATCTGTTTCATTTTGTATAAGGCGAATGCCATCGTTTAGTTCTGTTTTTTCTGATAAAGTTAAGCAAACAGTATCAGATTTTCCAGCTTTAGCAGAAAGTGATACCTGACCATTTTCAGTCCCATCGGTATACAGAATCATTTGCGTATCATCGTCTGTATTGTTGTAGAATGTAAGTTTTACGTTTCCAGATAACCGGGCTTGCTGTAACATGGGTCCGTTTTCCGTTGAAAATAATAAGGAACGATCTGCATAAATCCAAAGACCGGCGTCCTTTTGACGGTCACAGGATACCAAAAAAGGGAGCCATAAAAACAGCAGTACAAACAAGCCTGCCATAACAAATTTTTTTTGCATGTTCCCCCCTCCTTTACATAGCTTCTATGATATATAGTATCGTAACAGGGCTTAGCATGTTACTCAACATCTTGTGCTATAGAAAAATTTGCTTCTTCTTCATATAGCTGCATAAGCTGGTCTTCTACATAAATGCGCTGATCCTCCAGCTGCGCGGCTTTGACATAATCGGTAGCATCTTCTCCATACAGTCTGTCGGTGATATCCGCAAGCTCTTTTTCCAGCCGTTCGATTTCTTGGATTACCTTTTTACGGCGCGCTTCTTTGCGCCGTAAAGCCGCTTGTTCTTCTTTCTTTTTTATATACAATTCTTTTCCAGTCGGCGGGGCTACTGTCTTTGCGACTGGTGTTTTTGACATATCTTCCGTTTGTTCCAGTGCGGCAATATATTCTGTGTATCCGCCCCGATAATCCCGCACCGGATTTTGAAGGGATAAAATACGGGTAGCCAGCCGCTGCATAAAATACCGGTCGTGGGATACGGCAATAATCGTACCTTCAAAAGCTTCCAGTGCATTTTCCAACGCTTCTCTGGAGGAGATATCCAGATGGTTGGTGGGTTCGTCTAGAATCAGAACATTGACTTTTGAGAGAATCAGCTTTGCTAGGGTCAGCCGTGCCCGTTCTCCACCGGAAAGGACGGAAACAGTTTTTTCCACATCTTCTCCCCGAAACATAAATACCGCCAGCACGGCGTGCAGTTCCTGCCTGCTGATTGTGGGATATGCGTCCCACAATTCGTCCAGAACGGTTTTATCCGGGGACAGGTTTTGGTTCTCCTGGTCATAATAGCCTACGCGGACGTTGTATCCAAAGGTTATGCTTCCTGCCTGTGCAAAGAGCTTTCCAAGCAGTGTTTTTAGTAGAGAAGATTTACCGCATCCGTTGGGCCCGGCAATCAACAGCCGCTCTCCCCGTTTTACAGAGAAGGTTAAGTCGGAGAAAAGATTTTTTTCTCCAAACCCAATTGCAAGATCTTTTACATCCAGTACGTCATTTCCGGATTGGACCGTTTTGGAAAAAGCAAACTGCAGAGCCCGCGGCGCATCCTGCGGCCGCTCTATTTTATCCATACGAGCAATAGCTTTTTCCCGACTTTCCGCTGCAATAATATTCCGCTCCCGGTTCCAGCGGCGCTGCTGCTCAATATAAGCTTCCAAACGGGCTATCTCCCGCTGCTGGAGTATGTATTGTTTTTCCAAAGCGGCACGTTGCTCTTCTTTTTGTTTTTTATAGGCGGTATAGGAGCATTTATACAGCTTTGCCTTGTGATGCTCGATATCCAGTGTTTTATTTGTAACCCGATCTAAAAAATACCGGTCGTGGCTGACTAAGAGGAGTGTTTTTTTGTATCCCGCAAGATGTCCTTCCAGCCAGGACATCGTATCTATATCCAAATGGTTGGTGGGCTCGTCCAATATTAAAATATCCGGTTCCTGAAATAAAAGCCGTGCTAGTGCCAGACGGGTGCGCTGCCCTCCCGACAGGGTAGAAATGCTGCGGCAGTAGGTTTCTTCGCCAAATCCCATTTTTGCCAGCAGGCTTTTGCAGCGAGACTTGTAGTGAAGTCCACCGTCGTTTATAAACCGTGTGTTTAACCGTTCATATCCGGCGCTAAGAGACAGCAGCTGTTCGGGGGATGCTGTTTCCATTTCTGCTTCCATTTCCGCCAGCCGTTTTTCGTCTCGAACAAGCTGTGGAAAAGCTGCGTACATTTGAGATAGGACTGTGTCTTCTCCCTGCAGTACCTGAAAGGGATCGTCCTGCCGGAGCATTCCGAGAATTTTATCTCGGGCAAAATAAACCTCTCCGCTTTCTGCTTTTTCTATTCCGGTGATCAGCCGCAGCAGGGTGGTTTTACCGCTACCGTTGACTCCTACGATTCCCAGCCGATCCCCCTCTTCAATGGAAAAAGTGATACCTTCCAATATTGTTTTTGTTCCAACGCTGTAGCACAGGTTGTTTACGCTTAATGTCGTCATAGTATATCCTTTTTGTTGATCATAAAAAGGCCTGTGTCCCTGGACGCAGGCCCTGTTTTTCTTTTATTTGTGCGAATGAATCAACGCCGGCCGCCGCCTGCGCCACGACTTCCACCGCCGCCCGGTCTCATGCCGCCGCCTGCGCGGCCACCGCCAAATCCGCCGGTTCTGCCGCCGAAGCTGCCGGGCCGTGGTCCCGGTCTGGGGCCTGGTCTAGGTCCCGGACCATAATGGTGATGGTGATAGCCTCCCCAAAAAGGACGCCGGTATCGGGGACCGCCATAATATCCCGGTCCGCCGCAGGCGCAGCAGGAGGAACGCAGCAAAGCAAAGATGACGACGGCAATCACTGCCAGGGTAATCAGCAGTCCGATAATACCGGAAAAAATAGTACCAATCACGCTGATGGCTCCGCCGGTTTTACCGCCGGCGGGGCCGTTCATATTACCGGATCCATAATGAAATGTAACGCCGTCCCAACTGGATATATCTATATTATAACTTTGCTCCAGCGCCTCCGTCATTTTCTCACAGAAAATTTTTGCGGCTCTGTCATATTCTTGATTGTCAAAGGCGGTTTCCATACCGCTGTCGAAAATTCGCTGCAGGACAGCAGAGGTAATTTTATTTTCCAGGCCGTATCCCAACGCTGCCCAGTACTTGTAGGTGGAAAGCTCCATTACAAACAAAACGCCGTTATTTTCTTTGGCATCTCCGATTCCCCAGTGATTAAAAAGATCATCGGCGTATTCACTGAGGTCCGAATATCCTGTTTTGTCTATAGCTACTACCATGAGCTGTGCACCGGAAAGGGCGTATAGCGCCCGGGAATTTTTATCGATTTGCTGCTTTGTATCGCTGTTGATTACGCCGGCAGGATCATATACGCAGGATCCTCCACGTGGGGGATCCGGTAAATCAGCAGCGGCTCCCGCTTGCAGTACTGCCCCCAGAGGGAGAAGCAGCAAGGTCAAAAGCACCGCCACGCATCTTTTTATCGCTGTACGCATGCAGTATAATCCTTTCGTGAAATTATTCAAAGACAATCGCTCGTTCTCCCGCGAATAGGGAAGCTGGAAAGGCGGCGGTTTTTACATTGTATTTTTTTGCTGCCGCGTTATAGTCCTCATATTTGCGCAGAATAGAAAGATCGCTTTCTACCGCCATGTGTGCTGCGCGAATCTCGTCTTTATACTGGCCTGCTATCAAAAGCCGGTCATACAAATTTCGGATACTGCGCTGAATATTTATATATTCGCTTCCAAGAGCAGTGGGATCTTCTCCTCGCTTTTCGATTTCCTGTACCGCAGTGCGAAGGAGAATGCTGTCATTATCTTTTTCCACGATCCGTTCGTAGGCGTCGGCAAAGACTGCGCTGTGATAGGCCAGATCAAGCAGGGTGGAGGATACTGTCTGGCCGAAGCTGTCTTCTTTTATAAATTCCCGCTGCACTTTTCCTGCCTGCATAGCTACACTGCGCCAAGTTCCAAAAACAGACGCAAAAATGATCACAAGGGCAAGCACCACGCCGGCCCTGGCCCTGTTCTCCAAAAAAAATTTCATATAGTCGTTCCTTATTTGCTGTTCTGCATCAGTTTTGTCCGCAGTTCACCTTCAATACGTCCAAGCTCCTGTTCCGCAGCGGCACGTTTGGCCTTGCCTTCGGCCTGGATCCTCTGTACCTCATCCAAGGTTGCAATCAGCTGCTGGTTGGTATTTTGCAGTGTCTCCAATTCTACGATGCCCCGCTCCGATTCTTTGGCAATGTCGATAGAGCCTTGCTTCAAGGTTTGTGCATTTTGCCGCAGCAGTTCGTTGGTCATATCGGTTACTGCCCGCTGGGCTTCCATGGCTTGATTCGAGTGTTCAATACCAAGGGACAAAATCATTTGGTTTTTCCACAGGGGAATGGTGGAGACGATCACCGACTGAATTTTTTCTGTCATCAGCGTGTCGTTATTTTGCACCAGCCGTATCTGAGGAGCCATCTGAATACAAATTGTACGGGTCAGCTCCAGATCATATAGTTTTTTCTCAAACCGTGTCAACTGTGCTTCAAAATCGTTCACCGCCTGCGCATCTTCCGGCAGTCCGGATTTCTCCGCCTTTTCCCGCATTGCTGCCAGCGTTCCTGCACGTTCTGCCTCCAGCTTTTTCTTTCCAGCCAGAATATACATAGTAAGTTCTTTGAAATAGGCCAGATTCATTTCATACATTTTGTCCAGCATAGCCACATCCTTCATCAAAACGATCTGATGCTGCTCCAGGGACTCTACAATGTTATTTACGCTGGATTCGGCAGAATCATATTTGGCTTTCAGCGTGGCAATTTTATTCTTTTGCTTTTTAAAGAATCCGAAAAAGCCCTTTTCATCTTCCTCAGCTGTAATCCCTTTTAGCTGGGTTACAAGCCCTGCAATCATATCGCCCAATTCGCCAAAATCCTTGGTTTTCACAGATTCCAGGGCAGAATCGGAAAAGGAAGAGATTTTTTGCTGCGCGGCTGCGCCGTATTGGAGAATGGCTGTGCTGTCTGTGACGTCAATTTTCTTTGCAAATTCCTCTACAACTTTCTTTTCTTCCTCTGTCAGCGTGGAATCCATTTCAACCGGTTCTGCTTCTGTCTGGGCGGGCGCGGCTGCCTGCTCCTGCGCTGCCTGTGCGGCTGCACTTCCAAAGGGATCCAGGGTGAGAGAGGGAATCTGCTGCTTATCCATTTCTTGATTTTCCATAATTGAAACCATACCTTTTCATAAGTTTTAGTAGTTTATATATGCACATTCGTGCCGGCCGGCTATTCGGAAAGTCCATCCCGACGAAGCATTTGCTTCAGTACGTCTATGTCGGTGGAAATATCCAGGCTGTCGTTTTGATACAGCGCGTCCAACTGCTTTTTTAAAGCACTGTCAATCCCTGCAAAAGCGTCTTCAATTTTTGCTTTTAACTCTGTGCGGGTTTTCGCTGCATCTGCATCCCCCGTAGACTGACGGATGAGAAAAACATACTTATCGCACAGTTTTTGTATTACAGGCAGATAATAATTTGCCAGCCGGCGGCAATCCGGCAAGTCGGAGGGATCCTCCTGCAGATTTTTGGCGATTTTGTCCAGGGTGGAACCAATGGAACGTAAGCGCACTGCAATATTTTCTGTGACAGAGGGAAGCAACTCTGCCACAGAACGGATATGGGCTGCGTCCGCTTCTATTTGCATACAAAGCGCATCTACAGCCTGATCTCCGGATGTGGGTCGCGGCGCTTTGATATACTGGGTATATTCTGGTGCGGCCAGCCAGGCAATCAGCCATGCCGCCAAACTGATCACAGCTACAATTGCAATATCCATCAGCCTGTACATGGGATAAAACAGCCCCGCTAGAATCCATACGGCTGCACACACCCAAATGGGCAGTGCAGACTTCTTTTTTACACAGATACGTTTCGTCTCGTTCGTTTCCGGGACGTTCATGCTGTCTCCTCCTTTGTATTTTCCGATGGCGTTTCTTTTGTAAGTGCAAAAGAAAGAAGGCGGCAAAAGGCATACACGGTTACAGTACAGCAGAACAAAATCCGGGCATAGGACAAGTTGTGGCCTGGCGTGTTGGTGAGGATACAAAGCAGGGCGCTGACAGATACGGCACCGCCAAAAATGGCAGAACATATAAAAGAAAAAATATATCGTGGAAAAATCGACTTGTGCCCCAGCAAAAGTCCAGTTTGGGCGGTGAAGGTCAGCATAAATGCAATATACATCAGTTGATAAATGATTTTAATCGGACTGTTGGTGGCCACCGTTTCATCAAAATATAAAAGAAAAAGTTGGGTTACGGCATAAAGAGGCGGAAAAAAGCTGGAGAAAGCAGCCAAAGGCCCGCTGCGAAGAGACTCAGAACCCATACTGCAGCCAAGGAACAGGATGAAGAACAGGGCAAGCAAGTCGGCAAACAAAATTAGCCCCCAGTAAGGCAATGTACGATGAATATGCGCCAAGTCCTCTCCTGTACACCAAAGCAAAGCTGCTATTAGAAATCCTCCAGCGACTTTTGTGTAGACGGGGGCGGCATTGCTTGCTGTAATCTGCTTACTGCTGCGGAAAAAAATCCAGGAAAAAAAGCCGAGCAGGACGCCGCCTGCCAGAACCGCGTATAAAAGAATGGCTGACAGAGATCCTTTTTCAAAATATCCGAGAGGAGGAGAAAAATCTTTGGAAAGAGCGGTAAACATAAAGAAGGCTCCGAGAAAAACCAGCAAAGTGGCTGCGCAAATCATATAAATGAGAGATGTTTTTTTGTTTCTTTCCATAATTAGAATGCCTTTCTCACTGCCAAACGATTTTTATCTACCTTATATACTAACATAAATAGAGGGGTAAATCAATATATTTCCCAAAAAGGGCGTGGGTTTTCCTGGCGATCTATGGAATAAGGCAAAATTCTCTTTGCATGGAGAAAAAAGATTTCGTAATTTTCTGTATATGGTGTTTTTTTCTTTGATTAGCACAAGATGTATATTTTGTTGTTAAATTGCACAAAAAACAATTTAAAATTTCTACAAAGTTTTCCAAGGGTTTTTCAAAAAAAGTTTCTGCATCCGTTGCAATACAATGGGAATTATGGTAAAATTACAAGGCTTGATGTGCGATGAAACGGAAGGTTGCCGTCCTTTTTGCTACAGAGGACGGGGAATTTCCGCGGAGTATGTCCGTTTTAAAAACGGGCGAAGCGAACGCGAGCGCAGGCGGGAGACCGAAGTGTGTAAGGCTCTCGCAGATCTCCAATCCGTTTTTACGGAGGAGAGGTATGTCCGGATGAAAAGCACAGGCGGATTTGTGGTTGCACTGCCTAAGACGGCTTTTTGATCCGGTTTCCTTCAGGAGGTCCTAGAAACGCCCGGGCGCGTGTTCGTCGCCTCGGCAAGTAAAATTTTAGGAGGCAGACAAGTGGCAACAAAAATCAAGGTTCGGCTCAAAAGCTATGAGCACACGCTGGCAGACAGCGCAGCAGCTAAAATTGTGGAAGTTGCAAAAAGAGCAGGCGCACAGGTTTCCGGTCCGATTCCCCTTCCCACAGAGAAGGAAGTCGTTACCATCCTGCGTGCTGTACACAAGTACAAGGACAGCCGCGAACAGTTTGAACAGCGTACGCACAAGAGACTGATCGTCCTTGAAAACGCCGATGCAAAGGTTGTGGAATCCCTTCTGGGTGTAGAACTTCCTGCAGGCGTTGAAATTGAAGCGAAAGAAGTAAAATAAGCTTCCATCGCAAAACAGCCGATTTTCCCCGTACAGAGCGCCTAGCGCTTGATGGCGGAAAAGGTCAAGTTGGCGGCTGCGGCGTGGCTGCCGCGCAAACCAAAGACGTCAACCAATAACCTTATTTGGAGGAAAAAATGAAAAAAGGAATCATTGGAAAGAAGCTGGGCATGACCCAGATCTTCGCAGAAAATGGCGCTGCGATCCCTGTAACGGTGATTGACGCAGGTCCCTGCTTCGTGGTACAGAAGAAGACAGTGGCAACCGACGGCTACAGCGCAGTACAGCTTGGTTATGAAGATATCCGGGAAAAGCTGGTGACAAAACCCCGTGCCGGACACTTCAAAAAAGCAAATGTGCCCGCAAAGCGGCACCTGAAAGAGTTCCGTCTTGAAAACGCTGAGGAAATGAACGTTGGCGACGTAGTGGCCGTCGATACCTTCGCCGCAGGCGAAAAGGTCGACATTACAGGCATTACAAAGGGTCACGGCTTTACCGGCGCTGTAAAGAGATGGGGCCACCACATTTTAAGAATGACACACGGTACCGGACCGGTGCACCGCCAGGTAGGTTCCATGGGCGCATGTTCCACTCCGTCCCGTGTCATGAAAAATAAAAAGATGGCCGGTCAGTACGGTAACGAGCAGGTAACTGTACTGAATTTGGAAATTGTAAAAATCGATGCGGAAAAAGGACTGATTGCCGTAAAGGGTGCCGTTCCCGGCTCCAAGGGCGGAATCGTGTTCATCCGTGACAGCGTGAAAGCATAAGCGGGAAGGAGGAAGAACAAATGCCAGAGATTAAAGTAGTAAATATGGCAGGTGCCGATGCAGGCACGATGAAACTGTCTGATAAAGTGTTTGGCGCCGAGGTAAAATCCAGCATCCTCCATTCTGCTGTAAGAATGTATTTGCTGAACCAGCGCCAGGGTACCCAGTCCACCCTGACCCGCACAGAAGTATCCGGCGGCGGCAAAAAGCCCTGGAGACAAAAGGGCAGCGGACGGGCAAGACAGGGTTCTACCCGTTCTCCCCAGTGGACACACGGCGGCGTAGCCCTTGGTCCTAAGCCCCGCTCCTATCGGGTAACCATGAACAAAAAGGCTAGACAGAAGGCGCTGTTTGGCGCATTGTCTGCCAAGGTTGCAGGCAGCGAACTGATCGTAGTTGACCAGATTGCCGCAGCAGAATACAAAACCAAGGTGATGGTGAAAATGCTTACCGATATCGGTGCAGCTAAGAAAACCCTTGTTGTGCTCCCTGAGGTAGACAGCAAGGTAATCGCAAGCCTTCAGAATATCGAGGGCGTAAAGGTTTCTCAGTACAACGCCATCAACGTATACGACATACTGAACTGCGATTCCCTGGTTGCCAGCAAGGCCGCTGTGGAGAAAATCGAGGAGGTATACGCGAAATGAAATTAGCACAGGACATTATCTTGAAGCCGATTATCACCGAGAAGGCAATGGATGCTATTTCCATGAAGAAATATACCTTCAAGGTAGCTTCCGATGCAACAAAGCCTGAAATTGCGAAAGCAGTGGAAGAGCTGTTCGGCGTGAAGGTAGCGGCTGTAAACACAATGAATATGAAAAGAAAACCCAAAAGACTCCGTTACAGCAGCGGTTACACCGCAGCATGGACGAAGGCGATTGTAACACTGACCGCCGACTCCAAGACGATTGAGTTCTTTGAGGGAATGAACTAAGGGGAGGAGTAGAAAATGCCTACAATTAAGTATAAACCTACCACGCCGGCAAGAAGAAATATGTCGGTATCCTCCTTTGTGGAAATCACAAAGAAGACTCCGGAAAAGAGCCTTCTGGAAGTGAAGAAAAAGCATGCCGGTCGTAACAGCTATGGCCGCATCACCGTTCGCCACAAGGGCGGCGGAAACCGTCAGAAATATCGTGTAATTGACTTCAAGCGCACTTCTGACAAACCTGCAACCGTTATCGGTGTAGAATACGACCCGAACCGCAGCGCTTATATCGCCCTGGTTCAGGACGATGCGGGCAAGAAAAGCTATGTGCTCTGCCCTGTAGGCGTTACGGACGGCATGGTGCTCTATAACGGCGCCGGTGCAGACATCAAGCCGGGTAATACCCTGGAAATCGCCGATATTCCTGTAGGTACCTTCATCCACAACATCGAGCTGTACCCTGGTAAGGGCGGCCAGCTGGTTCGTGCAGCCGGTACACAAGCGCAGCTTATGGCAAAGGAAGGGTCCATGGCGCAGGTTCGTCTGCCCTCCGGTGAAGTACGCTATATCCGAATGAACTGTAAGGCAACCATCGGCCAGGTGAGCAACATCGAGCATGACACCGTAAAAATCGGTAAAGCAGGCCGTAAGCGTCACATGGGTATCCGTCCTACTGTCCGCGGTTCCGTAATGAACCCCTGCGATCACCCCCACGGTGGTGGTGAGGGACGTTCTCCTATCGGCCGTCCGGGCCCTGTAACCCCTTGGGGTAAGCCTGCTCTGGGTTATAAGACGCGGAAAAAGAAGAGCACAACCGACAAGTTCATCGTAAAACGCAGAAACAGCAAGTAAGGAAGGAGTAAGGTTTCATGAGCAGAAGTTTAAAGAAAGCCCCCTTCGTCGAACCTAAGCTGTACGCTCGCGTATGCGCTATGAATGAGAAGGGTGAGAAAAAGGTGCTCAAGACCTGGTCGAGAGCATCCACCATATTCCCTGAGTTTGTTGGACACACCTTTGCCGTACACGACGGAAGAAAGCATATCCCCGTATACGTAACAGAGGACATGGTCGGCCATAAGCTGGGCGAGTTCGCCCCCACCCGGACCTTTAAGGGTCACGCCGGCTCCAAAACATCCAACTCAGGCAAGAAATAATTAGGGAGGAAATGTAGAATATGGAACAGACGAAAGAAGCAAGATCCTATCTGAAGTTCGTGCGCATCTCCCCCCGGAAGGTAAAAGTCGTTTTGGACTTGATCCGCGGTAAGGATGTGAAAGTAGCCCGCGGTATTCTGAAGAATACCCCAAAGGCTGCTTGTGAGCATCTGATTAAGCTGCTGGATCGCGCCGTTGCAGATGCGGACAACAACTTCGGCATGGATACAGACAGACTGTATGTATCCGAGTGCTTCGTAACCCCTGGCATGACGCTGAAAAGAATGATGCCCAGAGGCAAGGGAAGCGCAGACAGAATTCTCAAGAGAACCAGTCACATCACCCTCGCGGTGAAAGAAAAGGAATGAAGGAGGCAAGGAGACAATGGGTCAGAAAGTAAATCCCCACGGCTTTCGCGTGGGAGTCATTAAAAACTGGGACTCCAGATGGTACGCTAAAGACGAAGTGTTCGGCGATACCTTGGTAAACGACTACAACGTAAGAAAATATCTGAAGAAACGTCTCATGAACGCCGGCATTCCGAGAATTGAGATCGAACGGGACAACACCGGTAAAATCCGGGTGTACATTCACTGTGCAAAACCCGGTATGATCATCGGCAGAGACGGCGCAGAGATTGAAAAACTGCGCGCAGATCTGGAAAAGATGACCGGCGCTGCGGTGTCCGTAAACGTGATCGCAGTAAAGCCTGTGGAAATGAGCGCACAGCTTGTGGCAGAAAATATCGCAAGCCAGCTGGAACGCCGTATCGGCTTCCGCCGTGCAATGAAGCAGTCTATCGGTCGTACCATGCGTATGGGTGCGAAGGGTATCAAAATTTCTGTGTCTGGTCGTCTGGGCGGCGCGGAAATCGCCCGCAGCGAGCACTATCATGAGGGTACCATCCCGCTGCAGACACTGCGTGCCGATATCGATTACGGTTTTTGGGAAGCCAACACCACCTACGGTAAAATCGGAGTAAAGGTTTGGATCTACAAGGGCGAGGTTCTCCCCGAAGTAGCCAGAGTGCAGACCGGTGCATCAGAAGAGCGCCGTCAGCAGAACAACCGTCGTGATAACCGTGGCAGAGGCGACCGCAGAGACAGTCGTGGACGTGGCGACCGCAGAGACAGTCGCGGCGGACGCCGTGACGGCGGCAGAGGCGGATTCGGTGGCCGTGCAGGCGGTCAGGGTCCCCGGCAGGGTCAAGGCCCCAGAAATAACAGTGAAGGGGGCGCAAAATAATGTTAATGCCGAAAAGAGTTAAGTACAGACGTGTACACAGAGGCCGTATGAAAGGCCGCGCAACCCGTGGAAACAGAATCACAAACGGAACTTTTGGTCTGATTGCAATGGAACCCGCATGGATTACCAGCAACCAGATCGAAGCAGCCCGTATTGCGATGACCCGTTACACCAAGCGTGGCGGTAAAGTATGGATCAAGATTTTCCCCGATAAGCCTATCACCGAGAAGCCGGCCGAAACCCGAATGGGATCCGGTAAAGGTTCTCCCGAATATTGGGTGGCTGTGGTAAAACCAGGCCGCGTAATGTTCGAAATGAACGGCGTATCCGAGGAAGTCGCAAGAGAAGCAATGCGTCTTGCAATGCACAAGCTCCCGATTAAGTGTCGTTTTGCGACCAAGGAGCAGCTTGACAAGGAACTGGAGGGATAAGCTGTGAAAGCAACAGAACTGAGAAAAATGTCGGAAGCAGATCTGGGCACCAAACTTTTGGACCTGAAGAAGGAACTGTTCAATCTGCGTTTCCAGCACGCAATCAATCAGCTTGACAACCCCCACAAGATTGCGGATGTAAAGAAAGATATCGCTCGGGTTATGACCATAATCCGTGAGAAGAAAGCGTAAGGGGGTACTGACGAATGGCAGACGAAACACGCGCACTGAGAAAGACCAGAGTGGGCAAGGTAGTCAGCGACAAAATGGACAAGACCATTGTCGTGGCGATCACCGATCACGTAAAACATCCCACTTACGGCAAAATTATTAAAAGAACTGTGAAACTCCACGCCCATGACGAAGAAAATACATGCGGCATTGGAGATACCGTAAAGGTAATGGAAACCAGACCGCTGTCCAAATCCAAGAGATGGCGTCTTGTGGAAATCATCGAGAAGGCGAAGTAATCTTCACCGCTCCTAAAATAAGGATATGTCAAAGCGCATACCGCAAAATTCAACAGGAGGACTTGCTATAATATGATTCAGCAGCAGTCATTAATGAAGGTAGCTGACAACACCGGTGCAAAAGAACTGATGTGCATCCGAGTGCTTGGCGGCTCCGGCAGACGTTACGGCAACATCGGCGATGTAGTCGTATGTGCTGTAAAGAAAGCAGCTCCCGGCGGCGTAGTCAAAAAAGGCGACGTTGTCCGCGCTGTTATAGTAAGAAGCGTTAAGGGACTTCGCCGTGCCGACGGTTCTTACATTAAATTTGATGAGAACGCAGCCGTTATTATCAACGACGACAAAAACCCGAAGGGAACCCGTATCTTTGGACCGGTGGCGCGCGAACTGCGCGAGCACGAGTATACCAAGATTCTGTCCCTTGCACCGGAAGTACTGTAAAGGAGGCACACTGAAATGAAAAAAGTTCATGTAAAGCGCGACGATACAGTAATTATCGTGTCCGGAGACGACAAGGGCAAAACCGGTAAGGTTCTGCAGGTAGCGCCGAAAGAAGGTAAAATCATTGTCGAGGGTGTCAACATTGTTAAAAAACATGTAAAACCCCGTCCGCCCCAAGAGAACGGCGGGATCGTAGAGGCAGAAGGCGCTTTCTACGCAAGCAAGGCACAGCTGTACTGCAGCAAGTGCAAAAAGGCTACCCGTGCCGGCTATAAAGTCGACGGGGATCAGAAAAAAAGAGTCTGCGCAAAATGCGGCGCAGAACTTTGAGGGAGGGAACGTAAATGGCAAGAATTAAAGATCTGTATAAGTCTGACGTAGCTCCCGCTCTGATGACAAAATATCAGTACAAAAGCGTTATGGAAATCCCCAAACTTGACAAAATCGTTGTCAATGTTGGTGCAGGTGACGCAAAGGATAACTCCAAGGTAATCGAAACGATTATCAGTGAGCTGACTGAAATCACCGGTCAGAAGGCAGTGCCTACTTTTGCAAGAAAGTCTGTTGCAAACTTCAAGCTTCGTGAGGGCATGAAGATTGGGGCAAAGGTGACATTGCGCGGGGAAGTTATGTACGAGTTTATAGACCGTCTCTTCAACTTCGCTCTGCCCCGTGTACGTGACTTCAAGGGCATCAATCCCGATGCGTTTGATGGTCGGGGCAATTATGCACTGGGCTTGAAAGAACAGCTGATCTTCCCCGAGATTGAGTACGACAAAATCGACAAGATCCGCGGAATGGATATCGTATTCGTAACCACAGCTAAGACAGACGCAGAAGCAAGAGATTTGCTTGGCATGCTGGGCGCACCCTTTGCAAAGGAAGGAGCAGAGAAGTAAGATGGCTAAGAAAGCAATGGTATTGAAGCAGCAGAAGAAACAGAAATACTCCACCAGAGAGTATACTCGCTGCAAAATTTGCGGACGTCCCCATTCTTACCTGCGCAAGTACGGTATCTGCCGTATCTGTTTTCGTGAACTTGCTTACAAGGGTGAAATTCCCGGTGTTCGCAAGGCAAGCTGGTAAGTAGGCCCCGCATGGCGCCGGAAGGCGTCACTCATCCCCACGGATAGGAATTCTACAGAATTAACCGTCTGTGTGCGGCCGCGCAAAGCGGCAGCAAGAAATTATACTTGCATGACAGGAGGATAAAACAATGCAAATGTCAGACGTTATTGCGGATATGCTGACAAGAATCAGAAACGCAAACAACGCGAAACACGATACGGTAGACATCCCTGCCTCTAATATGAAAAAGGCAATTGCGGACATATTGTTGGCAGAAGGATACATCAAGGGTGTCCAGATCATCGAGGACGGAAAACAGGGTGTGATCCGCGTTTCCTTGAAGTACGAGGCTGGTAAGCAGAAGGTCATTCATGGCCTTCGCAGAGTGTCCAAGCCCGGTCTGCGTATCTATTCCAACTATGAAGATATGCCCAAGGTGATGAACGGTCTGGGTATCGCTATCGTGTCTACTTCCAAAGGTGTTATGACCGATAAAAAGGCAAGACGCGAAAAAGTCGGCGGCGAGATTCTCGCCTTTGTATGGTAAGAAAGGGGGAAATTTAATATGTCAAGAATAGGAAGAGAACCCATTACCATTCCTGCCGGCGTTGAAGTAACAGTAGGTGCGGAGAACCAGATTACCGTAAAAGGGCCTCTGGGAACTTTGTGCGAAAAAATGCACAGCAGCATGACCATCGCGCAGGACGGCGGTGTACTCACCGTAACACGCCCTAACGATGAAAAAGAAATGAAGAGTCTGCACGGACTGACCCGTGCGCTGCTGTTCAACATGGTACAGGGCGTAACCCAGGGATATTCCAAGAAACTGGAAATCAACGGTGTTGGTTACCGTGCCGAAAAGACCGGCAATAAGCTGAACTTGAAACTGGGCTTCTCCCACGATGTGGTTTTTGAAGAGGGAGACAGCGTAACCTTTGAAGTGCCGGATGCAAATACCGTCATCGTAAAAAGCCCCAGCAAGCAGAAATGTGGGGAGATCGCAGCGCAGATCCGAAAGAAGAGACCGCCGGAGCCGTACCTTGGCAAGGGCGTGAAGTATGATACCGAGCGTATCCGCCGTAAGGCCGGAAAAGCTGGTAAATAATGAAAGGAGGCGACAGGTATGGTAGCAAAAAGGGACAGAAATCAGCAGCGGCTGAGAAGACACCGCCGTGTGCGCGGTAAGATCAGCGGCACAGCAGCACGGCCCAGGCTGTGTGTATACCGTTCCAATAAGAACATCTACGCACAGATCATCGACGATGTGAAGGGCGTGACCTTAGTCTCCGCATCCACCCTGGAAGCAGGCTTCGAAGGTGCCACCGGCAACAAGGAAGCAGCGAAAAAGGTGGGCCAGAAGGTGGCTGAGAAGGCACTGGCAGCAGGAATTGAAACAGTTGTATTTGACCGCGGCGGTTATATCTATCACGGACGTGTATCGGAATTGGCAGAAGGCGCCAGAGAAGCAGGACTGAAGTTCTGATTCTCCCCCCAGCCAAAATCCGGTTTGTACACTGTTTAATGAACCATTAAACAAATTCAAGGAGAAAAGACATGGCAAAGAATTTTGACGCATCGACCGTTGAGCTGCAAGAGCGTCTGGTCGCTGTAAACCGCGTGTCCAAAACAGTAAAAGGCGGACGTATCGCTCGCTTTGCGGCCCTGATGGTAGTCGGCGATGGCAACGGCCACGTAGGCTTTGGCTTGGGCAAGGCTGCTGAGGTGCCGGAAGCAATCCGTAAAGGCATCGAGGATGCAAAGAAAAATATGATTGAAGTACCGCTGAATGAAACCACCATCCCCCACGAGGTGTTGGGCGAATTCGGCGCAGGCAAAGTACTGTTGAAGCCTGCCGCAGAAGGTACCGGAATCATTGCAGGTAAAACCGTTCGTGCTGTTGTAGAACTGGCTGGCGTAAAAAACATTCGCGCAAAGTGCCTGCGTTCCAACAACCCCACCAACGTAATCAAAGCTACAATTGAAGGCCTGAAGTCCCTTCGGTCTGCAGAACAGGTAGCAAAGACCCGCGGCATTAGTGTGCAGCAGGTAACAAAAGGCTGAGGGAGGGTGAAGATATGACAAAAGTAACACTTGCCAAAAGCCTGATCGGAGCAAATCCGAAGCAGAAAGCAACAGCTGCATCCCTTGGACTGAGAAAAATCGGGGACAGCATTACCCATCAGGACGGACCCGTGCTGGATGGAAAGATCAAGGTGATCGGTCATCTTGTAACCGTGGAGAAGGCGTAAACCACTCCAGACAGAAATATGTGCCCCAAAAGGTACAAAAAAAGAATGATTTCAACGTAAGGAGGAAAAACCATGAAGCTCCATGAACTTTCACCGGCACCAGGCTCTGTAAAACAGGTTTGGCGCAAAGGAAGAGGCCCCGGAAGCGGCAACGGTAAAACTGCCGGCAAGGGACATAAAGGTCAGAATGCCCGCAGCGGCGGCGGTGTACGCCTTGGCTTTGAAGGCGGTCAGCTGCCCCTTTACAGAAAGCTTCCGAAAAGAGGCTTTAACAATATTCGTTTTGCAACACAGTATGCGATTGTAAATATCGGTACTTTGAACGATAAGTTTGCAGACGGTGAAACGGTCAATCTGGAAACCCTTTTGGACAAGAGAATCGTCCGCAAGGGCCTGGATGGACTGAAAGTGCTGGGAAGCGGCGAACTCACCAAGAAATTAACTGTTGAAGCGGCTGTCTTTTCAGGAACAGCAAAAGAAAAGATTGAAGCGGCAGGTGGAAAGGCCGAGGTGAAGTAAGGTGTTCCAGACGATAAAAAACGCTTGGAAAATCGATGATCTCCGTCGGAAGCTCGTATTTGCACTGTTTATTCTGCTCCTTTACAGAATTGGTGCCCAGATACCTGTGCCCTTTCTAACAGCGGATCTGGCAGCAAGTATGAACGAGCAAACAGCAGGATCCATTCTGCAGTATCTAAACATTTTGTCCGGTGGCGCCTTTGCGCAGGCAACCCTGTTTGCACTGGGTATCTCGCCCTACATTACTTCGTCTATTGTAATCCAGCTTCTCACCGTTGCTATTCCTCCCCTGGAGCGCTTAGCAAAAGAGGGTGAAGAGGGCAAAAAGAAGCTGAATCAAATCACACGATATGTTACCGTGGCGCTGGCGCTTCTCACAGCAGTAGGGTACTACTTCATGCTGCGTGGGTACGACTACCTGACAGACAGAGGTGTGTTTGCAGCAGTTGTTATCGTTGCTTGCTACTGCGCCGGTTCTTCTCTGGTAATGTGGCTGGCGGAGAAAATCAACGAAAGCGGCATCGGCAACGGTATCTCTTTGATCCTGTTTGCCAATATCGTTTCCAGAGGACCCAGCATTGTGGGCGCCCTGTGGAACTATGCTGCCGGCAACGTAGAGGGTACACCGCAGTGGCTGGGCATTATCATTACCATAGCGTCGGTTGTGATCGGTATTCTGATGGTAGCACTGATCGTATTTCTCACAAACTCCGAACGCCGCCTGCCTGTGCAGTATGCAAAGAAGGTTGTGGGTCGGAAGATGTACGGTGGTCAGAACTCCACATTGCCTATCAAGCTGAACAATACCGGTGTTATGCCAATTATCTTTGCAAGCTCCATCGTTAGTATTCCTGCAACGATTGGTATGTTTGTGAACTACAAGGATTCCAAATTCTGGACGGGCTTCTTCAACTTGTTTGACAGCGGATCCGTTGTGTATGCGATACTCACGTTCCTGCTTATTATCGCGTTTGCATATTTCTACATTTTGATTTCTTTCAACCCTGTAGAAGTATCCAACAACTTGAAGAAAAACGGCGGCTCTATACCTGGTATCCGTCCCGGTAAGCCTACATCTGATTACATCAAGCGAGTTCTGAACAGAATCACGCTGATTGGTGCAATCTTCCTGGGCTTTATCGCTGTATTCCCTATGGTGATCAACCTGGTATCCGGCGGAAAGATGGCGGGTCTTGCATTTGGCGGATCTTCTATCATTATCGTAGTCGGTGTTATCATTGAAACCGCCCGGGAAATTGAAGGCCAGATGACCATGCGCCACTACAAAGGATTTCTGGAGTAAAAGGAACGAGGAAAACCTATGAAAACCATTAAGCTGATCCTTCTGGGAGCGCCGGGAGCCGGAAAAGGAACCCAGGCGAGTGTCCTGTCAGAAAAGTATAACATTCCTACCATATCTACCGGTGCGCTGATTCGAGAGGCGATTGCGGAAAAAACGCCTCTGGGCATTAGTGCAAAAACCTATACGGATGCCGGCGCGCTGGTGCCGGACGAGGTGGTTATCGGTATGATCCGGGAGCGGCTCAGCGATCCGGATTGTGCCGGCGGCTTTATTCTGGATGGCTTCCCCCGCACGGTGCCCCAAGCACAGGCGCTGGAAAAAATGGGCGTTGCCGTCACAGATGTGATCAGCATAGAAGTACCTGACGAACAGATTCAGAAACGAATGGGAGGCCGGCGTGTCTGCAAAGCCTGCGGCGCCACCTTCCATGTGGAGTATAATCCTTCCCCCGCCGGAGATATGTGTCCATGTGGAGGGGTGCTTGCTGTCCGCAGCGATGATAAACCGGAAGTGGTGGCTAGCCGTTTGGCTACCTACCACAGTATAACGGAGCCTCTCAAAGCGTACTATGCTGAGAAAGGGCTGTTGAAAATCGTCCAAGGGCAGGAGCAAATTGCTGATACCACTGCCCTCACCTTGGCAGCCTTAGCCGATTGAGGGGATGGAGGCAAAGTACTATCATGATTTTTATTAAAAATCCTGAACAAATTAAAAAGATGCAGCGAGCTGGAAGAATCACCGGAGAGGCGTTGGCTCTTGCTGGAGAGGCAGTTCGGGAAGGCGTCACTACCGCGGCTCTGGATAAGATTATCCGGTCTTATATTGAAAAGTGCGGCGCACGGCCATCCTTTTTGGGATACGGTGGGTTTCCCGGCAGCGCCTGCATTAGTATTAATGAAGAAGTGATCCATGGCATTCCGTCAGCAAAGCGGTATCTGCAGGAAGGGGACATTGTAAAAATTGATGTGGGCGCCTATATCGACGGCTTCCACGGAGATAGTGCAAATACCTTTCCGGTAGGCAAAATCAGCGACGAGGCCCAGCGTCTAATTGACGCCACAAAAGAATCTTTTTTCCAGGGCGTGCAGGCCGCACAGCAGGAGCATGCGCGTATTGGCGACATTGGCGCCGCTGTGGACGGATATGTGTCGGAAAGAGGATACTCCGTGGTGCGTAAATATGTTGGCCACGGCGTTGGAAAAGAGCTTCACGAAGACCCCAGCGTTCCCAACTATGGCACGCCGGGACGAGGCCCACGGATTAGTCGGGGTATGGTGATTGCCATTGAACCGATGGTCAACGCCGGAACGGGCCGCGTTATCGACCAGCCGGATGGCTGGACGGTGGTTACTGCAGACGGAAAGCTGTCCGCCCATTATGAGCACACGGTGGCTATAACCGATGCGGGGGCTCTGCTCCTGACAAAGGTGGACTGATCGATGTGTATCGGAACGGTGGTCCAAAGCAAAGCGGGCCGGGACAGATACAGGCTGTATATTATTGTCGGTGTTACGGAGGATGGCCGCGCGTTGATCGCTAACGGCAGACTCCATACGCTTGCAAAGCCGAAAAAGAAAAATCTGCGGCATTTAACCGTGCTAGCCCAGGGTGAGGTACAGACCTGCTTGGACACGGACGATGCAGTATACACCTATCTGCAGGATTTTGAAAATCGTGCATAAAAATCATGAAGAGACTCCTGGAGTCGTCAGGAAATGGCAGTCAAAAATATTTCGCACAGCGAAAACCGGCAAGAAGCCTGAGAAAGGTATGGACTTTTATTTATGCCAAAAGATGATGTAATCGAATTTGAAGGAGTTGTTGTTGAGGCGTTGCCCAATGCAACCTTCAAGGTAAAGCTGCCCAATGAAATGATTGTGACTGCACACATTTCCGGGAAGCTGCGCATGAACTATATCAAGATTTTGCCTGGAGACAAGGTGACGGTGGAGGTTTCCATCTATGATCCCACCAAGGGCAGAATCACATGGCGTACGAAGTAATACAGCACGGCTGTAGGAACGCAAAACGGCAAATCAAAGAAAGGCGGTTGTTACTGTGAAAGTAAAACCTTCTGTGAAAAAGATCTGCGAAAAGTGCAAAATTATTAAAAGACATGGCCGCGTAATGGTCATTTGCGAAAACCCCAAGCACAAGCAGAGACAGGGCTGATCGCCCAATAAAATAGAGCGCGCCCAATGGCGCCCAACCAATCAAACCCGAAAGAGGTGAAAAAAGCTATGGCTCGTATATCAGGTGTTGATATTCCCAACCAGAAGCGTGTTGAGATTGCATTGACGTATATCTATGGAATCGGATTGAAAAGTTCCAAGGATATTCTTGCAAAAACCGGCATCAACCCCGACACACGCGCAAAGGACCTGACAGAGGAAGAAGTTGCAAAGCTGCGTGATGAAATCGAAAACAACTACACAGTAGAAGGTGAGCTTCGTCGTGAAGTTGCAATGAACATCAAGCGCTTGGTAGAAATCAACTGCTACCGCGGTATCCGGCACAGAAAAGGCCTGCCTGTACGCGGACAGCGGACAAAAACCAATGCAAGAACCAGAAAGGGTCCGGCAAAGACCATCGCCAATAAAAAGAAGTAAAGGAGTGAGCTGATTTCATGGCAAATGTAAAGAAAACGATCAAGAAGCGCCGCGACCGTAAAAATATTGAAAGCGGGGCCGCACATATCCGCTCCAGCTTCAACAATACGATCATTACCATTACCGACCTCCATGGAAACGCAATTTCCTGGGCGTCCGCAGGGGAAATGGGCTTCAAGGGTTCCAGAAAGTCTACCCCGTATGCAGCGCAGACTGCTGCTGAAACTGCAGCAAAGCTTGCGATGGAGCATGGAATGAAAACGGTAGAGGTATACGTTAAGGGTCCCGGAAGCGGACGTGAGGCAGCTATTCGTGCGCTGCAGACTACCGGTCTGAACATCACCCTGATCAAAGACGTAACCCCGATTCCCCATAACGGTTGCCGCCCTCCGAAGCGCCGCCGTGTATAATCTGTAAGGAGGAAGAATTTAATGGCAAGATATACAGGACCTTCCTGCAAGCTGTGCCGCAGAGAAGGAAAAAAACTGTTCTTGAAGGGAGACCGTTGTCTCTCCGATAAATGCGCAGTATCCAGACGTGCGACTGTTCCCGGTCAGCATGGTGCAGGCCGTAAAACCGTAAAAGAATACGGTATGCAGCTGCGTGAAAAACAGACTGCCCGCCGGTACTATGGCGTACAGGAAAAACAGTTTAAGAAATACTATGTAAAAGCGGATAAAAAGAGCGGTATCGCTGGTGAAAACCTGCTGTCTATTCTGGAAAGCCGTTATGATAACGCAGTATATAGAATGGGTTTGGCTTCCAGCCGTAAGGAAGCAAGACAGCTGGTTCGTCACGGTCATTTTAACCTGAACGGGAAAAAGGCCGACATTCCGTCCATTATTCTGAAGGTGGGCGATGTAATTGAACTGCGTGAAAAAAGCCGTTCCAGCGAGAAGTTTAAGGAACTGATGGAAGATATGGCAAATGTCACTGCACCCAAGTGGCTGGATCTGAACAAGGATGCAGCAAGTGCAAAGGTTGTGGCAATGCCTGCTCGTGACGACGTAGACTTTGACTTTAACGAACAGTTGATTATCGAGCTTTATTCTAAGTAATAACCTGCCATGCTGCAGCCGTGCGGCAGTTGGTGAAGACCGGATGCGTGGCAGCTCCGGCGGCCGCGCACAGGTATGCAGCAGCGTTCCTGCTCCCTTGTGGGGGGCGTCAAAAGGATCAATGAATGAAATTACAGGAGGTTGTTATGATCGAAATAGAAAAGCCGAATATCATGACGCTGAATATGAGCGAGACAGGGGAATCGGGCACATTTGTGGTCGAGCCGCTGGAAAGAGGCTATGGAATTACCTTGGGTAACTCCCTGCGCCGCGTATTGCTCAGCTCCCTCCCCGGCGTCGCTGTTACAAGTATCAAAATCGATGGCGTACTTCACGAAATCTCCACTATTGACGGTGTTAAGGAAGATGTAACGGAAATTGTCCTGAACGTAAAAGGAATTACGGCAAGACTGCATTCTGTGACCACCAAAACGGTTATGCTGGATATGACCGGTCCCTGCGATGTGAAGGCAGGAGATATCAAGCAGGATGCGGATATCGAAATTCTCAATCCGGATCACCATATTGCAACCCTTGGCGACAATGTGCGTCTGCACATGGAGCTTAACTTTGCCAGAGGAAGAGGTTACTCCTCCCAGCAAAGAAATAAGCAGTATTATCTGGATGAAAATCAGGGCGCGAGCGCTCCGGTAGGTACGATTTTTACAGACTCTATCTTTACACCGGTATACAATGTAAACTACAACGTGGAAAATACCCGTGTGGGAAATATTACAGACTTTGATAAACTGACAATTGAGATTTTGACCAATGGTACAATCTCGGCCAAAGAAGCGGTTTCATTGGGCGCCAAGATACTCAACGAACATCTCAACTTGTTCGTGGATCTTTCGGACGAGGCGAAAAACGCTGAAATAATGGTGGAAAGCGTAGCAACAGTCAAAGAAAAAGTACTTGAGATGACCATTGAGGAGCTTGACATGTCCGTGCGCAGCTTCAACTGCTTGAAGCGTGCGGGCATCGATACGGTGGAAGACCTGATCAATCGGACAGAGGACGAAATGATCCGGGTGAGAAACCTTGGAAAGAAATCGCTGGAGGAAGTCATTGCAAAACTGAATTCTCTCGGCCTGGAGCTGAAGAAGGACGACGAGTAAGAAGCTTTCCCAAAAATAGTATTGCGAAAAGGAGGACATAAACATGCCCGGAACAAGAAAGCTTGGCAGGCCGACGGCCCACAGAAACGCCATGCTCCGCGGAATGGTAACCTACCTGCTGGAGAACGGAACAATTGAAACGACACTGACCCGTGCGAAGGAAGTTCGTTCCATGGCAGAGAAGATGATAACCCTTGGCAAGAAAAATACCCTTGCCTCCCGCCGTGCTGCACTTGCATATATCACAAAGGAAGATGTGGTGAAGAAGCTGTTTGATCAGATCGCACCGAAATACGCTTCCAGAAACGGCGGATATACACAAATATATAAGCTTGGCCCCCGTCGCGGAGACGCTGCGGAGATGGCTATGATCAAATTGATTGACGAAGCTGCAGAGTAATGAAATAGGGAGGTGGCATGCCACCTCCCTTTCTTATTATTTAAATATAATTTTTACTAAATCTGGCATATTACAAATTTTTCCGGGAAAACCTTACTTTGAAAAAGGTAGGGGGTGTTCCTATGAAAAAGTCCGGTATCCTATATGTCTGCGGAGCAGCTATGCTGCTTAGCATAATCCTCACAGGGATTGCTTGCAGCGCAGGAGCTGCCGAAATAAAGCAGAAAGAAACAGTTGCCTGTATTGCAGGAGAAGAGAAAAATACAAATAGGGCCGTAGTCCTTACCCAGGCGGAAAAGTCCTTGCTGGCACAGCTGGTCAGCGCCGAATGCCAGGGGGAACCGTATCTCTGCCGGGTAGCAGCGGCAGCGGTGGTGCTCAATCGAGTAGAACATGCAGGTTTTCCGGATACGGTGGTGAATGTAATATTTTCCGTTGGAGCGTTTGCCAGTGTGGAACAGGGCAAAATTGGCCAGGGGCCTCCAGAAACGGAAATGGATATGGCTATATCCATGGAAGCGGTACGACAGGCCGCGTGTGGTGAGGACCCTACTGGAGGCGCATTGTACTTTGCAGGGGAGAATGATCCCAGAGCAACCGGCATTGCCGTAACCTTTTGCGCCGGCGGCATGGTGTTCGGCAGATAAAAAAACAAAACGGGAAGAGCTTCTTCCCGTTTTGTTTTTTCGTATAGGTCTACTGTAGAGAAAGTAGAGAAAAAGTGCGTCCCTTAATATTTATACAAAGCGATACAGGGCGTTTTGCCACGGATTGTGCACATCCACAAATCAAAACTGTTCACAGAAATTGCCTTGACAAGAAAAGAGAAGGGATGTATAATTATACAAATATAATGATTAAATAATCGATTTTTTGGCGACAGCACTCTGATTTATATTTTTGAAAAACATAAATTGTAAGAAACGGGAGAGCACGATGATAAAAGTATTTATAGACGGCAAAGAAGGAACAACAGGTCTGCAGATTTGGGAACGACTGTCGGACCGGGATGACTTGGAACTGCTGATTCTTCCGGATGCACTGCGCAAGGATCCTGCTGCGCGGCGTCAGGCGCTGAATAGCTGCGACATTGCTTTTTTCTGCCTTCCCGATGGGGCGGCAAAGGAAGCCGCTGCTATGATCGAAAATCCTGCGGTACGAGTAATCGATGCTTCCACCGCCCATAGAACGGATCCCGGCTGGACATATGGATTTCCAGAACTTTCTGCCAACATCCATCGTTCTGTTATGGAGGCGTCTCGGGTTGCCAATCCTGGATGTCACGCCAGCGGTTTTATTGCTTTGGTGCGCCCACTGATCGATGCGGGACTCCTGGACAAAAACGCTGCTCTGTCCTGCTTTTCTATTACCGGCTACAGCGGGGGCGGTAAGAAAATGATTACCGGATATGAAGACAGCGGCCGTCTATCCCTGCTGGATGCACCCCGGCAGTACAGCCTGTCTCAAACCCATAAGCACCTGCCGGAGATGCAGACTTTGTGTGGTCTAGCCAAAGCCCCCATCTTTTGTCCTATTGTGGCGGACTACTATTGCGGCATGGAAGTGACTGTACCCTTGCATCGGGAGCTGCTTCAAGGCAGTGTGGAGGACGTGCGCGCCGTATATCAGAGCCTGTACACCGGCCCTGTAGTGCGATACCTGCCTGACGCAGAGGAAGCAGGGTTTCTTTCTGCGGGCAAATATGCAGGCTGGGATGGAATGGAGATATCTGTCCATGGAAATAAAGACCGGATTTTGCTTTGCGCTCGGTACGATAATTTAGGAAAAGGCGCGTCCGGTGCAGCAGTGCAGAGCTTTAATATTATGACCGGGCAGCCCCAGACAAAAGGGCTTCGTCTGGGGGACTAAGGAAACCGGAAAAAGTTTTCCACAGGCTGGACAATTGTTGACTTATCAGAGTAAACAAAGTATAATATAAAGAAAGAATTTTAGAGAATTGGTGACCGATATGGATTTTATAAAAGGCGGTGTATGCGCCGCGGCAGGATTCAAAGCGGGAGGGGTGCACTGCGGCATCCGCAAAAATAAAACAAAAAAGGATCTGGCGCTGATCGTCAGTGAAAAAGAGGCGGCGGCAGCGTGTGTATATACGAGAAATCTGGTAAAGGGCGCTCCCATTGCAGTAACGAAAAAGCATGTGGCCAACGGATATGCCCGTGCTATCATTTGCAACAGCGGGATTGCCAACACATGTGCCGGCGACGGAATAGAAACAGCTACCGGCATGTGCGCTTTGGCGGCAAAAGCGCTGGGTATAACACAGCAGGATATGGTAGTAGCATCTACGGGCGTAATCGGGCCGTCTTTGTCACTGGAACCGATACGCACCCATATTGACGCACTGGCGGCTAGCTTGTCGGCAGACGATGCCGGTAGTGCGGATGCGGCTACTGCGATTATGACTACGGATACGGTGAAAAAAGAGGTGGCGGTAGCCTTCGAGATTGACGGCGTGCAATGCAAAATTGGCGGGATCGCCAAGGGCAGCGGCATGATTCATCCAAACATGGCCACCATGCTGGTGTTTGTTACCACCGACTGTAGTATTTCCCCCAAAATGCTGCAAATGGCGCTGTCGGAGGATGTGCCCGATTCCTTCAATATGCTCAGCATTGACGGGGATACCTCTACAAATGATATGGTGACAGTGCTTGCAAACGGAATGGCACAAAATCCACAGATTACCGATGAGGGCCCTGCGTATACTGCCTTCTGTGAAGCATTAGCGGCAGTTACCCGGTCCCTGTGCCGCATGCTTGCGGCAGATGGGGAAGGGGCTACAAAGCTGCTGGATTGTATTGTATCTGGCGCGGCAGATGTGACAACAGCCAAAACAGCGGCGAAAAGCGTTATTTGCTCTTCTCTTGTAAAAAGCGCAATGTTTGGTGCGGACGCAAACTGGGGCAGAGTCTTGTGTGCCCTAGGCTACAGCGGCGCAGAACTGGATACGGGTAAAATCAATGTGTCCTTTAAAAGCGAAGCGGGGGAGGTTGCTGTGTGTAAAAACGGTGCCGGGATTCCCTTTGATGAAGACAGCGCAAAAAAGATTCTTTCCAAGGATGATATACAGATACTTGTAGACCTGCAGAGCGGGGACGCCAGCGCCCAAGCATGGGGCTGTGACCTTACCTATGATTATGTAAAGATAAACGGAGACTATCGGACATGAGCGAAATAAAGCCAAGCGCAGAGCTCACCTCGCAGGTGCTGATTCAGGCGCTGCCGTATATCCAGAAATATAAGGATAAAACCATCGTGATCAAATACGGCGGCAACGCTATGATCAACGAGGAACTGAAGGACGCCGTTATGGGAGACATCGTGCTCCTCAGTGCTATCGGCATTAAGGTAGTGCTGGTGCACGGCGGCGGCCCCGAAATTACAGATATGCTCCACCGTGTGGGCAAGAAAAGCAGCTTTGTGGATGGCTTGCGGGTTACAGACCGGGAAACGGTAGATATTGTGCAGATGGTACTGGCTGGAAAGGTAAATAAAAGCTTAGTGGATCTGGTCACCCGTAAGGGTGGCCGGGCCATTGGCCTGTGCGGCATTGATGCAGGGATGATTCGGGCAAAGGCGGCGGACAGCCGCCTGGGCTTTGTAGGCGAAATTACCGATATCGATACCCGTCCCATTGCCGATGTTCTGGAGCGGGGATACATCCCCATTATCTCCACTGTGGGCAGCGACGGGCGGGGAAACGTATATAATATCAATGCGGATACAGCGGCGTCCCGCATTGCAGGGGCGCTGCAGACAGAATCTCTAATTATTATGACAGACGCGCCCGGAGTCTTACGGGAAAAAACAGACCCGGACACCTTGATTTCAAAAATTTTTGTGTCCGATACCTTACGCCTGGCGAAGGAAGGGGTGCTAGACGGTGGGATGATCCCGAAGGTGGATTGCTGCAAAAACGCTATCCGCCAGGGTGTAAACCGCGTGTTTATCATTGACGGCAGGGTGCCGCATTCTATTTTAATTGAAATATTTACCGACGCGGGGCTTGGCACCATGTTTGTCGGCGGCTGAGACACACAGAAAGGTGTACATATGGAAAACACACTGGATTTGACGAACAAGTATATCGCAAAAACTTACAATCGCGCTCCTGTACAGTTGATTCGGGGAGCGGGATCCCTGGCTTATGATGCGGCGGGAAATCGGTATATTGACCTTGGCGCTGGCATCGCAGTCAACCAGTTTGGTATTGCAGATCCCGACTGGATCCAGGCAGTGACTGCACAGCTGTCCTGCCTGCAGCATACGTCTAACTTATATTACAGCGAACCGGCAGCCCGCCTTGCTAAAATTCTTTGTGAACGGACGGGGATGGAACGGGTATTCTTCTCAAACTCCGGCGCGGAGGCCAACGAATGTGCTATTAAAACAGCCCGCCGGCGGGCATATCTTACATATGGAGATGCGTCTCATAGTACTATTATCACCCTCCGGGGATCTTTCCATGGTCGGACCATCACCACCTTGTCGGCTACTGGACAGGATAGCTTTCATACAGAATTTGGTCCCTTTACAGGCGGATTTGTCTATGCCCAGCCGGGGGATATAGAAGATTTGCACCGTCTGGCAGACGGTGGAGCGTGCTGCGCCGTTATGCTGGAAACGATCCAGGGAGAGGGCGGCGTTAATGTACTGGATGCAGCGTATATACAGGCTGCGTGGGAATTGTGCAGGCAGCGGGATATGCTGCTGATTGTCGATGAGGTGCAGACGGGAAATGGACGTACCGGCAGCCTGTATTCTTATACACATTATGGAATAACACCGGATATAGTCACCACAGCGAAAGGTCTTGCCGGCGGACTCCCTATGGGCGCCACCCTTTTCGGCAGTCGGTGTGCCGATGTGCTCACGCCGGGTTCTCACGGATCAACCTTTGGAGGGAACCCTGTGGCGGCAGCCGGAGCTGTAAACATTATAAACAGAATTGACGACAAAATCCTTTTGGGGGTTATCCAGCGAGAGCAATTAATCCGTGACCTCCTTGCAGGAACGAACGGTGTAATTGATGTGACAGGCCGGGGATTGATGCTGGGAATCCAGTGTACAAAGCCCGCAGGGGAGATTGTGGCGCAGGCGGCCCGCGCCGGTGTGCTGGCGCTTACGGCAAAGGACAAAGTTCGTCTTCTGCCGGCACTGAATATTCCAATGGAGCTGCTGCAGGAAGCTATAGAAATTTTGAAACAGGTAATTGCAGAATGAAGCATTTTTTGACGATATCAGAGCTGCACGCTAAGCAGATTCATGAAATACTGAACTTAGCGGATCAGCTAAAATATGAGAAGCAGCGCCGCACGCCCCATCTGCTGCTCCAGGGGAAAACCCTTGGAATCGTTCCGGGAAGCTCGTCTTCCCGCACCCGGATTTGTCTGGAGGTGGGAATGTATGATCTGGGGGGCCAGGCGGTGTCGCTGCCGGCAGACACTCTGCAGGATCAGGACGGATCTCGGATCCGGGAAAGCGCCCAGTGCTATTCCCGTTTTGTGGATGTAATTGCGCTGCGCGCACTATCCCATACGGTGCTTGGCGCCTTTGCGGCAGAGAGCAGCGTACCTGTGCTCAACGGAGCGTCCGACTTGGCGGATCCCTGCGGTACCCTTGCGGATCTTATGACCATTCGGGAGCGATGCGGTTCCTTTGCAGGACTGCGTCTTTGCTATGCCGGGCCTGCCGGGGCCGCGGCAAACAGTCTGATCGCCGGCGCGCTGGCCATGGGAATGGAAGTGGCCACGCTGACGGCGCCCTGCAGGGAAACGGACGGCGAGCCGCTTCTTTTAAAGGGCTGGACTTTATTTGAAAATTTGGCGGATGCGGTGGTTGGCGCCGATATTATATATACAGGCCCCGGAGCGATATGGGGAGAGATTGACAATACAACCACGGCAGCCGGAGCACATGACTTGCTTGTGCTTCATAAACAGCCTGCCAACCGAGGCGGAGAGCTGTCGGAACAGGTTTTCTCAGATCATGCGCAGGAAATCTATGATCAGGCGGAAAACAAGCTTCACGTGATCAAGGCGCTTCTGGTAAAATTGCTGCGGCAGTAAGAATAAGTTTAAGCAGGATGGGAATAAGCCAAAGAAAGGTATAAATGGGTAGTATGAAAAAAGCGTATTTGATTTTAGACGACGGACAGGTGTTTGAGGGATACCGTTTCGGCGCCGAGGGAGACGCGGTAGGGGAACTGGTATTCAACACTGGTGTGGTGGGGTATATTGAAACCCTTACGGATCCCAGCTACGGTGGACAGATTGTGCTGCAGACCTTCCCGCTTATCGGGAATTATGGCATGAACGATGAAGACTGGGAAGGGAACCCTGCTCCCAGCGGATATGTAGTACGGGAATGGTGCGACACACCGTCCAATTTCCGTAGCACGGGCACAGTAGACGCGTTTTTGAAAAAAGCGGGGATTCCCGGAATCTTTGGCGTGGATACCCGGCAGATTACCCGAATTATCCGAGAGAAGGGCGTGATGAACGCCATCATCGCGGATAGCGTACCGGCAGATCTGTCTGCGCTGCATACCTATACCATTACCGATGCGGTAAAAAAAGCGTCCTGCGAGGCGCCCGCTGTATATCCGGCCCAGGGCGAGGAGAAATACAAAGTTACTTTGATTGATTACGGCTGCAAAAAAAGTACGCTGCGCTGGCTGACGGGTCAGGGCTGCACTGTTACGGTGGTGCCCTATGATACAAACGCGGGAGATATTCTTGCCGGTAATCCGGGTGGGGTCGTTCTTTCCGGCGGTCCTGGTGATCCGATGGAGAATACAGGCTGCATTGAAGAAATCCGTGGTCTTCTCGGTAAAGTTCCCATGCTTGGGGTAGGACTGGGTCATCAGATGCTGGCTCTGGCAAATGGGGGCAAAACCATGAAGCTGAAATACGGTCACAGGGGCGCCAATCAGCCGGCTAAAGAAGTTTTGGGCCATCGAACCTACATTACCAGCCAAAACCATGGCTACGCGGTAGAGGCGGACAGCATCGGCGAAGGTGGCCGTGTTACCATGATCAACGCAAACGACGGCACCTGCGAGGGAATCGAATACCCCGCTTTGCGGGCGTTTTCTGTACAGTTTGATCCCGAAACATGCTCTGGCCCCTTGGGAAAGAACCCTTTGCTTGATCAGTTTATGAATTGGATGGGAGGAACAGACAATGCCGCTAAATAAAAGTATCAAAAAGGTTCTGATGATCGGAAGCGGACCCATCGTAATCGGTCAGGCAGCAGAATTTGACTATGCAGGCGCCCAGGCGTGCCGCGTACTGAAAAAGGCGGGGGTCAATGTGGTGCTGGTAAACTCTAACCCTGCTACCATCATGACAGATAACGCCCTTGCGGATGAAATTTATTTGGAACCGCTGACGGTGGAAACCGTCAAGCGAATTATTGAAAAAGAACGGCCTGACAGCCTTTTGGCAGGACTTGGTGGTCAGACTGGACTTACGCTGGCGATGCAGCTTTCCAAGGATGGATACTTGGAGGAGCAGGGCGTGCGCCTGCTGGGTACAGACGCCCATGCCATTGACCGGGCGGAAGATCGGCAGATGTTCAAGGATACTATGGCAAAAATTGGCCAGCCTGTAGTACCTTCCGATATTGCAAATACCGTAGACGGCTGTGTGGAAGTAGCCAATCGGATCGGCGGTTACCCTGTAATCGTGCGGCCTGCCTTCACTCTTGGCGGCGGCGGCGGCGGTGTGGCATATTCCGAAGAGGAACTGCGTGTTATCGCCCGCACCGGACTGGATGTGTCCCCTATCACCCAGGTGCTTATCGAGCGGTACATCGCCGGCTGGAAAGAAATCGAGTTTGAAGTGATGCGGGACTCTGCAGATAACGCTATTGCCATCTGCTCAATGGAAAATTTTGACCCTGTGGGAATCCATACAGGGGACTCCATCGTGGTTGCTCCCGCGCTTTCCCTGACTACTAAGGAATATCAGATGCTGCGCGCCGCGTCTCTCGATATTGTGTCGGAGCTAGGTATTGTAGGCGGATGTAACTGCCAGTTTGCCCTCAATCCGGAATCCTTTGAGTATGCCGTAATCGAGGTAAACCCGCGGGTTTCCCGTTCTTCTGCGTTGGCGTCTAAGGCCACAGGATACCCGATTGCTAAGGTGACCACGCAGCTGGCCCTGGGGTATACGCTGGATGAGATCCAGAATGAGATTACCGGAAAAACCTGCGCTTGCTTTGAGCCTACCGTAGACTATGTGGTGTTGAAATTCCCTAAATGGCCTTTTGATAAATTTGTCAATTCCAGCCGGAAGCTGGGCACGCAAATGAAAGCTACCGGAGAGGTCATGTCTATTGCGCCTTCCTTTGAAATGGCAGTAATGAAGGCTGTTCGGGGTGCAGAAATTTCTCTGGATACCCTTAACATGCAGCCGAAAACAGCGCAGCCTCTTACCGAGCGCCTGGCAGCGCAGGACGATGTGCGGATTTTCACTGTGTTTGAAGCGCTTAAGGGCGGCATGGACATAGAAGAAGTTTATAAAATTACAAAAATTGACCGCTGGTTCCTCTGCAAGCTGCAGGGCCTTGCGGAATTTGAAAAGAAAATTGCTGGTGGACTGTCCGATGAGGACTACTATACGGCAAAGAAGCTGGGCTATACAGATGCAGCCCTCACAGTTCTTTCTGGGCGCAGGGAACTGCCGGCCAGCACTGCCGTGTACAAAATGGTAGATACCTGTGGTGCGGAGTTTGCCGCGCAAACGCCTTACTTCTATTCGACCTATGATACAGAATGCGAATCCCGCACCTTCCCCAAAAGCGGTAAGCCGGTTATTATGGTGCTGGGAAGCGGCCCGATTCGAATCGGTCAGGGTATTGAGTTTGACTACTCCTCCGTCCATTGTGTATGGACTCTAAAGGAGCTTGGCTATGATGTAGTGATTGTCAATAACAACCCGGAAACGGTTTCTACCGACTATGATACAGCAGACCGGCTGTATTTCGAGCCGCTTTGTCAGGAAGACGTGATGAACATTATCAAGGCAGAGAATCCGGTGGGTGTGGTTGTGGCCTTTGGCGGTCAGACCGCCATCAAGCTGACGAAATTTTTGGATCAGAACGGAATCAAAATACTGGGTACCTCTGCAGACGGTATCGATATTGCGGAAGACAGAGAACGGTTCGACGCACTTTTGGAGGAATTCTCCATCCGTCGTCCAAAGGGGCACGGCGTTATGACCTGCGAAGATGCATTGGCAGTAGCAGGCGAACTGGGATATCCTGTTCTGTTACGCCCGTCTTACGTAATCGGCGGTCAGAATATGACCATCGCCTATGACGATGCAAGCGTGCGCCGGTACATGGAGATTATTCTCTCCGGGGAGATTGACAACCCTGTTTTGGTAGATAAATACATGATGGGCACAGAACTGGAGGTCGATGTGATTTCCGACGGCAAGGATGTGCTGATTCCCGGTATTATGGAACATATTGAACGGGCGGGCGTCCACTCCGGCGACTCTATCGCTGTGTATCCTCCCTATAATCTCAACGATATAATGCTGGAAAAGGTTATCGATTGTTCTACGAAGCTGGCCCTTTCCCTAGGAACAAAAGGGCTTGTCAACATCCAGTATCTTATTTACCATGGTGAACTGTATGTGATTGAGGTAAATCCTCGTGCATCCCGTACGGTTCCGTATATCAGTAAGGTAACCGGTGTTCCTCTGGTGGATATCGCCAGCCGGGTAATGACCGGTGCAGCTCTGGCAGATTTAGGCTATGGTACAGGACTGTACAAAACGCCGCCCTACTTTGCGGTAAAGGTACCGGTGTTCTCCTTTGAAAAGCTGTCTGATGTAAACTCTATCCTAGGACCGGAGATGAAATCCACTGGCGAGGTGTTGGGTATTGGTCGGACGATGGCAGAAGCGCTTTTCAAGGGACTTACTTCCGCCGGCTTTGACCTGAAGCTGCCCAGCCACGGCAAAATCGGCGCGCTGATCAGCGTTTGCGAATACGATAGCTTTGAAGTAGTAACGCTAGCAAAAAAATTCCACGATTTGGGCATTGAAATTTACGCCACACCCGATACGGCAAAAACCATTTCTCAATTGGGTATTGAAGTAAACACCGTATGCAGTATGGATCAGGGAGACGACATGATGCAGCTGCTGGAATCCGGCAAAATCAGCTATGTAATCTATACCGGCGCGGTGCACGATGACACGGTGGGTGATTACATCACGCTTCATCGGCGGGCTATCCAGCTGTCTATCGCATGTCTTACTTCTTTGGATACGGCCAACGCCTTGGCGGATATCTTTGCATCCCGTTACAATCAGCAAAATACGGAAAATGTAGATATAAACAACATGCGGACTATGCGGCAGAAGGTGCATTTCTCCAAAATGGAAGGCAGCGGTAACGATTACATTTTTATTGACAATTTTGATGGAAAGATTACCTGTCCCGAATCTCTGTGTGTATCCCTTTGCGACCGTAACTGCGGTATTGGCGGCACCGGTATTGTGCTAATAGAAAAATCTCATGTGGCAGATGCAAAAATGCGCATCTTTAACCAAGACGGCAGTGAAGGACTGATGGCGGGCAACAGTATCCGTTGTGTAGCAAAGTATTTGTATGACAACGGCATCACGGTGAAAAAAGTGCTGCAGATTGAGACTGCCAGCGGGATCCGTACGCTGCGCCTGTATACTATGAACGGAAAGGTTTCGTCCGTTTCGGTGGATATGGGCCAGGCCAGTCTGTCTCCGGTGGATATTGGAACCACCCTTACGGGGGATGAGATTGTGGATCGTCCGGTGCAGATTGGCGGAGAATCGTACAACATCACCTGCGTTTCTGTGGGAAATCCCCACTGCGTAGTATTCTGCGGCAGGGTAGACGATGTGGACATCGAAAAGGTAGGACCTGCCTTTGAAAATGCGGATATCTTCCCAGGGCGGATCAATACGGAATTTGTCCGTGTGGTCAATGAAGTAACGCTGAAAATGCGGGTTTGGGAGCGCGGCAATGGAGAAACGCTCGCGTGCGGTACAGGAGCCTGTGCGGCGGTAGTAGCTGCTACACGACTTGGATATCTGAAAAAGGGTACCGATGTGACGGTGAAGCTGCCTGGAGGAGATTTGATCGTTCGGTATACAGACGATGGGGTTCTGCTTACCGGTGAGGCAAAACGGATCTTTGAAGGGGAAGTAGAGCTGTAAGGATTTCCTACAGAAAAATAAAAAAATGCTTGATTTTTTAAAAAAGATATGATATAATAGCAGGGCACTCTAGAGAGACCATAGAGTGTCCTACATGGAGAAGTCGCGTAGTTGGTCGAGCGCGCGCGATTGGAAATCGCGTAACCGTCAAAAGCGGTTCGAGAGTTCGAATCTCTCCTTCTCCGCCAAATGAAAAGCCACCCAGTAGGGTGGTTTTTCTATCAATGAAACCGGAGCAGGGAAATCAAGCGAAGTAAAAACACCATTGCAATGCGAACCTTTTTGGTTTGGGCAAACAATGGTGTTTTGTTATAAATCCTGTATTTAAGCGGCTTTTCTAGGTCATTTTTCTTTTTCTCATCTGGACTCTAAACAAGAAATTCCCAAGATAGTTTTTAAAAACCCAAAGTAAAATTTATTAAATTCACGATAAATTATGCGATTAAAACTTAGCTTTGCTTATGGATATGCAAAAACGGAAGACGCGCATATAATAATAGCAACCAATAAAGCATAAAGGGAGATGCATATATGAAACGTTGCGTTCCACTGGAACCCGCAGCCGAGGCTGTCTGCAATCAAAGTGCGGTGCCCCCGTTAATTTTTCAGTTGCCACCTGAGCAAGGCAGAAAAGTATTGGAAGAAGCGCAGGATACACCGGTATATAAATATCCTGCAAATATATACTCGGATTGTATACACACTGGAATGTGGGGCAGTATACCGGTGTATTTTATCACTCCCAAGGGAGAAGAAATAAAAAATATTATATTCTATATTCATGGCGCTGGCTGGGTATTTGGCAGCTTTCATACTCACGAAAAGTTGGTCAGAGAACTTTCGGCAAGGACAAACTCATTGGTCGTATTTCCGGAATACAGCCGATCACCGGAAGCAAAATATCCTACAGCGATTGAGCAGTGCTATTTTATCCTTTCTCACCTAAAGGAAATTATTAAGGAGCACTTTTCAATTGTCAACTATCCTACACTCACAGTTGCAGGTGACAGCGTTGGCGGAAATATGGCAATCGCCATGGCGCTTATATCATCAATGCGGCATGGTCCAAGTATTTATAAGATGCTATTATATTATCCGGTAACAAACGCCTGTTTTGACACGCCAAGTTATCGTCGGTTTGCAGTGGATTATTACCTGTATCGGGAAGGTATGAAATGGTTCTGGCGTCAATATACAACTTCTATGGAGGAGCGAAATCAAATCACTGCGTCTCCTCTTCGGGCAAGCATAGATTGTTTGAAATGCCTTCCTCAGACTATGATCATCAACGGACAGGCGGATGTTTTGCGGAGTGAGGGAGAGGCTTTTGGAGAAAAACTTCGTTGTGCCGGGGTGGAGGTAACTGCTGTGCGGGTCCAGGGAACCATCCATGATTTTGTGATGCTGAATGCATTGGATCAAACCAATGCCTGCCGTACCGCTATGGACGCATCCACTGAGTGGATTAACCGAAAAAAACAATCCTCTTTTTCGTAATAAGACAATTGCAATTGGAATGTATTTGGTTTTAATTAACCGTGCTTGGCTTACCAACTTCAAGCTTTTCAGGTTGCTTTTTCCATTTTGAAGGCTTGTATTAAAAGAGTTTAAACGCCTCACAAATCCGCTGAAAGTCCTTAGACAATAGAAAAGCCGCCCGGTAGGGAGGCTTTTTTGTTTGGTTAGAAAATGTTTACGAAATCGTATCCGCAAATTCCGGCAGCAGGAAATCCACAAATAGCTCTTTTTCAATTGTAAATTCCGGCGTTCCCATATACCCGGGAGCTACCTCATACTTGTCAAATGGAATTACAAGATCACCGTTTTCATTCCAGTAAAAATTATGTTCTGCATGAATGGATACGATATCATTGCCGAACGTGCTGTCTTGTACCCAATATTTTAAATCGCTGTCCTTTTGCATAGCTTCCAGCATTTGTTTTTCTATCTCCTGTTGTACGGCGTCATAGAAGCCATCATCCAATGCCATATCGCCTAATTTTACTATTTTTCCAGTGCGTTTATTGAAGTGATAGTATTTATAATATGTGTTGCTGCTTCCGGCTGCTTCATGTACACGAAGTTTTAAAGTAAACCAGCGAGATGAGTTGGTAATCGTTTCATAGTCAACATAAACCGAACTGTGTCCGTTGTCTCCGATAGATGCAAGGTCGTCGTAAAAACGGTGCATCAGTGCGTCTGTCAGCGTTTTTACATCCTCGTTTATGGAATCAAATGCTGTATTGTTTGCATCTTCCACTTTGGGAACATCGATATCCATTTCGTGCTTGTCATCAGAATAAAAATAGTTTCGGATGGTGACTACCCGGACAATATCTCCAATTACAGGAACTTGCTGCAGCGCCTGCCCATAGGAGGCGCTTATATTCGGAAGCAGAAAAAGAGTTGTGAAAATAAATCCGGCGGCAGCGGCGGCAATCCGTGGAAATACGCGCATGCGCTTTGCACATGCGGCGGGGCTCTTTTCAGGCAAATCGGCAAGGACCTGTTCTATGCGATTTTTCACTGAATCGGGGACTTCAATGGGATCCTGCGCAGCCCAGCTTTTTATATATTTGTCAAAGTCATGCATTTGTAAAATCCTCCTGCAAAATTTCCCGCAGCATTTTTCTGGCTCGGGAAAGCTGTTTTCTTACGGCGATACTGTTTGCACCTGTGATTTGCGAAATTTCCGATATGGAGAAATTTTCAAAGTAAAACAATACAACAACAGTCCGATAGGGAACCTGAAGCTGCGCAACGGCTGCGTGCAGCGCAAGTTTTGTAACAATTGTATTTTCATTTCCGTTGTCGGCAGTCTCTGTAAATTCTTCCACAGGTGTGATTTTTTCATTTTTGCGAATTATCTCCACTGCCGTGTTGTGTACAATACGAAGTATCCACGGCTTAAAAGAAGCATCTTGTTTCAGAGTATCTAAATTTTTATAAGCTCGATATATGGATTCGCTGATCACCTCAGCCGCATCCGCTGTATTTCGTACAATTGAAAAGGCCAAAGCGTACATTGTCCGCTCATATTGCCGTATGTGCCTTACAAACACATCCTTGTCTGTCAAAGTTAACCCTCCCTGATGTGTGCCGCAGTTTGCTCCATGATCCATTGACCCCACTCAAAATAATATTTCCCATAAAGATGGGCGCTGTCAATACATTTTTCAAGGGGCAAATTTCCATTGCCGTCGTTAAATATCGTATTGGCGTCCAGATAGAAAATGGTTTCTCCATCTGCGAGCGCTGCCAAAGCTGTATTCAGCTTGCTGATAGTGGTGTTATTGATAATTTTATCTGTGTCGGAACGACTTTTTGTAACACACAGATTAGCCTGAATAAAAATAAATGCATCGGGCTGCTTTTCTCTAATATACCTAGTAAGCTCGTTATATTTTTCTACTGTTCTGTTCATGTTATAGCCTAGCTCGTTGATACCCAGCATAATATATATTTTACCATACCTTTTGCTTTGCAGCAAATCCTCCAGGGTTATTTTTCCGATGGAGGGTACAGATACGGGTTTGCTGTGGATGTTGTACACGTTCATGCCTACACTGGCAAAAAAGCTTGCACCGTCAATTTGTGCGTAGTCCATCAGCCCTACTGTTCTGGAATCTCCAATAAACAGAGCGTCTTCCATTGTGACAGTAGACACAGGTCTTGCATCCGCGGACTCCTCCGGTGGGCTGTCTGTACTCTCCCACGACAGAGTGGTCTGCGCCGGAGCGGTTTCGGTTTCCGGTATGTACACTTCCGTTTCAGGACTGCTTGCCTGTGTGGAATCGGATATAGTGGTATCTTCCATGCCTGCAGTGGCGGCCGAGGTGTTCCAGAAAACTATAAACAGTATGACGGAAACGGCTGTAAGGGATAGAATCGTAATAATGCCTGCCTTTTTCATTGCTACCTCTCAAAATTGCAAATATAGAAATAATGCGTCAAACGGTGGGCACATAACAGCCCTGCCAGTTTGCTGCTTTTGATATATAGATGCACGGTAAAGACAAAAGGTGACAATATTTTTCAAATTTTATAAAAAAGCCCCACCGCATTATGCGGTGGGGCTTTTTGGGGTTTCTATTCAGAAACGGCTGCTGCTTCCGGCAGTATAGCCGGCTGTTCCAACACTTCATCCTGTTCTTTTTTTGCATGATACCGCCGCATCATCCGCTTTTTCACAATGATAAAGCAGACAAACTGGGCCGCAAAGCTGATGAACCAGGAAACCGGATATGAAACATAAAGGGAGGTAAGCGTGTGAAAAGAAGGGAAGATAAACCATACCCAAAGGACCCTGGTGCCGCAGATTCCAATAACGGATATAAGGGTCGGCACAAGGGAAGCGCCCATACCCCGAAGCACGCCGGTCATCACGTCCGTTCCGGCACATAGACAGTATGTAGTACATATTACCAGAAGCCGCTGTATGCCAAAGGCGACAGCCTCTTCGGAGCCAGGTATATAGATATGCAGCAATTCCCGTCTTGCCAGCAGGAATACGCCGCCCATTATAATACTTACAGCCATCGCTAAAGAAAGAGTCGTTCTCATAATTTTGCCGGCTCGCTGATATTTCCCGGCACCGATGTTCTGACCGGTAAAGGAGACGGCGGATTGGTGGAACGCATTTACTGAAAGATACATAAATCCTTCCAGATTGGCTGCGGCGGAGTTTCCGTTCATTGCCACGGATCCAAAAGAATTGATGGAGCTTTGCAGCACTACGTTGGAAATAGAGAAGACAGTACCCTGCAATCCGGCCGGAAGCCCAATTTTTATAATTTTCATCAGCTTGTCGGGATAGATTTTCAGTTTTTTAAGGCTGAGCTTATACCATTCGTCGCACCGCATCATGTGAATTACAATCAGCGCGGCGGATGCAATCTGGGAAACAACGGTAGCAATGGCTACACCCGCTACGTCCAGGCGGAACAGAATTACCAGTATTAGATTCAGAATAATGTTGATAATTCCGGATGCAATGAGATAATACAGCGGGCGTTTTGTATCGCCTGCGCTGCGCATGATGGAAGCGCCGAAGTTGAATACCATCATTGCGGGGATTCCGCAGAAATAAATCTGCATGTAACGTGACGCCTGCTCGATTACGTCATCAGGAGTGCCCATAAGACGTAGCGCAGGAGCGGATATGACAATACCAAGAATACCCACAAAAATACCGGTGACAGCAGCGGCAAGAATAGAGGTGTGTACTACCTGCTGCACGCCTTTCCGGTCGCCCGCACCGTAGCAATGCGCGGCGATTACGCTGGAGCCTACGGAAAGACCCATAAACAAATTGACGATAAGGGTGATCAGGGCTCCGGTGGACCCAACAGCGGCCAAGGCATTTTCGCTGCCATATCGGCCTACGACAACGGTATCCGCCGCATTGAATAAAAGCTGGAGCGTACCGGAGAGCATGATCGGGATGGAAAAGAGGATCAGCCCCTTTACAATAGACCCGTTTACCATATCAATGTTTTTGCTGTGTTTTGCCATAAGAAATCTCCATACAGGATAAAAGTTATACGAAAAACTGTAACAAAGCCCCGCTGATTGGATCTGCGGAGCCTTAGTTGATACTTATATTATAGTATATGATAAAACAAAGTCAAGGTGCTTGACACAATTTGAAAATATATGGTTTGTTACACAAAAAAGCCGTCCCGCCGGCCGGCTTTTTGGGTATACTGAATAAGGAAAAGAACTGTTTTTTTAGAGAAGCGCCTGCGCCCACTCTGCCGGTTTAAATCCCACAAGCACGGTGTCTCTATCTACCACAATTGGCCGTTTTACCAGCATTCCATCGGTTGCCAAAAGCTGCAGCTGTTCTTCCGGCGCCATATCCGGCAGCTTGTCCTTGAGCCCCATGGACTTGTATAAAAGCCCGCTGGTATTAAAAAATCTTTTTAGGGGAAGCCCGCTTTTCCTGTACCATTCCGCCAGCTCCGTATAGGTGGGGCGTTCTTCTTTAATATTTCTATCTGTATAACAAATTCCATTTTCGTCCAGCCACTTTTTTGCCTTCTGGCAGGTGGTGCATTTTGAATATTCTATAAATAACATTTTAGGATTCTCCTTTTTATTTTTGATCATACCATATTTGTGTCGATATGACAAGATAGAAGCTTATCTGTAAAAAAGATTTTTATAACACAGTTCAAAAAATGACAGAACAGTTGCACAATAGTATCATATATTATATAATACAGTTAGGTTATAAGTGCGGAAATATGATGCGGGAGAGAAAAAATGCGTTGTAAGAATAAATTTTGTATTTACTATCGCAAGGAAAGATGCATGACGGAAGATATCGCCATCAATAGTATGGGCATGTGTGAGGACTTTGTTTGCGTGGAGTTTGACGAAAGTGAGCTGAAAGTCAAGCGAGCGGATTTATTGACAAAAATAGAGCGTCAATATCAGCGGCTGGCATGCCATGAAAACATTAAGCTGGCGGAGATACAGGAATTTGCGCAAACCTTTCTGGAGGAACACGGAAAGGATTTTTTGGAATAATATTCCCCAGGAAATCACTTTATCTGGAAATGTTTATAGAAAAATAGAGCGCCCTCGAAGGAGGGCGCCTAGCAGAGCTATCTTTACTGGCAGGTTGTTTCCCAGATCCAATCGGCCCATACAGTATAGTATACGCCAATCAAATGAAAATCATCGCAAGCGTATTGGGGAGCAAGATTTCCTGCACCATCGCCGAACAGGGGATTTACATCTATGAAAATCCGTTTAATACCATCGCCGAAAGCAGCCATGTGATCGTTTAAATACCGCATATTGGCGTTATTGTATATAGAGTCTCTATCGGAGCGGCTTTTTTGAATCATCAAATTTGCCTGAATATATATCGTTGTATTGGGCTGATAGTTTTGGAGCTTGTCTATCGCATGACCAAATTTTTCTATTACTTTATCTAAATTGTAGCCAATTTCGTTGATGCCCAGCATAACATAAATTTTGTCATACTGATTGGAGAGCAGCAGATTTTCCAATGTAATCTGCCCTTTTCCCGGCACATTTACTGCGTCCTTAAAAAGGCGGAATATGTTCAGGCCATTTTCAGCAAATACGTCAGCTGCTCCCAAGTCAGCATAATCCCTTAATCCTACTGTACGGGAATCTCCAATAAACAGCACATTTCCAAAATTAGCGGATTTATGGGCGTCGGAGTTTGCCGGCAGAGATATGGGCGTGTCCGGGGCAGACGTATCCTCCTCCTCTGTGTTGGGGGCCGCAGTTGTATCCGGTTCCGGCTGTGTTTGTTCAGATTGTGTCGTCTCTTCAATCGTATCCTGCTCTGTTGTGTTCTCTGACTCTTCGGGATTGGGGCGCTTGCTGCCGCTTTTGCAAATGATGACAATGGAAACAATCACGCTGGCAACCACCAGCACAATTGCCAAAATCAAAAACAGAAGTTTCTTATGCATTTTTTGCTCCTTTGTAAAGTGTGGTGCGGCAATCGGGACATTTGCAAATTGAGCGGCTTACATAAAAATCGCTTGGTGCAGAAAACCGATACATTTGTCGCTTACTCTATATTATATACAGCCTGTGGACAAATTTCTACCGGAAAACAGATTTTTTACAGTGGAAAATTTATTGAAAAATAGTTGACAATAAATCAATCGCGTGATAAAATATATAAGATAAAAATACCGGGGTGTGGCTCAGTTCGGTAGAGCGCTTGGTTCGGGACCAAGAGGCCGCTGGTTCGAATCCAGTCACTCCGACCATTTGAAAACATGTGAAAAACCTCACATTTCCTTTGGTTTCAAGGGAATGCGAGGTTTTTCCTTTGTACTTCTTTTTACAGACTTTTACATGTTTTTGCGGGATTAATTGGTCAAAATACGACACAAATATGCAAATCATGATGATATAATATAAATAAATCTAATATTATTCAAATATAGCAACGAAAAAGTAAAATTTAGAGAAAGTAGAAGATGAATTTAAATGTGTTGACTCTTGTACAATTACAAAATCACGAAGTAAAATCTGGATGGGATAAAAAACTTAACCTCCTATACGATACTTTATCCTGAAATACCAGAAGACATTGTAGCAGATCCCCAAAAATGTCAATTGACTTTACAATATTCCACTTTTTCACATTCATAGAAAAATGAACTGAAAAGAACTGGATTACAACAAAAATTAACTTGAGCGGATGCAAGGGAGAATAGCGATGGTGTTTCATTCAACATCTAAGTATTGCTATGCATGGTTAAAGAATCAACCATTTGTTAAAGAAGAATCCTTGACAGATTGGTTGCTATATAGTATTTCTCAACAAAGTTCAAAAATCTATTATAAAACTTTCACCAGAAACGAAGAAGCAGGCAACGGCTCTGATTGGGAGTGGTGGATTTTATCTTATAATGCTGATTATGAAATCCAAGCATATCGTTTGTTGGTACAAGCCAAAAAGCTAAGACCCAATGTTGATAATTACCCGCTCATTAATTATAGCAATAAAAATGGAATGCAAATAGATTTATTAATTAAAACAGCAAAGGAAAGACACGCGCTTCCGTTATATGCATACTATTCTTGCTGCCAACCAGATATAAATAAACAGATTTCCAATATAGATTATGTTTCAAAAGAGACATTAAAATGGTGTGAGTTTTGTACAAACGGATGCTTTTTGACATCAGCGTTTGCCCTGCAAAAAAATATTTTTGGTTTTCCCCGAAGAAAAATACCTGAAGAAGAATTAATCGACGCCTCCTTTGGGTTATCTTTATTGGATGTTATTTTTAAGGATTCCAAAGTGTCACCGAATTTTTTAAGCGAGCTTAATTTTCACTTTAGAGATTTTTTGGATGATAAAAATTCCATTCGGGGGATCGTACATCAATATAGAAATTTACCCACATATGTACAAACTTTAATAGAGCGAAACAGCCAGGAGGATTTGTCGTGGTTTGAAAGTGAATTTCGTTATGAAATCGGTAATTTAGCAGGAGTTGTTGTAATGGATACAAGATAAAATAATAAGTAAGGCTATTAAATGTGTACTATTTTGTGAACAAATGCCATCACTATGTTTGTGTTCGCTTTTCTAAAGCAGCATTTTTCTAGCTAAAAGAAGCCGCATGCTGTAAAAGGATCGACTTCTTTTAGCTTTTGTGGTAAGATTGTTTCATAATATGCATATAGGAGGGGATTCCATGATTCAATTTCATATGGTCAAATATCATAAGCAAGCGTACCCGTCTGATATTCCACTTCGTTTAGAAGAGGTGGCCGGTCACTTTGATATTAAAAAAATTTGTCCTGACTCTCCTTACTCGCTCCATACGGAATATAGTTATGGAAGCCGTTTTTTTAAAAACGCGCTTCTTCAAAAGTACCCTGAGATTATACAAGCAAACAAAAACGGCATTCCTATGCTTTGGAAAAATAAAACATGGGCAGAAAAGTTTGCCGAATTTTTAATTGAACTTACCGAGACTGTCCATGCGCCAAAGGTTATTGAGATACACCCGCCGTTTAACGATTATATGGAGTCTATAGAAGAATTTATAGAAACGTATAAGGTTTTTGAGGAGATTATCGAGAATACATTTACGCAAACAAATATTCAAATTGAAAATCGCTGCGGTTCCAAATACTATGGCGGTCAATTTTTAATTTCAACCGTTTCGCAAATTAAGGAGCTTTGTCAGTATATTGCATCAGAGAATTTAAATCTTTCCATTGCGCTTGATATTCCACAATTGTATACGGCGCACCAGGTAACACCCAAGAAATGTGACGGAATCACAGCACTGCTGTATGCATTGCAAGAGGTACGCCAGTATATTGGCGGCGTTCATATATGGGGGAAAACCGTATCAAACGGCAGAAGAATTGCACACTGCGGCAATTTAGATACATACTTTAACAATGAAGCATTAAAGCAAGCTTTTTTAGATGCACTCCATCAGCTTTTTGATGATAACCAAACTAGAAATTTGGTTTTGGAAGTCAATAGCTCAAATAAAGACTTACTCTCTATCATTCAAGATTTAGGCAGTGCAGGATTTACTTATCTTTGATTTTTTGTATTTGCAAGTAAAAAACGTCCCATAGGGGACGTTTTTTCTTTATTTTCAACATATTAGCAAATAAAAATCCATATGTAAAGTTGTGCATTAGCAAATAGAAACCGCTTTGACATGCCGCCTAATGGCTTCAAAGGTTTCATCACTGATATCATGCTCTATTTTGCAGGCGTCTTTGGCGGCTGTTTCTTCACTTACTCCCAGACGAATAAGAAAATCTGTCATTAAGGTATGCCGTTCATAAATTTTCTGTGCAATTGCAAGCCCGGCGTCGGTAAGTAACAAACAGCCCTGTGCATCTGCAATAATATAGCCCCCTTTTTTCAAAATCCCTACCGCACGGCTCACGCTGGGTTTAGAATACCCCATATGTTCACCTATATCAATAGCCCGAACAGACGGGGATTTCTTTGACAAAATATAAATGGTTTCCAAATACATTTCCCCGGATTCCTGCAGATGCATACTTGTTCTCCCTTCCCGCTCTTACTGTGTTCTAACAATAGGATACCATAGATACACTCCAAAATCAAGGTAGTTGGCTGTATGCGCAATATGCACAAGCACATGGTTAGCCAGAGCTAACCATGTGCGCGTTTTGCTGAATTTTAGAAATACAGGAAATTTTTCGAGAAGTTATATTGACAAAAACGCTGGATATACATATAATAATACGCGGTTAGCAAATGCTAACCAAAAATAGATACGATTGTGATTATACAAATAATACTTTACGGAAAGGCAGGAAAAGGATGCCGCTTACGCTTGCAGAAGTTGGAGAACAAAACGTCATAAAAAGAATTGGTGGAAGGCAGGATATCCGGGCTCACTTGGAAAATCTAGGATTTGTAGTGGGAAGTACCGTTACGGTGATCAGCGCTATCGGCGGAAACGTCATAGTACATGTGAAGGAATCCCGTATTGCAATTAGCCGAGAAATGGCGCAGAAAATCATTATCTGATCCTAATAAAACTACTGTTTTATATATTACAATAAGGAAGGTATAAGCTGTGAAAACACTTAGAGATGCAAAAATTGGGGATACGGTGCGGATCATGAAGCTCCATGGGGAAGGCGCTGTAAAACGCCGCATTATGGATATGGGACTGACTAAGGGCGTAGAGGTACGGATTTGCAAAGCGGCGCCATTGGGGGATCCAATAGAAGTAACTGTCCGCGGATATGAACTGTCTTTGCGCAAAGCAGATGCAGAAATGGTAGAGATTGCGTAAGAAAATACGGTTACAGCGGGGGGGAGGCCCCGTATTATTTGGAATATAGGTTAGCCTAAGCTAACCGGAAGGTGAGGAAAGCATATATGAATCTGCGCATTGCTCTTGCAGGCAATCCCAACAGTGGAAAAACCACATTGTTTAACGCGCTCACCGGCGCAAATCAGTTTGTTGGAAACTGGCCGGGCGTGACGGTAGAGAAGAAGGAGGGGGCTCTGAAAAAACACGACGGTGTAATAATTACAGACCTTCCTGGAATTTATTCCTTGTCTCCATACACTTTGGAGGAAGTGGTGGCAAGAAATTATTTGATTGGTGAGCGCCCCGAAGCGATTTTGAATATTGTTGACGGAACGAATTTGGAACGCAACCTATATTTGACCACACAGCTTGCTGAATTGGGTATACCAATGGTAGTTGCCATTAACATGATGGATGTGGTGAAAAAAAGGGGGGACAGGATCGATACCGTACAACTGTCCAAGGCGATAGGGTGCAGAGTGGTGGAAATCTCCGCACTGCGGGGTGACGGCGTTCTAGAGGCCGCCCGGGCAGCTATAGATGCGGCGCAAAACGCTCAGATGATTCCACGACACACGTTTTCCGGGGTAGTAGAACACGCGCTTGCTCATATTGAAGAGGCGGGCTTGCATACTATGCCTAAAGAGCAGCAGCGCTGGTATGCCGTCAAAATTTTCGAGCGGGACGATAAGGTACTGGAGCAGCTGCAGCTGCATGAAGACATCTTGTCGCATATCGAAGAGGATATACAGGCGGCTGAAAAAGAGTTGGACGATGACGCGGAGTCCATTATCACAGGTGAACGGTATATTTATATCGGGGAGATTCTTAAAGGTTGCTATCAAAAAAAATCTGCAGGAAAGCTTTCTGCCTCTGATAAAATCGACAAAATCGTGACCAACCGCTGGCTGGGACTGCCAATTTTTGCTCTGGTGATGTTTCTTGTTTACTACATATCTATGGTTACTGTAGGCGCTGCAGCCACCGACTGGACCAATGATGGCCTGTTTGGAGACGGTTGGCATCTGTTCGGCATTGGTTCCGGTGCGTATGAGGAAGCAGCGGAAAGATATGGTGACAGCGACCTGATTATTGACGCGTTTGCAGCCGAATATGGCGATGCGGCCATTGCAAATGCTTTGGATATGGAGAATACGGCATATAATGAACCGGACGCTAAGGCGGCGCTGGAAAAGCTCGTCAGGCTGACTCCGGCGGATGCCAGTATCATTTATCAGACGGTGGACGAGGAAACGCTAGAGGAGACGGAACACCCCGGCACCACAAAAGACGCGTTGGAAAAAGCGGTGGCAGCCTATTTGGAAACAGACGACAAACAGGCTTATGGTGCGCCGGATACCGCCGCTTACGGTATATGGATTCCCGGTATACCAGTGCTTGTTGGCAACGGATTGGAGGCAGCCGGCACGGCGGATTGGCTGGCCGGTCTGATCAATGACGGAATCGTAGCCGGTGTGGGAGCGGTGCTGGGCTTTGTTCCCCAAATGCTGGTATTGTTTATACTGTTGGCTTTTCTGGAAGCCTGCGGCTATATGTCCCGTATTGCTTTTGTTTTGGACCGCGTGTTTCGCAAATTTGGCCTTTCCGGGAAATCTTTTATTCCTATGCTGGTGGGAATGGGATGCGGCGTTCCGGGGATTATGGCATCCAGAACCATTGAAAACGAGCGTGACCGCCGTATGACCATTATGACTACCACCTTTATCCCCTGCGGGGCAAAGGTTCCCTTTATTGCCATGATCGCCGGCGCCTTGTTCGGCGGTTCCGCATGGATATCCACCTCCGCTTACTTTATCGGGATGGGAGCGATTGTCCTCTCGGGTATTATTTTAAAGAAAACCAGGATGTTCTCCGGGGATCCGGCGCCCTTTGTCATGGAGCTACCGGCGTATCATTGGCCGACTGTAAAAAATGTACTGCGTTCCATGTGGGAACGGGGCTGGTCATTCATAAAAAAGGCAGGAACACTTATTCTGTTGTCTACCATTTTTATATGGTTTGCCACATATTTCGGATTTGTGGATGGCGCCTTTCGAATGCTGACTGAAGAGGAACTGGACCATTCTATTTTAGCGGCCGTCGGCGGCGCTATCGCATGGATTTTCAAGCCGTTGGGATGGGGCACCTGGGAAGCGGCAGTGGCTTCCATCACAGGTCTTGTGGCAAAGGAAAACATTGTGGGGACCATGGGAATCCTCTATGGCGCCGCCGGCAATGTATATGCCACTCTGGGTAGTGTATTTACCGGCGTCACCGCATATTCCTTCCTTGTATTCAATCTGCTGTGCGCGCCCTGCTTTGCGGCGATGGGCGCCATTAAACGGGAAATGAACAGTGCTAAATGGACCTTGTTTGCGATTGCGTATCAATGCGGCTTTGCCTATATCATCGCACTTATGATCAACCAGTTTGGCGGACTCTTTACGGGAACGGCAAATGTAGTGGGCCTGATTATTGCAGCAGCTATTCTCGTGGGGATGTTTTACATGCTCATTCGTCCGTACAAGGAAGCTGCCAGACTGACGAAAAAGGTTGAGGCAGGATCATAAATATTAATTAAGAGGGGAGCTTTTAGAAATGCTTTTATGGATCAGTGCAAATATTGGAACGATTTTTGTTTCTATTACCCTGCTTGCAGTTGTAGCCGGGATTATTGTGGGGATGAGAAGGGGTAGAAAAAGGGGCAGGTCTGCCTGCGGTAAAAGCTGTGGGCATTGTCCGATGAGCGGATCCTGCCACACGTCCCAATAAAAAACAGACAGGCGCAAGATAGTCTTGCGCCTGTCTCGACTTTTGCGGTGTTTTGTGCTATACTATATGAAAAGTATTGGATTGTTCGTGGGGAGGAAAAGATTATGCAATTGCTGCTGATTGTTTTAAACAAAACGGAAAAACTAAGTCCGCTGCTGGACGCCTGGATGGAGCAGGGAATCGGCGGAGCCACTGTACTGAAAAGCTCCGGGATGGTACATATTCTAGCAAAGAATATAGAGCAGTATCCGATTGTGGGATCCTTGCGGCGGCTATTGGGAGATATGGACGAGCGCAAAGACAGCCGCACAATTTTTATGGCTTTGCAGGATGAGAAAATCGAGGCTGCAAAGGCGGTGGTCCGCACAATCGTGGGGGATCTTTCCCAGCCGGACACTGCCGTTATGTTTACCCTGCCGGTGCTTTCCGCGGAAGGAGTGGACCTGCTTTGACCTTTACGATCCTGTTTTATCTATCTGTTATCCTGTTTGCCGGACTAATTATGGGTCGGATGGTGAAGCTGATTCGCTTGCCCAATGTGACTGGATATTTGCTGGCGGGACTGCTGCTAGGGCCATGTGTGCTGGGACTTCTGCCTGCCGGATTTGTGCATGAAATGGAGTTGGTTTCCGAAATGGCGCTGGCGCTGATTGCGTTGACCATCGGTGCGGAATTTGACTTTTCTTATCTAAAAAAAGTGGGGATTGCGCCGCTGATTATCGCCTTGCTGGAGGCATTTGGCGCTATGATTTTGGTGTGCGCGGTGCTGCTGGCTTTGGGATTTGGTATAGAAGTCTCTCTGCTGCTGGGCGCAATTGCTTCTGCCACTGCGCCTGCCGCTACTGTGATGGTGGTGAAGCAGTATAAGGCAAAAGGTCCGGTTACGGAAACGCTTCTTAGTGTGGTAGCGCTGGACGACGCAGTGGCGCTGATTGCGTTCGGAATTGCCATGGCTGTTGTGAATACCCTGCAGCATCCCGGAGAGACATCTATCGCATGGGCTGTGGCAAAACCCTTTGTGGAGATACTGGGTTCTGCGGGCGTTGGGATTGTTTTGGGGCTTTTGTTCCGAATTCCCCTGCGGTTTTTCAAAAAGTCTTCCAACCGGTTGATTATTACCCTGGCGTTCACCTTTATGGGAACGTCGCTGGCGACGATGCTCGGGCTTTCCTCTCTGCTGTTGTGCATGTTTATGGGGGCCACGCTGATCAATTTGTGTCCGGACGGCGCAGATATACTGGACATTGCCGATACGGTTACACCGCCAATTTTTCTCATGTTTTTCGTAATATCCGGAGCGGAATTAAATCTGTTTATTCTACCTAAAATCGGATTGCTTGGCGTTGCATATATCTTGGCCCGGGTGGCGGGAAAAATTGGCGGCGCTTCCCTGGGAGCGGTGATTGCCCGCTCCAAGCCTACAGTACAAAAGTATATTGGTTTTACTCTGATCCCACAGGCAGGAGTAGCCATCGGTCTTTCCCTTATGGCGGCTAAGGTTCTGCCGGATATCGGCGAAACGATTCAGGCGGTGATTCTCTGCGGTACCTTTGTATATGAACTGATTGGCCCTGTATGTACCAAACTGGCCCTTACCGGAGCGGGAGAAATTCAGTGTGTGCCTAAAAAAGAAAAAGAATCTACAGGAGTGTCTATATGAATCTGCTGCTGCACACTTGCTGCGCACCGTGCTCTATTAAATGTATTGAAACGCTGCGCGGCGAGGGAATAGAGCCCCATTTATACTGGTTTAATCCCAATATCCATCCTTTTACCGAATACCGCAGCCGCAGGGATACCCTTGCGTCATACGCGGCGTCTATTGAAGTACCTCTGCATACAGATGACACCTACGGCCTGCGTTCTTTTGTGGCTGCTGTGTCCCCGGACTTTGAAAGGCGTTGCACATATTGCTACAGCGTTCGGATGACCTCCGCCGCCCGCTATGCGGCAGAGCACGGATACGAGGGGTTTACTACGACGCTGCTTGTCAGCCCTTATCAGAATCACGAGGGGATTTGCGAAGCGGCCCGGCGTGCCGGTGAGGAATATGGCGTAGCGTTTGTATATCGGGATTTTCGGCCGTATTTTCGAGAGGGACAGCAGGCGGCTAGAGAATTGGGACTGTACATGCAAAAGTATTGCGGCTGTATTTTCAGCGAAGAGGAACGTTACCGGAAGAAAAAGAAATAGTGGAAAAAAGCCCCCGGCTGGAGGGGGCTTTTTTCATCTGCTGCCTATTTCCATGTGTGCAACATAGCAAGCGGGATAAGAAAAATGTGATATTTTTCCCGTTTTCTTGACAGAACGTGTGTTTTTTGCTATCATAACTTTGTATAATTAAATGATAAAGGATGTGAATAATATGGCGTTCATCGACCGAGTAAAATTTGATGGACTGGCCTCCCGGGACTGGCTGGTCTATAAACATCCTAGTGAAGAGCTTTCCTGGGGTACACAGCTGATTGTTGGTGAAGGACAGGTCGCCCTTTTTGTCAAGCATGGACAGATATGCGATGTTTTTACTCCCGGCACATATACGCTGTCTACGGAAAACCTCCCCATTTTGCGGGGGCTTATCAATCTTCCATTCGGCAGAAAAACGCCGTTTACCGCCGAGATATTCTATATCAATACAGTTACTAAGCTGGATATGATGTGGGGCACCTCCGATCCGATTCAGCTTGTGGATCCCAAATACTATACCCGCCTTCGGGTGCGTGCCTTTGGACAGTTCGGTATGAAGATCAGCGATCACGTGCTGTTTATGCGGGAGCTAATCGGCGCAATGAATCCATCGGATATTGTTAAATTTCAAAAGGTCACCGATTATTTTAAGGGAATTTTGGTAACCAAAATCAAATCAATTATCTCTGATCTCATGATCAATCAAAAAATTTCCGCCTTGGAAATTACCCCCATGCTGGAGGAAGTCTCTGAAAAAGTAGAGGCCCAGTTGGAAGCGGATTTTGCGGAGTTTGGCCTGTCACTTACGAAATTTTTTATCCAGTCTATCAATTTCCCTGATGAAGATTTTGAACAGATCAACAAGATTCTGGAAAACAGAGCGGAATTTGAAATTATGGGCGATAACCGGTATGCTACCATGCGCTCCTTTGATGTATATGAAGGAGCGGCTACAAATCAGGGCGGCGTTGCCGGGGCATTTGTAGCCGGCGGTATAGGATTGGGCGCTGCCGGGGCCATTGCAAAAAGCGCCCAAAACGATTTACAGCCGGCGGGCGGCAAATATTGTCCAGCCTGCCATGCCCAAAACAAAGCAGATGCAGCGTTCTGCAGCGGATGCGGCAAAAACCTTGCCGTGCAGGGTGAGGGTGTGGTTTGTTCCTTCTGTGGCAAGAGCGCGGCGGAAGGATCGAAATTTTGTCCCTCCTGCGGCCGGGATATCAGTGAAAAGACTTGTGCAAAATGTGGGGCAAGGCTCACTCGCGATGCAATGTTTTGCAATCAATGCGGCAATGCAGCAGCAGATGCAGCGCCTGTTTGTGGAGGTTGCGGCGCAAAACTGACGCCCGGCGCCAAGTTTTGTGTGGAATGTGGAAAGCAGGTGAACAGTAATGTATAAGAAAGGTTTTACAAGGGGATCGGCAGTAGCTTTGTTTCTGTCCCTGTTTTTGACGGGAATTGTCCTGTTTTGGATTTTTGCGATATGTCACCTGCAGAGGCACGATTTGTTTGTACCAGCGTTGGTGTTCGTGCTTATAAATCTGTCGGCGATTACCTTTATTTCCACGGGCGGATCCTGGCTGTCCGGGAAAATGGGAATTGCCTTTTACGGAGGACTTTGTACCGCCACAGTTTTTTATACCTTGGCACAGTTTATCCACTTTATAGTTGCCATGAATACGCTCGTATCTGTTGGGGGATATGTTCTGTATCATTTGCTTGTACTTTTCTTCTACCTTTTAATCGCCTTGCCTATCGGTATTTTTGGCGCCGGCAGAGGAAAAACCAACTCTCGCTGAATTTAGATAAGCAGGCGAGATTATACTTATGCCTGAACGATCTATGCCGCACAGGCGGCAGAAGGGAGATTATTTAAAATGAAAGATAACAAATGTCCGCAGTGTGGCGCTTCTGTCGATGCCACCGCAAGAGAATGTAAATATTGCGGCGAACCCATAACGCCTACGGTACAGCAGCCTACATATCAGCAGGCGCCGCAGCCACAGCAGATGTATCGCGGTCCGCAGCCAACTGGAAATGGAATCAACCCGGCGTGGCCTATCAAAAGCAAGATTGTAGCCGGTGTTCTGGCTATTCTCCTAGGCGGTATTGGGATCCATAAGTTTTATTTGGGCCAGGTAGGAATTGGCATTATTTATCTGTTGTTTTGCTGGACAGGGATTCCGGCCTTTATCGGATTTATTGAAGGACTCGTTTACTTGTGCTCCAATGATCATAACTTCCAGGTAAAGAATCGCGTTCGATTACAGTGAAAAAGCCCCCGTTTCAATACGGGGACTTTTTTTATTACTGCGGCAGGAATGATTCTGCTGTATATACGCCCGGACCGGGATCGGATACGCCTAAATTTTTCAACAAAGCAACAATGTCTTCGTCCGCATCCACCACGATAAGATATTTGTACCATTCTAACTGTTCCTGCAATTGTGCAGCTGTAGGGACACTGTATAAATACGATATTTCGCTGGATAATAGTTTGTACCGCATACAGTGTATGATGAACTCTCCGTCTCCTATCGATGCAGGGCAGTATACCGCTGCGGAGGGAACTTCCCACCAAGATAAAGCTGCATCTACCTGGGATACACGGGATTCGGGGTATGTATAGGTAGTATTGATACGGATTGCATCCCGCTGTATGAAGATGGAAAAAGCGATAGGAAGCAGTAGCAAGCAGGAAAGAATAACTCCTGCCAGCGTACGGCTGCTTTCTTTCAGCACATATATCATGCACAGAATAAAAGGCACGAGCAGATACAATAAAATGGTGTAGACATATCGGTCAAAGGATGCGAGATACAATGCTTCATCTGTGGGCATAGAAAAGAGATACATTGCCAGAAGCCCGCCGGCATATACAGCATAGCTCCCGTCAATAGCAAGTAAAGTTCCTGCCAGGAGGCCTATGCGCTTTTTTATAAAAAACGCATGCAATACGATAGCCAAAAGCAATGCAATATTTAGGATCAGCAGTATAGTCAGTGTGGGATTTTCAGAAAAGTCAAAGATTCGATGGAGAAAGCTTTGGGTGATATTTTGAATATCTTCCGGGCTTTTTTGCGCAAATATCTTACCGTAATGTTCTGCAGACATAGTATGCTTATGCACAACGGAGGATGCTTTCTGAAAAACATATGCCACATGGCGGGACCACACAAGCTGTGTAAAGGCTGGAACTGCCGCGTGCAGCAAGACCATTACAAGAGTTTTCTTTCTTTCTTTCTTTCTGCGTCTGCAATAAAGACACAAAAGAAGAATAAATTGAATCAGAACAAAAAATAATCCCGTATTTTTTATTAGTAATGTCGCTATGGAAACAGGCAGTGTAAGCAGTGCGGCTTTTGCCGGATGCTCCCAGCAGTAGAGGGCAATTGCTACCATACCTGCCGCCATAGCAGGCAGAAGGGTATCTACCAGAAGGGAATATATATCCACATTACAGGTCAGAATCAGCAGAAAGGTTCCTGTAAGGGAAAGAAACGTACACAGTACCTTTGGAATAAAGCTTTTTTCATTTTCTGTATTCGTTTTGGGAAGAAAAGCAAATATAGGAAGAATGGATGCAGCTGTCATTGCCGTCTGCGTAAAAATTACGATACTTTCGCGATACCCTGTAAATTTGGAAATATAGTATAAAAACAGAGCGCTACCTGGCGGATACGACTGAAAAGTAATGTAGGTATTTGTAAAGTTCGGCATTTGATCGTCCTGCACCATCTGCTTAACAATCAAGCCCCAGTGAGAGAAATTGTCGTAGTGCACCAGTCTCGCATTTTGGAATAGAACGGCACAGAAGCAAATGCAAAGAAAAAATAAAATTGTTCCAGGCGTCACCAGCTTCCCCGCGGCGGCGATTCGGCCAGACCGTACAAGCCGTACAAGCCCGTCCGCCAGTGCGGCAAGTCCCCCAAAAAGGATCACCCACGCTGTGTGTGGAAGAATATTCAGCAAGCCTGCTACGAATAACAGACAGATTATACCGGAGACGGTAAGAATTGGAATAAATTCCGTTGCAACATTTGCCCTGCGTGATAAAAACAGCATATATCCTAGAAAGGATAAAATCAGCAATATTATATAGAAAACCGTCATTTTTTACCTTTATTACCCTTTCATATTCGTGGCTTGGTTTCAAAACATACTATTTTATTATACACTATTGCACCTGTCTTTTCAATAGTGTATAATATATTACATAATATAAAGAGAATTGTGAAGGGACAGGCCGATGATCATGGTTGTTATTCCGGCGTATAAGCCGGAAGAGGGTATGCTCCAGGTGGTAGCCGGAATTTTGGAACATACAGAATACGGCGTTTTGGTGGTAGATGACGGCAGCGGAGAAGCATATGCTTCTATTTTTGAAAAACTTCCGGAGCAGGTCACGATGCTGCGGCATGATGTCAATCAAGGCAAAGGGGCGGCGCTGAAAACGGCGTTTGCATATATAGCGGAGCATAAAGAATGTACAGGGGTCATCACTGCAGACGCAGATGGACAGCATCTTGTACGGGACATTGTTCGGGTGGGGGACGCCCTTTTGAAAGAGCCGGACGCGCTGGTTTTAGGTTCCAGAGAATTTGTAGGGAAGGTTCCGGCAAGAAGTCGGTTTGGAAATACGCTTACCCGCTTTGTATTTCGTATATCCTCCGGAGCAAAGGTTTATGATACCCAGACAGGACTGCGTGCGTTTGGAAGTCAGTGGATTCCGGAAATGCTGGACATTGAGGGCCAGCGCTACGAGTATGAAATGAATATGCTGCTATACTGTGCGAAAAAGAAGGCGCAGTTCCGGGAAATTCCCATTCAGACGGTATATGAAAACAACAACAGTGGTTCTCACTTTCACCCAATTCGAGATTCCATCAAAATTTATGGAGTGATCCTCAAATTTGTCTCCTCTTCCCTTGCGGCGTTTGTAATCGATTACCTGCTGGTTCTTTTGGTACGGTACTTGACAAGGGGACTGGGTGAATCCCTGTCGCTGCTGGTCAGCGTGGTGGGTGCTAGGGTGGTAAGCTCCCTTTGCAATTATCATTTAAACCGCAGATTTGTTTTTGCTCAGGGAACCAGAACAAGCATTGTGAAGTATTATATCGTTGCCGTTGCGCTGTTGCTTTTGAACTACGGATTTTTATGGGTATGCAATGTTGCGCTGCCTATTCCATTGGCAGTGGCAAAAATTTTGGCGGAGCTTGTGCTGTATCCCCTTAGCTACATTTTGCAGCGTAAATTTGTTTTTACAAAAGAATAAAAATGCAATAAAAAAGCCTTTCCCTCCCAGGAAAGGCTTTTTTACAGCTTCGTTTGCAGCAAAATAAAGGGTCTGCGATTTTCCCTTATATTCTTGCAACACCGCTGTCCCGCGCAGCTTTAGCAACCGCCTTGGCTACAGCGGTGCTTACAGACTTATCCAGCGCGGAAGGAATGATATAATCCGCTCTCAGTTCGCTTTCTGGAATACTGTTTGCAATGGCATACGCGGCGGCAATCTTCATTGCATCGTTGATATCAGATGCACGAACATCCAGCGCGCCTCGGAAAATACCTGGGAACGCCAGCACGTTGTTGATCTGGTTGGGGAAGTCGCTGCGGCCTGTGCCTACAATCGCAGCGCCTGCTTCTTTTGCGATGTCCGGCATGATTTCCGGTGTGGGATTGGCCATGGGGAACAGGATAGGATTCTCATTCATACTAGCTACCATTTCTGCAGTTACGCAGCCCGGCGCAGATACGCCGATGAATACGTCCGCGCCAACCAGCACTTCTGCCAGCGTGCCCTTTTTGCATTGCAGATTGGTGATTTCAGCCATTTCTTCTTTTTCTTTATTGAGGCCTTCCCGTCCCTTGTAGATAGCACCCTGACGGTCGCACAGAATCACATTTTTCAGACCCATGGAGATCAGCAGTCGGATGATGGCGATCCCGGCAGCGCCGGCGCCGCTTGTAACAACCGTGATATCCTCCAGCTTTTTGCCGCACAGCTTCAGCGCATTGATCATAGCAGCCAGCGTTACCACAGCAGTACCATGCTGGTCGTCGTGGAAAATGGGAATATCGCAGCATTCTTTCAGTCTGCGCTCAATTTCAAAACAACGGGGCGCAGAGATATCCTCTAGGTTTACACCGCCAAAGCTGCCAGCAATCAACTGTACGGTTTTTACAATTTCATCTACATCCTTGGAGCGCACGCACAGAGGAAACGCGTCTACGTCTCCAAAAGCTTTAAACAGGGCGCACTTGCCTTCCATTACGGGCATGCCGGCTTCCGGTCCGATGTCTCCAAGCCCCAAAACAGCGGTGCCGTCTGTTACAACTGCTACCAGATTTGCCCGGCGCGTCAGGTTGTAGCTTTGCTCTACATCCTTTTGAATTTCCAGGCAGGGCTGAGCAACGCCGGGGGTATATGCCAGAGACAAATCGTCCCGGGTTTCCAGGGGGGCGCGGCAGACCACTTCAATTTTGCCTTTCCAATCGGCATGTTTTTTCAGCGATTCTTTTGCGTAATCCATTTTTTATTCTCCTTAAATATATAAATAATTCTTCGTGAAAGGGTCTTTTCTCGTCTCTTAAATTTCCAGTGAGTCGATGACAGAACGCAGGGCAGCGGCACTCTGTTCAATTTGTTTTTGCTCCGGCGCCGTCAGGGGGGATACGATAGACTGGGAAATGCCATGTGCGCCTACCACAAAGGGAATACTCAAGCATACATCGCTCAGTCCATATTGGCCTTCTATCAGACTGGATACTGTCAGCACAGAGTCGGTGTCCCGGATGATGCAGGCACAAATACGGGAAACTGCCAAGGAAATTGCGTAATAGGTGGCGCCTTTGTTTGCGATAACCTTCGCGCCGGCGGTACGCACGTCGTCTTCTATTTCCAAAAGCTCCGCTTTGCCGCAGCGGTTATGCTCACTGCAGATTTCCAGGCAGTATTTGTCCATGGGAATACCGCCGATGGTAGCCAGCGACCAGGGAATCACGGAAGAGTCTCCGTGTTCACCCAGCACATATGCGTGGACGTTTTTCGGATTCAGCCCCACATGCTCCGCCAGACGGGAGCGCAGACGGGCAGAGTCCAGCGTTGTGCCGGAACCGATTACCTGAGAGGTTTTCAGTCCGGATGTTTTTATAATTGCGTATGTAATAATATCTACAGGATTGCTCACCACAACATACACAGCGTTTGGCGCATAGGGAATGACCTGCGGCATCACCTGTTTGACAATATTCACATTTCCTTGGGCAAGGTCGATCCGAGACTGTCCAGGCTTTCTTGCGGCGCCTACGGTGACGATCACGATATCGGCATCTTTGGCATTTTCGTATTGCCCCGCATAAATATTGACCGGCGGACAGAAGGCGGTGCCTTGGATGATGTCCATGGCTTCTCCCTTTGCCTTGTCGTAATTTACGTCAATGAGAACAATCTCAGACGCCAGCCCCTGCACTGTAAGCGTATATGCGATGGAAGCGCCGACATTGCCTGCGCCAAGTATTACAATTTTCTTTCCTTTATTTGCCATTATATTCCTCAATTCATAATTTTATTCCAATTTACCCCATTATAATCTATTATACACCTTTCGACCGGCAAATGGTAGAAGGAATTTCACAAAATATATACGAGAATCGCCAGCAAAATTTGTTTATTATGGTCACCAACATATTTGGGCTTCGTATACATTTTATACTTGTAGCAATGTAATGTTCTAAAGTGATATAGCATGATGCGTGCCCGGAATTGCTGGTTTTTTGCAAAATGCACGGCATTTAAGCAATTTGCACAAAAAAATATTTCGACAAAATAAATTTTTTATTTTGAAAATCGGTTGCATGATCCAGCATTATCCATTATAATTACATCGAATAGTGGCGTTGGCTTATGAAAACGAAGTAAAAATGAAGAGGTGATAGTATCATGAAACGTACCATAGCAAGCCTGCTTGCAGCAGTTTTACTGATGTCAGCCGGGCTGCCAATTTCCGCATTCAGTGATGAAGGTATGGCCGTTTCAGAGACAATTGCTGGAAACGGAGCAATTGAAGTCTCGCTGGGACAGGCCATTCCGGTAAAAGGAATGGTTTCCTTTAATGTAACGCTTTCTAAGGAAAGTGGTACCACCATCGGGAACCAGACAATCGCTCTGTCCAATGGGACGGGAGAAACATCCCAGCGGACGGCTAAGTTTGAAAATCTTGCCGGAGGAAGATATACCCTGACGGCAGAAAGCGACGGGTATCGCACCTTTACGCAGACTGTTGACGTAGAGGAGGGCTATACTTATAAGCTAAATGTCAGCAACGGATTTCTTGCGGGGTATACCTATCAGAAAAATGATGTGCATCCGGGCGTTCTGCTTGCAGGCGATCTGGATGGAAATGCAAAGGTCGATGCTGTGGACGCAAAGCTGCTGGTAAGTTCCATGGATCAGAACAGCCGGCGCGACCTCAATGGCGACGGCGTAGTGACATTAGCAGACCTGCAGATGCTGACGGCAAGTATGAAGGAAGACAGGGACCTTGCCGCTACTGTAAAGCCAACGATTTCTTCTTCCCTGATTTCCCTGGAAAAAGACCCGCACACTTCCACCACAGGTACATTGGAAAACCTGATGAGTGGAGACGGCAGCGTAACACTGGCACCTGCAAGCGGAAGTGAAATTTCCAAGGAAGCGCCTGTGGTTTTGAATTTTGACTTTTCCAAGTCGGTGCAAAATACAAAAATGGAAGGACTCTCCCTGAAAACCGGGAATGACTCCATTGTAAACGGCATTGTTCAAGTAATTTATATAGATAAAAATGGGGAAGAAGTTCCAGTCGATCTTCCTATACAAGAGGGAACCCAGTTTTTGCTCGCTTCCAATGTACAGGTGAATAAAGAAGCGGACGGAACTTTGGTTGTGGATTTCGGCGAAAAGGTTGCTGTTAAAAAAGTGACGCTTACCATCAATAAGATGGAAAAGAACAACAATCTGGCGGAAATCTCCAAAGTGGAATTTTTGAACGACATGGACACGCGCATTCCGCCTCCGACCATGGATATTCCGGAAAATGTAACAGCAAAGCCTGGAAGCGCTGCGTTTACTGTTACATGGAGTCCATGCAACAATGTTACCGGTTATGAAGTTCTGATTTCTGGCAACACCAAAAAAGGATTTGCTAAAGAAGTGAAGTCTGTATCCACGAATACGCTGGAAGTGACCGCTATTTCCAATAATGATTTGGTAAATGGAGAGACATACAGTATTCAGGTACAGTCTGTCAATGGCGACTGGGAAAGCGGATATTCCAAGGAGATTCAAGTCACACCCAAACCGGATAAGAGACCAGACGCTCCGGATAACCTTTCTTTGCGAGGCGCTTATTTAAGCCTTTCTGCGAGCTGGAAGGATATGGATGATACCGATTCATATAACCTGTATTACCGGGAATATGAAAGCGGCGAATACATAAAAGTGGCCGGCATTCAAACAAACAGCTATACGATTGCTGATTTGAAAAACAAGACTAAGTATCAAGTCTATGTGACAGGCGTGAACGAGCTTGGAGAGAGCGGTCCCTCCATTGTTTCCGCAATGGAGACCGTGGATATCAATCCTGCAAAGCTGCCGGAATACAAGCTGATCAACACCTCAAACGGAACCGGGGAAAAGAGTGCGCATATTCAAGAGATTTTCCAATACCGGGGCGAAATGAAGGACAGCCCGCTGGATCAGGCAGAAACAAAGACAGCATGGGGCTTGGTTGATAAAGATCACGGCTCTTATCTGCAGGTAGACGACTGGGATGACGGCGGGAGCTACCCTGGCACAACGAAAGGCGTTCGCGTTGTATTTGACGACGCCTATATGATCAATTCTTTCAGCTTCCAGGAGCTGGAGGACAATTTGGGCTGGTACGGCAATGTCTGTGTGTACTACAAAGACATGGAGGACGGACAGCTAAAAACGGTTTCTAAACCTTCTATCACGGCGCGAACCTCCGATAATGGCCGCCGGTATTACACGGTTAAGTGGGATGAGCCGGTGAACACCGATGAAATCCGTTTTGGAATCGGAAGAACCAACAGCTATATTCGGAAGGTTATCATTTCAGAAGTGCATTTCTACTATTACGACAGCCTGGAAAACGATATTAAGGCTTTGTATCAGGACGAAATGCATACAATACTGAAGGATACGGTAACAGAGAGCACGCTCGACGAACTGCAGGCACGCCTGGATACCAAAAATAACGGCGAGCTGCATCCGGACCATCAGATTTTGCAGTTGGAGTTGGATACAGCACGGGAAATTCTGCAAAACAGCGGCTTGGGCGAAAGTGTTGTGATCCATACGGGTATTACCGCCATGAAAGACGGTTCCCGCCTGGGCTTCTCCGGACTGAACTCTTGGCAGCCCCTTGGTGTTACTGCTTATGCAGGAGAACAGCTGATAATTTATGTTGGCCATAACACGAAGAAAATTGGGGAAAACACCAATTTGCAGCTTGTTGCAACCCAATATCACGCAGAGGCCGGCGCTATGTTCAGATCGGTGACGACGCTGAAAGTGGGACGCAATGAGGTGAGCATTCCTCAGATTCAAACCCTGGACGTGGAATCGGGCGGCGCGCTGTATATCCAGTACACCGGCAACAACGCCAACGATTTGTATGCGGTCCGTGTCAGCGGCGGAACAGAAGTTCCCAAATTGGATTTGTACGGCGTAACCGACAACGAGGAACGTCTGGCTCGTGCAGCCGAATATATAGAAGCACTGGATCAATATGTTGCTTCTATCAGCACACTGCACGAGGAGCGCCATGCGTCACAAACCGCAGATACGGTTCATTACGCATATGATCCCCAGAATTGTATCCTCGGAGCAACGGATATTATGCTGGACAAAATGCTGCTTTCCCTGCCTGCTCAGCAGGTTTTGAGCGGAGTGAAAAGCGGAACAGTCGATGAACGCGCGCAGAATCTGATAGCATCCATGGATGCTATGGGCGACATGATGCATCTGTTCTATCAGCATAAGGGACTAAACGATTCCGCTGCGTCTGCAAAGGATAAACTCCCTGCCCAACATCTAAATATCCGGTACCAGAGAATGTTTGCAGGCGCCTTTATGTATGCTGCCGGCAACCATATCGGTATTGAATGGGGGTCTGCTTCGGGCATGATGACAGGAGTTCCCGTTGTCAGCGATGAAAATGGAAAATATGTCAGCGGCCGGTATTTCGGTTGGGGTATCGCACACGAAATCGGGCACAACATCAACCAGGGCAGCTATGCAATCGCTGAAGTTACCAATAACTACTTCGCCGTGCTTGCCCAGGCAAAGGATACAAATGACAGTGTCCGGTTCTCTTATAACAATGTTTATAAGAAAGTGACCTCCGGTACGACAGGATATCCCGGTAATGTGTTTACCCAGCTTGCGATGTACTGGCAGCTTCATCTGGCCTATGACTCCGGATATAACTTTAAAACCTATGACGATTATAATGAGCAGCTTGCCAACCTGTTCTTTGCAAGAGTAGATACCTATGCACGCGACACATCCCGGGCGCCTATGGCGCAGGAAAACGGCGTGGAGCTCACGCTTACCGGCACAGTGGATCAGAAGCTGATGCGCCTGGCCTGTGCGGCAGCAGAGAAAAATCTGCTGGAGTTCTTTGTGCGCTGGGGTATGATTCCGGATGAGGATACGATAGCATATGCATCTCAGTTCCCGGAAGAAACCCGTGCCATTTACTATGTCAATGACGAATCCCGTGTATATTCCATTGAGAATGCAGCACAGAAGGAAGAAAAATCTGTCGGCGGCAAGGATGTAGTTGGCGATGTTACAGTGACAGTGGACGAACAGCTGCAAAATCAGGTAACGCTGACGCTGAACAGCGAAGGTGTTGATCCTGAGGCAGTTTTGGGATATGAAATCCGTCGTTCTGTCATTGCTGGCGGTGAAGAAATAGAAGAAGTAATCGGTTTTACCACAGAAAATACCTTTGTGGATCACTTCTCCACCATCAACAATCGGGTGGTTACCTATAAAGTGGCGGTTGTGGACAAATATTTGAACCGTTCCAATGTGAAAACCATAGAATCCGTTAAAATTGCACACGATGGCAGCCTGGACAAATCCAATTGGAGCGTATCGACCAACCTTGTAAACACAGTGGAAGCCAATACGCCCCAGGATCCGTGTGAACCTTCTGAAAAGGAAATCAGTAAGGTAATTGACCAGGATGCAGAAACTGCCTTTACCGGAAAGACAAGTGATGGCAGTGATCCTGAAGTGATTTTGCACTTCCATCGCGCGCTTACTGTTACAGGCCTCAAATATACGGTAAAATCCGGTACCGCTATAACGGATTATGAAATCCAGATCAGCGATGATGGAACCCAGTGGCGCACGCTGGCCAGTGGAACCTTTGATTCCCAGGAGCAGGTAAAGCGGGTTCTCTTCCCGAACGCAGACCCGGAAAACCCATGGAACGCAAGCTATGAAGCGTCTTATCTGCGAATTGTTGCCAAAGGTCAGAGCGGAACAGAGCTTACTATTTCTGAACTGGACGTTTTGGGAACCACTGGCGACGATGTGGAGTTTTCCGATACCAGCGAGGGGCAGCCTTCTATTGGTATATTAAAGGAAGACTATGTATACGGAACAGACGAAACCCAAAAAATCCCTGCCGGTTCGATGATCTTTACCGGTGCGTTTAAAGGAAACCCGGCATACAATGTGGTTATGCTTTACGATCAGGCTGGAAATATTGTGGGCGGTTTGCACGAAGATGGCGCTTCCTTGAAAGCTGAGCAGATTATTCTGGCCGATGTGCCGGCCAGCGGCGATCTTGGAGAGACTTCTGACGGCGTATGGATTTACTGGATTACACCTGAGGACGGAGCTGATCTGACGCAGGTCAGAGCGGAACTTTACCGGGTTAACGACGCCCTCACCAACCAGGGCCAGCGCTTGGTTGCGGACACTATGTTCTTGACAGTGCCGGAGGAGCTTCCATACATTCAATTTACAAAATCGTAAAGTTAGTCGGTAAAGGAGAAGTATATGAAAAAAAGAATAGTCAGCATTGCCATGCTGCTGGTATTCTCCTTCGCCCTTTTCCCGCTGCAAATTCATGCCGCGGGAAAAGGTGAGGTGAAGCTCAGCGCATCCAAACAGGATGCTGCTGTCTCTGTAGAAATTTTCAATGCTGTGCAAAAGGATATTACCTCGTTGCAATTAAGTCTTGGAATTTCGATAGGCTCTCAGGATCTGGAAAATGCGCAGATTCAGTTTCAATTTGCAGATTCCATCAAAGGAACCTTCCGGGACTTTCGTCTCCGCAAGGATACAAAGACCTTGACTTTGTATATTGCAGGAACAAAAAATCTTTTTGAAGACGACTCCCTTACCCTTGGAACCTTATCTGTAACGGGTATAGATGGACAGGCGCAGGTGTTTTTCATAGAAAATTCCCTGAAGACAGTTAATGGAGCGTATGCAGAGGAAACACTTTCTGATATAACAGGCAATTCTGTTATTTTGGGGAAGAACGAAACGGGCACGTCCTCGTCTTCTAATGCAGGCGGCACCACTCCCCCGGCTGGAAATCCGGGAGACGTTTTTGATAATTCCAATTCTTCTAATAACACGAATACTCCTTCCGGAAATCCGGGTTCATCCATCGGCAGCACTAAGCCTTCTTCCAAGCCAGTCTATGGAAACGGAGCAAATACAAACACGGCTGGGGACACGGAAGAGACCGGCACTTTCACCGTAGATAAATCCGGACTGGAAGAAGCAATAAAAATGGCTGTTTCTTTAGAAGAACAGGATTACACGGCCGAAAGCTATCGAGAGATGAAAAAGGCGCTGTCTGTGGCCCAGCAGGTGTTCGATGACTTGCATGTATCGCAGCAGGAGGTTGATGAGGCAACACTGGATCTTCAAAATGCTATAGGTGCGCTTCATGGTGCAGATTCTGATGAAATGGACAGTGAAGACGATATTGGAAGCACACAAACGTCTGAAGAAAAGGATTCCGACAAGGCGGGGCATACTGTATTCTACATTGTACTAGTTGCCGGCGTAATTGTTGTGGCAGGCGGCATAGCGGCTGCCGTGGTCCTATATCGTAAAAGACGCACTCTGTAAAGCATTCATTAGAGCACGAAAAAAGCGTTTCTGGCTTTTAGCCAGGAGCGCTTTTTCTGTACTTTCCTATGGCAAAATTGTCCCTTTTGTGTAGCAAATATATCTCCATTTGCATAAAATGTTGTGGAGAATATATCAAAAATTATTTTTGAAGAAAAACACTTGAAATTTTTCATTTTTTGGCGTATAATACGAAATGTTGTATACATTTATGAAATTTTAACCTTTATAAAATGCAAAAACACGGATGTAAGGAAGTAGCTGTGATGAATAAAATGGAAGAAATGAAACGGGAAGAACTACAGGCGTGTCTGGATGATGCTAAGGAGAAGCTTGCCCAGTGGAAAGGAAGGGGCGTATCCTTAGATTTGACCCGAGGCAAGCCCAGTCGGGAACAATTGGAGCTTTCCAGTCCTATGCTGGAAATGGTAAAGGGGGATTCCTGTCAGTCTATAGATGGAACAGATTGCAGAAACTATGGTGGGTTGGAAGGCTTGCCGGAGGCCCGCGCATTGTTTTCTTCTCTGCTGGGGATCCCGGCGGAAAATATGATTATAGGCGGGAATGCTTCCCTTAATTTGATGTACGATACGGTGTCCAGAGCGATGTTATTTGGTGTATACGGCGGAAAAGAGCCGTGGGGAAGACAGGAAAAAATCAAATTTCTGTGTCCCAGCCCTGGATATGACCGCCACTTTACCATCTGCCAGACCATGGGGATCGAAATGATTCCGGTGGAAATGACGCCGGACGGTCCGGACATGGACACAGTAGAGCGGCTGGTGGCTGCGGACAGCAGTATCAAAGGTATTTGGTGCGTACCCAAGTTCTCCAATCCGCAGGGCTATACCTATTCCGATGCAGTCGTGGAGCGTATAGCAGCGCTGCAGTGTGCGGCAGATGATTTCCGCGTTTTTTGGGACAACGCATATGCCGTTCATGAGTTGTATGACGAAATAGTGCCTTTAGCCGATATTTTTGCTTGCGCAAAGAAATACGGTAAAGAGGACCAAATTTTCTATTTTGCATCTACATCGAAAATTACATACTCCGGGGCAGGACTTGCTTTGTTTGCGGCAAGCGACAACAATATAAAACAAATAAAACCGTATCTTTCCGCCCAGACTATTGGCCCAGATAAGCTCAATCAGCTGCGCCATGTACGGTTTTTGCAGAATGCTGAAGGCGTACGGAAAATTATGCGTCAGCATGCAGCCATTGTGCGGCCAAAATTCGAAGCGGTAATCCGCAGCTTCCAGGAGAAGCTCACAGGCATCGCTCAGTGGACAGAGCCAAAAGGCGGGTATTTTATCGATTTGGTGGTAAAAGAGGGGTGTGCCAAGCGGGTGTATGCCCTTGCATCGGATGCTGGCGTGAAGCTTACTGAGGTAGGCGCTACCTATCCATATGGGAAGGACCCGGCAGATGTGCATTTGCGTATTGCGCCAACTTTTCCGTCATATGAGGAATTGGTGCAGGCAATCGATATTTTGTGTCTGTGTGTGATACAGGCAACGGCAGAAAAAGTTTTGCTTTAAAAAAGGGGAGATCTTTCTCCCCTTTTTACTTTTATTGTTACTTTCATACTTACTATCATAGCAGCACGGCGGCCAGGCTCAAGAATATCACTATAGAAATTGCGCTGCCTGCAAAAAATTGGGGTACCGTGTGCCGCCCCATGTGGAGACTTCCCCACAGGCACAGTCCGAATAATACTGCGCCTGCAATCAGACTGGGCCATCCGGTAAAGTAAACCATCGCTGCTGCCGGGCCGCACAGTCCGCAAGCATGGCCGCTTGCATGAAATCCAAAGGCCTTGTTTATAATCAACAGGGCAGCACCGGAAAAGAGATAGGTCAAATATAGGGTAAGCAGACTGCTTCCAACGCCTGCGATCATTGCGTATACCATACTAAGCAAATATCCCATGTTGGCCATAATCATCGCAAGCGTGCGCTGTCCGTCTCTTCCTCGGCTGCGAAAGGCAGGAAGGATTTTCTGCAGTGGATATGCAGTGAGCGGAAGTATGGTAAACAGTGCAATCGTTACGGCAAATTCGACGGGCGTGGTAAACACACCGCCGATGAAAAACAAAAGCGTGAACAGCGCAAGGGACAGAATGGGCGCAGTGGTAAGCACTCGGATGATTTTTGCCAATATATCTGCACATTTGCGCCGCCGCCGTATGGCGCGCCGCAGGCGTATTGCGCCGGCATATACGTCGTAATTCCGATTTTGTGAGCTTTGTGTTTGCATCATGTACCTCCTGCGGCAGGGGAAGCATCCCCGGCCTGATTCGAATGTACCACAAGTTTTCCCAAAAGTCACCCTACCTAATCAGCGGGAAGGTAGATAGATGGAAAGAGGAACTCTACCGCCGGTAGAGTTCCTTTCGTAACAGGGGTTTTGCGGTATTATTGACGAAACTTCAGGACTATGATAAAATAACAACGTACAGAATTTTGGGATTGGAAGGGGGGAGCGGTCGTGGAAGATATTCGGCAGATTGTCGCTGCAAATATTGCCGCTTTACGTAAAAATGCAGGATATACACAGCTTGCGCTGGCCCAGAAGCTGCAGTATTCCGATAAGGCTGTATCGAAATGGGAAAGCGGCGCGTCCATGCCGGACGCCGGTGTGTTGCTTGCTATCGCATCCTTGTTTGGCGTTACGGTAGATTATCTTCTGCAGGCGGAGCATGGTACGCAGCAGCTTCCCATTTCCCCAACCGCCGGCCGGCGGCGCCAGCATCTGATTATAGCCCTTCTTTCCGTTGCCTTAGTTTGGCTGATTGCCACGGCGGTGTTTGTGTTTATGACCTTTTCCCCAGTAGAAGGGCCGATGTGGCTTTCCTTTGTTTGGGCGGTTCCTGCAAGTCTGATTGTAGCGCTGGTGTTTAACTCCATTTGGGGAAAGCAGCGGCGAAATTATCTCTATATATCCCTGCTGATGTGGACATTTCTCGGTTCGGTATATCTTACATGCCTGTCCCGCAATCTTTGGCTTTTGTTTGTAATCGGTGTTCCCGGACAAGTAATTGTCCTGTTGTGGGCAGGGATGCAGAAAAGGCCGGGAAAGACGTAGTTGCCTGTTGCATTTTGCATGGGGCTGTGCTACAATATTTGCAGAATTTCATTTCATTGAAAATATAGGAGTTTATAAACTATGGAAAAGAAAGTTTTGGTGGAGACCAGTGCGCGTCACGTACATCTGACAGAAGAACACATTGCCATCCTTTTTGGAGAAGGCGCCGCGCTTACTTTAAAAAAGGAACTGAGCCAGCCCGGCCAGTTTGCCTGCGAGGAACGGGTCACTGTGGTAGGACCGAAAAAGTCTATTCCCAATGTGATCATTCTCGGACCGGCAAGAAAGGCGTCTCAGGTGGAGATCTCCCTGACAGACGCCCGCACGCTGGGTATTGCAGCGCCAATCCGGGAAAGCGGAGACGTTGCCGGCAGCGCCCCCTGTAAGCTGGTAGGCCCCTGCGGCGAGGTGGAGCTTACTGAAGGTGTGATTGCAGCCAAGCGGCATATCCACTTTACCCCGGAAAATGCAAAGGATTTTGGCGTGGAGGATAAGCAGATTGTATCTGTAAAAATTGCAAACGCAGACAGAAGCACTATTTTGGGCGATGTGGTGGTTCGCGTAAGCGAAAAATTTGCACCTGCCATGCACATTGATACCGATGAAGCAAATGCGGCATGTGCGTTTGGCGAATGCTACGGAGAAGTTCTGGTTTAATACATATCCCATAGTTCGTTTGCATACGATGTAAGAGGACGGCTGAGACTGGATGTGCAACCCTATTTTATATTAAGAAAGGTATGGTCAAAGCGATGAACAGAATTAAAATACGTATTGACACCATGTCTGATGTAAGTAAACTGGTAGCGGTGGCTACCAAGGCCAAGGGCAGAGTGATTCTGACAGACAATACCGATTTCAAGGTAAGTGGAAAAAGTCTTTTGGGTGCCATTTATACCATGGAGTGGTCAGAGGTATATTTGGAATCTGACGAGGATCTGTACAACGCCCTGTCCGATTTGGTGGTATAATTTTTGAGGGGAACATGAAAATGTTCCCTTTCTATTTTATCGTTATATACTGATGGATTTGTGAATGGAGCGCGCTATGTTTTATCGGGATCGCTATATATGGAAATCGGATATATTGGATATCCCTGAGGTTGCTCATGGCTTTTCGACCAGAAGGGGAGGCGTCAGTACCCTGCCGCATACGACTTCTATGAATGTGGGTTTTTTTCGGGGAGATGAAGAAGAGACGGTGCTGGAGAACATCCGCCTTTTTTGTACCTATGCAGGACTGCCTGACGAAGTGGTGTGTACGCCGCAGATTCACTCGGACCGGATCCGATACGTAACCAGGGAGAACGCAGGGGAGGGAACCGTGAAAGATGTGCCTTTCCCCTGCGATGGATTTGTTACAGACCAGCCGGGGATTACCCTTTTGGTGCGGGTGGCAGACTGTGCTCCGGTACTGCTTGCGGGGAAGACAGAGAGCGGCGCACCGCTGGTCGGAGCAGTACATGCGGGCTGGCGCGGTACTGCTGCCGGAATTGGAACAAAGGCGGTAGCTATGCTGCGGAATATGGGTGCTGTAAAGATATGTGCTGCCGTGGGGGCCTGCATTCACGCTTGCTGCTATCAGGTAGGTGAGGAAATGCGGGATAAAGTGAAAGGCTTGCGGGGTACGGATTTTGCCGGACGTTATGTGCAGGAACGGGACGGGGGGCTGTATGCGGATATTGCCGGCATGAATCGGGAACTGCTGCTGGAGGCAGGCGCAGTGCAGGTAGATGTTTGCGGAGCGTGTACCCAGTGCGCTCCGGAGCTATACCACTCACATAGGGCCACTGGCGGTATTCGGGGAACTATGGGGGCCGCCGTGGGAATTGTTCCTGCTTTATAAGCAGGGATGTGTCAGCGTTAGCTGACAAAGGGGGAGCTTTCTTTTCCATGCGGAAAAGGAATGTTCTTGTTCCCATTTTTCTCCCTCAGAAAAAGGAAGAAAATCTATCTCCCCTCTTGACAAGCAACCTTCAATATGCTATCTTATTATAAGAATCTTTAAGCAGGTACAGAGATACCGTCAAGATTTTTCATAAGAAGCATGCCGCAAAGAAGTTTGTGGTTTTGTTTTATGCGGGATGATCTTGCCGGGCAAGGTCATTTTTTATTGTACAATGTGTAAGGAATGAAAATTGTACTGTTTTTGATAGGAGAACGGCGTGAAAATTGTATTTAAAAATGCGACCATTTATAAAAACGGCCGTATGACATCCGAAGATCTGTTTCTGTCGGACAAAATGGTTTCCGACCCTTTTCTCCGTCCCGATTTTGTTGTGGATGCAGCGAAATATTGTATTTTCCCCGGGTTTGCTGATGTGCATGTGCATCTCAGAGAGCCCGGATTTTCTTATAAAGAAACGATCTCCTCCGGTACGGCAGCTGCAGCCAGAGGCGGGTATACCCGGGTATGCGCTATGCCTAATTTACATCCTGTTCCGGACAGCTGTACACATTTGGATACGCAGCTTTCCATTATAGAAAAGGATGCAAAAATTCGCGTGTATCCCTATGGGGCGATTACGGCAGGGCAGAAGGGTGAGACGCTGACTCCCATGGAAGAGATGGAAAAGGCTGTGGCCTTTTCCGATGATGGGCGGGGCGTACAGTCTGCTGGAAGGATGGAAGCCGCTATGGAAAAAGCGGCGGGCCTCGACAAAATTATTGCGGCGCACTGTGAGGATGAGTCTTTGCTCCATGGCGGATACATACACGATGGCGTTTACGCTGCGGCCCACGGACATAAAGGAATCTGCTCCCAGTCAGAATGGGGCCCGATTCAGCGGGATCTGGCGCTGGCGGAGAAAACTGGCTGCGCCTATCATGTCTGTCATATTTCCTGCGCCCAGAGTGTAGCGCTGATCCGACAGGCAAAGGAGAGGGGCGTAAACGTGACCTGTGAGACGGCTCCCCATTATCTTGTCTTGTGCGATGAAGATATCCAGGAGGACGGCAGATTCAAAATGAATCCGCCCCTGCGAAGCAGGGCGGATCGGGAGGCTCTTATTCAGGGAATTTTGGACGGCACCATTGATATGATTGCTACGGATCATGCGCCCCACACGGCAGAGGAAAAGGGAAAGGGTTTAGCAGGCAGTCTGATGGGCGTGGTCGGGCTGGAAACGGCTTTTCCTGTACTATACACCCACCTTGTAAGGACTGGAATTTTACCATTGGAGCGGCTGGTGCAGTTGCTAAGCGGTAACCCCTGCCGTCGGTTTGGATTGGGAGCGTGCGACATACGTCCGGGAGTATGGGCGGACTTCACTGTGTTTGATTTAGATGTGGCGTACACGATAGACCCGGATACGTTTCTGACCATGGGCCGTGCCACACCTTTCGCGGGTACGCAGGTGTGGGGCCGGTGCCTGCTTACCGTATGCGACGGACGAATCGCCTGGCGGGATCCAGAAGTCGATACGATGCCGCAGACATTGTAATAGAAAGGAATTTATTATGAAACAAGGTATATTCTATATCAAAGAAAATATACAAATTGCGCCGGACATGTATGAGATGGCTTTGGAAGGCGATATCAGCGCTATAACAAAGCCAGGTCAGTTTGTAAATATCGCCCTGGATGGATTTTATCTGCGCCGGCCTCTGTCTGTCCATGATGTGGATGCAGCTGCGGGTGTTTTACGGGTGATCTATAAAGCAGTGGGCCGGGGCACTGCGGTTTTGGCCGGTATGAACGCAGGAGAGACACTGGACATGCTTACAGGACTTGGAAACGGATTCGATATCCATAAGGCCGGCGAGAATACCCTGGTAATCGGCGGGGGGGCTGGCGCGCCTCCTATGTATTGGACGGCGAAAGCCCTGCGGGATTCCGGCAGAAAGGTAACAGCTATTCTGGGCTTCAACACGGCAGCGGAGGTAATTCTGCAGCAGAAATTTACAGACGCGGGGATTCCTGTAGTGATTACTACGGCAGACGGCAGTCTGGGTACAAAGGGATTCGTTACGGCAGCTCTTTCAGCGCTGCCTGCTCCGGATTATACTTTTTCCTGCGGACCGGAGCCTATGCTGCAGGCTGTATATGACGCTCTGCCCGGCGGTGGTCAGTTCAGCTTTGAAGAGCGAATGGGCTGTGGCTTTGGCGCCTGCATGGGTTGTAGCTGCAAGACAAAATACGGCACAAAACGGATCTGCAAAGACGGTCCGGTGCTGGAAAAGGAGGAGATTCAGTGGTAAACCTGCAAACGACGCTGTCCGGTATAGTGCTGGATAACCCGGTAATCCCGGCCAGCGGAACTTTCGGATTTGGGGAAGAATTTGCCCCGCTGTATGACTTGAATATATTGGGTTCTATCTCTGTTAAGGGAACGACACAGGAACCCCGTTTCGGCAATCCCACACCTCGTATCGCAGAATGTACTGCAGGGCTAATCAATTCAGTAGGTCTGCAGAATCCTGGAGTGGAGAAGGTGGTCGCAGAAGAACTGCCGCGCCTGGCTGCACACTTTGGGAAGCCTGTGATCGCTAACATCAGCGGGTTTTCTATCGAAGAATATGCCGCCTGCGCAGCGCGGATGGATGCGGCGGAGCAGGTGGGAATTATTGAAGTCAACGTCAGCTGTCCGAATGTCCATGGAGGTGGGATCAGCTTTGGAACGGATCCGGCTGCGGCTGCAGCCGTGACAAAGGCTGTGAAGGCAGTCACAAAAAAGCCGGTGTACATCAAGCTCACCCCTAACGTAACAGACATTGTGTCCATTGCAAAGGCCTGTGAGGACGCGGGCGCCGATGGGCTTGCGCTGATCAACACCCTTTTGGGGATGCGGATCGATTTGAAACGGAAAAAGCCAGTGATCGCCAATAAGATGGGGGGATTTTCCGGCCCGGCTATTTTTCCGGTGGCACTGCGGATGGTGTATCAGGTATACGAGGCGGTACAAATCCCCATTATTGGTATGGGTGGAGTGTCTACGGCGGACGATGTAATTGAGATGATGCTGGCGGGTGCCGCTGCAGTTCAGGTGGGTGCCGCCAACTTGGTGAACCCTTGGGCGTGCCGGGATATCATTCAGGATTTGCCGGGGAGGGCAGAACACTATGGAATCCAGTCCCTTTCCGAGCTCATTGGTGGGGCACATTGAATCGATAATAATAAGAAAGGTAGAAACATTATGGGAAAAGACGTAATTGTTGCATGTGACTTTGCAGGCGCGGCTGCGTATACTGCATTTTTGGATCGGTTTGCCGGAGAAGCACGGCGGCCCTTTGTAAAAATTGGCATGGAGCTGTTTTACGCTGCAGGGCCAGATATCATTCGTATAACGAAGGAGCGGGGACACAAGATTTTTCTGGATCTCAAGCTTCATGATATTCCCAACACAGTGGAAAAGGCTATGGCAGTTCTGTCCCGACTTGGAGTAGATATGTGCAACCTGCATGCTGCAGGGGCTATCCCCATGATGGAGGGGGCCCTTCGAGGACTTTCCTCCGGCGGTGGTCCGCGTCCAATTCTCCTTGCAGTCACACAGCTCACCTCTACCAGCCAGGAAGTGATGGAGCGGGATCTGCATATCCACGAGCCTATTGAAGAGGTTGTTTGCTCCTATGCGAAAAATGCGCAGACGGCCGGTCTGGACGGGGTAGTTTGTTCTCCTCTGGAAGCAGGCATGGTCAAAGCGCGCTGCGGCTCTACGTTTCTCACCGTAACCCCTGGCGTTCGTTTTGCAGATGGAGATAAGGGCGACCAGTCTAGAGTGACCACGCCGGAGCGGGCAAAAGAGATAGGCAGCGACTATATTGTGGTGGGCCGCCCCATCACGGCGGCAGAGGATCCCGTAGCTGCATACAAGCGATGTGTGGCAGAATTTTGTGACTGAGAGAAAGGAAATTTGAATTATGAATACAGAAATGCAGATTGCAAAGGCGCTGTTGGATATTAAGGCCGTGTTTTTCCGTCCCCATGAGCCGTTTACTTGGGCCAGCGGCATTAAAAGCCCCGTTTACTGTGATAACCGGCTGATTCTGACGGCCCCTGCTGTACGCACCCTTGTAGAAAGTGCCATAGCCCAGGCAGTGAAAGACCATTATCCGGATGCGGAGGTGCTCATGGGGACCAGCACAGCGGGTATCGCCCATGCGGCCATTGCAGCCCATATGCTGGAGCTTCCCATGGGATATGTACGGGGAGGCAACAAGGATCATGGCCGGCAAAACCGGATTGAGGGCAAGCTGGAAGCAGGCCAGAAGGTGGTGGTCATTGAAGATTTGATTTCTACCGGCGGCAGTGTAATTGATGTAGTGGAGGCCCTGCGTGAGGCCGGCGCACAGGTGTTGGGCGTGGTTAGCATCTTTACATATGGCATGCAGAAGGGACTGGACAGACTGCAGGCGGCACAAGTGGAAAACCACAGCCTTACTTGCTTTGACGCTGTGGCCCAGGCTGCTGGAGAAAACGGCTATATTGCCATGGGGGATATTGCGCGCTTGCTGCAATTCCGGGACAACCCCTCCGATGAGAGCTGGATGAAGAAGTAAAAGAAGAGCATAGAAAGGGAGCGTTGTATGAAAAGTCTCATCGGAATTTTAGACCTTTCCACCAAAGAAATCGACAATTTGATCCATACTGCACAGGATATTATTGCCCGCCCGGAGGCGTATCGGGAAAAGTGTAAGGGCAAAAAGCTTGCCACCCTGTTTTTTGAGCCGTCCACTCGTACCCGACTGTCCTTTGAGGCGGCTATGTATGAGCTAGGGGGCAATGTGCTGGGTTTTTCAGAAGCAAGCAGCTCGTCCGTTGCTAAGGGAGAAAGTGTTGCCGATACCATCCGAACGGTGAATTGCTATGCGGACATTATCGCTATGCGCCATCCCAAGGAAGGGGCGCCGTTGGTGGCGTCTGTAAAAAGCCAGGTGCCCATTATCAATGCGGGAGACGGCGGCCATAACCATCCAACCCAGACTCTTACCGATTTGCTTACCATATATCGGGAAAAAGGCCGGCTACAGGATCTCACCGTAGGCTTTTGCGGGGATTTGAAATTCGGTCGGACCGTACACTCCCTGATAGAGGCCCTTTCTCGGTACAGCGGAATCCGGATTGTGCTGATCTCTCCCGATGAGCTGCGTCTGCCGGAATATATGCAGAATAAACTGAGCGCACTGGAAAACGTCACCTTCACAGAAACAAAGGATTTGGAAGAGGCGATTCCCAAGCTGGATATTCTGTATATGACCCGGGTGCAGAAAGAACGGTTTTTCAACGAAGCGGATTATATCCGGCTGAAGGACAGCTATATTCTCACACCGGAAAAGCTTGCGGAGGCGAAAGCGGATATGTCTATCCTCCATCCGCTGCCCAGAGTCAATGAAATTTCCGTAGAGGTGGACGATGATCCGCGGGCGTGCTATTTCCGGCAGGCTCTAAATGGCAAGTTTATCCGTATGGCGCTTATGCTCATGCTTTTGGAAATCCAATGAGACAGGGAAGGGAGAAAATAGAGATGCTGGTCAATCCTATAAAAAATGGAACAGTACTGGATCATATTACAGCAGGGCGTGGGATGGAGCTGTATCGGATTTTGAAGCTCAACGAGCTGGAATGTCCCGTTGCAATTATTACCAACGCCTACAGCCTGAAAATGGATCGTAAGGATATTATAAAAATTGATGGGGAGGCGCCGCTGGATTTAAATGTGATTGGATATGTGGATCCAGGTGTAACGGTGAGTACAATCCGAGATGGGGATGTAGCCCGGCGGATCCATTTAAAGCTGCCCCAGCAGATCACCGGTGTGATTCGATGCAAGAACCCCCGCTGCATCACTTCTGTAGAACAGGAGCTTCCGCACACGTTTCGGCTGGATGATCCACAGAGCCGCGTATACCGGTGCATTTATTGTGAGTCTCGAGCAAAATGAAAAAGAAGCAAGGGTGCCCGTATCATACGCAGTATTTTGGCATATACTACATTTGTACGGGTTCGTCCCGTAAAGTCATTTGACAAAGCTGCTGCAGACTGCTGACCCCGCCGGGGCAGCCTGCAGTGGTTTTTTTGTATAGTTTTTTTATGGAATAAAATGGACAAGGTTTTTCCTCTTGCATTTCCAAACAGTTTTCAACAACCTGCAGCAGTAAAAAGCCCTTTTGGGGATACATTTCCACAGACTTTTCCACAGGCTGTGGATTGCTTGGATATAGAAACAAATAAATGTAAGGATATTTACATTTTATTAAAAATATACAATATATCCAGGACCAATTGACAGAAGGACACGCCTATGATAGAATGAACCGAGATAATTATGTATTTACAATAGTTTGGAAGGATCAAAACAATGGCAATGCTTACAAAAGTAATCCCCTCTCCCAAGGGCTTTTGCGGAGAAGAATCTGAATACTGCTTTGCACCGAAGCTTTTTTTTGGTGACTATAAAAAGCAGGCTGAAATCTTTTGTGACTATGTAAAAAAAGGTTTACAACTGGAAGTTGTCCTGGAGACTTTTCCCGCAGCGGATGCGGAAGGAATTTATCTTGTTACGGATATGTCTTATGCACCCGGGGAATATAAACTGAAAGCCGAAGCGGACGGAAGGATTTTTTTGTGTGCGGCGGACGGAGAAGGTATCCGTTATGGCCTTGCCACTTTGCTGCAAATGGCTAGGAATGTGCAGGACAAGCTGCAGGTACCGGTAGGTACCGTGTGGGATCAGCCCGATACTTCCTATAGGGGGCTGATGATTGACTGCGCCCGCAGCCGCCATGCTCTGCCGCTGCTTTTAGAATATATAGACATGTGCTGGCTGTATAAGGTGAAATATCTGCAGCTTCATTTTTCCGACGACGAGGCATATACGCTGCCTTCCAAGGTGTTTCCGGAGGCTACCAGTCCAGACAGATGCTATACCTATGAAGAAATTGAAACGCTGCGTGCCTATGCCTGGTCTAGAGATGTGGAAATCGTGCCGGAAATTGACGCGCCCGGTCATGCTACATATCTGCAGCAGAAATACCCTGCGGTTTTTGGGGACAAGGGCATTGTTTGTTTCCATGAAAGCACCATCGAAGCTATGCAGAGCTTATATCGGGAACTGTGCCTGCTATTTCCTGAATCTCAGTATATCCATATCGGCGGCGATGAAGGACGTATGGGCTGGTGGCTGGATTGCGACGAGTGCATCCAGTATGGCCGCTCTTTGGGATATAAAGAAGAAAATGAAGCACCAGGTATTCCAGGCAGGGAATATGTTATGCTCCAGTATTTGGGCCACTTTATTTCGAAAATGGCCCAGGCGGTGCTGGATTGTGGTAAAAAGCCCATTGTGTGGGAGGGCTTTTCCAAGTATGTGAATGACATGATACCCAAGGATGTTACCGTTATGGTATGGGACGGCAGCTTCCAGTCAGCCCGGTCCCTTCTCGAAAGCGGATTTTCCATTATCAACTGCTCTTGGATCCCCAATTATATTGTAACGCCTACTTGGTACTATGGCACGCGGGAATGTTATAATTGGGATGTATATTCCTTTGGATCTATTTCAGAACACTCCGCATACTACCAAAATACTACCCGAATTTATCCCACAAACGCAGTTTTAGGGGGACAGCTCCACGCATGGGGAGATACGGTGGAAAAAGCGTTTCCCACGTTGGAGGCAGGGCTTGCCGATGAACAAATGAAAATCCGGCAGCGGCTGCCGTATGTTATGGAAAATACCTGGAACAGAGATAAGCAGCGCAGCTTTGATCAGGTACAGGAGGCAGCGGAGGCAGCGGACGATTTGTGTGAACGGATTCTTGAAAAATAAGCACTGTACTTACATAGAAAGAGAGCACCTATGTCTGCAAAAGAAAAGATTTTAGAAATTTTAGAAGAAAATCGAGGGGGTTATGTATCCGGGGAGTTTCTGGCCGCGCAGGTGCAGGTTTCCAGAGCTGCAGTGTGGAAAGCGATTACTGCCTTGCGCAGCCAGGGATATGATATCCAAGGGGTAACAAAGCTGGGCTATGCCCTTGCAGAGGATACAGACCGGCTTACCGCGGCGGGAATCGGCGCGTGCCTTTCTCCCAACTTGCGGGAACAGCTATCCATTCTTTCTTATGATACATTGGATTCTACCAACAATGAAGCCAAACGACTGTTGGCAGTGGACGGGCTTGCCGATGGAAAAATGCTTCTAATTACCGCTGAACAGCAAACCGCTGGCAGAGGTCGATTGGGACGCAGCTTTTATTCCCCGCTAGGTACCGGTATCTATATGAGTTTTGTTTTTACCGCGTCTGCGTCACTGGCGGATGCGGTGGGGATCACCGGAGCTGCGGCTGTTTCCGTAGTCCGGGCGATACGCCGTTTAACCGGAAAGGAACCCCAGATCAAGTGGGTAAACGATATTTTTTTGGAAGGCAAGAAAATCTGCGGTATTTTGACAGAGGCAGTCACCAGCCTGGAAAATAGCCGAGCGCAGCAAATTGTTGTGGGTATTGGTATCAACTGCGCCACAGCGGATTTTCCGAAAGAAGTGGCGGCAGTTGCAGGATCCTTGGGTGCGGACAGTGTGCGTCGGTGTGCTTTGTGTGCAGCCGTAGTAGAAACGCTATGCGGCTTTATCGGACAGCTTTCAAAGCGTGCCTGGATGGAGGAATACCGGGCTGCGTCTCTGGTACTTGGCAGAGAAATTTTGTGTATACAGGGGGAGCATTCTTACCCAGCGATAGCACAGGCGATTGACAATGACGGCGGTTTGGTGGTGCGATGTGCAGACGGTTCCTCTAAGACGCTGCATTCCGGAGAGATCAGCGTCCGTCTTGTGGATGGATAAGAAATCAGGAAGAAAAACCGGCAAAGTTTGCCGGTTTTTTACATCTTTACTAAAAAAATTAATTCATTCACGAAAACAATCGCTAAAGTTCACAATCAATACTTACAGATTTCATAAATAAATGGTAGTATGCTATTGGAAGGGTAAATAGACTTTTCCAAATAGACTACCAATTGGTAAGATTGTGGAGCTTTTCATGGATACATTGATAGACGAAGTAATACATAAACGCATTGAAGAAGCAGCGGCAGCGGGAGATATTGCACTGCTGCAAAAGCACCTTTCTGAAAACTATGACGAACAGGTGCGCCGTACCGTATATAAGGCCCTAGGCCGTATCGGCGGGTTGAAAAGTCTGCGGATTCTTGTGTCTGCAGCAGCAGGAGAAACATCAGATGAGACAAAAGGCGTGATTTTGGAGGCGTTGGCAGACGCTGTCTGTGCGCGGACGCTTTTGCAGCCATGAAAAAATAATCAATAAATCGTATTGCATTTTGCTGGTTTTGTGTTATACTATACATATACCGGAGAATAGATGCGGTCCGGCGAGATCGCAGGGAAGGACATGGTTATAACAATGAGAAAGAATGAAGAAAAACGCGTAAGCGTGATTAAGATTATCGCTATATCTGCAGGAGTTGCGCTGCTAATTGTCTCTGTAGCAGCATTGCTCTATAAATTTTTCAAAAAATATTTCCGCATCTCTTTTGACTGCGGCGACTGTGATACCTGCTGTCAGGATTGCTTCGGAGATGAATTTGACCCGCTGTGCAGCTGCGATGAGGATTTTGCACCTGGATGCAGCATTTGTGATGAGTGCGATGCTGTTGACTGCGCAGATGCGCAAGAGGATGCTGCAGCGTCGGAAGAGGCATAAACGGGCAAAGGCAAGCTTGCATCTTGGCAAGGACGTTTTTGCATGTAAAAAATGGATATCTATGCGAAAGCGGACCTGAGAAGTGTCCGCTTTCTTTCTGTATGGAGCGTATTTATGAAACTTAAAAAGATTGCAGTGGGACTTTGCATTTTGCTGATCCTGCCGTTGGCGGTTTCCTGTGACAAGGAGAAATCTGCCGTTCAAACAGAGAAATCTACTGGGACTACAGATTGGCACAATCGTATTGAGTATGATGGTTCCTTTTATGTATCGTCAGAGGTCAAGCTCCTATATTCCTTGGATAAGGGAAGCATAACCCTCTGGGATGATACAGGAGAGGGGGATGTGCTGCAAAAGCTATCCTATGATACGACCGTATCCGATGCTATGGAAAATTTAATCCAGACAGATGTAAACGGGGACGGATATGCAGACCTGCAGACAGTGTACAGCCAGGAGCAGGGGCAGTCTTGCTATAATCTGTGGCTTTGGAGTGAGCAGACAGGGATGTATCAGGTGTGCGGAAGATATCGCCTGATCAAGAATCCGCAGCCGGATCCAGAGGTAGGAACAGTCAGCAGTATATTTCAGACGGAAGCGTTTGGAACGGTGCAATCTACCTATCGGTTTACAGATGCACTGGAGTTGGAGCCCATTTCCCAGGAAATAATTGACGCAGATTCCGTGGCAGCGGCGATTGCTGCAGCCCTTACGGGGGATGCTGCCATCGTGCCGGCAAAAGGACCTGCTACGATAGGCGGAGAAAAAAGTGTTGGCGGCTTTACGGTGGGAACGGGTATGAGCGGTAGCGGCGTTCATATTGCGTATTTACCGGATGCTTCTTGGTATATAGATTTGCAGTGCCTCGGGATGTATCGTATCGTGGAATGGAAGGAAGGAACCTATGCACCAGGCCCATATATGGACGAGGCGGGCCAGGTGCAGGACTTAGCGATGGCATATAAAGAGGGGATTCGGGAAATCACCATTACAGCTAAGGAAGACGGCGCTTGGGACGTTTTCAATGCTGTTCGGTATACGGTAGAGGCAGATGATGGTTTTTTATGCTTTTTATGCAGAACGGAATTTGGAGACTGGTATATCTCCACAGACGGTGCCGCATACTGCGATTTTGTAAATGGTGAAGTGGGACCGGCCAGCGAGTATACTTTTTCATAAGGGACAATAAAGGAGGACGCGGATGTTTACAAAAAAGATCAGCGAGGCGGAAAAAGAAGCTGCAAGAAAAAAGGTGCGGGAAGTGTTCGGAGAGTGCCGGGAGATAACAGATAAGCCGCTTCGTCCATTTATGCTTAAGTGGCTTTCCGCCTTTGCACCGGATATGGAATACTACGATGCAAAATCTTTTTGCCTGCCCCGGCGGATGTATCAGAATAATTTATGGCATGCATTCAGCTTTCAGAAAACAGACTGTTATATGGGCGCCCTTGCAAATGAGGCTTTTGCAGGGGGACTTCCTGGTACGTGCTATATTTTTTTGAACCGGGAACAGCTTTTGTTTCAGATTCCGGATGGGGGAAGCCTTACACCAGAGCTGGTGTCTGCCTGCGACAATCTCATTGTTACAGACAAGGATTTCTCCTGCACGTATGTGTATACAGGGAAGGAAGACATCGGCCCCTATTTTAAAACGGCAGAAGGCTTAAGTGACGCCTTTGTGGAGGCAGGGGAAGACGAACCGGAGCCGACAGAAGGCTTTTTGGTACCTGATATGGATAACGAACCTCCTTTCGTCTTATGACAAAGAGGAAAGTACAAAGCCCGCGGCGCATGCGCCGCGGGCTTTGTTTTGGATTTTAGTTTCCGAGAGACTTGGTGGTCTTTACGGTTACATCTTCTCCATAACAACTGAACATAGCGTTTACTTTTTTAGCTTCCAGCTTTGGAGAAAGCAGACTGATTATTGGCACCAATATCAATCCGCCTACCATGGCAAATACCCCGGAGTATAGAGAATTTTTGAAAATCAGTCCTAGAATGCTTCCTTCCACAGTAAGCACACCCATGGAAATGAGCATTTGTACGGTCATCAAACAGGAAGAAAACAGAAAGCTTACGGCGACAGCCGCTTTGGTGGTTCGTTTCCAGTACAGCCCATATAGGAAGGGCGCTAAGAAGGCTCCTGCAAGCGCACCCCAGGAAACCCCCATCATTTGTGCAATCATGGAGAAGTTGAAGGTGTCTTTCAAGACTGCCAGCACTGCAGAAACAATAATGAAAAATAGAATAAATAGACGCAGGACGAGCAGCTGCGTTTTTTCTTTTGTCTCCTTTTTACGCATAGGCAGGATTACATCCAGGGTCAGCGTAGAACTGGAAGTGAGCACAAGACTGGACAGGGTGGACATGGACGCAGACAATACCAGGACCATAACAACGGCAATAATCACGCCGGGCATTTTAGAAAGCATCGTGGGAATAATGCTGTCTGTCATAAGCTTGCCGGACGCGTCATACAAAGCCGGGCTGTCGTACAGCCTTCCAAATCCGCCGAGGAAGTAACATCCGCCTGACACGATAACAGCAAATATCGTAGAAATAATCGTCCCCTTTTTAATAGCGTCCTCATTTTTTATAGAGTAAAATTTGCCTACCATTTGCGGAAGTCCCCATGTGCCGAGGGATGTGAGCAGGACGACGATCAGCAGGTAAAAAGGCTGCGGCCCTACAAAGGAGCTGTATGCGCCTTCCAGTGCACCGGCTTCCGGCGTCTGGACCCGAGACAGAGATATGATGGACTGACTCAGACCGCCGTTGTCTGCCAGCACCGCCGCTACAACTGCTACAATTCCGCCCAGCATAATGATACCTTGAATAAAATCGTTGATAGCGGTGGCCATATATCCGCCAAAAATCACATACAGGCCGGTCAGTCCTGCCATAACGGCTATGACTACCCAGTAGGGAATGTCAAAAGCAATGTGAAACAGGCTGGAAAGGCCATTGTACAGGGAGGCAGTGTATGGAATCAGAAAAATAAAAACGATAAAGGAAGCGGCAATTTTCAGCTTGCTGGAGTCAAACCGCTTGCCGAAAAAGTCCGGCATGGTTTTTGTGGAAAGATGCTGGGTCATAATTCGGGTCCTCCGTCCTAGAATCACCCATGCCAGCAGGGAGCCGATAAAGGCGTTTCCAAGCCCGATCCAGGTAGAGGCCATGCCGAAATTCCAGCCAAACTGGCCTGCATATCCTACAAATACCACAGCGGAAAAATAAGAGGTGCCGAACGCAAAGGCGGACAGCCATGGACCCACAGAACGTCCGCCCAGTACAAATCCGTTGACGTTTGTTGCGTGACGGCGGCAGTACAGACCGATTCCCGTCATAACAGCAAAGAAAACTAGCAGCAGTGCTGCGGTTAATACTTTCGTAAACATATGCCCTCCGAAGAATATTATAAATTATTTTGTGGTCTGGGCTTCTACCAAGCTGCCGCTGCAGTAAATACTGCGCAGCTTTGGTTTTTCAATTTTTCCCGTAGGGTTTCTGGGAATATTGGCAAAAATGATTTTTCGCGGCCGCTTGTACCGAGGGAGTTCCTGGCAGAACATATCAATTTCCGCTTCTGTGGCGGTACATCCTGGTTTTAACTCAATTACGGCAGCTGCAATTTCTCCCAGACGGTCATCTGGCAGGCCAATTACCGCCGCATCTTTAATTTTTTCGCTACTGCGCAGAAAATCCTCGATTTGCACTGGATAAATGTTTTCGCCGCCGGTGATGATCACGTCTTTTTTGCGGTCAACCAAATAAATAAATCCGTCTTCATCGCACCGTGCCATGTCCCCAGTCCAAAGCCAGCCGTCCCGTAGGATTTCTTTAGTAGCTGTAGGATTTTTATAATAGCACTGCATCACACCCGGTCCGCGGACGCACAGCTCGCCTACCTCTCCCATAGGGACTTGTCCGCCTGTGCTATCCAGAACCTTTGCTTCCCATAAATAGCCGGGAATGCCAATAGCGCCGACTTTGCTAATATTTTCGACTCCTAAATGTACGCAGCCGGGACCAATGGATTCCGATAGACCGTAGTTGGTATCGTACTGGTGATGCGGGAAAATCTGCATCCAGCGTTTGATCAGGCTGGGGGGGACGGGCTGTGCGCCTATATGCATCAGTCTCCACTGGGACAGTCGGTATTTTTCCAGTTGAAGCTCGCCCCGGTCAATGGCATCCAAAATATCCTGTGCCCACGGCACCAGCAGCCAGACGATTGTCGCCTTTTCCTGGCTCACCGTCTGCAGAATCCATTCCGGGCTGACCCCCCGAAGCAGTACGGACCTGCTGCCGGAAAGGAGACTGCCAAACCAGTGCATTTTTGCGCCAGTGTGATAAAGAGGGGGGATACACAGAAACACATCGTTGCGGGTTTGCCCGTGATGGGCCTGTTCGGTTCTTGCAGAATTGATAAGGGCTTTATGTATATGGAGAATTGCTTTGGGAAAGCCTGTGGTACCCGAGGAGAAATAGATTGCAGCCTCATCCTCCTCTTTCAGTTCAATGGCCGGCGCTGTTTTGGAACAGTATGTAAGGTACTGACAGAAATCTTCAGCGCCGGAGGGGATGTCCTTCCCCACAAAGAAAATGGTGGAAAGGCCACGCACATTTCCCTGAATCTGCGCTACCCGGTCTGTAAATTCCGGCCCATAAATCAGGGTAGTGGAGTCGGACAGTTCCAGGCAATATTGAATTTCCTCTGCGGTGTAACGATAATTCATAGGAACGGCAAGTGCGCCGGTTTTCAAGATACCAAAATAGATGGGCAGCCATTCCAGACTATTCATCAGAAGAATGGCTACTTTGTCTCCTCTTTTGATCCCTCTGGTAAGGAGCAGATTGGCAGCTTGATTTGCCTTTTGTTCAAATTGACGCCAGGTTATGGCGCGGCGGTATTTTTCTCCTTCCGCCGTTTCGATTAAATTGTATTCCCGCCAGGTTGTGGTCCGGCTGGGATGGTTTTCCGGATTGATTTCCACAAGGGCTTCTTCTTCCGGATACAGCCTTGCGTTCCGATCCAGTAAATCTACGATGGTCATATGGATTCCTTCCTCCATTTTATAAAACATATAAAAAGTCCTCATGAAGCATAGCTTCATGAGGACGAATCAACCGCGGTACCACCTCAATTGCCCCTAGGGGGCCTCTCACAGGCACGACACCGCGGCACAATGACAATGTACGATGTATAACCTCGGCGCAACTTTAACGGATGCCAACCCGTCGCTGCCTACTAGAGCAAAATACTTTTTCAGAGCGAAACTCACAGGATGTAATTCGCCTTTGCCATCCTACCGTCTTTCACCATCCGACGGCTCTCTGAAAGGGATACGGCCCAGGGTACTGATTCCCGGTCACTGTCTTTCTATATACGAATGTATCTTATCACAAAGAAAAGATTTTGTCAAGAGGGGGCGAAAATAAATTTAACCGTTTATTTATGGACCTGATATGCCTGCATCAGCTCTTCAATTTTTGTATGGGGATCCAGCAGAGTAGAGACAGAATTGCCGGTATGCACAGAGAAAATGTAAAAGGAAATATATTTCAGCAAATCCACTTCTCTGTACCAGGGTGCGCTGGTGACTGCGGGGCTGCGGTAGGACGCGTTGGTGACAAATACAGCTTCCAAAAGTCCGTTTTTAAAGGCGGCATCAAATCTTTCTGTTCCGCCAGTGAAAAATCCGAAGGTGACACCTACAAACACCCGCTTGGCGCCAAATTCTTTGATTCGTGTGACGGAATCCAACATAGAATCCCCTGAAGCGATAATGTCGTCTATAATCAGGACGTCTTTGCCTGCTACATCCGGTCCAATATATTTGTGCAGCTCTACCGGATTTTTTCCATCCTGCACTTTTTTTACATTTCTTCTCTTATAGAACATGCCAAGGTCTATACCAAGCTCATTTGCATAGGCAAAATTTCGATTAATTCCGCCGAAGTCTGGACTGACTACCACCATATGGTCTTCATCGAAGCACAAATCCGTAAAACTGCTGCATAGGGCTTTAATGGTTTGATATGTAGGCATCAGATTGTCAAAGCCCATAAAGGGAGTGGCGTTCTGTACGCGGCTGTCGTGGAGATCAAAAGACATCACATTAGAAACACCAATGGATTCCAGATGCTGCAGCGCAACGGCACAGTCCAGAGATTCCCTGGCCACGCGCCTGTCCTGACGGGCGCTGTATAAAAAGGGAGCGATCACATTTACCCGGTCCGCTTTGCCGCCGATAGCGGAAATAGCGCGCACCAAATTTTGAAAGTGGTCGTCTGGGGACATACTGTTTTCCCGATCAAAGATAGCGTAAGTCTGGCTGTAGTTGCCTACGTCTACCAGAATATACACATCTTTTCCACGGACAGAATTCTGCAGCACCGCTTTTGCATCGCCTGTGGCGAATCGGGGCAGTTCTACCGGCAGAATCTCGCAGGGGACATCCTTGCAGACTGTTTGCAGATAGGCAAGGATTCCTGTAGCCATCCATTCCATTCCAGGAAGGGGAAGCAGCGCAATTGCAGTTTGATCCATTTTTATGGCCGTTCCTTTCTTTCTCAAGTTTTTATTCCTGTTCCAATAGCTCCACGATTCGGGTAAAATTTGCGGGGGGATCACAGCGGAAGGTTACCTGCCGGCCTGTCGTCGGGTGGACAAAGGAAAGCTCTCCCGCATGCAGGCACTGTCCATGAAACAGCGCGGGATGTTTTTTTTCAAAGGGAGCTTGTCCACCCCCATATACAGGATCCCCTAGAACGGGATGCCCGATATAAGCCATATGTACCCGGATTTGGTGGGTGCGTCCTGTTTCCAGCCGCAGCCTGCACAGGGTATGCCCTGTAAGGGGACATATTGGTTCGTAGTGGGTGACGGCCCGCCGACCGCCGGCCTGCAGGACCGCCATTTTTTTGCGGTTCGTCCGATGTCTGCCGATGGGAGCGTCAATCGTGCCCCCTTCTGGAATCTTACCCCGCAGAATAGCGCTGTAGCTTCGATACATAGAGTGGTCTTCCAGCTGCGCGGCAAGAGAAAGATGCGCGGCATTGTTTTTGGCCACTGCGATCAGTCCGCTGGTATCCCGGTCAATCCGGTGGACGATGCCGGGGCGAATGATTCCGTTTATATCAGACAAGCTGTCTCCCGTATGATATAAAAGGGCGGAGACAAGTGTTCCGTCCGTATGGCCTGGCGCCGGATGGACTACCATCCCTTGCGGTTTGTTTACGATCACGATATCGTTGTCTTCGTATACAATATCCAGAGGAATATTCTCTGGCTGTATCTCGCACTCCCGCACCGGAGGCAGGCGGACAATAAAAGAGTCTTCCGCTTCTACCCGCAGGCTTTTTGAGACCCTTTCTCCTGCTTTGGTCACCGCACCTGTGTCCAGCAGGTGCTGGACGGCGCTGCGAGACATGGACAACGCTGCAGACAAAAACACGTCCACTCGCTTGCCGACCGCTTCTTCTGCCACTGCTACGATTTGTTCTTCCTGGCACAGGCTCATGCGTCTGCCTCACCGTCAGAAGACGCTGCGTCTGTTTCTGCGTTGCGCTGCTTTTTTTGTTTTTTCTTGTTTTGTACTTCGGAAAGGATCAAATACAGAATCAGCAACACGCAGCCGATACACACAAAAGCATCTGCTATGTTGAATATGTAAGGAAAGTGGATCAGCTTCACTTCTACAAAGTCAATAACAGCGCCACGCAAAATCCGGTCAATCATATTGCCGATGCCGCCGCCTAAAATCATGCCAAGGGACAGACACACCAGGATGCTCCTTGGTTTTTCACGCCAGAGGTAAAACAGAATTGCGGCGATAGCGATTACAGATAAGATCATAAAGATCCAGCGATGCTCCGCTAAAATGCCGAAGGCGGCTCCTTTATTTTCAATATAGGTAAGACGAAAAACGCCTCTGATTCCTTCTACAGAGGCGCCTTCACTAATATTTTGTACGACCAGAAGCTTTGTTATCTGATCCAGAAATATAGCGACAGCCGCTATTACAAGACACAAAATCATATTTTAAATATGCCTTTCTGGAATTATTTATCGTTGTGGTTATTTTCTGTAAATTCCCGCAGATACTGATAATAGTCCGTTTCTTTCGCCGTAGTAGAAACAGCTTCTGTATCAAAAGAATAGATTTTCTCCGGCTCCTCGTCTCCTTTGGTGAAGAAGTCATCTTCTTCCTCCGAAATCTCTTGGTGTTGCGGTTCGCTTTCTATTTCTTCTTTTACAGGAGACGCCTCCTCCTGGGCGATGGGTACATCTGCCGGCGATTCCATTTCTTCTTCTTCTTCTTCTTTAGGTTCTTCTCTCTTTGGGAAGATGCTGTTTTGAGGATATTCTGTAAATACAGGTACCTCTGCCTCCGGTTCTCCAGCTTCTTCAAAGGTGCTCACCGCGTCGGCAAGGTTGCCGTAGTCCGGTTCAGCCGTAGGGGACTGAGCGGCATTTGCAATGGCTTCAATCATTTCAATGTGGCCGCTGTATAAATTGAATAGCTGATCCTTAAAATCGGCAGCTTGGGTACGCATCACGTCTATTACCTGCATACGGTTTGCCACTTCATCATCCATCTGAGACACGATTTTACCGCATTCTGCCCGGGCCTCGTCCAACAGTGCGGCCGCCCGCTCTTTGGCATTCAGAATCATAGACGCCGCCGCTTTTTTTGAGTCCGCAATATTTTGCCGCAATTCGTCTTCTGCTCTGGACAAACTTTCAATCAGATCTTCCGCCAGACGGATGCGTTTTTCCAGTTCCATGATCCGTCCCTGGAGAAACTGATTTTTTGCCCCGAGATTTTCAATATACACATCTACCGCTTCTGGGTCGTACCCTTTTTTTACCAGGGTAAATCTTTGTGTGGAATCTGTATTCATAACGCCGCGTCCTTTCTGCCTGTCGTTATATCATTGATACTTTTGTGCTGTAAGATGAAGCCTGCCCCGTGTGGTAGGCCGCCCGATTTCGTCGATCCTGAATTTTCCGTATCCGCGTACGGATATGATATCTCCTGGCTCCATGTGCCTATCTGTTTCCTCTATGGAATCATAATTGACTTCTACCATACCTCGCTGAATCAGAGCAGCCGCGTCTTCTCTGGATACGTTGCACAAGATACGTACAACGCCGTCGGCTCTGGAGGAGGCTACTGTTCCGTGGATGGATGTATATTGCTGCCGAGGTACAAAGCCAGCCGGCAAGCGGCAAGGTACGGCGCGTACTGCGTCCCGTCCGGCTTTTTTCAGTTCACTGATAAGATATGAAGCTCCCTTTGTCTGACAGAACACCACAGCGTGGAAGTCGTCCCATATTACAATGTCGCCTAAAATTTCCCGTTTTATGCCAAGGGACATCAGAGAGCCCAACCAGTCGCGGTGGGAGAGGGCGCGAAACCCGCTGCCTTTCAGAAGTAAGGGATGCACAAAAGCAGACAGCAGGCCCTCCTCCTGGATTTTTTCCCGCTTTTCCGGCAAGGATGCATATGGATCATGGCAGCAGTATTCTATTGAATCTTCCATGCCGGCCGCAGTTAAAAGACGCAAAAAATACATTTCCCTGTCCTGGGTAAAAAGCTGTGCGAGGGAGGCAGGCGGGGCATCTTCTGCAAAGGACAAAATCCATGTAGGCAAGTAAATCGCCATGCGCCGGACCGCTCCAAGGCAGCCGCCCCAGAAAAAGAGTTTTCCGGCACGTTTCTCCCGCAGTGCACTATCAAATAAAATCCGCTGCTGCCGGGGCGATAAAAAAGATGACGCGACCGCAGAATGTTCCGCTCGCGCGGAAAGCTCCGCGCCCCTGGCAATCAGCAGCCGCTCTTCTTCAGTAATCCGGACGCCGCCGGGTAAGGGAGGATTTCCAGTCGTCATAGGTTCGCCTTACTTGCTGTTGTATTTTCCTTTTACAGAACAAGCGCCGTCTCCCGTGCGGAAAAGTCCAGCGCGAGAGGCGGCAGCCGCTTCTGTATCTAGATTAATATTCACCAAACTCGTCGGAGGTATTTTCCTGGGGTGCACTCTGTGTCTGCACGCCTCTTCTTGTAAGCTTTGCATCTCCTACGTCTACGTTATTGGGTGTGATTACGTATGCGTTTGTAGCGATTTTCTTCAGCGATCCGTCAATGGAATAGGCTACACCGGACAAAAAGTCAATAAGACGGCGAGCGGTTTCTTTGTTGGTGCTTTCTAAGTTTAAAACGACGGTTCTTCTGGAAAGCAGATGGTCTGCAATCTGTGCCACGCTGTCAAAGGATTCCGGTTTGACAACCTTCATTTCCAGCGCGCTTCCACCATTGCCAGACAAGCTGATGCCGCCCATGCCCATGCCGCTCAGTCCTGTGCCTGCTCCTGTACTCACAGAGGCGCTACCCATAGTATCTGCGGAAGCGGTCATTTCTTCCGGCTCTTCATAGGAGCCGAAGCTTTCAGAGTAGTATCCATCGTCATTATAAGCGTCATCGTAAGCGTCTTCGGCGCTCCCCATTCTTTTTTTAATATTGTCAACGATGCCCATAAATTAACCTCCGGTTTATTTCTATTCTATGTATTTAGCTGTGTTATAGGTAAATCCGCGGCCCGAATATAGCACTTCCAATGCGGACCATTGTTGCGCCCGCCTCTATGGCAGCTTCAAAACTGTCACTCATACCCATAGATAATACAGACTCTATTATATTATGCGTTTTTTTTCCGAAAATGTCAAGGTGCATTTCATATGTTTTACAAAAATATTTGTAATATTCGTCTTTTTTGCTGCAAATTGGCGCCATGGTCATCAGTCCCCGCAGGCGGATTCCGGGGATTTCCTCCAGCGCCGCTGTAAATGACTCTGCTTCCTCCGGCAGAATTCCCGTTTTGTTCTCTTCGCGTCCGATATTGATTTCCGCCAAAATATCTGTTACAACTCCGGCAGCCTGGCTGCGTTTTCCGATTTCCGCGGCTAAATGCAGGGAATCTACAGATTCAATCATATCCACTTTCCCAACAATCTGCCGTACCTTGTTTGTTTGCAGGTGGCCGAGGATATGCAAAGGCACTTGCCCTTTCAGCATGTCGTATTTTGCAATAAATTCCTGTACTTTATTTTCCCCCACAGCAGGCAAACCCAGTTCATGAATGGCAAAAAGAATTTCCTCCGGATCCACTGTTTTGGTAGCGGCCAGCAAAGTTACGCCACCTTTTATGGAACTGTCCCGCCGCAGCTTTGCGTTTTCTATTTTTTCTGTGATTCGTTTATAATTTTCCGATATTATATATTTTCTTTCCGGGGTCATGTCCATACTCCTTTTCCTTTATTCCATCAGCCGCTGAGAACCTTTCCATGGTACAGCGCTCTGCCTTCTATAATCAAATTTTCATGCTGGGCAAGCCACTGATACCCCTCAGGCGGATCTGCATCCGGGTTTGTCTCTACAATATAATATCCATCGGTGATTACCAAGCTGGATATTGGCCGGAATGCCACGGTAGAACCGTCCAGCACATATACGCCGGTGATTCCGTCAACGACCCGCACCGCAGACACCGGAATTTGAAAGCCGGTATATTCCGCGGTAGGAAACCGGACAGTCTGCGTTCGGGAAAAATCAAAACCGCTTGGCATTTCTCTGGTGGTTAAAATAATAGCAAATCGTTCGCCACCTTCTAAAATTTTGTATACCTCCATGTCCAGGCGATATTCTTCACCGGTCCTGAAATATACGGTGCAGCTGTCGGTACTTTCATAGACGTCCAGGTATTCCCGTTCCAAGGTGCATACCAGAAACCATGCGCTGTCGGTAACGATTTTGCCGGCTGCTTTGCTGTCCGATACAGGAGTGGACCGCAGCTTGTCCATTAGTCCCTGGTAGGTCAGCGCGTCATCCGTTAGAAAGTCTGTTGTAAATACGGTTTCATATCCGTCGCAGTCTGCATAATAATAGCCGCTGACGGGGGTAGCGACTGCTTCCAGACAAGAGCCGAGATCAGACACAAGGGAATCCCGCTCTGCCTGCAGGGCGGCGATTTCACTGCCGAAGTCCGTACTCAGTCCGGAGAGAATCATACGCTTGTTTACCGCCTCTAAGAAGGCGGCCCGCTGCATGCCGGCATCGGCTGTTTTGCCGCTGTCTCCGGCCGCACGGATTTGTGAAAGAATGGCCACGATTTCCGCATCAATGGTTTGAGAGCTTTTTAAGTTTTTTACGTCTCCGCTGACACATTCCTGAAGCAACGCAATTTTCTGGTCAATTTCCGCCACCTTTGCTCGTATATCTATACTGCTGCCGGTATACAGACGGGCGGCTTGTGCATTTTTTGAAAGGCGTTTACCGTCGCTTACCATGGGAAACAAAGTATTGTTTTCTGCATCCCCTGCTGTGGAGAATAAAAGGGTTTGTTCTTTTCGAAAGATGTATCCTCCTGTTTCCGTTGTTTTTTCAATCGTCGTTTCCGAAACGGGCTGGATTTTCACCTCTCTGGTAAAGGTTCTCCACAAATGAAAACCCAGATAAAATACGAGACAGATGGATAATATGGCACCGATAATGTACAAGCCCACCCGTTTTAAATACGCTGTATCCATAAAAGCAGCCTCCTTCCCGTATCTGGTCTCATTTCTGTACTTCCAGGCGAATCACTTGATCCATGCCGCCTGCCGGCAGCGCCTGCACGATTTCTCCTTCCAGCTTTCTGCAGGAAAACAGGAGGGATTGATTCCCTTTCTCTCCTGCAGCGGAAAGCATCGTCAAAATTTTAGCAAGCCTGTCCGCATCGATTCCGGAAAAGCTTTCGTCAAATACTGCTGGCGGCGGGTCGCCTGGGAAAAGCACGTTCAGTAAAGCATATCGGAGACTGATATATGCGGCGTCCTGCGTCCCTCTGGAGAGATAATCCAACTCTCGGATTTTATCTTGGGTGATTAAATGCATGGAAAAGTCTTTTGCGATGCCTACGGTAGGATATTTCCCGCCGGAGAACATGCCCAGCAAAACCCCTGCTTCACTGACGATCCGGGGAAGTATGCCCTGACGCAAATTGTTGCCGGCTGCCTCTAAAGTCTCCATAGCGGTGGTAATACCGCTGTGACGCTTTTCCAGAAGAAATAGCTCTTGCTGCAGTTCGTTTGTTTTTTCAGCAAGCTCTGCAGGGGGGACGAATACCGCCCGCATAGCGCTGAGCTTTTTTTCCATTTCCGTGTGGCGGGTTTGCTGTGCCTCTGCAGAGCTGCGGCAAAAGTCCGCATTTCCGCGGGCCTTTTCTGCTTCTTCCCGCGTATATCCGGCGGCAATTTGTCCGGCTTTTGTAGACAGAACCTCTGTGGCTTCGTCTGTAATTTGAGCCTGTATTGCAGGATCCAGCACATCGGCAAAGGCGGACAGACGGCCGGCGGCGGTGTGGTATTCTTCCTGCAGACGGACCTGCTGATCCAGCAATTTTTTTGCTGCCGCCATGGCCCCCTCTGTCATAATGTCCGTATCAGGTGCCTCTTCGGTGAACAGGGCGGCGCAGGTGCGCAGCGTTTGTGTGTCTTCTTTTAACCCCGCTTCTTTCTCACCAATTTCTGTTTCTAAAATGCTGTATTCCGAATCAGAGGATATCCGCTGCCTGGACAGGTGAATCCGTTCTTCAATCACGTCACCCAGAGCATCCGTATCAGATACGCCCCATTCCTGCAATATAGCATGATATTTTTCCAGCTGGGACAGGCTGCGAACAAAAGCGGCGATACCGCAAACCGCTGCAATTCCGGCAAAACCAACTGCTCCGATGGAAAGATATGTATCTATAGTACGCAGGAAAAAGGCGGCGCAGCCGCTGATAGCTGCCAGAATGAACAAAATCAGCGATACGGTAAAAGCGCTTTTTCTTCCCTTGCACGCAGTCGCTGCTTCCTGCTGTTGGTTTCTGGCGGCTTCTTCTTCCTCCGGTGTCATTTCAGGAGGCAGAGCATCATCGATAGCGGCTAGAGAACGGCGCATGGTGCGCAGCTGGGTTTCCCATTCCCGCCGTCCATTGGACAGCCGTTCCATCAACTGCATTTTTTCCCGGATATCTCCATAAGGAGCTAGGGCGTCTAGCTGTTCTTTCAGCCCGGCAGCTTCTGATTGACAGGCAAGGGCGGCGTCCAAGCGCGCTTTTCGCTGTAGCTTGTCGTAAGCCTGTGCGTAAGATGCCAGCCGCCTGCCCTCCTTTTTGCGGCGCTCCATCAGCGCTGCGCTGTCGGCAAGGGCGCTTTCTAAAGCGATAATCTCGGCGCTTTTTTTGGATTCTTCATCCCGCATTCCCTCCAGACGGCGCAGTTCCTGACGCAGTATATAAATTTGACCGCCGGCGCCGTTCTTGTGCAGCAGCGTTTTTCGTTCTTTATCTAATATAGCAGCAGCCTTTCGGGAATTCATTCCCTCATCTCCGGAAAGAAGAATATTTTCAATGGCTTCCGTCATGCCGGTACCATCGATTCTGTTGTCTGCAAGCTGACGCACGAACACAGAGTTGCAGAACATCTGCTCTGTCATGCCCAGAAGCGCCTCTCCGGGAGTTTCTCCCCGACAGCACCGTTCACCGAATGGATCCGTTACCACCAGTCTATCATGCAGATTACCCCGATCCAACTCTCCTACGGGCACATACAGTTCCCGTTCGATTCGGTAGTCCCCCTTCTTGGTAGAAAGGATCATTGTGCCGGCGGCGTATCCCGTATCCCAGTTGGCATATTTTTTTCTTTCCGGCAGTTCACCGCCTTTTCCTTTGCCGGACAGTCCATACAGCATAAACTTGATGAACATGGCGATAGAGCTTTTACCGGATTCGTTGGCGCCTTCAAAGACGTTCAGCCCAGGAGCCAACGCAATATCCTTGTCCTTCAAAGGACCGAAGGAAGTTATATGAATGGATTTTATATACATAACATTATTTGCCTTTCTGGCCTGTTACAGAGTAGGAAGTTCTTCCCCGGACAGCGCTGCCATTGCATATCGCAACGCACTGCGGCCTGTTTCCCGTACTGCCGGGTCCGCATCTTCCAATTTTGACAGCAGCAGCCGGTACACCTCTCCTCGGATTCCCTGGTCATTTTGCAGAAATTGGGCGTTCCATGTGGGCATAGTTGCATCCCGGATTTTTAGTGCCGCCAGGTTTTTTTCGATTGCTGTCAGGGCGTCTGTATCTATAGACAAGCTAGGGTCGATGCTTCCTGTCAGGGTGACCCGGAGCAGAACGTCTGCACCAAACCCGGTTTCCTGGAGGAGAGCCCGCAGGGCGGATTCCACATCGGCCTGTTCTGCCATGCCGTCCAGCTGCAGGGTGCGCTGTTCGTAAACCTTACGGCAGAAACGGATCCGCTTCCAATCCAGCGCGGTGCCCTCTCCTTCTTTTTCCAAAGTGATCAGAACAGCACCTTTGACGCCTGTTTCGCCAAAGTCTCGGCCTTCCAGACAGCCGCAATACGCTCCTGGTACAGTCAAAGCGGCGGTGGCGTTTTCCGGATTGTGGAAATGCCCAAGCGCGCAGTAGTCTGCGCCAAAGGATTCCAGCGCTCCGGAGGGCAAAGGTCCATATGTACTTATGGGGGAGGTAGCGTCTCCATGCGCACACAGAATGTTGATTTTTGTGGGATCCTTCACTGCCTGTCCTTCTAAAGGGCATATGTGCAGAGAAGCACTTTCAAACGCGTATCCGTATACACAGCAATGCAGTGTGTCAAAGGAAAAGCAGGAGAGCTCTGCTGTGGTAAACACATAAACATTTTCCGGAAAAATTTTTTTGTTCCAGATGCTTTTATCGTCTGCTGGATCGTGGTTTCCCGGAGCAATAACCACCGGACAATGCAGCGATGCAAATTCTCTGCACAGCAGCGCGATAGTGTCTCGAGTCACATAAATTTTATCGAACAGATCCCCGGCGATTAGTACAAGGTCTACCGCTTGCTGCCGGGCAAAGGCAATCATATCGGAGAAGGCCGCGCGCAGGTCGCTGCGCCGCTGTCGGGCAGCGTCAGGGGAAAGTCCTGCAAAGGGGCTGTCCAGATGGATATCGCCGGTATGGAGTATTTTCATGGGAGGCGCTCCCTTTCTGATTGTAGAAATAATTAGTATAAGTATACCACGCTGTGCTGCGCATTGCAACGGACAAACTGTGAATTTCTTAATCCCTTTCTGGTTCGCCCAGAGCGCCTTCCAGTTTTAACAGCCACTGTTTGATGGGCGCACCCTGCGGCCCGCCGTAGCCGCCTAGATTTGTTGCGCCTACTACACGATGGCAGGGGATAAGCAGCCAAAGGGGATTGCCTCGAAGGGCGGTTCCCACCGCCCTTGCAGCCTTGGGATGGCCCGCTAATGCGGCTAGATCCCCATAGGTTACCGTAGTGCCGTAGGGAATCTGCAGCAGCGCGTTCCACACCTTTTTTTGAAAGTCTGTCCCCTGCAGCTTCAGCGGCAAATCGAAGGCTTTTCGCTCTCCTGCAAAATATTCCCGTAGCTGCATGGCACAGCGGTGACATAGATCATCTGGTTTTTCCGCGGTGCTGGGGCGAGGGCCATCCTTTTCCAGGTGTACTGCGCAGATTGCCTCTCCGTCAGAAAAGATCCATAGGGGTCCTATCGGGCATTCCTTATAGAAATATGTATACATTTTTATCCTTCCTTTATAAAAATAGACTTCCTATCTGGTAGACCAGCGCAGACAAGATCCATGCTGCGCCAATCTGCAATGCCGCTGCCCCCGCTGTCCACAGACGGCTTTTTGTTTCGCTGCAAATGGTTGCCAGCGCGGCCGCACAGGGAATATAAAGCAGTACAAACACCATCAGGGCGTATGCATTTATCGGACCGAATCCGTAAGCTGCCAGAACAGACCGAAGCGCATCCATTCCGGCGGCAGAAGAAATATTCGAGATGCCCAGCAGCACTGCCAAAGAAGAAATCACCACTTCCTTTGCAGCGATCCCGGCGATAAGCGCTACGGCAATTTGCCACATCCCAAGCCCGCAGGGGACCAGCAGGGGTTCGATTTTTTGTCCGACCCAAGCTGCAAAGCTGTTTTCCATGGAAGAAACAAAACCGCTGGGCCCTACATGCAGCAAAATCCATAATAGAATAGACGCCAGAAAAATCGTGGTGCCTGCCCGGGTGAGATAATCTCGGATTTTCTCCCAAACATATAAAATGACCGTACGGGGGGAAGGTGCCTTGTAGTCGGGCAGTTCCAGCACCAGGGGCGCTTGCTTTTCCTTTTTGCCTACATTTTTCGTAAACCAGGCCATAGCGGCGGCGGTAAGCAAACCGATTCCGTACATAGACAGGGCGGCGAGGGAAGCATATTTCCCGAAAAATGCACCGGCAAGAAGTATGTAAACCGGCAGACGCGCGCTGCAGGACATAAAGGGGGTAATCAGAATTACCCGCAGCCGGTCCCGACGCGTTTCCAGGGTACGGCTTGCCATAACGGCGGGCACGGTACAGCCCATTCCAAGGAGCATAGGGAGAAACGCTCTGCCGGATAGTCCCAGCGATCCCATAATTCCATCCATAATATATGCTACCCTGGCCATGTACCCGCTGTCCTCCAGAAGGGACAGGGCAAAAAATAACAGGATAATATTGGGCAAAAAGGTAAGAATGCTGCCTACACCAGATAAGATACCGTCTACGATCAGGGAAATGAGCCACGGGGTGGTACACAAGGCGTCTAGCCCTTGTCTTGCAGCAGAACACAGTCGGTCCAGTCCAAATTCCAAAGGTGCTTTTGCTAAGTCACCCAGCGAAAATGTCACAAGAAATACCGCAGCCATAATGATAAAAAAGATACAAGTTCCCCAAAGGGGATGGAGCAGCAGGGCGTCTGCCCGGTCGGTGCGGGCTGCGCGGCGGCGGCCGGTAAGACAGGCATCGACGACAAATTCAATCCATGCAAACCGCTCCTCGGCCGGTATATGAGAGAAGGGAGGGACTGGATTTTGTTGGACTGTATCTGCACAAAGGGCCTTTTTTATTAAAGCGGATATGCCCTCCCGCCGGCGGGCACAGACAGGAATTACAGGAATCCCCAAAAGCTGCGACAGATGCTCTAAATCCAACCGCTGCCCCCGCTTTTTTAATATGTCCATCATATTGAGCGCCAGTACTACAGGGCGTTCCGCCTCTATTAGTTGGAGCGTAAGATACAGGCTACGGGAAAGACAGGATGCATCCGCTACGTTTATAACCACATCTGCCGCCCCGGATAAAAGAAACTGGCGGGATACCCGCTCCTCTATCGTATAGGTCGAAAGAGAATACATTCCCGGCAGATCTACCAACGTATGCTGCTGCCCGTTACAGGTATATGTGCCTTCCTTTTTTTCTACTGTCACACCCGGCCAGTTTGCCACCTTCAGCGATGCGCCGGTGTATGCGTTGAATAAGGTTGTCTTGCCGCAGTTGGGATTGCCTGCAAACGCAATTGTCATATAGCCCTTACCCCTGCAATCCCCTTTGCGGCTCCTGCTCCCAGAGCATATCGCGCTCCCCGGCAGCGTATCACCATGGTGCCGATTCGCTTTTTATAAAGAACATGTATCTGGCATCCAGGGACAATTCCCAGTGCCTGCAGCCGATGGCAAAGGCTTTCCTCCAGCCGAATTTGAGAGACGGTGAAGCGGTCTCCCGTCTGACAGTCCAACAGCCTCTTTGCTTGTATCATTGCTTCTACCCTCCATTATACCGAGTGCCCTGTCCTATGTCAACGCAGATGGCTCCTGGTTTTTTCTATTGATTCTGTAAGTGTTTGTGTGTATAATATATATGAGTGAAAGCAGCCAAAAAATATCCAAAACAGGAAAGCGTGAATATAGAATGCAAAATTATATTTCTGCTGAAATCATTTCCGTAGGAACAGAATTGCTCCTCGGGGATATTACCAATACAAATACCGCATATCTTGCTCGTCGTTTGGCTGAGCTGGGTATCCCTCTCTATCGTCAAACGGTGGTGGGAGACAACGCTGGCCGCCTGACACAGGCGCTGCAGGAAGCATACAGCCGCAGTGGACTGGTAATCCTTACCGGAGGTCTGGGCCCTACCTGCGATGATATTACCAAGGAGACGGTCGCAGCATATTTTTCTCTGCCTATGGAGGAGGATGCGCCTACCAGAGAAGCCATCGTTTCTTATTTTCATGCCAAGGGCCGTTCCTTTACAGAAAACAATTTGAAGCAATGCTTGGTGCCCGTAGGCGCTACTGTGTTTACAAATAGCTGGGGTACCGCGCCGGGAATCGGCATTCAGCAAAATGGAAAGTACGCCGTGTTGCTTCCAGGCCCGCCTCATGAGCTAAAACTGATGTTTGAAGAGACGGTACTGCCGTGGCTTTCCCGTCTGTCGCCCAATACGTTTTATTCGCTAAATCTGCATTTGACAGGCATTGGGGAAGGAGAGGCGGAGTCTATACTTCGGGAAATGATGGACGCAGGGAAAAACCCCACCATCGCCCCCTATGCAGGAGAAGATGATGTGCGCATCCGTATTACAGCCCGTGCGGAGAATGAAGCGCAGGCAAAGGCGATGTGCGCCGCTACTGCGGAGAAAGTTCGGGAAACTGCTGCGGGGAAATATATTTTTGCCTGTACGGATACCCCCGAGGCGGCTGCGGCCGTGGTGGAGCGTACGCTGCTGTCTGTTTTTTTGGAAAAGGGTTTGACGTTCGGTACAGCAGAATCCTGTACCGGTGGCATGATTTGTCAGCGAATTACCGCTCTGCCGGGGGCATCAGCTGTTTTACAGGGGGGAATTGTGTCCTACGCTAACGACGTAAAGGCAGGCGTGCTGGGCGTGTCCCCGGATATCTTACATACCCATGGGGCAGTATCCGAACCCTGTGCTGCGCAAATGGCTGTGGGCGCTGCCGCCAAACTGGGATGTGATATTGCCGTGGCGGTTACCGGAATCGCTGGCCCAGATGGGGGCACTGCGGAAAAGCCTGTGGGTACCGTTTGCTTTGCTGTGGCCTGCAGTGCGGCGTTGGGAGGACAGGTGCAAACTTGTACGGAGCATTATCGCAGTGGTCTGACCAGAGAACGGATTCGTCGGCTGGCGTCCGGAAAAGCCATGCAGCTGGCTATTGGCGCAGCAAAAGAGGCGGGAGCGCGGAAAGTATGAAATATCTAGAAAATATCCATTCTCCAAGGGATTTACAGGGAATGGGTCCGGCTCAGCTGAACGACCTCGCATCGGAGATCCGGGAGAAAATTTTGTCCTGCGTGTCGGAAACAGAGGGACATTTGGCATCTAATTTAGGAATGGTGGAAGCTACCATCGCCCTGCACCGGGTATTTGACAGCCCTAGGGATGCTATTTTGTTTGATGTGGGCCATCAGGCTTATGCCCATAAGCTGCTTACCGGCCGATATGAGGCTTTTGACACTATTCGCCAGTTTGGGGGCATATCCGGTTTTACCAACCGAGAAGAAAGCGCTCACGATGTGCTCACCGCCGGACACAGCGGTAGTGCGCTGCCTGCAGCTTTAGGCATTGCCCGTGCAGCGGCAATGGAGGGATCGGACCGCTACGCGGTAGCGGTTGTGGGGGATGGCTCTTTTACCAACGGAATGGTATATGAAACCCTCAATTGCTGTGCGGATGAGGGAGTGCGTTTGATTGTGCTGCTAAACGACAACGAAATGTCTATTTCCAAAAACGTGGGGGGCATGTCCAGACATTTTTCCCGGCTGCGCACCTCACGTAGATATTTTTTCTTCAAGCGGCATCTGCAGACGGCGCTTCGGAAGCTTCCCTATATTGGAGAGGGGCTGATTATGGGCGCCTACCATATAAAAGAATTTTTTAAGCGCCATATTATGAAAACCAATTTATTTGAGAATATGGGGCTGTATTATTTGGGGCCTGTGGACGGCAACGACGAGAAAAAAATTGAGCTGCTGCTACGGGAGGCCAAAACCAAAGACCGGTGTACGCTTATTCACATGATCACTTTAAAGGGAAAGGGCTACGCGCCGGCGGAAGAGCATCCGGCCCAGTACCACTTTGCAGGTGGTTTTGATCCGGCAAAGGGAGTGTGTACGCCGCCTGGACGCACGTTTTCTTCCGTATTCGGCAGTCATTTGTGTGCGCTGGCGCTGGACAACCTTCGTATTGCGGCGGTGACTGCGGCTATGGACAAGGGAACGGGGCTGACCAATTTTAAATATATGTTTCCAAATCGTTTTTTTGATATGGGAATTGCGGAAGAAGCGGCCACAACCTTTGCGGCAGGCCTTGCTATTGGCGGCAGCGTGCCGGTATATGCAGTATACTCCACGTTTTTGCAGCGTGCTTTCGACCAGCTGTGCGAGGATGTGGCTATACAGAATATTCATGCGGTCATTGCCATTGACCGGGCAGGCATTGTTTCCGGAGATGGAATTACCCATCAGGGTGTTTTTGACGTGTCGCTCCTTTCTTCTATTCCAGGGGTTACTTTATATGCCCCGGAAACCTATGAGGAGCTGAAAAACTGTCTGGAACGATGTATATCCGGAGAAGGGCTTTGTGCGATACGGTATCCGAAGGGAGAAGAAATTTCCTATGACCGAACGCGGTTTGTTCCGGCGGACCAGGATATTGCTATATCGGATGCGGACCGCGCAGCAGATGTGGTGATTCTTACATACGGACGTCTTACCGCCCATGCCGCCATCGTTGCCCAACAGTTAGCGGGTACATGTAAGGTACGTGTGGTTAAGCTGCTGCGTCTGCTGCCACTGGAATTTGAAAAGATTGCAGCACTATGCGAGGACGCTGCTCTTGTATATGTGTTGGAAGAGGGTGTACGCAGCGGCGGTGTGGGAGAAGCAGTAGCAGCAGATTTTGCATGCCGGCAGGGAATGCCGCCGGTGCATATCCGCTGCGTGGAGGGATTTCTGCCTCATGGAGATCTGGAAAGTCTCTTTCGCTTGTGTGGCTTTCTACCGGAGCAGATTGCTGCGGAAATTTCTGAAATTTTGCAGGATTGAAATATAATTTTTGCACGAATAGGGATATTTATGAATCAATCTATGCAGATTTGCATGATTGCTATTGACACGATGCAAAATATGCATTATACTATATAAAATTACAGTGCACAGAACAGAACGGAGGGCAGAGCGTGCAGAAAGAAACAAAGAAGAAGACGAAGCGGTTTCACGATGTAAACGGTGACCGGGACGGTAAGATTGAGTTTTCTGAAGTAACCAACCTGATTGAGCAAAGTGTGCATCATTATTCCCTGCAGGACCGGGAAACCCCGTATCTGTACCGGCAGCTATACAGCTATGACGCAGTCCCCCGGGTATCCTTCAACCATCGATATGTACCGATAAGCATGCCGGACGAAATCTGGATTACAGATACTACGTTCCGAGACGGACAGCAGTCACGGGCTCCATTTACGGTGGATCAGATTGTGGATCTGTTTACTATGATGCACAAGCTTGGCGGGCCAAAGGGGCTGATTCGGCAGACAGAGTTTTTTGTATATACGGAAAAGGACAGAGAGGCCCTGGCACGCTGCATGGACCTTGGATATACGTTTCCGGAGATTACCAGCTGGATCCGGGCGTCTACCCAGGATTTCCAACTGGTAAAAAGTCTGGGTATCAAGGAAACCGGCGTTCTGGTGTCCTGCAGCGATTATCATATTTATAATAAAATGGGCCTGACCCGTGCTAAGGCGATGGACAAATATCTTGGGGTGGTTCAAGAAATTTTGGAGATGGGTATCCGCCCCCGCTGCCATTTTGAAGATATCACAAGGGCGGATTTCTATGGCTTTGTGGTGCCTTTTGCAAACGAATTGCGCAAGCTTGGCGAGGCTGCGGGCATTCCGGTAAAAATCCGGGCCTGCGATACCATGGGTTACGGCGTTACCTATCACGGCGCCGCTCTGCCGCGGAGCGTTTCCGGGATCATTTATGGATTGATGCATTATGCAGGCATCGACTCATCTATGCTGGAATGGCATGGCCACAACGATTTTTATAAAGTAGTGCCCAATGCGGCTACGGCGTGGCTGTACGGTGCATCCAGTGTCAACTGTTCCTTGCTGGGAATCGGGGAGCGTACCGGTAACTGCCCCCTGGAAGCTATGGTGATGGAATATGCGTCTCTGCGGGGAACGCTGGACGGCATGGATCCTACCATCATTACAGAGATTGCACGGTATTTTGAAAATGAGATCGGATATGAGATCCCGCCGCGTACGCCTTTTGTGGGGCATGATTTTAATGTTACCCGGGCGGGTATCCACGCAGACGGCCTGCTCAAGGATGAAGAAATCTATAATATATTCAACACACAGTTGATTCTGAATCGGCCGGCGTCTGTAGCCATTGACGCGCATAGCGGTCTTGCAGGGATTGCGCACTGGTTGAATGCCCAGCTGGAAGAGAAGGGGATTGATAAAACCTATGGCAAGCGCAGCAGTGCAGTGATGAAGATCAAAGAGCTGGTTGACGCCCAGTATGCAGCAGGCAGAAATACTACCATGAGCGATGCGGAGCTGTATGGGATGGTACGGCAGGTGATCCCGGCGCTGTCGGAGCAGTTTAAATAGGGATTTCCAGAAATTTTCTGAAAAAAGAAAATTTCTATTGCATTTTTTCCTACACCGTGCTATAATACATAGGCGTTCTATCTGAACATATAATTTTTGTTTGTATATAGAAAGGTAAGGAGAAGCAAAATGACAACAGCGCAGATTGTAATTGGCATTGTTCTGATCGTATTTGCTGTTTTTTTGGTAATTGCAGTTCTGCTGCAGCAGGGTAAGGCGCACAACCTGTCCGGAACGATTGCCGGCGGCGCGGAGACCTTTTTCGGAAAGTCCAAAGCGCAGACGATCAATAAGAAGCTTTCTATTCTGACTACCGTTGTTTCCATTATTTTTGTATTGCTGGTTTGCTCCGTATATATTATGCAGGATACCGGAGACGCTTCTGATTTCGGCAGCTTCTGGGGAATGGTATTTGGCGAGAATAAAGATGAGGATGCAAACGCCATTGACGATACCACAGCAGAAGAAACGACTGTAGCGGATGAAACGACAGAAGATACAGCAGATGACACTACTGCAGATACTACAGTAGCAGATACCACTGCAGGCTGAGTTGCTGAGTTAATGTAAAAAGGAAAGCCCTCCTAAAGAGGGCTTTTTTTGTTTGCAGCAAGCGACTAATGGAAAGATAGTATTTCTATCCGTCAAAAACGACGCTGTTCTTGACTTTCCCCTGTAAAGTGTGGTAAACTGACCACATATTGTATCGCGCAAAGGAGCATAGCATATATATGCCAACGAAATTGGAAATCACTACAATCACCATGCCATGTCAGCAAATGAACGGGGAATCTTCTCTGCCGCCGCTGTCTAAACTGAATTTTTGGCACAGAAACGGCGACTCCGGCCTTTCGGAAGACGATGAGCTGTTTATCGGATATGGCCACGTTCCATCCCCCTTCCCCTATCGGATGCAGGACATGTACACCCGACCGCTGCAGGATACACAGATGCAGGCCGTAGTTTTGGAGAACGAGTATTTAATTGCTACCTTTCTGCCGCAGTGGGGCGGGAAGCTGATGTCCCTGTTTGATAAAGAAAACCAAAAGGAGCTTTTATATAAAAATCCTGTTATGCGGCCTTGTAATCTGGCTTTTCGAAACGCTTGGACCTCCGGCGGTGTAGAATGGAACTGCGGCATGTTCGGTCATCATGTACATACCTGTGAGCCTATGTTTACTACTACAACAAAGCTGGACGATGGTACGCCGGTGCTGCGTATGTATGAATTTGAGCGTATCCGGCAGGTGGTGCAGCAAATGGACTTTTTTCTGCCGGCCGGATCCCGGGTTTTGTTTGCACGAAATCGGATTATCAATCCCCTGCCGGATGTAGTTCCTATGTATTGGTGGAGCAATATTGCCGTACCGGAAACTCCGGATACCCGGATTATTGTGGATGCAGACGGCGCTTATGTGGCGGACAACAACACCAGTCTTGCACCTATTCCGGTGTATAACGGAGACGACGTAACCTATCCCATCAATGTGCCGGCAGCAGGAGATTATTTTTATAATATTCCACCTAAAAACAGAAAGTTTGAAGCGGCTGTAGATGCAGACGGATATGGCCTAATTCATACGTCTACTATGCGTCTCAAGGGTCGGAAGCTGTTTTGCTGGGGACAGAATCCCGGCGGAGACCGGTGGCAGGAGTATCTTACCGAGGACGGCAGCGCCGACCGGTATGTGGAGCTGCAGGCCGGCCTTGCCCATACGCAATATGAATGTATTCCCATGCCGCCCCATACAACCTGGGAATGGCTGGAGGCATACGGCGCACTGCAGGCCGATGGAGATAAAGTCCATGGAGAATGGGAAGGCGCTAAGGCGGAAGTGCGCAAGCAGCTGCATGCTATTGTTACCGATGATGAAATGGATCGAATTTTAGCAGATACCAAAAAAATGGCTACCTCTGCTGCAACAGGAGAGATGATTCTTTGTGGAAGCGGCTGGGGGGCCTTGGAGAATATGCGCCGAAAGCAGCAGGGCCAGCCCTGCATGGCGTCTCATTTGAATTTTGGAACACCGGGGCCGGAGCAGGCAGACTGGATTTGCCTGCTAAAACGGGGATTTTTCCCGGAACATGCCCCCGGTGAAATACCACCTTCCTGGATGCTGCAGACGGAATGGGTACGTATGATGGAAGCTGCAATAGAGGGAGGAGATAGATTCTCCTGGTACGCCCATCTGCAGCTTGGTATTACTTATCTATGTATGAACCGTCTGGAGGAAGCGGGCAGTTTGCTGGAAAAATCTATGCTTCTCTGTCCTTCCTGCTGGGCGGTATATGGTATGGCGCATGTGCAGCGGCAAATGGGAAATCACGCCGCTGCTGCCACCCTTGCTGCCAAGGCTTATCGGATGCGTCCCACAGATGTATCTCTTGCTAAGGAAACGATGGAACTGCTGGTTGACGCAAAGATGTATGAGGATGCACTTGAGCTTGCCGACGGCATGGTTCCCGCTATGCAGACAGTAGGCAGGGTACAATTGTATACGGCCCAAGCCCATATCCGACTGGACCACATTGAAGAGGCGGAAGCTGTATTATATGCTGCCGGCGGTGTAGCCCTTCCGGATATTCGTGAAGGAGAACTGAGCATTACAGAGTTGTATCTGGATATTGCAGAAAAGAAAGCAGCTAGAGACGGGGTTTCTTTTAATCGGGAAACGGCTGCCGTTCCGCCTGTGTTTGATTACCGGCAGTGCGATAGTACCAGGCGGCGTCCTGCCAGAAAGCGGGTGCGGGGCTGATGCGTCCCGGAGTAAAGACTACGGGCAGTATTATGCTGCTTTTAACCGCCATTATTTGGGGATGCTCTTTTGTGGCCCAAAGCGAGGCAATGGACTACATGGGTCCGCTCACCTTTCAGGCGGCCCGCAGCTTTGTAGGAAGCGCAGTCCTTATTCCAGTTCTTCTTTTGGCTGGCAGGGGAAGGAAAAAATACCATACGCCGCAGCCAAACGGCAGCGGAAGAAAAAAACTTTTTTTAGCCGGAACGCTTTGCGGCGTGGTTATGTTTGCCGCGGCTATGCTGCAGCAGTATGGAATTGCCTTTGGTACATCCGGGGGAAAAGCGGGATTTATCACAGCTACCTATATATTGCTGGTTCCATTGTTCGGTTTGTTTCGAGGCAAAAAGGTCACGCTTAAAATCTGGGCCTGTGTGCTCGTGGCTTTGTGCGGCTTGTATTTGCTTTGCATCACCGGCGGATTCTCCTTTGCGCCCAGCGATGGAATCGTATTATTGGGAGCGGTGTTTTGGGCGCTGCATATTTTGGTAATCGATCATCTGGCGCCGGGACTGGATGGAATCCGTCTTTCCTGCATACAGTTTTTTGTATCCGGCGTGTTGGCCAGCATTGGAATGTTTTTGTTTGAGACTCCCAGTTGGCAGCAAATATTGGACGGATGGGTTACTATTGCTTATGTGGGCATTTTATCCAGCGGCGTAGGCTATACCTTGCAGATATTAGGGCAGCAGCGAACAGCGCCTGCCGTTGCCTCTCTGTTGATGAGTTTTGAATCTGTGTTTGCGGTGCTGGGGGGTATTGTGGTGCTGCATCAAATTCCTACCGGGCGGGAATGGGTTGGTTGTGTCCTGATGTTTGCGGCTGTCGTGTGCGCGCAGATTCCTGGTAGGCGGGAGCGGCGTGTTGCTGCAAAGACCGCTTAATTGCATAAATAAAAAAGAGGAGTGCACTCCTCTTTTTTATTTGGGCTTTGTCCGTTTTCTCCTTTTTATTGAAACAAAAAATATACATATATTTGTTAAAATTAACGAATATATGTGAATTTGCGTTGACATATTTGCGCATATGTGTTAAAATAATCAAAATTGCAATAGGAGAAAATTCCAAAATCTGAAAGATAAAAAGCGGCACAAATCCAGAGAAAGGAATGGTCACAAATATGATATTCGACACACTTGGCAATATAGAAAAGTATAAGGGAATCAGCGCAAATCTGGATCAGGCGATTGATTTTATTATGCAAACGGATTTTTCAAAAAGTGAAACAGGCAGAACAGATGTATGCGGGGCCTTTTATTATACAAAGGCAGTAGTACAAACAGGGGATATTTCCGCCGCCCCTTTTGAGGCCCACAAAAAGTTTATTGACATTTTTATTCCTCTTTCGGGAAGAGAAATTGTAAAGACAGCAGAGGTGAACAGTCTTACCATTACATATGCGTATCAGGACACAGACGATTTTTATCTTTTGGAAGGCGGTACCCAAGCAAACGTGATCAACACGCCGGATACCTTTACGATTTTGTTTCCCCAGGATGCCCACAATTCCGCCGGCGGCGTGGATGGAGAGGTTATCGATTTTGAAAAGATCGTGGTGAAGGTGCGGGTATCGTAAAACAGACATGCATATATATAAAAAGTACATCAGCATAGAAAGGAAAAAATAATATGGCAAATCCAGTGATTATGCCGCGGCAGGGCCAAAGCGTAGAGGCTTGTATCATTACGGCGTGGCATAAAAAAGTAGGGGATACGGTCAGCGCAGGGGAGCTTCTGTTTTCCTATGAGACAGATAAATCCGCTTTTGACGAGAAAAGTCCCGTATCCGGAACCGTGCTTGCGATTCTCGCATCAGACGGGGACGTTGTGCCTTGTTTGGATACCGTTTGCATAATCGGCCGGGCAGGAGAGGACATTTCCGCTTTTACAGGCGCGCCTGTGGCAGAGGCAAAAGAGGAAGAAGTGGTCCCAGAGATGCCAATGGCCGTATCTTCTCTGGCGCAGGCCCCTGCACATTCTGCACGGCAGGAGGGAGACGACATCCTGCGGATTTCTCCCCGTGCAAAGGCGTTGGCCCTGCAAACAGGCGTAGATATGACCCGCGTGGCGGCTACCGGCCCCCATGGCAGAATTATTCAGCGGGATATTGACGCGGCGCTGGACAGTGGATATCACTCGACTGTGGCCGATGTGGAAGCGTATCTGGCAGGAGAATATAAGGGGAATACAGCGGTGACGGTGACGCAGGGAACCGCGTTGGAGGTTGTAAAGACGCAGCCGGACAATACGGTATATGTATCTGGAACAGACTTTGGGCTGTACGAGGAAGCGCCTATGTCCGGTGTGCGCAAAGCCATTTCCCGGTCAATGTGTGCATCTCTTACGGAAATGGCTCAACTGACCTTGAATGCCTCCTTTGATGCAACTGCTGTGATGGAATACAGAAAGCATCTGAAGGAAAACGCAGAGATTTTGGGACTTGGCAAAATTACGCTCAACGATATGGTGCTGTATGCGGTATCCCGCACATTGCTGGGACACCCTTATATCAACGCCAATTTGATAGGGGAAACCTTCCGCCTTTACCATCACGCCAATATCGGTCTGGCGGTGGATACAGACAGAGGACTTTTGGTTCCTACGTTGTTTGGCGCAGATACGATGACACTTTCTCAGATTGCGGCAGCATCCAAAGGTGCGGCCGAGCGGGCGCGCAGCGGACAACTGTCGCCTGACGAAATGTCCGGCGGAAGCTTTACAGTGACAAATTTAGGCTCTTTGGGCATCGAAAGCTTTACGCCTGTGATCAATCCCCCTCAGACGGCAATTTTGGGTGTATGCACCATTACCAATCGCCTGCGGGCAGATGGAAGCGTTTATCCAGCTATGGGATTGTCCCTCACCTTTGATCACCGGGCGGTAGACGGTGCGCCTGCAGCGAAATTTTTGGCAGAGCTTTGCACCAATCTGGAAAACTTTCAGATGCTGCTTGCAAAGTAAGGAGGTGTGGACATGACATACGATTTGATCATCCTAGGAGGCGGTCCGGCGGGATACAACGCAGCGGAGCGGGCGGCCCATGGAGGCATGCAGGTTCTGCTTTTGGAGGAGCGGGCCTTGGGCGGTGTGTGCCTGAACGAAGGCTGCATTCCCACAAAAACACTTCTCAATTCTGCAAAAATATATGAGAGCGCCCTTCACGGCGCGGACTACGGCGTCACGGTGAGTGGAGCGACTATTGATCACGAAAAGGTTGTGGACCGCAAAGATAAGGTAGTAAAGACATTGGTGTCTGGCGTTGGTGCAAAAATGCGCGGCGCAAGGGTTACTGTGAAGAATGGGTTTAGCTACATTACCGGTAAGGGACCGGAAGGTCTGCGGATACGGTGCGAGGAAGAGGAATATCTGGCGAAAAAATTACTCGTGTGTACCGGAAGCGAAGCTGCTGTTCCCCCTATAGAGGGACTGCGTGAGGCAGTAGCTGCGGGATTTGCCATGACCAACCGGGAAATTTTGGACATGCGTACTGTACCGGAGAAACTGTGTGTGATCGGCGGTGGTGTGATCGGATTGGAGATGGCCTCTTACTTCAGTACCTTGGGCACGCAGGTCACCGTAGTGGAAATGCTGGACAAAATTGCCGGGCCTACCGATAAAGATATATCCGCTGTTTTGCAAAAAAACCTGGAGAAAAAAGGGATTCGTTTCTTAATGCAAGCGCGCGTCACTTCTGTATGTGGGGACAAAAAGACCATCACATGTGAAGCAGACGGCGCACCTGTCTCCATTGATTGCGACAGGGTGCTGGTCAGCACCGGACGCAGGCCCCGTACCACAGGCATCGGACTGGAAAAAGCAGGCGTTTTGCTGGATCGGGGCGCGATTGTCTGCGATGAGAGAGGCAGAACCTCTGTGCCTGGTATCTGGGCGGCAGGGGATGTAAACGGACGCAGCATGCTGGCTCATACCGCATATCGGGAGGGAGAAGTTGCCGTATCTGATATGCTTGGCATATCAGACCGGGTGGATTATCTTGCGATTCCTGCTGCGATTTACACAAAGCCAGAAGTGGGAACGGTGGGAGACACGATAGAAAGCGCCGCGCGGCGGGGCGTGTCCGCTACGGAACACACCGTCAGCCTACGGTACAGCGGACGGTATGTAGCTGAGGTGGAAGGTGGCGATGGCATTGTCAAAATTGTGGTGGACGATGCCCATAAAACTGTCATAGGCGTACATATGATCGGATCCTACGCTTCGGAAATCATTTACGGGGCGGCGGCCATAGTTGCGGCCCGGCAGCGGGTATGCGACGTACAAAAGCTGGTATTCCCGCATCCTACCGTATGTGAAGTCATACGGGAAGGTATGTTTATGATCGATTAAAATAAATAAGGAGATAGAACCGTTATGCCAAAGAATCAATATATCAGCCCCAGTGATGCATTTGCATCCGGATCCCTTACCTTTGATAAAATTCCTCTGTGTCAGTATAAAAAGACGCTGGCCCAAGAGAAAAAGCTGTATACCAAAGCAGACTTTATGCGAATATACCGGGATATGCGTATCATCCGGGAATTTGAGACCATGCTCAACGATATCAAAACGAAGAGCGCATATAACGGGGTAGAATACAACAATCCCGGCCCGGCGCATTTGTCTATCGGACAGGAGGCGTCCGCAGTTGGTCAGGCATACTGTCTGGATATCAACGACTTTACCTTTGGTTCTCACCGCAGCCACGGTGAAATTCTGGCTAAGGGACTTTCCTCGATTGAAAAGCTCACGGAAACGGAACTGTATGATATTATGCAGGAGTTTCTTGGTGGAAATATTTTACGGGTGGTGGAAGGCAAACAAGAAAAGCAGGGGGACGTGAAAGAACTGGCAGTAGACTTTCTTCTGTACGGCGCTTTGGCAGAAATTTTTGCTCGGACCACAGGCTTCAATAAGGGCCTTGGCGGCTCTATGCACGCGTTTTTCATTCCTTTCGGCATTTTCCCCAACAACGCAATCGTAGGCGGCGCAGCGCCGGTTGCATTGGGTGCGGCCCTATATAAACGCAGCAACCACAAAAAAGGAATCGTTATCGCCAATTCCGGCGACGGCGCTTTGGGCCGTGGTCCTGTGCTGGAGGCGCTTAACATGGCGTCTATGGATCAGATTCGAAAGCTGTGGGGCATGGATGGCAAATATGAGGACGGCGGTATGCCCATTCTCTTTAACGTGTTCAACAACTTCTATGGTATGGGCGGACAGACGAGAGGCGAGACTATGGGCTTTGATATCGCCGCCCGTCTTGGAGCTGGGTTTAGCCCGGATATGCTCCATGCAGAGAAGGTGAACGGATACGATCCCCTAGCAGTAATCGATGCGACCCAGCGGAAAAAGGAACTGCTCCTGAAGGGAGAAGGCCCGGCGATGCTGGAGGTAGCAACGTATCGCGTCAGCGGCCATTCTCCATCCGACTCGTCTACCTACAGAAGTGAAGAAGAGATTGAAGAGTGGAAGGCAGCCTGTCCCATCGCCGCGTACCGGAAAAAGATGGTAGAGGGCGGCATTGCCACAGAAGAAGAGTTTGACGCCATCGAATCGGATATCATAAAACGGATCACCAAAATTTGTCGGATGTCTATTGACGAAGAAATCTCTCCTCGAATGGATTTGGATAGTCAGCCGGATATCATTTCCTCTATTATGTTTTCCAATCAGTCCGTACCTTCTATGGATCCGGACAGAGAAGCTGAAGTGCTGATTCCCAAAGAGGAAAATCCTCGTATCAAACAGCTTGCCGGCAAGGTTCGATATGCCTTTGATGAAAAGGGAGATATGCTTCCTAAAATCAAGCAGTTTGGTCTGCGGGACGGCATTTTTGAGGCGATTTTAGATAAATTCTATGAGGATCCCACGTTGATTGCCTATGGAGAGGACAACCGAGACTGGGGCGGGGCCTTTGCCGTTTACCGTGGACTTACCGAAGCGATCCCCTACCATCGCTTCTTCAACTCTCCTATATCGGAAGCGGCCATTGTCGGCTCTGCCGTCGGCTATGCTATGGCCGGAGGCCGGGCGATTGTGGAGCTTATGTACGCAGACTTTATCGGCTGCGCGGGAGATGAGATTTTCAACCAGTTGTCTAAGTGGCAGTCTATGTCTGCGGGTATTTTGAAAATGCCAGTGGTAGTTCGGGTGTCGGTAGGATCTAAATATGGCGCGCAGCACAGCCAGGATTGGACGGCGCTTACCGCCCATATTCCGGGGCTAAAGGTGTGCTTCCCTGCAACTCCATACGACGCGAAAGGCCTGATGTGCGCCGCGCTGAACGGCACCGATCCGGTGATCTTCTTTGAAAGCCAGCGAATTTACGATATCGGTGAGCAGTTCCATGAAGGCGGCGTGCCCCAGGGCAGTTATGAAATACCCTTTGGTGAACCGGATGTAAAACGAGTGGGAACAGACGTAACGATTCTTACCATCGGCGCTGTTCTGTATCGTGGACTGGCGGCGGCTCAGAAGCTGCAGGAGCAGTATGGCATTAGCGCAGAGGTAATTGACGCCCGCTCCATCGTGCCTTTCAATTATGAAAAGGTGCTGGAAAGCGTAAAGAAGACAGGCAGGATTATCATTGTTGGCGATGCCTGCGACAGGAACTCTGTTATGCGGGATATGGCTTCCAATATTGCGGAGATGGCCTTTGACTATTTGGATGCACCGCCAGTGGTATTTGGCTCCCGCAACTGGATTACCCCTGCCTACGAGTTTGAAAAGTATTTCTTCCCTCAGGCGGACGGGATCATTGATGTAATTAGCCAGAAGATTCTGCCTATCCCTGGTCATGTAAGCACAGTGAACGAATCGGAGATTGAACATATTGAGAGAAACAAGCAGGGCTTGTAAATAAAAAAGGCCGCCGGCATCGCCGGCGCCTTTTTTCATTTTACTTTATCTGCCAGATGGAGACGCAAAAGTCCTACGTCCCGCACGGTAATTTCTCCGTCACCATCCATATCTGCTGCCTTTAGCTGAACGGCGGTAAGGGCAGTTTTTCCTGTAAGCTTGTCTGCCAGGTGGAGACGAAGAAGTCCTGCATCTCGGATCGTGATTTCTCCATCTCCGTCTACGTCTCCCTTGGTGGGGCCTTCTGAAATACCCTCAACCGTGACCGTATAGGTGATGGCTTTTTCCTCACATCCCGGCAAAAAGACAGATACAGCGGTGCTGCCGTTGCCTGTCGGCGAGATGACACCGTCTGCGGATACAGCCGCCACTTTGGTATCTGCACACGTATATGCAAGATTGCGCTTGTCCAGATTTACATGTGCATACTCCCACCCTGTATTTTTATTGCAGATGGATTCAATCTGAAAAGTTTCTCCTGCCTGCAGGGTGATATTTGTCTTTTGCTTAGTAAAGAGGGACACATATTTTTCGCTGACATTTACCCGGCGGGTCACGGTTTTGGTTTGGGTGGATTTTTCCACGGCCCGAGGAGCGCCCCCATCAAAGAATTGCACCCAGAACAGAAATCCGTCGTACTCGAATACACCAACACCGACAGATTGAAAATCTGTACTCAAAATGTTTTCCCGGTGCCCTTCCGAGTCCATCCATCCGTCCATAACATCGCCGGGGGATGTATATCCTGCCGCAATATTTTCTCCAACGCTGGAGCGCCAGTCGCAAATCGTAAAGCATCCGCTATCGTCCGGACGGGTGTGCTTATAATAGACGGCACATTCTGCTGCCCGTTCCATGGCGGCATCCAGCAAAACCGTGTCCATTGCCAGCGGCGCTACGCCGGCGGCAGCACGTTCTGCGTTAATGCGGTCCAGTATATCCCACGCATACTGGTATACAGCATCTCCCGTGATGCTTATTGAAGTGTCTGCTGCCGCGCCTGCGGGAACGACCAGCAGAGAAACCGTAAGAATCAGGCAAAGGGCACTAAGGAGCGCCTGCCTCAAGAGACTTTGTTTCATTGACAAATCCTGCCTTTCAGAATAATAGTACCATGAAGCGAAACCGCTTGCGGTGCTATTATACCGCTTTCGTCCCGATTTGTCAATGAAGCTTACTGTTTGCATAATTCCAGAAATCCCTGATGCAGTCTGTAGTCGCAATCCAGTTCAGGATGAAAGGACAGTGCAATCTGATTTTGATAGCGGACAGCTACGATATGTTCTTCTATGGTAGATAATATAGAAACCCCATCGCCGGCCTGAGTTATATAGGGGGCGCGGATAAAGGTCATAGGGATTTTGCCTATTCCCCTGCATTCGGATTCTGTATGAAAGCTGCCAAGCTGTCTGCCGTAAGCGTTTCTCCGTACAGTAATTGGAATTGTTGCAAAATAGGCGGTATCCTGCCCCTCAATCGTTTGCGCAAGCAAAATCATGCCGGCGCAGGTGGCCAGCACCGGCATCCCATCCGCTATCCATTGCCGCATAGGTGCAAACAAATGCAGTTCGTGCAGCAGTTTCCCCTGTACGGTGCTTTCCCCGCCAGGGAGAATAACGCCGTCAAAAGTTTGCTGCAGATCTCTCATACAGCGTATCTCTTTATAAGGAATGTGCAGCGCGTCCAGCACGGCTTCATGTTCGGCAAACGCTCCCTGTACAGCCAAAATGCCGATTTTCATTATTTTCCTCTTTCCGCCATCAAAAGCTGGATTTCCTGCTCGTTAATTCCTACCATAGCTTCGCCCAAATCAGCGGACAATTCCGCGATCATTTGCGCATCTGTATAATTTGTTACAGCTTTGACAATGGCGCCTGCCCGCTTTTTTGGATTCCCGGATTTAAAAATGCCGGAGCCTACAAAAACGCCTTCTGCTCCAAGCTGCATCATAAGAGCGGCGTCTGCGGGGGTGGCCACTCCACCGGCTGCAAAGTTCACCACGGGAAGTCTTCCGTTTTTATGCACATATAAAATCAGCTCATAGGGAACCTGCAGCTGCTTTGCTTCCTCATATAAGACGTCCTCCCGCATAGCGGCAACTTTGGCGATAGCGCTGTTCATCATACGCATATGCCGCACAGCTTGTACGATATCTCCGGTGCCGGGTTCTCCCTTTGTTCGGATCATAGAGGCCCCTTCATTGATTCGGCGCAGGGCCTCTCCCAAATCCCGTGCGCCGCAGACAAACGGTACCTGAAAGTCTCTTTTGTTGATATGATAGACGTCATCGGCGGGCGAAAGCACTTCGCTTTCATCAATATAGTCGATTTCTATGGCCTGCAGGATTTGTGCCTCCGCAAAATGGCCGATTCTGCATTTTGCCATAACTGGTATGGACACCGCCTCCTGGATCCCGCGAATCATTTTGGGATCGCTCATTCTGGAAACACCGCCTGCAGCGCGGATGTCGGCGGGGATGCGTTCCAGCGCCATAACGGCGCAGGCGCCAGCTTCCTCTGCGATTTTTGCTTGCTCCGGCGTGGTGACGTCCATGATAACACCGCCTTTGAGCATCTGCGCAAGTTGTTTGTTCAGCTCGTATCTGTTTTCCATTGCAAAATATCCCTTTCTTTTTAGCAGCAGAATTTCTGTTTGCGTTTTTGCTATGTAAAGAGTATAATATGTGTATGGCATTATAAAAATATTCAATTTATATATATTCAATAAGGCCAGATTGCGAAAGGGAAGGGCTATGCTTACGTATAATCTCATGCAGACAGGGTCAGATCCTCTTTATGAGTATCTTTGCAAAAGCATCAAAAACGATATAATGCACGGTACGCTAAAGCCGGGAGACAAGCTTCCCTCCAAACGGGTATTTGCAGAAAATCTTGGGGTCAGCGTAATTACGGTGGAAAATGCGTATGCGCAGCTTATCGCCCAAGGGTATATTTATTCCATTCCAAAACGCGGATATTACGTAGCGGATTTCAGCAGTATGATGGTGGAGAAAAAGCAATCCTTTGTTGGGGAAATGGTGCCCCTGACGGGAGGGGATACCTCCTATTTTGCAGACTTTTCCAGCAACCAGACATCTTCTGACCTTTTTCCGTTTACTACCTGGTCAAAAGTGGTTCGGGAAATACTCAGCGACAGCCGCATGCAGCTGATGACAAATTCTCCCTGCGGGGGTATTTCGGCTCTGCGAAACAGCATTGCCGGGTATTTAAAGGACTTTCGGGGGATGAATGTGCAGCCGGAGCAGATTATTATTGGTGCGGGAACGGAATATCTGTACGGGCTATTGATTCAGCTTCTGGGAAGGGAGCAGACTTATGGGGTAGAGAATCCGGGATACAGCAGACTGGAGAAAATCTATCGCAGCTTTCGTGTTCCCTGTACCTGGATTCCCTTGGACGAAGGAGGAGTCTGCGTTTCGAATTTAGAAGACGTGGGCGTGGATATCGTGCACGTCACGCCGTCCCATCAATATCCAACCGGCATTGTCATGCCCATCAGCAGGCGGTATGAACTGCTGGGATGGGCGGCACGGAAGCCAGGACGTTATATTATTGAAGACGACTATGACAGTGAGCTTCGGCTAAGCGGACAGCCGATTCCCACCCTGCAAAGTATTGATTTGTCGGAAAAGGTAATTTATTTGAATACGTTTACAAAAACGCTATGCTCTACTGCCCGGATCAGCTACATGATTTTGCCCCCGGGGCTTTTATCCCGCTTTTATGAAAATCTATCGTTTTATTCCTGCACAGTTTCCAATTTTGAGCAGTATACTCTGGCTAGATTTATTGAAGAGGGAAGGTTTGAGACCCATGTCAACCGACTGCGCAGACATTACCGTCAAAAACGGGATATCTTGCTGGAAGCTCTGCAAAAAAGCAGGCTAGGGGATATGGTTTCCATATCGGGGGAGAAAGCCGGACTACATTTTCTCATGACAGTTCATACGGATTTGTCGGAAAGCGCGGTAATGGAGCGTGCAAAATCCAGGGGAATCAAGCTGGCGGCGTTGTCCGGTTATTATCATGGAGAGCGTCCGCCGGAAAATGTATATGTAATGCATTATTCTTCTATTGATGTGGATCGGGCAAACGAGATTATGAACCGGCTTTATAAAAGCTGCACATAAAATATTCGCCGGCGGCAAAAATCTTCCAATTCCTACCGGATTTGCTCTTGCTACCAACTGCCAGGTGGTGTATAATCAGATTACATATGCTATATACTACTATATCGGTTAAGTTGGCGTGGTGCCGAATACAAGAAAGGCGGAGGGTCAAATGCTGAAGGATATTTTGACAAAACGAAAAAAGGATTTTGCCGGGGGCGTACACACGGAGCTGCGAGCGCAAATCAACAAAACTAGAGGGGTGAGCCTTCTCTCTGGAAGTCTTACTACCAATGTACGCAGTGAGGTGTCCGGCGTCTCTGCTCGGGTTTATAAAAACGGCGTTTGTGGTTTTTCCTCTACGGCAGAGTATGACGATGAGGCAGTGACAGCTGTTCTTTCTGCTGCAACGGACAACGCTGTGTTTATGGACAAGCGTGCCGGTAAAAAAAGTCCTCCGCTGCCTGATGTAGAGGCGGGGAGGACAGTGCGGGAGTTTTCGGACAACGATCCTGTACAAAAAGAGTATATTGAGTTTGCGGGGGCGCTGGATGCGTATATTGAAAAGAATTGTCCGGGGCTCTCCGGCAGAGGCGTCAGCGTCCGTGCGGATTCTATGGAAAAGATTCTTTGTGTGTCACAGGGGCATGACGCCCATGTGATTTTGCCCCGATGCTATGTATACCTGCGCCTTACAGCGGACACACCTGCAGGGGTTCCGGTGGAGCTGTTTGTTCCGGTTGGCGGTAAAGGTACCTTTGATACTGTTTTTTCCGATCCGGCGCTGTTGTATCCGCAGGTGGATGCGCTTTACGAAAAGCTTATGCAAAAGCGGGAGGGCGTATATCCCACGGCGGGGGAAAAAACCTGTATCATCAGCGGGGAGCTTACCGGTATGCTGGCCCATGAGGCTGTGGGTCATACGGTAGAAGCAGACCTGGTGTTGGGCGGCAGTGTTGCTGCCCACAATCTGGGAAAAACGGTGGCAAGCCCACTGGTGACCATGGTAGATTTTGCTCACACATGCCTTGGCGAGCCTACGCCGCTTCCCATCTTTGCAGACGATGAAGGTACGCCTGCAAAGGATGCGGTGCTGATCCGGGACGGTGTGCTTACCGGATACATGAACAGCCGGCAGACTGCCCAGCACTTTGACATGGAGCCTACCGGAAATGCAAGAGCATATCTTTTTTCTGATGAGCCTTTGATCCGAATGCGCAACACGGCTATTGTCCCGGGGACGTCCAAACTGGAGGATATGATTGCTTCAGTAGAGGACGGATATTATTTTATCGATACCAATAACGGTCAGGCAGACACTACCGGCGAATTTATGTTCGGTGTATGTATGGGCTATGAGATCAAGAACGGCAAGCTGGGAAAGGCGCTGCTGGATACAACCATATCCGGCGTAGCTTTTGACATGCTGAAAACAGTGGACATGGTGGGAGATACCATCAGTTGGTCTTCCTCCGGCTTCTGTGGAAAAAAGCAGCCTATGCCGGTTGGCCTTGGTGGTCCGGCAATTCGCTGTAAAATTACGGTAGGCGGCAGATAAGGAAGGGGATTTGGCATGATTGAATTGGACAAAATAAGCGGGAATGTTATAGAGAAGCTGCAGGCTGCCGGGGCAGACAAGGCCTATTGCACTGCGGCCACCAGTGTTACCAGGGAATTTAATGTGGATGGCGGCGCATTCAGCCTGATGCGTACATTATTTGACAATTCCCTGTCCCTTACCGGAATTGTGGGCGGGAAAAAAGGTTCTGTGGGCATCAACCGGTTTGACGATGGAGCGGTGACACAGGCAGTGGCCGACTGTGTGGCGTCCGCTTCTTCTTCGGAGCCGGATTCGGCATGGGATTTGGCGCCGGACGGTGAGACACGCAGCTTTACCCAGGGGGTGCTGGAGGCGGATACAGATCGCCTCTTTGACAGGACAGAAGAGCTGATGGAGCAGATTGGCAAGAAATATCCCAAAATTATGGTGGAGCAGTTGATCGTGTCTCATGTGCGCAGCCATAGTGTTTACCGCAATACAAACGGTGCGTTTTATACTAAGGATGCCGGATATTATAATGTAGAATTGATGTTTTCTGCACATGAAGGCGAGACTGCCTCCTCTTTCTTTGGAACAGGCGTAATCACGGACAATCTGGATCGGCCTTTTATGGAGCTTGGTTCAATTGAAAAGGACTTGGCAGACGTTGAAAAACAAATTCATACAAAGCTGGTGGATGGAAAATTTACAGGGGTGATGCTGCTGCCTCCAGGGTGTCTGGGTTCTTTTCTGGGGGATATCGCGGACAATTTTGCGTCTGACGGGCCGGTATTGGAAGGTACCAGCATCTGGAAAGATAAGCTGGGCAAACAAGTGGCAGATCCGCGGATTACGATTTCCTTTGCGCCGGGGAATCAAGAAATCGTCTGCGGGCAGTCATACACTACAGAAGGTTTTCTGGCTCAGGATTTTGATTTCATCCGGGAGGGACAACTGGAGAGCTTTCTAATTGGGCTGTATGTGTCAAACAAGACTGGTGTGCCCCGGGCAAAAAATGATGGCGGAAGCATGGTAATGCGTCCTGGAGACCGTTCCCTGGAAGAGATTATCTCCTCCATTGAAAAGGGTATTCTGGTGGGGCGGTTTTCTGGCGGCCAACCCAGTACGAACGGAGATTTCTCCGGTGTGGCAAAAAACAGTTTTCTGATTGAAAACGGTAAGGTTACCCATGCGGTAAGTGAAACGATGATTTCCGGCAACCTTGCCGATATGCTGCAAAACGTGGTAGCTATTTCCCGGGAAAGAGTGACGGACGGATCCTCGGTTCTGCCGTATGCGGCTTTTGCTGGGATTACCGTTTCCGGAAAGTAATATTCTATCTATTTTTCTCACTTAGGCAGCTTTTTTGCTTGCTACGGCTGCACGGAGTGCGATTTGCGTATAAATAAAAAGCCTGTCTCTGCGGTGTTTTACCTACAAACACCACGGGGACAGGCTTTTTATGTTACAGATTTACAGGCCCAGACTTGCTGCGCCGATGATTCCGGCGTCATTTTTCAGTGTGGCAATTTTCAGCTTACACTGCGGTGTATCTCCTCGCGTATATGTCTCTGCAAATACGCGGTCATGCAGCAATTCAATAAGCGAGTCTCCTTCATTGGAAATTCCGCCGCCGATAGACAGTACGTTTGGCTGAAAAATATTAATAATATTTACAAGACCCGTAGCCAGATAGGAAATATACTCGTCAACTACTTCGGTTCCCGTAGCATCGCCCGCTTGCATCGCCCGAAATGCCGTCCTGCCGGAGATCCGATTTAGATCCCCGCCAATCATTTCTTCCATCATTGTTTTGCGGCCGCTTTTTCTGCACTCTTCCAGCTTTTCACGAGTAGTCCGTATCAGTCCGGTGGCAGATGAATAGGTTTCCCAGCATCCCCGCCGTCCACAAGTGCACTGTCTGCCGTCTTTCACAATTACGATATGGCCTAGTTCTGCGCCGGCATGGTTAAAGCCGGAGTAAACCTGCCCGTCTAAAATGATGCCGCCGCCTACTCCAGTACCTAGAGTAATCATCACGGAATATTTGGATCCTTTTGCCGCGCCGGCTACCGCTTCCGCCTTTGCCGCTGCATTGGCGTCATTTTCAATATATACCCGTTTATGACAGCCCAAAAATTCCGACAGCTTTTTTTCCATGGGATAGTTGGAAAAGGGAAGATTGTTTGCGTATAAAATTTCTCCAGTCTCGCAGTTTGCCGTTCCCGGTGTTGCGATACCGATGCTTTGCATATCTTCCATTGTAAGATTGGCCTCTGCTGCTACCTGCCGGCACAAGGCGGCGATGTCAGCGGTAATTTCATCTGCGCTGCGGCTTGCATTGGTGGGGGTGGAGGCCTTTTTTACAATATTGTAGTTTTCATCTACGATACCTGCGGCAATATTGGTGCCGCCAAGATCAATTCCAATGTTATACATAATAAAGTATGCGTTCCTTTCCTTGGATACCCATATTATAAAGAGACGCCTTTCTTTTGTCAAGAAGGCTGATGCCATTTTGGCACTCGGCGGGTGATTTAACAGAAAGTTCACATTATATATCCACATTCTTATTGACTTTCCCGGCATAACATGGTAAATTTAAAACAAGATTTAGCACTCTTGAATCAACAGTGCTAAAAGAGAGGAGAAGCTGACGTGAAACCGGAAGATGCCTTCCTGAGCGAAAGAAAAAAATCGATTCTGAAAGCCATCGTAGACGCCCATATTGAAAACGGCGAACCGGTAGGCAGCAAATATCTTACCCAAGGCGGCAGATTTTCTTATTCTTCCGCTACAATCCGCAATGAGATGGCGGAACTGGAAAGTATGGGGTATCTGGAACAGCCCCACACGTCTGCGGGCCGGGTTCCCAGCGAAGCGGGATATCGGTTTTATGTAGATACGCTAGTGGAACGATATCGGATGACCACGGAGGAAATTGAAAGTCTTCAGGCAACGCTGCGGGCCAAACAAGCACAGTTGGATGGAATATTGGATGCAGCTATGCACTTGGCAGCCAGCATGACCAACTATACGGCACTTGCGGTGCGGCCTAGGGTTTCGTCCATGACGGTGCAGAAATATGAACTGATCTGCATAGACGGTCGAAGTATTGTGCTGGTTATGGTCACAGCAGGGGGCGCGGTGCGTACCCAGAATATCGTGTGTCAGCAGCCGGTGCCGGAAGAAGCTGTAAAAAAACTGGCCAACCTGATGAATATCCGCCTTACAGGGATTACCGGGGATCAGATGACGTTGCCGCTGCTTATGGAAATAGAAGCTGCGATGGGAGATTTTGCTTTCCTTGCGGCGCCCGTGGTGCGGTGCGTATGTCAGACGATCAGCGCTGTTTCCGGTGGGGAAGTAAAGGTTGACGGGGTCAACCGGCTTCTTTCTTATCCTGAATTTTACGATATCGGCAAGCTGCGGGAAATGCTGGAGGCGCTGGAGCGCAAAGAAGACCTTTTGCAGCTGGTGTCCGGAGAACAGGCGCCTATGATGCTGGCAGGCCAGCAGGAGAGCGGCGTGCAGATATATATTGGAAGCGAAAATCCGGTAGTTACGCTGGATAACTCCACACTGGTTTTCAAGCCGGTGCTAAAGGATGGAAAAACAGTAGGAGCCCTTGGCGTCATTGGGCCGAAGCGCATGAATTACAGGCGTGTGATTTCCATGATCGATGGGATTGCCGACGGGATCCGTGAAGTGATAGACAACGATGCTCCATCAGGAGATGGGGAGACAGTAAATTAGAGGGGGTATATAATGGAACAAGAAACAGAGACCTTAGAAGAAATGCAGCCGGAAGAAACGGAAGCACAGGAAAAAACACCGGATAAGAAAGAAAAAAAGGCTGCGGATAAAGAGGCAAAAAAACTGCGCACTGCGGTTGAAAAGCTGGAAAAGGAATTGCAGGAGGCCAAGGATGCCGCTGCAGCGGCAGAGGATAAATACCTGCGTCTGGCAGCGGAGTATGACAACTTCCGCAAGAGAAGCCAAAAGGAGCGGGAAGGGATTTATAACGACGCTGCGGCAGATAGTATTAAGGAACTGTTGCCGATAATCGACAACCTGCAGCGGGCGACGGAATATACGGCTCCGGATAAGGTGGCGGAGGGGCTTGCAATGATTCTTGGATCCTTGCCGGCGGTATTTGAGAAGATGAAGATCACGCCTTTTGGGGCCCCGGGGGACGCCTTTGATCCCAACATTCACAATGCGGTGATGCATGTGGAGGATGAAGCATATGGAGAAAGCGAGATCGTAGAAGTATTCCAGCAGGGATACAGTATAGGAGAGCGAATCGTTCGATATGCTATGGTAAAAGTAGCGAACTAAAGCTGCATAAACAAACGATTTAGTACAATCAAATTTCAATTAAACAGAGTAAACGGAGGAAATGACAATGGCAAAAATTATCGGTATAGATTTGGGAACCACAAACTCTTGTGTGGCGGTATTTGAAGGGGGAGAACCTAGTGTGATTCCAAACCCGGAAGGAGCTCGGACGACACCGTCCGTAGTGGCTTTTTCCAAAACAGGAGAGAGAATGGTGGGTCAGGTAGCAAAGCGCCAGGGAATCACCAACCCGGACAGAACCGTTATGAGTATCAAACGCGATATGGGAACAAATAAGAAAGTCACTATTGACGACAAGTCCTACACGCCTCAGGAAATTTCAGCAATGATTCTGCAGAAGCTGAAAGCAGATGCAGAGGCATATCTGGGTCAGCCGGTAAGCCAGGCGGTTATTACCGTTCCCGCATACTTCTCTGACGCGCAGCGTCAGGCTACAAAAGACGCAGGCAAAATTGCCGGTCTTGAAGTGCTTCGTATTATCAACGAGCCTACAGCGGCAGCTCTTGCTTACGGCGCCGACCAGGATAAGGATCAAAAGGTTATGATCTACGACCTAGGCGGCGGTACCTTTGACGTTTCTATTTTGGAAATCAGCGATGACGGCGTATTTGAAGTGCTGGCCACCGCCGGCAACAACAAGTTGGGCGGCGATGACTTTGACCAGCGGATCATTGACTGGATTGCCGATACTTTCAAGCAGGAAAACGGCATTGATCTGCGCGAGGACAAAATGGCGCTGCAGAGGCTAAAAGAGGCGGCTGAAAAGGCCAAAATTGAACTGTCCGGCGTGGCAAGCTCCAACATTAATCTGCCCTTTATCACTGCCGACGCCACCGGCCCTAAGCATTTTGACGCAACGCTTACTCGTGCAAAGTTTAATGAGCTGACTGCCGATTTGGTGCAGAAAACCATCGAGCCTACAAAGCAGGCGCTTTCCGATGCAGGTCTTACTGCCGCACAAATTGATAAGGTTCTTTTGGTGGGTGGTTCCACTCGTATCCCTGCCGTACAGGACGCGATTAAAAACTATACAGGCAAAGAACCCTTTAAGGGAATCAACCCGGACGAATGTGTTGCCATTGGCGCAGCAATTCAGGGCGGTGTCCTTGGCGGCGATGTGAAGGATCTGCTTTTGCTGGATGTAACGCCCCTGTCTTTGGGTATTGAAACCTTGGGCGGTGTATTTAATCGAATCATTGACCGCAATACCACAATCCCTGTAAAGAAGAGCCAGGTATATTCTACCGCTGCAGATGGTCAGACCTCTGTAGAAATCCATGTGCTCCAGGGTGAGCGGGAAATGGCTGCAGGAAATACCACACTAGGCCGCTTCTCTCTGGATGGCATCGCACCTGCTCCCAGAGGTGTGCCGCAAATTGAGGTTACCTTTGATATTGACGCAAACGGTATTGTAAACGTGTCTGCTAAAGATAAAGGTACCGGTAAAGAACAGCATATTACCATTACTTCTTCCACCAATATGTCTCAGGATGAAATCGACAAGGCGATGAAGGATGCGGAGAAGTTTGCTGAAGAGGACAAGAAGCAGAAAGAAACCATCGAAATCAAAAACCGGGCGGAATCTCTTGTGTTCCAGTGTGAGAAAACATTGGGTGAGCTGGGAGATAAAATCGACGCAGGGGAAAAAGCGGAAGTGCAGTCTGCTGTGGATAAACTTCGCGCTACAATTTCCGGCGGCGACACAGAAGCCATCAAGGCGGATATGGAAGCCCTTGAAAAATCCTTCTATAAGATCAGCGAAAAATTGTACCAGCAAAGCGGTGCGGGCGCAGATGCAGGAGCCGGCTTTGCAGGGGATCCTGGCGCGGGCGCTGCCGGAGATAGCGGAGACGGCACCTTCTACAGCGCGGATTACGAAGATAAGAGCGATACAAACGAATAAGATTGCATTAAAAGTCAGCCGGAATGCCGGGGCAAAATTTGCCCCGGCTGTTTCCCGCTGATAGAGAAGGGTAGACAGTACATGGCAGAAAAACGTGATTATTATGAAGTGCTGGGGCTTGCTAAGGGAGCGTCTGAAGATGAGATAAAAAAATCTTATCGAAAGCTGGCCAAGCAGTATCACCCGGACATGAACCCCGGCGACAAGGTGGCTGAGGGAAAATTTAAAGAAGTTAACGAAGCATATGATGTCCTTTCAGATCCGGATAAAAAAGCAAAATACGATCAGTATGGTCATGCAGCGTTTGATCCTGCGTCCGGCTTTGGCGGAGGCGGTGGAGGATTTGGGTTTGACGGCTTTGACATATCGGATATTTTTTCCAGCTTTTTTGGAGGCGGGTCCTCCCGCCGCTCCAACGGGCCTGTCCGTGGAGACGATGTGCGTCTGCGGGTGACCCTTACCTTTGAAGAGGCGGTTTTTGGCTGCAAGAAAGAGGTGCAGTATCAGCGGATACAAAAGTGCCCGGACTGCGGCGGCAGCGGCGCCGCTAAGGGAACCAGCGCAAAGCAGTGTCCGGACTGCGGTGGACGCGGGCAGGTGAATGCCCAGCAGCGTACTCCTTTTGGCTTGATGCAGACAACTAAAACCTGTGACCGGTGTCGTGGCAGTGGAAAGATTATAGAAACGCCTTGTAAAAACTGCCGTGGCGGCGGATATGTTCGGGCTTCGAAAAAGCTGGAGGTAGCCATTCCTGCGGGAATTGACGACGGGCAGGGTATTGCTTTGCGGGGAGAGGGAAGCGACGGCAGAAATGGCGGCCCGGCAGGGGATCTCACTATTTCTGTCAGCGTGCGCCCCCATGCTTTTTTTGAGCGGGACGGCTATGATATATACTGCGATGTTCCCGTCACCTTTGCAGATGCTGCCTTAGGTGCAGAACTGCAGGTACCCACTATTGATGGAAACGAGACCTTGCGCATTCCTGAAGGAACGCAAACCGGTACAACATTTACTTTAAAAAACAAAGGTGTACAGGTGGTTAATTCCAAGAACCGTGGGAACATGTACATTACTGTGGTGGTGGAGGTTCCTAAGGGTCTAAGTACCAAGCAGAAGGATTTGCTGCGCGCGTTCAGTGATTCCTGTGGTAGCGGCAATCATTCTAAAAGAGAAAAATTTATGAAGAAGTTCTTTAGAAAGGACTAACAATGGATAGCTGGATTCAGATCAAAGCAACGGCAGCGCGGCAGTACTTAGACGACTTATGCGCAGTGATGAGCATGGTTGATAATTCCCTTATGGTAGAGGATTTCTCCGATGTGGAGCAGGAACTGGACGGGGTATATGGTGATTTGATTGATCAGGAACTGCTGGAACGAGATCGAACAGTGGCGTCTGTTTCCGTGTTCATTCCGACAGAGAAAAGCCCTGCCGAATCAGAGGGCTTTATCCGGCAGCGGCTGGTGACATTGGAGATTCCGGCAGATATAGAGTGCATCGGTGTGCACGAGGAAGATTGGGCCAACTCCTGGAAGCAGTATTACAAACCCATTAAAACAGGCGAACGGTTGGTGATCGTGCCACAGTGGGAGAAGTATGAGGCGGCAGATGGGGAGCTTGTGGTGTTGATGGACCCGGGAATGGCCTTCGGAACAGGAACTCACGAAACAACCCGTCTGTGTGCGATGCTGCTGGAGCAGTATGTGCATCCCGGGGACACAATGCTGGATGTAGGCTGCGGCAGCGGAATTTTAGCGATATGCGCTGCAAAGCTGGGGGCTGGGCATTGTTTTGCCTGCGATATCGACCCGGTAGCGGTCCGGATTGCTGGGGAAAATGCTGTACTTAATCAGACTTCTCAGGTAGAGACAGGCGTATCCGATTTGTTGGCGCAGGCGAAGACGGTGCCAGGAGGGTACAAGGTTTGCTGCGCCAATATTGTGGCGGATGTAATTATCCGTATGGCGCCGGATATCGACCGTTTTATGGCAAGCGATGGTGTGCTGATTGTGTCTGGAATTATTACGGAGCGGGCTGCGGAGACGGTATCTGCTTTGGAGCAGGCAGGCTGGAGTTTGATTGACCAGCGCAGGGAAAACGGTTGGTTTGCAGGCGCGCTGAAGCATAGCTAACAGAGGAAGAGATATGTAGGCGTAAAAAACTTCCCATTCTATTTCTTACTTAAATGAGTTTACTATTAAACTCAATTTGAATATTTGTTACCTTGTCGGCATTTGAAAGTTCACAAGTGCCTTGTTCAGGTAGTCATTAAAAGGTTTCATGATTCGAAAAATTTCTGCTGCCTTTGCAAGAAATGCTTCTGCATCGTTCAATTCTTCATCCTTTATCTGATATTCCAGATACCAACTCTTAAATTTTAAATATTCTGCTTGCGGATGTTCTTTTTCATACCCCGCAGGAACATTTTTTAATGCCCTCCCCTGTACAGTGAATTTTTTTTCAAACGCTGGCTTATGGATAATCGTTTCCCATTCTTCTCCATTCTGGGCAATATAATCCCGTATCATTGTTGTTGCATCTTTAAACATATCTGCAAATAAGCCGCCGCCCAAAAAGGACTGATCGCCCGGCTTTATCATAAGATAATATCCGACAGGAACAGGTAGCTTGCCCTTAGAGGAAATATGGGCACGGAACGCAGGATTATACGGTGATTTATCATGGCTGAAGCGTGTATCCCTTACAATTTTAAATATAAGGTCTTTTGGATTGTTATGCAAAATGCTGCTATCAAACTTTCCGATTTCCAACATTAACATCTGTAATAGTCCTTCAAACGCAGCATTTGCTTTTTTATAATCTTCTTTGTTTGCATGATACCAATCACGGCTGTTATTCATGCTCAATGCTGATAAATAATCTAAGATTTTCTGTGTATTCATAATTTATTTTTTCCTTTATGTATTCTGAATAATGGAAAACTGCGTGGAATCTAACAATTCCTGTATCTGACGTTTCGTTTTTTCTGGAGACTGGTAAGACTTACAAAACGAGAAATCCTGTGATAAGGCGTCAATATCTTCCATAGCATTTTTTACATTAAGCATAGTTTGAACGGAAATTTCCGTGGCTGCTGTGTAATCCAGTTGTAGCGGATTTATCCTGTGGCTTTGTATTGCATAATTCACTCTGTCTTTACACTTGCATCTGCCGCTTCCATATTCTCCGCAATACTTTCCAAGAAATTCAGCCATTTTTTTGCGTATGCGAGAAAGTCGCTGACGGTAGGCTTCTGGGGTCATTTCCAAAATATCTCCCGCAATGCGGCTGTCAACCTTAAACATTGTACCCAATATAAAAATGCATCTGCTTTCCGTATCAAGACATTGCAACATCACGTTGGTACAGGACATTTTCAGCTCCTCCGCTAAAATATCCTTTTCCACATTCTGTGTTAAGTCTGGCACATCATGTATTTTTCCGTTTTCTATGTCATCCCCATAATACGCAAAGCTCAACGGGTAGTGTGCAAACATATGTTTTTTGTAATTTTTCAGATGATTTGTAGCAATGCTGAATACCCATGTTGTAAATAAACTGTCACCTCTAAAAGATGACAAATGCGTAATCATTTTCAGCAAAATGTCCTGTGTGGCATCCTCCGCATCTGAAAATGTGCCGAGCATCCGCAGGGATAAATTGAACACAATGTCCTGCACACCTATAACAAGGGTTTCAAGGGCTTTTTTATCCCCTGCTGTGGCTTTGCTGACCAAAGCCTGTAATTCTCCATTTGTTTTTTTATTCATAAATTTTTACCTCCTACTTTTATTAGACAACGCTCTCTTGTCTGTGTGACAAAAATATATATTTTTATAAACAAATGCCGATTTCTCATATTGTCATAACTCCAACTACTCAAAATAATTATAATCTGTATGCTTATCTGATTACAATAAATACTTTGTAAAATTATCATTCTTATGCGTAAATGATTTCCTCGTTCACATGCAAAAAACTCCTTTTCTGAATTGTTTGGTTTCTATGGCGTAGCTGCAAGCAATGTATCAGCAGGCTGTGTTGTTATCTTTAAAGTTAAGTAATCTCCGTCCGTCTTTTACCACATATAAAAGTACACCTCCCCCTTGTTTGAGGGGAGGTGTACTTTTATATGTTAAATATCGCTTTCTATTTGCGATAAAAAGGAGGGGGACCCTTCCTTTTACATATCATTACGACATAAATCCTCGTAGGATTCTTTGCGTACCGCAATATAATCCTTTCCGTCCCGTACCATTACCACAGGCGGCCGTGGGATTCGGTTATAATTAGACGCCATAGAATAATTGTACGCGCCGGTTACCAGCACGGCCAGCGTATCTCCACGCATCGGCCGGGGCAGCATCACATCCTCCTGGATGATATCGCCGCTTTCGCAGCAGCGCCCGGCTATGGTGGCGCAGAAATCTGCCGTATCTGCCGGTCGGTTGGCCAGCAGTGCGGTATAATCTGACTCATATAACGCATACCGAATGTTGTCGGTCATGCCGCCGTCTATGGATACGTAGCTTTTATATCCGGTAATGGTTTTGGCACTTCCTACTGTATAAAGGGTCATGCCGCTGTCTGCCACAATACTCCGCCCTGGTTCCATAAGGATATCCGGCTGCTGGATGGAAAGCTCGCTGCAAATTCTTTGAATTTCTCCTGCAAGTCCCCGAATGTTCGACTCGTAGTCAACAACTGGATCACGCTCCACATAGCGCACACCAAATCCGCCACCTAGATTTAGGATTCGAATTTCGTGGCCACATGCGTCCAGCAGGGTGCGAATGAAGCGCAGCATAATTTCTGCAGCGTCCCGGAAAGGATAATAATCGAAAATTTGTGAGCCGATGTGGCAGTGGAAGCCTTCTAAATCCACTCCTGAAAGACTAAGGGCATATTTGCATAGCTCCAGCGCTTGCCCCGTTTCAATAGCCGTTCCAAATTTAGAATCTACCTTGCCGGTGGAAATTTTTTTCTGGGTGTGTGGATCGATGCCAGGAGTGAGCCGCAGCAAAATTTTTTGCCGGACTCCATGCCGCAAGGCGCAGGCGTTCACTGCTTCCAGTTCTTCCCGGTTGTCCACGATGAAATAGCCGATTCCAACATTAATGGCATATTCTATGTCCGCATCTGTCTTGTTGTTTCCATGGAAAAATGCCTTTTCCATAGGGAATCCCGCTGCATTGGCCGTGTATAATTCCCCGGGGGATACAATATCCGTGCCCATGCCCATCTCGGCAATGATGGCGTACATCCGCTTAAAGCAGCAGGCCTTGCTGGCAAAAATCGGACGAGACCCTTCTCCCATATATTTTCTCATAGCATCGATATATATCCGACAGTTTTCGCGGATGCGGTTTTCGTCCATGAGATACAGGGGCGTTCCGTATTTTTTTGCAAGCTCTACTGTGTCCATGCCGGCGAGGGTTAGATGGCCTGCTTCGTTGATGGATAAATTTTTATGCAGCATATATTTTTTGTCCTTTACTTATTATAATGATTAGACAGTCAGACTAACCATGCTTTTCATGTCATACAGTCCTGCCGGCTTGCCGACCAGGAATTTTGCGGCGGACAGAGCACCTTCCGCAAAAACAGCTCTGGATTCTGCGTTGTGCTCTAGGCGGATAGTCTGGTGGTCCGTAGACAGGATTACCTGATGCGTTCCAGCTTCGTTTCCCATGCGCAGGGCGTGGATGCCGATTTCTTCCGGCGCCCGTTTACCCATGCCATGGCGTCCGTATACAAAGGAAGCGGACGGACGGACGGTTTTCAGTTCATCGGCAATCATTTCCGCAGTTCCGCTGGGGGCGTCCAGCTTTCGATTGTGATGCACTTCTACGATTTCAATATCGGCTTCGGGAAACAGCGCTGCAGCGCGGCGGGCAAAATCTGTCAGGACAGCGATACCCAGGGACATATTGGCGGAGTAGAAAACCGGCACAGACTTTGCTGCCTCGAAAATCAAAGCCCTTTCATCCTCTGTGTGGCCAGTGGTGGAAAGCACCAGCGGTAATGTCCTGCCTATGGCATAGGAGATCAGTTCCCGTACTGCGCTATGGTGGGAGAAATCGATGATCACATCGGCTTCTCCCTTATATTCAGCAATGCTATGCATAGAAAAACCTTCTGCAAATTTGTCGATTTCTGCTGCCAGCACCGCATCGTTTATCGTTTCGGATACCTGCTCCCGCACAGCAGCGCCCATACGGCCACCGGCGCCGTTTAAAATAATTTTAATCATAGATCTATTCCTTTATTTTATGAAATCAATCCGTGCGTACGCATGATTTGTAGCATTTTTGCTTCTTTGGCCTCGTCCATGGGGGTTAGCGGCAGACGCAGGGTGTTTTCACAAAATCCCATTGCAGTCATTGCGGCCTTCACGGGAATTGGATTAACCTCGGAAAACAGCGCGCTGATTAGAGCATGATACTGGTATTGCAGACGGGCTGCCCCTTGGATATCCCCTGCGAAAAACTTTTCTGTAATTTGACATGTCTCCTTTGGGAGTACGTTGGAAAGGACGGAAATTGCGCCGATTCCACCTACAGACATAAGGGGGACGATTTGGTCATCGTTTCCGGAATACAGATCCAGCTTGCCGTAAACGTAGGACATTGTCTCAACGATTTTGGACAGATTGCCGTTCGCTTCCTTGATGCCGCATATATTTTCGTGATCTGCCAGAATCCGGTAGGTGTCCGGCTCAATATTTACCCCAGTACGGGAGGGTACGTTGTAAAGAATTACGGGCGCGTCGCTCATATCCGCTATATCGGTAAACATTTTTACAAGCCCCTTTTGGGTGGCTTTATTGTAGTAGGGTGTCACCACCAGCACCGCATCTGCTCCGGCTTCGCAGGCGCAGCGGGTCAAATCTTTTGCATATCCGGTATCGTTGGATCCGGTTCCTGCAATAATCGGCACTCTGCCGGCCGCCCGCTTCACTGCAAAAGCAATGGCGTCCCGGTGCTCGTCGTCGGTGAGAGTGGAGGCCTCTCCAGTCGTGCCACAGATTACTAGGGCGTTGATGCCGGACTGAATTTGCCAGTCGATGATCCGGCCAAACTGCTCGTAATCGATTCCTTCCTGATTAAACGGAGTAATCAGGGCGGTGGCAATTCCTTTGAAAATGGTTTTCTTCATATGAATTTACGATACCTTTCTGCAATTTGCATATACAAAATAAAAAAAGCCGACACACGGGCCGACTCTGCAAAAAAGCTAATATACCTATCGAAACTCGAAATCAGATAGCTCTCCGCAAAAGCGACAGTCGGAATGATCTTATTCATTCAAACCAGAACAGACGTAACCATCGTCTGTCTTCGGCATCTGCCCCTTTTCTGCAAACAACGGGCGGTCAACCCTATTGCGTCTGCAGTACTCTTGGCACAATGCACCTCTACCGTGTTGCGGATATTGTAGCACAGATTTTTTTCTTTGTCAACAGGGAAGATGGATTTTTCTGCATTCTGCCCGGGAAAGCTTGTTCCTGCTCCATTCAAAGGGGATTCTGTCCCCTCTGATGAGGGGGCCTTCAAGCAATAAACGAGAAGCGCGCTGTTCTATTCTCCGCCTATTTTCTGCATCTTTTTAAATTCCCGGATTACCAAAAGGATTGCTAAAATTCCAGCAGCTCCGTCTGCGATGGGCCCGGCATACATCACGCCGTCAATTCCCCAGAAAAGAGGGAAGAGCAGCACCAGCGGCACCAGAAAAATAATCTGCCTTGTGAGAGAAAGGAAAATGCCTTTGGTTGCTTTGCCGATAGAGGAGAAAAAGTTGGCGGTCACCGGCTGCAGACCGTTGAGGAAGGTGCATAACAGGAAGATTCGGAAAAACTGTATGGCAAACTGATAGTACATTGCGTCTCCCGTACCAAAAAGACTGATAATTGGCTGGGGAAAAATTTGAAAGCACGCAGTCGCAAGAACGGCCATAATAGTGGCAAGTCCGGCAGCTTTTAAGTATGCTTCTTTTACACGGCCAAATTTTTTTGCTCCGTAATTAAAGCTGATAATGGGCTGCGCACCTTGGGAAAGGCCAATGACTACAGAAAGAAACAGCATGTTTACCTTCATGACGATGCCCACTACGGCCAGCGGAATTTCACTGCCGTAAGGAGAATTTGCCCCGTAATGCCGCAGGGTGTTGTTCATGAGCACCTGAATGATTGTAATGGCAAGCTGATTCAGACATGCGGCGGACCCTAGGGATAGAACTGGCCGCAAAGCGCTCCATTGGGGGATCAGGTCTTTTCCTTTAAGGGTACGATTATAATATCGGGGCAGGTAAAACAAAATCATACACGCGGAGAAAATTTGTCCGATTACCGTGGCCCAGGCCGCGCCTTCAATCCCCCAATCAAAGGCAAAAATGAACAGTGGGTCTAAAATAGTGTTGATGATAGCTCCCGACAGCATGGCGAGCATAGAATAGGTAGGCGCCCCGTCTGCCCGGATTAAATGGCTGCCCCCGGTAGTAAGCATATAAAAGGGGAAACCGATGGAGGTAATGCCCACATAAGCCAGGGAATAGTCCAGATTTTGGTCTGTAGCGCCGCAGGCCAGGATAATGGGTTTTAAAAATATCCGGATTATGATGCAGACGGCGATGCCCACAAGAAGCAGGCTGCCAAATGCTGTGCCTGCCGTCTGCCGGGCTTTTTCCGACTGCTTTCTTCCAAGCGCCAGGTTGAAGTTGGTAGCACCGCCTATGCCCAGCAGCAGAGCCAGGGCGGTTGCGATGGTGGTTGTGGGAAATGCTACGTTTGTGGCCGCATTGCCAAGCATGCCAACACCTTGTCCGATAAAAATCTGGTCCACAATGTTGTAAAGAGAAGCCACTACCAAGCTGATAATGCTGGGAATGGCAAATTTACGCAGCAGCTTTCCAACCGGGGCTGTACCCAGGGGATTTTCTATGTTGGCCTGTGCCCTTCTGACTTGTTCCATAATACCCTCCATTTCCGTCAAGGGGGAAGACAAAGCTTCCCGGCTGCGACATTTTTAAAATAAGTAGCCTGAGCGCAGCTCAGGCTATAAAATAAGCAATTACGACATTTTATTATAAAGAAAAATATTCCTTTTGTCAACACAGGCGGGACGAGCTGGAAAAATAGATTTTCAGACTGGAAAACAAATTTTCAGCCTGTTTTTCTTGACTATACATCCCCTATGCTATATAATAAGAAGTAGAAATGATTAAATTGCCATACTGTTGCCATTCGCCGGGCCAAAGGGATCCGAGACTGCAAGCGGGTATGGTTTCTAAGGATTATTTGGAAAGGCATGGTTGTAATTAATGGCACAGAAGAAAAAAACGGTTGCTCCGGCAGCGCAGTCCGCGTCGGAAAATAAGAAAAAGGCGCTGGAAACAGCGATTTCCCAGATTGAAAAAAACTTTGGACAAGGTACGATCATAAAAATGGGAGAAAATCCAAAAATGAATGTGTCCGCCGTCTCCAGCGGATCCTTGGGACTGGATATCGCGCTGGGAGTCGGCGGATTTCCCCGAGGCAGAATTATTGAGATATACGGACCGGAATCCTCCGGTAAAACCACCGTGGCCCTTCACGCTGTGGCAGAGGTGCAGAAGCTGGGCGGAGAAGCTGCGTTTATTGATGCAGAGCACGCTCTGGATCCTATGTATGCGAAAGCTCTTGGGGTAAATATCGATAACCTTTTGGTGTCGCAGCCGGATTCCGGTGAGCAGGCGCTGGAGGTATGCGAGGCTCTGGTACGTTCCGGTGCGGTGGATATTGTGGTAATTGACTCAGTTGCGGCGCTGGTGCCCCAGCAGGAAATCGAGGGCGATATGGGCGCGTCTCATGTAGGACTTCAGGCACGGCTGATGTCCCAGGCTCTTCGAAAACTGTCGGGAACTGTCGCAAAAACAAACTGCATTGTAATCTTTATCAACCAGCTACGCGAAAAGGTAGGCGTAGTGTATGGCAATCCGGAAACCACTACCGGCGGACGGGCGCTGAAATTCTACGCCTCCGTGCGGTTGGAAATCCGTAAAACGGAAGTGCTGAAAAATGGATCGGAACCCATTGGAAACCGGGTAAAATGCAAGGTGGTCAAAAACAAGGTTGCACCGCCCTTCAAGGTGGTGGAATTTGATATTCTGTATGGATACGGTATTTCCAAGACAGGTGAAATCGTAGACCGGGGTGTGGAAACCGGCGTCATGGACAAAAGTGGGTCGTGGTATTATTACAACAGCGAGCGCATTGGCCAAGGCAGAGATAATGCCCGTAAGTTTCTGGAGTCAAATCCGCAGCTTCTGGCGGAAATCGAAGAGAAAATCAAGTCTCTTGGCACCGAGCAGGAGGAAGAACTGCCTGCGGCAGACTTGGAGGACGAGGAAGAACTGGACATCCGGCTTTTGGACATGGCACTGGATGAAGATTAATATACATAGAGTGAGGATGAATTTTGATTTGCAGCAGCATTTCCTTCTGCAATTACCGTAATATTTCTCTGGAAACCGTCTCTTTTTCCAAAGGAGTCAATGTGCTTTGGGGTAATAACGCACAAGGAAAATCCAATATTCTGGAAGGGATTTACTTTTTTGCCCGCGGCCGGTCCTTTCGGGGGGCTAGAGAGCGTGAACTGATTCGATTTGGTAAAAAGCACGCCGAACTGTCCTTGACCTTCCAAAAGGAAGGCGCAGTTTATCCCGTGACGCTGGAGGCCGATTTGCCCCAGACAGGCAGGAAAATCCTGCGCCGGGGAGGCGCGCGGCTGTCCGGGGTACGGGAGCTGATCGGCGCTTTTCGTGCGGTGCTGTTCTGCCCCCTTCACCTGTCTCTGGTAGGCGGCGGGCCGGCGTTGCGGCGTAATTTTTTAGATATTGCCCTGGCCCAACTGTATCCTGGTTATCTGGACAGCCTTTCCCGGTATAATCGGATTTTGCTTCAGCGCAATGCGCTGATTAAGTCCGGCGGTAGTACGGATCAGGCGGTTTGGGAGGTATACGGCCGGCAGTTGGCCCATTTGGGAGCAGACATAGCAGCCCGCCGTCATACGTATATGAAGCTGCTGGAAACCCATGTACGGGAAATTTTTGAAGGGATGACAGACGGAAGAGAAACGCCGCGGCTTACATATCAGTCCGGCGCGATTCCGGAAGGGGATGAACCAGACGAGGCAGAAATCCGAAAAGAGGGCGCGGCGCGGCTGTTTTGTTCTCTCACTGGCTCCATTGAACGGGAGATGCGGTATGGCGCTACCTTATACGGCACCCATAAAGACGACATTGCCATTCGTCTGAACGATAAGGAAGCAAGAATCTATGCATCTCAAGGGCAGCAGCGCAGTCTGGCGTTGGCAATGAAGCTGGCGGAAGGGGAGCTGGCAAAAGCTATTGGCGGAGAATACCCGGTGTTTTTGCTGGATGATGTACTCAGCGAGCTGGACGGACAGCGCAGGGCATTTATTTTGCAGGCGCTGACAGACCGGCAGATTATAGTGACTTCCTGTGAGCCGGCATATTTTGGTGCGGATACGGTACATATGCTCCATGTGCAGGAAGGTAAAATTATTGGATCGGAAACGAACGCATAGCCGCACAAAGGTGATACGGTGCACTGCACCGGCGAAAGAATGGGGGAGGGAACATGCAGTATCAAATTACGGATATCTATGAAACGCGAGCGGGAATCTCTGTGGTGTTGTCTTGTGATGATGGAGACGAATCAGAAAAGACTTTGCTGTTTAAGCCTTCTCTGTGGCTGGAGGAAGGGCTGCAAGCCGGTGACGTCGTAGATGAAGAGGGAATCGAGCATTTATGCGCCACGGCTCAGTTCTGCCAGGCGATTGCCCGGGCAGAAGGACTTCTTGCAAACTCCGACTATAGTCGTACCCGACTGATCTATCGGCTCATGCGGTATGACTTTGAGCGGGCCGTATGTGAACGTGCGGCGGATTATATGATTGAAAAGGGTTATATCCGGGAGGCGGACCAAACCTTGCGGATCGCCCGTTTTTATTGTAAAAGCAAGCATTGGGGCAAAAAACGGATTGCCGCGGAGTTAATGGGCAGGGGGTATTGCCATAAGGCGGTAATGGACGCGCTGAATTCTCTCAGCGATGAGGAGTATTTTTCTTCGCTGCTGCAGCTGGTAGAGAAAAAATATGCTGCGCCCTGTACGGACGACAAAGAAAAGCAGAAACGGATTGCCGCCCTGTCTCGCCTAGGATTTTCTTTTGCAGAAATTCAGCGGGCATTTGAAGAGATTGGCGCTTTGGAAGAGAGCATATCCCCTTGAAAACATTGTTTTCAAGGGGAATCCTTGTTGCAGGATGCATGGGGTGATATAAACAGAAAGGATCGGATCAATAGTTTGGCACAGAATAGTAAAGGAAAAGTAGGGTTTGTTTCCCTTGGATGCGCAAAAAACCTTTGCGATACAGAAGTGATGCTGCATCGTCTGATGGAAGCGGGATACGAGATCACTCCGGAAGAGACGGAAGCAGATGTGGTCATTATAAACACCTGCGCGTTTATTGAAAGCGCTAAAAAAGAGGCAATTGACAACATCTTGGATATCGCGTGGCTCAAGGAGCACGGATCCTTACGGGGATTGGTGGTGGCCGGATGTCTGCCGGAGCGATATCGTGAGCAACTGCTGGAGGAAATGCCGGAGATTGACGCCGTGATTGGCGTGGGAAGCATCGATAAAATTGAAGAAGCGGTGGAACGGGCTATGAACGGCGGGAGCGAATCGGAAAAATATTGCTGCCTGCCGGATAAAGACGCCTGTGCCCTTGGGGGAGACCGGATCGTTACCACCGGCGAAGCATTTGCTTACATAAAAATAGCGGAGGGATGCAACAACCGCTGCTCCTATTGCGCCATTCCTGGAATCCGCGGGGGACTGCGCAGTCGTCCTATAGAGGATATCGTTGCGGAGGCCCAGGGACTGGACGAGATGGGCATCAAGGAACTCATTGTCATTGCCCAGGACACCACTGTGTACGGATTGGATCTGTATGGTAAATATGCTTTGCCAAAGCTGCTGCGTGCCATAACGGAAAACACACAAATTCCGTGGATACGGATTTTATACTGTTATCCGGACAAAATAACAGAGGAACTGGTTCAGGAAATCCGGGAAAACGACCGGATTGTAAAATATATTGATTTACCGGTGCAGCATATCAGCGACAAAATGCTTATAGCTATGAATCGCCATGGAGACAGCGCCTGCATACGGGATGCAATTCGGCGCCTGAAGGAAGCCGTTCCGGATATTGTTATCCGTTCTACAGCCATTGTAGGCTTCCCAGGAGAGGATGAGGCAGATTTCGAAGCGCTGTGCCAGTTTATCAGTGAAGGGCCTTTTGCCCGGTTCGGCGCGTTTCCTTATTCCAAAGAAGAAGATACGCCTGCCTATTCGATGGAGGATCAAGTCGACGAAAAAACAAAGCAGGAACGATATGATATTCTCATGCGGCACCAGCTCACGATTAGCGAAGCATTTCAGCAGTCCCTTGTAGGAGATACCGTGGAGGTGCTTTGCGAAGGGTTTGATCCGGTTTCCGAGTCCTATTTCGGCAGAAGCTTCCGGGAAGCCCCGGAAATTGACGGGAAAATTTGGTTTTCTGCAGCAAGAGAAGTGCAGGAGGGAGCGTTTGTTACCGTCCGTATTACAGAGGCAATGGACTATGATCTGGTAGGGGAAGTCCAGGCATGATTACGGTAGAAACGCTGTTTTCAGGATCCAGTGGGAACTGCACGCTCATTCGCACGGAGAAAACTGCCGTGTTGGTGGATGCCGGGAAAAACTGTAAAGCGGTGATGTCTTCCTTGGAAATGCTTGGCATGACTTTGTCCGATTTGTCCGCCGTTTTTGTAACACATGAACATAGAGACCATATCAGCGCTTTGGATGTAATGATGCGGCGCAAAGCCATGCCTGTTCACGTCACTGCTCTTTCCGCACCAGAGTTGTGCCGGGGGCGCAGTGTGGGAGAGACGGCGGTTGTGCACCCAGGACTCTTGTACGAGGCGCAGGTAGGAGATTTGGCGGTTCGTTCCTTTCCTCTACCCCACGACAGCGCCGGCCATGTGGGATATGTGTTTGCAGATGCGCACGGGGATACGGCTGGGATTGCCACCGATATAGGATATGCCACTATGGATGCATACAATCATCTGCGCCGCTGCCGCACGGTAGTTCTGGAGGCCAATCATGATATAGATATGCTTCGTATGGGTCCCTATCCCTTTCCCTTAAAGCAGCGCATCCTATCCCCGGGCGGCCACCTTTCCAATGCGGATTGTGCTGGACTGTGCTGTGGACTGGCGAGAAGCGATACAAAGCGGATTATTTTGGCCCATCTCAGCCATGAGAATAATACCCCTGCAATAGCGTATCAAACAGTACGTGCAGCGCTGGACCGGGAGGGCCATACAAATTTTGCCCTTTCTGTGGCCATGCGTGACCAGCCGGGCTGCGTGCTTCCTGGCGGTCAAGAGGAACAGCATCCCATATGGGGCTGCCAGGAGGAAATAATTGTATGATTAAATGTAAGCTGATCGTTCTTGGGCAGCTTTCGGAACCCCATTGGCGTGCTGCCTGTGAAGAATACAAAAAACGGCTGTCACACATCTGCAGCATGCAGGAAGTAGAGCTGCGTGAAGTACGTACAGGCAGGGATCCGGGTGCGAAGGAGATTACAGCTGCGCTAGAGCGGGAAGCGGATTTGATTTTGGCACAGATTCCGCCGAGAGCCTTTACGGTAGCTTTGTGTATTGAAGGAAAGCAGTACGATTCGCCGACTCTTGCCGCGCTGCTGGAGGAAAAGCTTACTGGAGGCGCCAGCGAGCTTTGTTTTATCATTGGGTCTTCCCATGGACTTTCGGAGCGGGTTAAAAAAGCTGCCCATTTAAAATTTTCTATGTCGGCACTCACATTTCCGCATCAGCTGGCGCGGGTTATGCTGTATGAATGCATATACCGCTGTACGGAGATTCGACGCGGATCTCCCTATCATAAGTAATAGTAATTCACCTGCAATCAAAGGCAAGGTACAAAGCATTGAAGACAACCGATCGTTTGAAGCTGCAACTGAAAAGAAAACTGCCGGCGATTTTGTGCGCCGTTTTTATTGTTGCAATTTTGGGATTGTATTATCTGGGTGTTTATGATGTTTCTTTTTTGCCAAGGCCGGCCGCATGGGCGGATCATATTGACCGGCTGTATACGGTTTTATTTGGAAAAGATACAGATGTGCAGGTACCGGTGGAAACAGAACCGCCGGTCACAGAGCCTGCAGACGATCATCCGGTGAAAAAACCAAATAATGGAGACGGCACTCCACTGCCGGATTTTGGAACCCCTTTGGAGTTTTCTACGGTTTCTGCTCTGCAGGGCGAGGGCTGGAGGCGCACGGATGCGGAATATACGGAAGGGATGCAATTTGCCCTTTTGGACACATCCTACAGCTTGCCCCGCTCCTTTTCCTATACGGAAAAGACTTATAATAAAGAAGACCTGATCTATTTTGAAGACGGAACAGAACCGCAGCGCCAGATTGTACAGACTACAGAACGCCGGCCGGCGCTGGAGCTATATATGGGATATATCTTATATGATGACAGGGGAACCTTATATATTCTAGGTCCGGATGGTACGCCGCTGGGACAGTACAATGACCAGCGGTATATGCCGGCGTATACCAGGGACCGGGAAGGGCGTCCCTTGTTTTACTCCCCTTATTCCTATACTATGACGTATCCTACTCAGCTTGGTGAGCCGGACGAAGAGGGAAATCAGGAGTGGCTTCAAACGGATACCGTGCGGGTGGATTCTCAAAAATATTATTATCTGGGAGCGGACGGCCGCACCTTTGTGGAGTCTGATTACGATGATACGGTAGACGGGCGAGGCTTGTATTTCGATTATCCCGCTTATTATGGAAATACGGATAGCCGGTATAACCGGTATTATAAAAGAAGCACAAAAGTATTTACGGATTTAAAAGGAAAAACGTCGGTGCTGGAACTGGCAGACTGGCTGTTTGCAACAGAAAAACCGGACTATGCGGATGAGGAGCTGGTTTTTCCATATACAAAAGCATATGCGATGCGGGGGGGATATGCTGCAGTAATGCAGGATATCCACTGGGACTATTTTAATAACGTAACGGAAAATGGCGTAACAGAGAACCGGTATTTCGAGGTGGTCAGCAACGAAATGCGGGTCGTAGACGAAAACGGGAGAGAGATGTTTGCATCCCGGAAAAACTATGTCAGCAGCGAGGGATGGTCTGCCAATGAACGGTTTGTAGAGCCGCTTTCCAGGGGGATCGCAGCTTTGGGCAGCTACTATTTTGACCATGGCCTCATGCGCCTGCATGTACAGGCCTATGACCGGTATCACTTTACCGATTTGGACATGATCCGCATCGTTTCTGACGAAGACGTGCTGGTATACCCTGATGGCAGCCGGTATAGTATCCCAGTTGGATATCAGCTGATTTCGTATTCCGACGGAATTCTTCTTTTGAAAAAGGATGGCCTGTATGGATTTTTGTCCAACACAGGGGTGTGGATTCATCAGCCCCAGGCGGCAGACGCAAAACCGTTTTTGGAAGGAGTGGCCGTAGTGGAGCAGGATGGATACTATGGCGTAATCGATACAAAGGGCAATTTGGTAATTCCCTATAAATATAACTATATTTCCAATATTTCCAGCGGTACTATAGTAGCGTACAGCGAAACAGACGGCTGGGAGATTTATCAGAAAATGGCGCCGGCGGCGTGAAGGTTCCGGAAAGGAATAGGTATGCAGGATTTTGATGTGATCGTAGTAGGCGCGGGGCATGCTGGCGTAGAAGCCGCATTGGCCTGTGCTCGGCGCGGCCTGAAAACGGCAGTATTTACAATTAGCTTGGACGCGGTGGCCAATATGCCCTGTAATCCTTCTGTAGGCGGAACGGGAAAAGGTCATTTGGTCTTTGAACTGGATGCTCTGGGGGGCGAAATGGGATATGCTGCCGACTGCAGCACAATCCAGTCCAGAACGCTGAACACGGGAAAAGGGGCGGCGGTCCAATCCAAACGGGTGCAGGCGGATCGAATCGCTTACAGCAGGCGAATGAAGCAAGTGCTGGAAAATACGCCCCACCTCTCCCTGATTCAGGGTGAGGTGTGCCGCCTGCTTACTGAAGACACAGCAGGGAAAAAGCAGGTGCGCGGCGTTGCAGCCGCGCCCGGCGGGGAGTATCTGGCGAGAGCAGTGATTTTGTCCAGCGGTACATATCTTGGGGGCACTACCCATGTGGGGGAAGTGCAGCGCAGTGCAGGACCGGACGGCAGTCTTCCGGCAGGAGAACTCAGCGCGTCACTGCGGGAAAACGGCATTCGTCTTGCCCGATTTAAAACGGGGACCCCTCCCCGCGTGCATCGGGCATCTATTGACTTTTCTTGCTTGGAGCGTCAGGACGGTGAAACGCACATTATTCCGTTTTCGTATCGAACCGATGGAACGGCGCTCAATGCCATAGAGCAGGTTCCTTGCTATATTGTATATACCAGTGCGCATACCCATCAAATTATTCGAGACAACCTGCATCGTTCTCCCCTATATTCTGGGCAAATCCATGGAACAGGGCCGCGATACTGCCCCTCCATCGAGGATAAGGTGGTGCGATTTGCTGACAAGGAGCGGCATCAACTATTTGTAGAGCCTATGGGTGTGGATACCGAGGAAATCTATTTGCAGGGATTTTCTTCCTCTCTACCGGCAGACGTACAGTATGAAATGCTTCGCAGCCTGCCGGGTTTTGAAGAGGCGCAGATCATGCGGTATGCTTATGCGATTGAATACGATTGTGCTGATCCGACTCAGTTGCATCCCACCCTTGCTTTTAAAAATATTGAAGGACTATACGGAGCGGGACAGTTTAACGGTTCATCCGGGTATGAGGAGGCCGCCGTTCAGGGACTGATTGCGGGCATTAATGCTGCAGCGGCGCTGGAAGGCCGCCCACCGGTAATTTTGCCGCGGTATTCTTCCTATATCGGCACACTTATCGATGATCTTGTTACCAAAGGCACGAACGAGCCGTATCGAATTATGACGTCCCGGTCTGAATATCGGTTGATGCTTCGTCAGGATAATGCGGACCGGCGCCTTTTGGAATATGGAAGGGCGGCAGGATTGATTGACGATGCGCGGTATGCCGCTGTGCTGGAGAAGTGCCATAGTGAGGACGCTGAAATCCAGCGGTTGGAGCGGACTACCGTTTCGCCGGCAGCGGTCAATGGCATTCTGGCGTCTCTTGGAAGCAGTGAAATTTCCACTGGCGCAAAGTTAGCGGATTTGCTTCGCCGGCCTAAGGTTACTTATGCGTTGTTGGCCGAGGCAGACCCGGACCGGCCTGCTTTAACAGAGGATGTGATCCGCACCGTGGAGACGGAGATCAAGTATGCGGGATACATTACCCGGCAGCAGTCCCAGGCGAAAAAGCAGCAGAAGATGGAAGAAAAGCCCCTGCCACTGGATTTGGATTATACGAAGATTAAAGGGCTGCGTCTGGAGGCTATGCAGAAGCTTCAGGCTGCAAGACCGGCTTCATTGGGACAGGCTTCCAGAATTTCCGGGGTGAGTCCGGCGGATATTTCCGTTTTGGTGATTTATTTATCTTTGAAGGAATAGAAAACCAGGCCATATGGCCTGGTTTTCTATTTGTATTTAAAAAGGGGGGCTTAATCAAATATAATTTCGTGCCCGCATCTGGAGGACTCGTAGATTCCCTCCATAATTTTGGACGTTTTGATGGCGTAGTCAATGTGAGAGCGCTCCTTTTCCCCGGTGCGGACACACTGTAGGAATGCATCGATTTCCCGCTGGAACATGCTGATTTCTGGCACCTCCACTTCTTCTGTGAACAGTTCTCCATCCCGCACGCCGTATATTTTATAGTTTCCGCAGTACTGCAGACGGATGCCCGCTTTGGTGCCGATAAAGTCCAAATATTGCTCTTCCTCTTCGATATTCTGCGCCCATGCCCCCTCCAGGGTGATCACCGGGCCGGTGGTGCGGATAAAAGCCGATACAGAGTCTTCCACATCGTAGGTTCCGTTTACATCCCGTGTCGACTCGCTCCACATACTTCGGTAAACATAGTTTTTTATGTCCTTACCCAGCTTGGAATAAGCTGCGCCGGATACGGAAATTGGGCTTGGATCGCCCACGCAGTATAAGACCTGATCCAGCCGGTGTACGCCCCAATCGATGAGCACCCCGCCGCCGGATATAGCCTTTGTAGTAAACGCACCGCCGATGCCGGGGATGGTTCTATGGGCGCGGAAGTTGATGAATACGTGATAGACTTCCCCCAGTTCACCGTCCAAAATACGCTGGCGTACCTGATTGACCGCTTCGTGGAAACGGCAGACAACGCCAATATTCAGCACCTTTCCCGTCTCTTTTTGCACCTTTTGCATCTCCAGCGCTTCGCTGTAGATCCGGGCAGCGGGCTTCTCACAAAGAACATGCTTGCCGGCACGCATAGCGTCTATGGAAATTACACTGTGCATCAGATTGGGTGTACATATAGAAACCGCCTCGACTTCCGGATCCTGGAGCGCGGTTTTGTAGTCAGTGATAGCAGCGCCGCAGCCGTATTCGTCTACACAAGCTTGGGCCTTTTCCGGAATCACATCACAAAAGTACTTGATTTCAGCATCCTGTGCTTCAAAGTAGCAGGGAATATGCGCTGACCGCGCAATACAGCCACATCCGATTATAGCAACTTTAATTTTAGACATAACGCCTCCCTCCGCTGATCGCGGATTTCAAAAAGACACGTGTCCTGGCACGCTTATTTATAGCTATTTTACCGTTTTGTGTATCTCTTTGCAAGGGGGATACAAGAAAAATTCCTGAAATTTAATTTGCAAAAACCATTTCACCTCCTATTGAGTTTTATATAAAGGTGTGCTATCATATACATAAGAAGGATTTCTGCTTGGAAAGGAGTGCTTCCCATGGAACAACACACAAATGGAGAAGAAAGGGAAGTTCCAGGCCCCCTGAAGGATTTGGATGCCGCTGCGCTCCAGGCCCGGATGGAAAAAGCACAGGGAGATCCTACTGAGGAAAAAAGAGAGTTCGGGCAGAACACCGCCGGCCTGTGTCAGACAGATCATCTGGTACGCCGGGCTGCTAGACGTCAGCTTTGGTTGATTGTCGGATGCGTTTTGTTTGTACTGGCGGGAGCCGCTGCATTGTCCCTGCGGTTTGGGAATTTATTTTCCGGTGAAAAAGCGGCGGATCAAACCGTTGCGCTGACGGGAAAAGAGGCCCCTTGGCTTTCATTTTCAGACGGGATGCTCTCGTATAATGCGGACTATACAGGCGATGTTCCGCAGTCTATCATCATTCCGGATACCTTTGATGGAAAAGCTGTTGCGGGTATTGCGGATGAGGGATTTGCCCAAAGGACGGAAATTACGGAACTGACGGTAGGCGGGAATGTGCCTTTGATCGGCGTACGTGCCTTTGAGGGCTGCACCGGTCTCACCCGAATTGATTTGGGCGGCGTACAGGAGATATCCTACGGAGCATTTGACGGATGTGTATCTCTTACGGATGCTGCCGCGGCAGAAGGACTCGTTCACATCGGAGCATATGCTTTCCAGGATTGTACGGCGCTTACCGATTTTCCCTTTGGAGAGAATGTGCTATCCATTGGCGCCTGCGCTTTTCAGAATTGCGGCGCTGTACGGGGGGACCTTACCCTTTCCGCCGCTGTGTCTAAAGTCGGACAAAGCGCCTTTGAAAATTGCGCTGCTCTTACCCAAATTGTCATTTCCGATGCAGGTTCCATTGGAGAGGGCGCTTTTCAGGGCTGCACTTCTGTTACGGAAATAGAAATAAATTGCCTAAGTGTGGGAGAGCGGGCGTTTGCCGACTGTACTGGATTGGAGCGCGCTGCTTTTGGCGGAAAAACGCTTACCCTTGGAAAAGAGCTGTTCGTCGGGTGTGCATCTTTGACAGAGGTGACATACGAAAACGATGGCACCACTCTTTCGGAAGGTGTTTTCTTGAATTGCGTTTCCCTGCAATTTCCTCCCCTGCCGAAAGGTGTGTCGACAATTCCTCCGCGCTTGTTTGCTGGTTGTACTGCCCTTGACAGCACTGGCATCAGCAGTCAAATACTGCATATTGGAGACGAGGCATATGCTGGCTGCAGCACACTTACCCAGGCGAATATACCAAGCAATACGGAAACCCTTGGTAAAGGGGTATTTGCAGACTGCGCCGCTCTTGTGGAATATACGCTTCCAGCGGACGCCGTATCTATTCCCGCAAATTTTTTTAGTGGCTGTACAGGGCTAACAGATGTATCCATCCCGGAAGGAATACAATCTGTGGGTGATGGCGCTTTTCAGGGCTGCACAGGGCTTTTGCATGCAAATATTCCGTATGGCGTCCTGTCCGTTGGGGACAGCGCTTTTGCCGGCTGTACTTCTCTGGAAAAAATAACGCTGCCCTCCTCTTTGCAGTCTATCGGAGAAAATACTTTCTTGGGCTGCAGTGCCGTACAGTATTTAGATATTCCAAAAAGTATTGCTTTTATAGGAGACGGCGCCTTTGCAAATATGGAGCGGCTGCAGTCGTTGGGTTTGTTTGCATCTGCTCAGATATCGGCGGGGATGTTTGCTGGCTGTACTGCTTTGATGGATATCCGAACATCGGGCTATGACTCCTTATATTCCGTGCGCAGCGGCGTATTGTTTTCTGCAGACGGAGAGACCTTGCTCCTTTATCCCAGTGGGCTGCAAAATCAAAATTATACTGTGCCTGCAAAGGTCAATAAGATTGAAGCGGGCGCTTTTCAAGGGTGCGCGCTCAAAAGCATTCATACAGGCGCGGCCGCATTGATTGGTATGTATGCGTTTGCAAATTGTGATTCTTTGCAGTCTATAACCCTTGGAGAAGGGCTGGCAGAACTGGGCTATGGTGCATTTGAGGGATGTGCTGCATTGGAGAATGTACAGTTGCCGCACACACTATCTGCTATTGATAGCAAAGTGTTTGCAGGCTGCGCCAGTCTTGCACGGCTGACGCTTCCTATGGGAATCACCCAAATAGCTGCTGACTCCGTAGAAGGAACGACCACGCTTTGTGTGGAAGAAGGCGCACCGATTTTGGAAGAGATAGAACGACTGGGGCTACAATTTATGATTCTACAAAAGTAGTCGTACCCGCGCACAATCACGCCGGAAAAATAGTATGTTTTTTTTCGGCGTGGTTAATATATATATAATATTTCATTTTAGGAGGACTAAGCGCATGAAAAAATTTGTTTCAGTATTTTTGGTTTTGCTGCTAACCGCTGCTTTATTTGCCGGCTGCAGCGACAAAAATGGGGAGGACAAAGACACCTCTGCTGCGGACGATACCGCAAAAGTCACGGATAACACGGCAGGAGACAGCGGCGCATACAAGCTGGGTATGGGCGTGCAGGTAGACACCGAAAAGTCAAAGGATGGCACCGCACAGGTGGAAGCAACCATTGCGGCTGTTATTACAGACGATAGCGGTAAAATCGTGGACTGCTACATCGATACAGTGCAGAACAAAATGTCTGTGGCAGACGGAGTCGCTGAGAAGGGACAAACCTATCGGACCAAGCAGGAGTTGGGTGCTGACTACAACATGAAGGATGTTTCCGGCATTGGTAAGGAATGGAACGAACAGGCAGACTTTTTTGCCGGATATGTAAAAGGGATGACCGGCGACGAAGTTTCCGCTATTAAAACGGAAGCAAATGACGCTGGCACTCAAGTGGCTGCGGATGAAGATTTGTATGCCGGCTGTACAATTGGTGTAACGGAGATGATCCAGGCAGTGGAAAAGGCTTGCAAGGACGATCAGGCATACGCTTTCCAGTCTACCAGCAATCCGAAACTGCAGTTTGCAGCTGTAACGGACGATGCTTCTTCCAAGGATGCTTCTGACGAGGCAGACGGGCTGGCGGCTATGTACACAACCTTTACCGCTGTAGTAGAGGACGACGGCAGAGTTTTGGCCTGCTGTGTGGATGTTATCGAGCCCAAAATTGCCTTTGATGCGGACGGCGTGATTGGAGAGGTCAAGTTTAGTGGTTCCAAGCGGGAAGTAAAGGAAGGCTATGGTATGAAAGACGTCTCCGGCATTGGTAAGGAATGGTACGAGCAGGCGGCTGCTTTTGCAGACTATGTTGTCGGCAAAACGCCGGATGAGGCTTCTGATATTGAAACCCAGCAAAACGACAGCGGAAAGATGGTTGCTAAGGACGCGGATCTTTATGCAGGATGTACCGTTGGCATTGACAAATGGATTGCTGCATTGGAAAAGGCACTGGAAAAATAAGTGACGATAAGATAATAGGTAGGGATCCTGCAGTTGTGCAGGATCCCTGCATTTTAACAGGACATTGAAACGACGGGGAAAGGTACGCTATGCAAATAAGAAAACGTATCGCTCTGCTAACCACGCTGGTACTGCTGCTATTTGCTTTGTTTGGCTGCAGCAGCCATACCGCCGGCGGAAAGGATGCGGAGCTGAATCGGTATTCCCGCACTTCTTTTGATTTATTTGATACGGTAACAGTACTTACTGGATTTGATGTGTCTAAAGAAGCCTTTGATAAAAAAGCGGATCAGCTTCTGCAGATTTTAGAGCAATATCACCAGCTATATGATATCTATCACGATTATGATGGAATCAACAATTTGAAAACAGTAAACGATAACGCAGGCATGCGGCCTGTATCCGTGGATGAACGTATTATTGATCTGCTGGAATACAGCGTTGAAATGTACAGCCTGACCCAAGGAATGACCAATATTGCTATGGGCGGTGTGCTTTCTGTATGGCATACATACAGGGAAGCGGGAACGGACGATCCAAAGGCCGCGGCTTTGCCGGAGCGTGCGGAGTTGGAAGCCGCAGCCCAGCATATGGATATATCCTCCATTGTTATTGATCGTAAAGCAGGGACGGTGTATTTGCCGGATGCGCAGATGCGGCTGGATGTGGGTTCGATTGCTAAGGGATATGCCACAGAAATGGCTGCTGGGGCTGCACAGGAAATGGGTTGGAATCATTTGGCGTTCAGCGTTGGGGGAAATGTGCGTACGATTGGCACAAAGGCTGACGGTTCTCCCTGGACTGCAGGTATTCAAAACCCCGATCTTGGAGCGCAGGATGCCTCTATTTGTCGTGTTGCCTTGACGGATTTATCACTGGTGACCAGCGGGTCCTATCAGCGATATTATACTGTAGATGGGGTGCGGTATCATCATATTATCCATCCGAAGACGCTAAGGCCGGAAAACCACTTTGTTTCCGTGTCTGTTATCTGCAGGGATGGGGGAATGGCGGATGCCCTTTCCACAGCTGTATTTAATATGTCTTACGATCAGGGCAGAGCATTGATAGAAGAATTAGACGACGTGGAAGCTGCCTGGATCGATGGGGAGGGGACGATTTGCTATACAGACGGGTTTGCTGCGCTCCTTATCGAGGAAGAAACGTAACAGTTTTGCACGGCGGGAGGGATATGGGGGATTTTTAGTAAAAAAACCACATAAAAAACCTACAGGATATCCTGTAGGTTTTTTATACAATTTTGTATTTTATTCAGCGTCTACATCCGCAAAGCTTTGGGGATCGTCGGTAGAATATACCACTGCACTTTCTTCCAAGTCTGCTGCGCTGCCCTGTTCTTCCGCTTCTTTTTTCTCCTCAATGAGCGCACGCATAGAAAGGCTGATTTTCCGGTTTTCGTCATCAATCGCAATTACTTTTGCATCAACAATATCGCCAATCTTCAGCACTTCTGCGGGAGTTTCAATTTTGTGATCTGCGATCTGGCTGATATGAATCAGTCCGTCAGCACCGGGAACCACTTCTGCAAATGCACCAAAGGGCATCAGAGAAACAATTTTCACGCTGGCAGTATCGCCCACACTGTATTTCTGGTTGAAGATAAACCAAGGGTCGGTGTCTTCTGTCTTGTATCCAAGAGAAATTCTGCCCTTTTCCCGATCCAGAGCCTTAACATACACTTTAATGACATCACCCTGAGAAACAATTTCAGAAGGGTGACGGATCCGTCTCCAGGACAGTTCGCTTGTATGTACCATGCCGTCCACACCGCCCAAGTCTACAAATGCACCATAGCTGGTCAGGCTCTTTACAGGGCCCTCATAAATCTGTCCGACTTCCACCTGGTTCCAGAATGCCTCTTCCTTTTCCCGTCTTTCTTCAGCCAGTACGGCGCGGATAGAAGCAAATGCGCGCTTTCTATCTTCTTTGATTTCGATAATTTTTACTTTCTGCATGGTACCTACCAGTGCCTGCAGTGCATCGGGGCCTGCATTTTTGGGAACACCGGAAAGGGAAGCAGGGATGAATACACGGACAGATTGAATGGAAATGATCAGACCGCCCTTTACGCAGTCAACGATTTTTCCTTCAACGATTTCTCCGGATTCATATTTTGCTACAATCTCGTGCCAGTTCTGTTCAGAATCCACTTTTAATTTATCAAGGGTCGCAATGCCCTCGATATCGCTGATTTTAATAACCTTTGCACGAACCTCATCCCCAATTTTGAACATTTCATCCAGTTTTGCGGACGGATCGTCGGTCAGCTTGTCATGTACAATCACGCCGGTCGTTTTTGTACCCAGATCCAGTGTGATCTCGTTCTGGGATACGGACGTAACGACACCGACGACAATATCTCCCGGATTCAATGTTTTCATGGTCTGCTCGAGCATTTCAGCAAAGTTTTCCATTTGCTCACTCATTGTTTGTTTAACCTCCTGTATTACACTGAACGGCGTCGAGGCGCCGGCAGTAATAGATATGATGTTACAGCGGGGGGGAACGACCAAATCCCCGATTGAATCTGCATTTTCACATAGATAAGTATCGTGGCAGCGCTTTTTGCAGATTTCATAAAGCTTGACCGTATTGGAACTGCCCCGGCTTCCAATGACGATAACTGCATCAGAGGAATCGGCAAGCTGCTCGGCTTCCGTCTGCCTTTCTTCCGTAACATTACATATTGTATCAAAAATCAAAGCATTTGTATATACTTTTTTGATAATTTTCAAACATTTTTTCCACTCCGACAAATTTTGCGTTGTCTGCGCGGCCACACAAACCTGGAAATCCCTGTATTTTTCAGCTCCAGGAGAGTAGATCCATTCTTCCAAAAGGGAGGCACTGGAAAAAACCAGTCCCTCGCCTCTGCAGCAACTCATGATTCCCTGCACTTCAGGATGGTCTGCAGCGCCAATTAAAATAAAAAGTTTTTTTGCCCCGCTGCACTTGGCGGCAATTCTGCGCACCTTCGTAACATAGGGACAGGTGCAGTCCAGCACGGTAAGATTTTTATGTTCTGCTGCGCAGGTGAGAAGCTGGGATAAAATATCCTGCATCTCACCGTGGGCGCGGATAATCACGGTGATCTTTTCACCAGATCGGGCGCGGCGGCATATATCGTGGATATCCTCTCTGCCGATTTCTCCCATGCCGCACCGGCGAAGTGCGGCTATATACCCATCGTTGTGGATGAGCCGCCCAAGTGTATATATGGCGCCGTCTTCCTGTTTCAGCGCATCCTCCGCCACCTGCGTGGCCCGGCGGACGCCAAAGCAGAACCCGGCGTGCTTTGCGACTTGTATCTTCATGACTCTACCGCCTCGGTATCCAGGGCGCACACCGCTTTAAAAATTTTTTCTGTGGCGGCTTTATATTCCTGCATCCCGCCCTTTTCAAAGGATAAATCTGCATATGGAATCGGTGTGCCTACCAGCAAATGGGTTTTATGAAAAAAGCGGGCTTTGTTTTTCTTTGTTTTAATATATACCGGCACCACATCACATTTGGCGTGATAGGCGATCATTCCAACACCATGCTTGACTGCCGTAGTTTTGGGATCCACACCTGGCTGACGAGTACCTTGTGGGAAAATGCCAATAAGCTGTCCTTCTTCCAACAAGCGAATCGTTTTGCGAATAGAAGCCACATCGGCGCCGCCACGGTCTATGGAATACGCCCCCAGCGCGGCAATCAGCGAACCAAGAACGGGAATTTTAAACAGTTCTTTTTTTGCCATATACCGCACCTGCCGGTTCAGTCCTGCAGAAATGATGAGTACATCCAGCAGGCTGGTGTGATTGGCGCATAAAATACATCCTCGCTCCTGTGGAAGGTTTTCCGTTCCTGTCACCTGCACACGGAAAAGGGTCCGCAGGGGTCGGGCTAATAGATTATAAATGTTTTGATAAAAGGACATGATAATCCCTCCATGAGGCAGCTTACCGCAGGCGGCGCAGCTTTTCCCTAATAATCTCCAGCGCTTTTGAAAGCGTCTGGGCTTCATCCAACTGAGAGTTATCGATAAAAATAGCATCCTCTGCCGGTATAGCAGGAGCAACATCTCTGCTGCTGTCCGCCTTATCCCGCTGTACTACTGCAGCCAGAACTTCTTCCTCTGTAACCTGCTCTCCTTTAGCCTGCAGTTCTAGGAATCTGCGATGCGCCCGCTTAGCAGGGGAAGCCTCCAAAAAGAGCTTTACATCTGCGTCCGGCATAATTACAGTGCCGATATCTCGGCCATCCATGACAACATTGCCTTCTCCAGCTATCCTCTTTTGTATTTCCAAGAGAAATTTACGTACAGAGGGAATCGCAGAAACGGCGGTGGCGTATACTGTAACCTCTGATGTACGGATTAGCCCGGATACGTCCTCGCCATTCAGGATAACCCGCTGCCCCTCCTCTGTGTACCGCAGACTTAGCTGCATCTGAGGGAGCAGGGCGACAATTTGAGAACCTACGGCGGGATCTGCACCGGCGCGCTTGACATATAGTCCTACCGCCCGGTACAGAGCGCCTGTGTCGACATAGACAAGTCCCAGTTCATGAGCGATTTTTTTAGCCAGCGTACTTTTTCCGCTACCGCTGGGTCCATCAATTGCGATTCTGATTTTTTGATTCATATAGAACTCCATCTAACCTTAGATAAAATTTTCTGCAGCATTGATATACTCGGCGGCGCCTAGTCCTGCCAGGCGTCCGGTAGACCAGGCAATCTGCAGGTTGTATCCGCCGGTGTATGCGTCCAGATCCAGCACCTCACCCGCAAAAAACAATCCTGGAACTTGTTTGGCCATCATGGTTTTGGGGTCGATTTCCCGCACGTCCACACCACCGCAGGTGATGATGGCTTCGTCCACAGGACGAAAGGATGTAGGGGTCAGAGTAAAATTTTTTAACACCGAAAGAAGCCTTGCCCGCATTTCTTTCGTTATGGCGCCGGTTTTCATGCGGGGCGGGATTCCACTCCGTTCTACAATGGCTGGGATCAGCACCCGCGGCAGCAGATCTCCTAGGGAATTGATAAAGTCTCTGGCTGCATATTTCTGAATATCGCTCAGAAGCCGGGTATCAAGTTCTTTTTCAGATAATGCGGGCTTTAGATCAATAGACATGCGATATTCTGTAACGTCCCCCGCCTGCATATGGGCAGAGGCGGACAATACCAACGGACCGCTGACGCCAAAATGGGTGAATAGCATTTCTCCTTGCTGCACAAATACCTCTTTTTGTCCACACACTACAGTAAGTCGTACATTTTTTAGGGAAAGGCCCATCCAGTCCTGTGTTGGCTCGCGGCATTCGATGGGGACGAGGGAACCGGAAAGGGGTGTTACATGCAGCCCTGCCTGTCGGGCCATTCGATGCCCGTCTCCTTTGGATCCGGTGGCTGGATAGGAGATCCCGCCGGTGGCGATGATTACAGCCTGGTGAGGATGGTCGCCGCTATGGGTATGCACGCCGCGCACATGATTTTCTGTATCATACAGTATGCTTTGTACCTGCTCCCGTATGACGGGACATTGGAGATGCCGCTCCAATGCGGTGCAAATGTCCGCCGCCCGGTCAGATACAGGAAAGACGCGCCTGCCCCGCTCTGTTTTCAGTGGCACACCGCATTCTTCAAAAAATTCTATTACATCGGAGGGAGAAAAGCGGTACAGAGCGCTGTATAAGAACTTTTGATTTCGGGTCACATTTTCCAGTACCTGTGCGGGAGAACAGTCGTTGGTTACATTGCACCGGCCTTTGCCGGTGATCCGCAGTTTTTTGCCGCAGGACGTATTCTGCTCATACAAAACCGCCTGTCCTCCGGCCTGCGATATTGCACAGGCAGCCATCATTCCGGCAGGACCGCCGCCTATTATGGCGATTGTTTGATTCATTTTGTATCCTCTTTGCCGGCGCCGCGTTTCTCGTATACGTTGTATTCGTCCCACACAGCTTCCAAATGGGCCAGTGTATCAGACACCATTTCTTGTCGTTTCATGCCGATAGCAGCCAAAATAGCGTTTACAATGGACAGCGGCGCTACCAGAGAATCTGCAAAAGAGGCCATGTCGCTTTTTGCGCACAGCGTGGCGTAAGCGTTTTTGGCGATGGGTGCCTGGAGACTGTCGGTGATAGCAATGACCCGCGCACCACTTAGCTTGGCAAAGTCTACGGCATTGATGATTCGACTGGAGTAGCGGGGGAAGCTGAACGCGATTACAGTGTCCCCTTCTTCCATTTTCATCAGCTGTTCAAAAACTTCGCTGCTGCCTGTATTGCGCAGCAGATGGACGTTAGGGAAGATAAGGCTTAAATTATAGTCTAAAAATTCTGCCAAAGAGAAAGAAGAGCGCATACCGATAATATAGATTTTTCCGGCGGATAAAATAGCGTCCACTGCGTCGTCAAAGGCACGTTTGTCCACATTTTCCAGCGTTGTCCGAATCCGGTCCGCGTCAGCGGACAACACCGCTTCCAGCACCCCTGCCTCCCGAAATCTGGCGTTGGCTACTTCCATACGCTGTACGCTGGTAAGCCGTTTTCCAAGCGTATCCTGCATGGCTCGGTGCAGACCAGGATATCCGTCAAAGCCCAATTCGATAGCAAAGCGTACCACGGTGGACTCGGAGACATCCGCATGCATGCCAAGGCGGGAGGCCGTCATATAGGCTGCCTGTTCGCAGTGTTCGATAATAAAAGCGGCAATTCGCTTTTGTCCTTTAGACATGCCGGGCAATGCCTTTTCTATTGTCTCAATCAGATCAAATGCCATACCGGATCCCTTTCCTAATACGCAGTGCCTGCGTCTTTTGTCCTTTATGAACAATTACCTAATGTATCATTATAGCTGACAAGCGCTGAATTGTCAAGAGAGCAGGGCTGCATTGCAAGTGCCGGAAATCTTGCCCCGAGGCAGGAACATATCCTAAGATTGACAAGCCCTGTAAATCCTTGTATAATATCTTACATGATAGCACCTACAGCATTTCTTATATATTTTATTTTAGGAAAGGCACCTCTTATATCATGAAAAAGCTTGCAATCTTTATTGCATTACTACTTATACTAACCAGCGTTCTATCTATAGTTGCTGCTGCGGCTGCACCGGAGAGAACGGAGTTGTTCGTACCGCAGTCCCAAGCATATTTGGGGCATCCTGATTTTGCACCTCTTGCTGTTCTTGCAGACGGCTCTTTTCTTGTAGGCGGGGATAGCGTACATTTTGGTTATACTACTAAAATTGCACAGATACATCGGAGCGAGCCATATCCATCAACCATTCATACTTTTTCAGACGGACAGCTTCTCTATACTGTGCAGTTGTTTGTCGGCCCCGTTTCTTTGGAGGGCACCCAGTGTCTGGTATTATATGCTCGCCTAACAGTTGAAAATATTACGGAAAAAGACGTACTATTTCCTGCCGCATCAAAGCGCCTCGCTCCTTTGACGGAGATACCCAGTGTGGTTTTCCCGGGAAATAAAGCTGTTTGCGACTATGCGATTGTGGTAGATGCAGCAGGGAAACCGCTGCCGTCGACGACTTTGGAGCAGGTAGGCACATTTGATAATAATATGAAAGCCATGGAAGCGTATTGGAATACACAGCTTGCCGGAAGCTTCTCTTTTACAGAACTGCCGGAGGAAGCGGGAAAATTGGCCGCTGCCCTTAATACCGGATATGTGGATCTGCTTTGCGGGATCCAGGGAGACGGATGCGGCACGTATGCGCCCCTGCTGCACAAGCCCCCGGCAGACGTATCTTGCATGACTTGCTATGATACGGCACTCTACTTTATGAAAACAGGAGACACTGCCTTTCTCGATTCCAAGTGGGCGGATTTACAAAGCCGATACATGACAATTTGCAGCAAAATGGAAACGTATACGTTTACAGCGGCAGGGCAGGAGGAGACTGTGCACCTGCTGTTAGGCTCTGATGCAGGAGCGGTCTTGGATGATAATCTGGACGCGCTTACCCAGTTGAAGGCCTTTGCATATTTGTGCCGCGTAAAGGAGCCTGCGAGAGAAGTGGACGTGCAGGCGGTCTATCAAAAACTGCTTTCTTCTGTAGAAACAGTCATGCGCAATACTGTAGCCTCCTGCACCTCTCACTGGTCTGTTACAAATTTGGAAGGATCACTTGACACGGGCATGTTTTCTTTATACTCTGGACGCAGCGCCGCTGCCGCGGTAGAATGGTATAAAAGGGACAGTGTTTTTGCTGCCCCAGGGGGCGGTACCTATTTGAAACGTCTTGCCCGGCAGCAACTTCCCTATACAGATCAGACGACATCTATCGATGCGGTGGTTTCCCAATTGGAGGATGATACAGTTGTAATTGGGCAGGGAATCCCCGGTGAATGGCTTTTAGAGGGCGAAAGCCTCTCTTTTGAGAACTATCCACTCCAGGGGGGCGGCAAGTTGGATGGTACTATTACCGGCAAAGAGAATGAAATCCGGATCCGACTGTCTCCAACCATGCCTACGGCGGCATCCTTGGAGTTTCCAGTATTATTGAATAATATTGAATATGCCTCCTGCGGATTTGATTCGGAGAATGGAATTGTCAGCGTTCCTGCCGGGATTACGGAGATTACGGTACACCTGAAAAAAAGCGTGGGGGAAATTACCAAGGAATATCAGTATGAGCGGGCGCTGGAAGCTGCAATCGCCGCTTATGAAGGGATACATGCAAAGGAGTATACCAAGTATTCTATTTCTTTGTTTGAACCTGCGCTGAAAGACGCAAAAGCAGCCCGTACCGGGCCGGCATCAGAGATGCACAAGGCTGCTGTCCGACTGGAAAAGGCGGGAGAAATGCTGTCCCGCACGCAGTCGGCTTATGTTCTGACGATGGGGGAGACGTCTGACCGACTGCCGGACATGCTGCAGGCGGACAAAATTTGCCAGACGTTTGCCACCAATGGTGCCGGCAAATTGTCGGAAGTGCTGGTGACGGGTGCTTATATGGATGGCATCACCGCTGCGGTATATAGTCTGCAAAAAGACGGGTATTCTCCGGGAGACTTGCTGGGAGAATCCAGAGGCGTGGAGAAGGACGAGGGAATCTTATTTTCGTTTTCTGTGGAGCTGGAAGCGGATGCCGGATATTTGCTGGTTCTGTATACGGAAAAGGGACAGCTTTCATTGCCTGTATATCAAAAAATGCAGGATGCACCGCTTTTGTATGGGCAGGACGGACAAGGCAGTATGGCATATGATCTTACTTGCATCGGGGTGTCTATACATGTTACGCAGGCCAATTTAAAGGATTTAGACACGTTTCTGGAGAAGTGTATCAGCGCGGATATTTCTTCCTACACAAAAGAATCCCGTAACCGTCTGGAGAAAGAAATGCAGGCGGCAAAGGAACTTCTCACCACTGCATCTGTATCAGAAGAGCTCTACCAATCTGTTTACGACGACTTAAAGGACGCTTATGCAGCGCTTGACACCTATCCTTCGGATGATCCGGTAGGACAGACGCCGCCGGCGCTGTATATCGTGCTTGGCATCGCTGTAATCCTGCTGGTTTTCGGTGGGGTGGGCGCAGTGGCATCCTATAAAAAGCGAGAATGGTAATAAAAATAAAAAAGAGGGGATTTCCCCTCTTTTTTATTTTGTAAGATGGCGGGTAAGTACATTGCCTCTCCCTCGATCATTTGTAGTTTGTAGTGACGAGTCTCAATAAAACGTGGCGACTGCCGGATCCGGTTCCAACGCAGGCTCTACCTTTTGTGCCAGCAGCACCGGTCCTTCTCCTGCATAAACCTTGTGATTTTTTACCTGAATTTCGCCAGTGACGGTAATCCAGTCATAGCTTTTGTAGTCATCGCTTCTGCCCCATTTGCAAATCATGGCGCTGAACTGAATATCATCTGCGCAACAGGTCATCACGTGGCGGCCTGCAAACATCCAGCCGGTGCCCAAACTTTTTTCTTTGGCAACCATAGCTTTGAATTGCACTGTTTTACCATGATAAGCGGACAAGTTTTCACACAGATCCCGATAAAATAAGGCGTAGTCTCTGTCTTCTATTACAATAACAGGCGCCTCTATATCGTAGGGCAGCGGGTCTTCTATCTCATCGTAAGTGGTTTCTCCCTCCACGTTTTCATATATAATTGCCGCCATCCGGGACAGTCCCCGCACAATTTTGTGCAGTTCTGTATAGTCTGCGCCAACAGCCATCCGATTAAAGATGATCATATCTGCGCTTTGTATCTTATCTACTACCAGGCTGCGCATGTTTTGATTATAGCCGGCAAATGTAGCAGCGTCAAAAAATAAAATTTGCTGACCGATAATCCAATGCTCCGGCGCCGCGCTAAACAAATCGGATAGCTGCCACATGCCGTTATATTCTACCAGGATTTTTGTAGCATCATGCTTCTTTTGCAAAATGATAAGCTTTTCAGGGGACAACTCCCCTACGGAATCGATTTCTTCCAAATAGATATTCGGCCCAGCAAACTCCGTAGGATCCAATTCCACTTCTCCAGTCTCACAAAGCAACACCAAGATCCGTTCTCCCTCGCAAAATCGTTTGTCCATGAGGGTTTCCTGTACAAATGTTGTTTTTCCCGATTCCAGAAAGCCTGTAACCAGATAAACAGGTGTATCTTGCATAGCAGTTTTATCCCTTTCCAAGTCAGTCGAACAATTTTTCCAGCGCCGCTTCCTGCAAACCGGAACCGATTACGCAAAGCCGTCCGGTAACAGCAGGGGTGCCAACACGAATATCTGCTTCCCCGGGAGTGTAATCAAAGTGGAACCAGCCTTCATCGCCTGCTACGATGCCCTTCGCCCGCAGCACCATACCCAAGCTGCTTTCGTCTTCCAATGCATGCAAAATTTCTTCCAGCCGTGCACGGGTGTAATGGGTGGCGGTTTCTTTTCCCCAACTGATAAACACCTCGTCTGCGTGGTGATGTCCTTCTCCATGGTGATGACCATGCCCGCAGCTGCAGCCTTCTCCATGATGATGCTCGTGGTCGTGGTGTTCACATGTGCAATGGGCTTCGTGATGTTCATGCGTGCCGTGGTTATGTTCGCAACAGCCGTTCCCGTGATGGTGGTGCTCTCCACAAACGGAACAGGCATTATCATCTTCCAGAAGAGATGCTTGGGGCTGCTCCATTGCTTCCAGCAATTGGGTACCGGTAAGCATGTCCCAAGGAGTGGTGACAATCAATGCATGTTGATTTTTTTCTTTTAACAGGGCAATGCAGCCGTTGATCTTTTCTTCAGCCATACCATTGGTATGGCTGAGAACGATGGTTTTGGCGTGCTGTATTTGGTCATTGAAAAATTCACCGAAATTTTTCATATACATTTTGCACTTTTTTGCGTCAACTACCGTGGTGCAGCTGTTCAGTGAAAGTCCATGCTCTGCCGTACCTTCTACGGCGTGGATCACATCGGATAATTTGCCAACGCCGGAAGGCTCGATAAGGATCCGGTCGGGAGCATAGTCCTGGTATACCTGCAGCAAGGCGGTACTAAAATCTCCTACTAAGGAGCAGCAGATGCAGCCGGCGTTCATTTCCCGCACCTGTACGCCGGATTCCTGCAGGAATCCCCCGTCAATGCTAATGTCACCAAATTCATTTTCGATGATTACCAGTTTTTCTCCTGTATACGCCTCTGCGATAAGTTTTTTAATCAGCGTAGTTTTTCCAGCGCCGAGAAATCCGGAAAATAGATCGATTTTTGTCATATATGTTGCCTCCATATACCGTAGTTTTTATTGTTCAATCAAACTTTTTATGTCATAAATCCTGGAAAAACGCCCGACAGGGCGTTTTTCTGTAGCGCTTATAAATTTCGCACATGCTTTTTAATTTTATGAATATCACCCAGCATATGCAGTGCATCTCCCACTATATGGATTTTAGAATCCCGATGATGGATAATCCGCACCGGAATTTCAGTCAGAGGATATCCCAATTTTTGCGCGACCTTGATCATTTCCAGGTCAAAGGAAAAACCATCTATAGTGCAAAGAGAAAAGATTTTCCGGGCGCATGTTCCATCAAAGCATTTGAATCCGCACTGGGAATCGGTCAGACGAAATCCGGCGCACACCGCAATTACTTTAATATATATTTTTGATGCCATGCGCCGTAGAAATGTGTATCCTGCGTATCCATCCCGATTCAGATTGCGGGATCCCAAAACAATTTTATCACCAGCGGTGACTTTTTTTGCTGCCGGACCGATTATATCGGTACCATAAGCCAAGTCACAGTCTGTATAGAGCACGATATCTCCCGTAGAAGCCAGAACGGCAGTACGTACGGCTGCTCCCTTACCCCGATTTTTTTCATATCCGATACATTGTATTTTGCATAGCCCTTCTTTGTGAATGGCCTCCTGCAAAACAGTTCGGCTGTCATCTGTAGAGCCGTCGTCGCAGAACAAAATTTCCCAGTCCCATCCTTCGCAGGTGCAAAATGCATTCATGGCGCGGTAAAGGGCGCGGGCAGTGGAGACACAAATCTCGCGCTCGTTATACATCGGGATACAAACGGAAAGTTTCATAATCGCTCCATAATGAGAAAATCGTGCTATAAGGTCAGTACAGTAAAATCCACTTCCACTTTGACGGTCAGACAGTCACTGGCCAGCAGCCGCTGCCGGCCCTCTATGGGACAGCGATAGTAAAAAGGCGTCATAGTAAACAGGCAGGAGAGCGTGTCCTGGTCCGGCAAATGTATCTGATAGGAAAGCGTCTCTTTATGCGCAACAGTAAAGCCTGCGGGCATTTTTACACCCTCTCCCATACGCGGCTGCCCATATAGCAGGCAGCGCATTTCCCACAGATGCTCCCGTCCGGCGGAGGCCACAATCAACGCACCGTCCCGCTTTAAAATCCGCGTGGCTTCTTCTCCCGGAATGGGTGCAAAAATACTATATACGATATCTGCACTTTGATCCTGCAGAGGTATAGCAAAAATATTGCCAGCGATAAATTGTATGTTGTTCAGCCCCATGGATTTTGCAAGCTTTGCGCCTGCCGCCGCACCACTTTTCGCTGCATCGATGCCGATTCCGGAACAGGGAGCTCCGCTCTTTTGAAGCTGTTTGGAGATTTGGCAGGTGTGGTATCCTTCGCCGCACCCTGCGTCTGTAAAGAAAATTTCTTTATCACCTGCTGCTTCCCGTCCCAGTCTGGCCGCCGTCTTTGAAATGGGGTCGTACCATCCTCCGGCGAGAAACCGGCTGCGGCAGCGGAGCATCTCTTTGTCGTCCCCGGCTTTGGCGTTGTTTTTCTTCCCCGGAGGCAGCAGGTTTACATATCCGGCCGCGGCAATATCATAACAGTGTCTGCGTTCTCCCTGGCAGTACAGGCTTGTACCGTCTTTTGTGAGGGGGGTGCCGCACAGGGGACAGTGCAGATGCGCAAATTCTGTCGCCATTAGCTGACGGTCTCCACAAGCTTTGCATGGAGGGCATATCTGCCGTCGGGCGCGCCATTAGTGCAGGTGGAGAAAGTAATCATGGTATCACCTGCGGCAAAGGTAGCATCAGAGGAAAATTTGGAATTGGACACCACTTCGCTAGCAAACTCCAGGAAGGAAGCTTCTGTTCCAAATTCCGTACGGAAATACTGATAGTCGGATGTGGTTTGATAGATGGATACAGGCTGATAAATATATACGCCTTCCATTGTATAGATGTAGATTTTTGAGTTGTAGAACGTATCTGCGTTCAAAAATTTGGTTACATCGTGGAACATCATAGATCCTGCCGCAACATTATGCCCATAAAGCACGGCGTTAAAGTTGTCAGTGATGGGATCCTTAGTAGCCGCGTCCAGAAAAATGGATCCGATAGGCAGATAGTTGTGATTATAGGAGTGGTCCAGGTAATAGTCGTTGTCTGTCCCGCGAAGGATAGGATAATTGATCTTGGTATTTTCTACATAGATCCATCCATATACATCGCTGTTAATTTCTCGCAGGGAAGTCAAGCTGGCGCGCATCTGTTCCAGCTGTTGCGCATATCCGGATATGTTTGCGGCACCGCCGTCTCCTCTTCCGGAGTTGATTCTGTCAAAAAGAGACTGCAGGGCAGCATCGCTGGAAAGGCAGGACAGCGTGTTGTTCCAAGGATATGCGCCGGTAGTATTCGTCTGTCCGGGGATAAACAAATTAAACTGATCCGAGGCTTCGTCGTATATTTTGCCTCCTTCGATTTTCCCCCAAATATTTTGCCCCAGCATAATCAGACTCACTACAAGAACGGAGCCAAATATTCCAAGAAGCGCCAGCTGCAAAAAATTTGCCGCCTTGCTTCTTTTTCTTTTTTGCGGAGCGTTTTCCGTGCTCTGCATTGCGGCCTTTTTTTCCATAATATCCTGCGCTGTGAGCGTATCTACCGACTGGATAAAATCCTCCGGTGTAAAGTCCTTGTTGCGTGGGATTTCCACATTTGGCGCCGGGGTCATTGCAAGATCGTCTGTCAAAACTGTTTCAGGAACAGCTTCCAGGATCGGTTCATCCTGGGAGGGCGCCGTTCTTTTCTTTTTATTTTTGGACATAGCTGCTCCTTTCATTCACTTTTAATTCATTTAAGGTAAATTTCTACTCTTTGATTATAGCCCCTACCCGCGAGAATTACAATAAAAAATATGTAAACAATCCCGAAATTTTATAGTTTCTTTCAAAATTCCATTGCAAAAATGCCGGCGTTCATGTACAATATTACTCTAATAGAAAATAAAGGCACCCGCCACGGCTTTCGAGGCGGGCTTGTTGCGTAGGCATAAAAGGCAGAAAGGAAGCGGATTGTGGCAGATATATTTGAGCTTTTCAAAAAGATTGCAAAAGATAAAAAAGAACCATCCGGCCCGCCTACCCATTTGATTGTGGGGCTGGGCAATCCTGGAGAGGAGTATATTCGTACTAGGCACAACGCCGGCTTTATTGCCGCGGATCATATCGCCAGGTGCTTGGGTACAGAGTGCGCTCGGGTTCGGTTTCATTCTATGAACGCGGCTGTCGAGATCGGCGGTCACCGTGTGCTGCTGATGAAGCCGCAAACCTATATGAACCAGTCCGGGCAGGCAGTGGGGGAGGCGGCGGCCTTCTATAAAATTCCACCGGAGAATATTATTGTTTTGGTAGACGATATTTATCTGCCGCCGGGACGGATGCGGATTCGCGCGGGCGGCACAGACGGCGGACATAACGGACTCAAGGACATTATTTATCATCTGGGCGCCGACTCCTTTCCCCGTATTCGTATCGGTGTAGGCGAAAAAAAGCAGGGGGACTTGATAAGCTGGGTACTGGGAAAATTCAGTGAAGCAGATTTGGAGCAAATGGCCCCATGCTTTGCGGCATGCTATGATGCCGCTGCGTTGATTATGGATAAAAAGGCAGACGAGGCTATGGGCCGCTTCAACGGCATGAAGCCCGCTGCCGATAAAAAGATAAAACCGGAGCAAGGTACACATGAATAATCCAACATTGCTGTTGAGCACTATGCGTGCCTGCAGGGAATATACGGCTCTTACCGATGCGCTGGCCGCATCCCGCCGCCGGGCGGTGCAGCGGCCGATTTGTGTCAATGGACTGTGCGAGGGGGCTGCCCCTTTGTTTCTCACAGCGCTCACATCTGACGAAACAGATGCGTCTCGCCGGGTACTTCTTTTATATTCCAGTGACCGTGCCGCCGCGGATGCGGCGATGCGCCTGTCTGATATAGACATACCGGCGTATCATTTTCCTGTACGGGACTATCAGTTTCACAACACCACTGCCTCTCGTGACTATGAGCACAGGAGGCTTCTTGTGCTGTCTGCCCTTTTATTTACTGATGCGCCTATGGTAATCTGTGCTACGGTGGAATCGGTGCTGCAGACTACGGTTCCCCCGGAGGATTTAATTCATCTTACCTATATGGTAGATATGGAGCGGCCCCTGGATACAGACCGTCTGGCAGAAATTTTAGTGGGCGGCGGATATACCCGGGTGGAACTGGTGGAAGGACCCGGCCAATTTGCCATGCGCGGTGGGATCATCGATGTGTACCCGCCTGCAGAGGCGCCTATTCGAATCGAATTGTTTGGTGATGAAATTGACCGTATGGGCAATTTTGATCCTGCCACCCAGCGGTTCACCGTATCTATCCGCGAGCCGCTTAGAATCCCTCCCGCAGGGGAGATCGTTATCGGTGATCAAGGACGGGAACAGATTCGCACAGCCTGTGAAAAACAGCTGAAAAAATTGCAGGGGACGGAGAATGCTCGTGCCATAGATATTTTGCGGGGAGAGCTTGCGGCCTTAGAGAACGAAGAGAATATCAGCTTTGCGGATAAGTATATTCCTCTGATTTATCCTGAGGCGTCTTGCTTTTTGGACTATTATGATGGTCTGGCAGTGCTGTGCGATGCTGCCGCTGTTCAGCAGCAGGCTCAGGCGGCGGAGATGCTTACCATGCAGACTCTGGAGGAGCTGATTGACGCAGGAGAATTGTATCATAAGGTGCGGGGAACCTATATCCATCCGTGGGCACGAATGGAAAAGGCGCTGGAGGTTCTGCCAAGTATATTGGTGGATCCGTTTGCCCGCAGTCATCCGGGACTTGCTCCGGCGGCAGAGTTTCATTTTGTGACCAGACATATTCCTGCATATGGTGGAAATACATCGCTGCTTTTAGAGGACTTGGCACAGTTTGTGCAGGGGAAATACCGTACGGCGGTGTTATGCGCCAATGAGGCAGAAGGCAGAAATATTGCAGATATGCTTATGGGCGAAGGATATACCGCGGCGCTATGCGATGGGGAGCTTGCCTTTTTTGAAGGCGATGGGGCTCGCCGTCCTATTGCTGTATTGTATGGAGACGGTGGCGCGGGATTTGAACTGACGGGAGAGCGGTTTGCCTTTCTGAATTATTCCGGAATGCCGGGAGCGACTGCCGGCAGAGGAAGACGCAAAAAATCCGTGCCCAAAAAGAATCGGGAAGCGATACTCTCCTACAGCGACTTGGCAGAGGGGGACTATGTAGTCCATGAAGCATATGGAATCGGCTTGTTTGAGGGGATTGAAAATCTGACGGTAGATGGTATGTCCCGAGACTATGTAAAGATCAAATATGCCGGTACGGATCAGTTGTTTTTGCCTGTGGATCAGCTGGAACTGTTGTCCAAATATATTGGCGCTGCTGCCGAGGGGGGAGCGGTGCGCCTTTCCAAAATGGGGGGCGCAGACTGGACAAGAGCCAAAAGCAGAGCCAGCGCTTCCGCAAAGGAAATGGCTAAGGAGCTGATCGAATTGTATGCACGCCGCCGCCGGGCCAAGGGGATTGCTTTTCCGCCGGAGGACGATATGGCCCGGCAGTTTTCAGCCGCCTTTCCTTATGAGGAGACGGACAGTCAGCTTGCAGCCATTGCGGATATAAAGCAGGATATGGAAGCGGATTATCCCATGGACCGGATCGTGTGCGGAGACGTAGGATACGGAAAAACAGAAGTAGCCCTGCGTGCTGCTTTCAAGGCGGTATCCGGCGGGTGCCAGGTGGCGATTTTAGTGCCTACCACGATTTTAGCTTACCAACATTATCAAACAGCTCTCAGCCGGTTTCGTGGGTTTCCGGTTACCGTAGATATGCTGTCCCGGTTCCGGACAAAGGCGCAGCAGACGGCATCCCTGCGTCGGCTACGCCGGGGAGAGACGGATATCATTATCGGCACACACCGGTTAATTTCCCAAGATATTGAATTTAAAAAATTAGGGCTTGTTATTGTAGACGAAGAGCAGCGCTTTGGTGTGGCACAGAAGGAAAAGCTAAAGGAGGCCGCCATCGGTGCGGATATGCTTACCTTGACTGCAACGCCTATCCCCCGCACGCTGAATATGGCAATGGGGGGCATCTTGGATATGAGCGTACTGGACGATGTGCCGGGGATGCGGTCTCCTGTACAGACTTATGTGATGGAGCATGAGGATGGAATCTTATATGAAGCTATTCGCCGAGAGCTGCGTCGGGGCGGACAGGTATTTTACCTGAACAACAATGTGGAGTATTTGTATACTATTACCGCAAAGCTTGGCAGGGCAATTCCGGAAGCGCGGTGTGCGGTGGCCCATGGCCGTATGGATCGGGACGAGCTGGAAGAGGTATGGGAAGGACTGGTTCAGGGGGATATCGACGTACTGGTTTGTACTACAATTATTGAAACCGGTGTGGACATTCCCAATGCCAACACTCTGATTATTGAAAATGCAGATCGTTTCGGATTGTCTCAGCTTCATCAGATTCGAGGCCGAGTGGGACGCTCCAGCCGACGGGCATATGCATATTTTACCTATCCTAAAATGAAGCAGCTTTCGGAGATTGCGGACAAACGGCTGCAGGCGATCCGGGAGTATGCGGCTTTTGGCGCCGGCTTTAAAATCGCTTTGCGGGATTTAGAAATCCGCGGCGCCGGCAATTTGCTTGGCGAACAGCAGCACGGTCATATGGAAGCGGTAGGGTACGATATGTACATCAAACTTCTGGAAGAAGCGGTTCTGGAAGAAAAGGGAGAAGAGAAAAAGGTGCGGGTGGAATGTGCTGTCAGTGTACGTGCCGATGCATATCTTCCCAAAAGCTATATCCGAGATCAGTCTCAGCGTATGGAAATGTACAGGAAAATTGCCAGAATCCAGTGCGAGGAAGACTTCTCCGATATGATTGACGAACTGTGCGACCGGTTTGGGGATCCGCCCAGAAGCGCTATGATGCTGTGCCGTATTGCCCTTTTGCGCGGACTTGGAATCCAGGCGGAGATGGAGAAAATTGAAGAGCGGGACAGAGAACTGCTGCTCCAGGGAAGATGCCCAGATCTTACAGCAGTACAACAGCTTTCTCGTAGATATCCGGGAGCGATTCGTATGACCATCGGCGCATTGCCGGCCATTACGGTGAAAAAGCCGCGGGGCGTACAGACGGTGGACTTTTTGTGCGATTTGTTAACGGAATATATACAGTTTCTTCCGAAAGACGCACAGGAATAATTGTTTTTGCGTGTTACAATAAAAAAGCGGATTCATCCGCAGAAAGGATAGATTCCATGAAAAAAAGATATAAAGGCACAGCAGCTCTGATAGGTCTGCTCCTGCTCTTTTCCTGCTGCCTGCAGGGGTGTGGAACGGATTCCAGCGTATCGGTGCTGACACTTGGGGATGTTTCCATCAGTGAAAATGTATATCATTACTGGGCGAGCACCTATAAAGGGGATTTTTTGTACAGGTATGAGGATGTAAAAAATACAGAAGATTTCTGGAGCGGGGAACTGATAGACGGAAAGAGTGCGGCAGAGTATTTTGACACGATAATTTTGGAAAACATTCAGTATACGCTGGTGTGTATGCAGTTGTTTGACGAGTATGGGCTGGTAATCTCCGCATCGGAAAAGGAGGATATGCAGGAGCGTGTCTCTGATTATCTAAAAGAGTATGCCGATGGAAACCGAAATTTGTTGAATCAGACGCTTGGGGAATATGGTATCAATATGAAGCTTTTGGAAAAGATTTATATTGATGATGCCAAAACTGCAAAGGTATATGATTATTTGTATGGTGAAAATGGGCAAACGCCAATTGACGATACGCAGATGGAATTGTATTATCAAGAGAATTACGTGCATTTGCAGATGATATTTATAAACAATAAATATCGGTACAAAACAGACAGCAACGGAAAATATGTTATGGATGAAAAAGGGCAGGCTGTTACGGAGGAACTGGATGCGGATACGAAGGCCCGGCGGGACGAGTCCATTCAAAAGGTGCAGGAAGGACTAGAAAACGGCGAATCCTTTGCTGCACTATACGAGACTTATTCCGAACTAAAGGCATACAAAAATGGATATTATTTTAGTAAGGGTACTGTGTATAACGATCCGATTTATTATGATCTGATCCAAAAGGCGATGGAAATGGAACTCCAGGACATAGCGGTTGTAGAAGGGGACTACGGAACCTGTATTATCCAAAGACTGGAACTGGACGAGGATGCTTGGAAAAATAAAGATAACGCAGATTTTTTTGATGGGTTTGAGAATACGGTAGGAGATACTGTTTTTCGAAAGTTTCTCCGAGGGCGTTTTGACGACATTCAAGTGGATGAAGATGCTATTGCTGCATATTCTATCGGGATGGTAACGCCTAACTATACATTTTAAAAAGAGAGGGAAATCCCTCTCTTTTTATTTTATCGCCCCTGTTGAGGGGCTTTTTTCTTTGACATTACAACGGGAGCATCCTTTTACGGAATCCGTTACAATAAGTGTCGCAGGAAGTCTTCCATATTTTGCAGGCGAATATGGCGGTCTGTGATCCGGCACGGGCTGCCTGGACTTTTCTGCAAATTTATTTTGCCGCACTTGCGGCAGGGAGGATGGCATGGAGGAAATAAAATATAAAATAAACCTGGATGTGCAGCAAGGAGGAATTCAGCAGACACTGTCGGGATTTCGTGCAGGAGAGGCACGTTCCAGAACGGTATGTATACATCTGGTAGAAAGAGGAGCGGCGTATCAGGTGCCGCCGGGATGCACCGTTACCATGTATTTGAGAAAACCGGACGGTACTGCATGCTACAGTACGTGCAGTGTGGAGGGGGGCGCTGTTGTGCACACCTTTACATCCGGTGAGACAGCGGTTCCAGGAGAGGTACTGTGTGAGGTAAGGATCCTTTCTGTAGAAGGGGATGATGCGACGATATTGTCCTCGCCCCAGTTTGGGATCGTTGTGGAAGATGTGCTTCAGGACGACGGGGCCATTGAATCGAGCAATGAATATTCTGCGCTGACAGAGGCAATCGCGGATGTGCAGTTGAAAGGCGAGGCAGCCAGGGAAGCGGCGCAGAACGCGAACGAAGCAGCAGAAGAGGTGCGGGCACTGCTGCCAGGCAAGGCGACAACATATGTGCTGCAATGGACGGAGGCGCAGTATGAGGAATACGAAGCGGTAATGGAACAAAACAAGGCGGTGCTTGAGGCAATAGAGAGTGCGCCTGTGGGAAGCTGTCATATCGTACTGCAGGATGGAGAGAAGGAATATCCGCTGTCCAGAATGGAATATGGAGAGGAGACGCAATACTACTTTGCAGCGCCAATTGAAGAAAGACAGGCCCCCCGTGAATATGTGGTATGGTACAAGCCGGCAACAAGACTGGAACCGGCAGAGTGTGGCCTGGGGCAGCGGTTGACAGTAAACAGCACGGTAATGAACAGAACAAATTTTCTGCCGCCAACGACAGCCCTTGTATCAGTTCTTCTGGACAGTAAAGTAACGAAAGAAACGGGTAAGGGGCTATCCGCAAACGACTATACAACAGAGGAAAAGGACAAGCTTGCAGGAATCGCAGAGGGTGCGGACAGCGTATCCTTCAGCCCAGCAAAAACGGAAGGAGAGCAAATTGGAACCCTTACCATTAACGGAGTGGATACCCCATTATTTGCTTCTGCGGCTGCCACTTATTCTGAGGCGACTACCAGCAAAGCGGGTCTTATAAGCGCTTCTGATAAATCCAAATTAGACAGTGTAACAACGAACATTAAGAACGGTACATCGCCCGGTACTTTGCAGGGGGTGATGGGATGTACAGCCAATATATCAGGGGCGGTGGCGCTGGGACAGTGCAGCAGTGCAGCAGGTTCATTTTCCTTTGCTACAGGAAATTTCGCATCTACATCCGGCAGCGGGGACGCTACCATTGGTCACTATGTACGTTCTGCCGGAACAGGGCAGGTAGTCGTAGGAAAATATAATAAGGAATATGCAGGTCCGCAAGACGCGGGAGATGCAACAGGAACACAATTCATAGTAGGAGTAGGCACCGGAGAAACGGCAAGAGTTAACGCGCTGCGAGTAACAGCGGACGGATATTGCCGGGGGCAAAATGCGTTTTCAGGGTCGGGTGCGGACTATGCAGAGTATTTCGAATGGATGGATGGGAATCCAAATCGGGAAGACCGCAGGGGCTATTTTGTGACGCTGGAAGGGAACAAAATACGAAAAGCTAATGCAGGGGATGATTATATCCTAGGTGTCGTATCCGCTACACCGGCACTGATTGGCAATACGTACAGCGACATGTGGCAGGGCATGTACATGACAGATATATTTGGAGAACGTCTGATGGAGACGGTAGAAGTACCTGAAACGGTCGACGAACAAACTGGGATGGCAATTCCTGCACATACGGAAACGAGATTTGTTATCAACCCTGCATACGATTCGGACCAGCCGTATGCGGGCCGCAACGAACGGAGCGAATGGGACGCAGTTGGTATTGTAGGGCAGCTTGTCGTAATCGATGACGGCACATGCGAGGTAAACGGTTATTGTAGAGTAGCAGAAGGGGGTACAGCAGTAAAGTCGGAAGTGAAAACAAAATACCGTGTAATGGAACGACTGGACGATACCCATGTAAAAATTTTTATTAAATAAAGGGGACAGAGCCTGACCGGTTAACATAGTACAATTAGACCGGAACAAAAAGGGGGGAGAGAATGACAGAAGCAGTAATAGCGGCAGGAGCAGCAATTGTTGTAGGTGCGTTTTCGCTGATCGGAGTCATAATTACGAATAACCGTTCCAATAACAGAATGGAAAACGAAATGAAAACAGCCCAGGCGGTTACAGATGAACGGATTAGTGAACTGACAAGAGAGGTACGGCTGCATAACGATTTTGCCAGACGTGTTCCTGTAATAGAGGAACAAGTGAAGGTAGCCAATCATCGGCTGTCCGATTTGGAGGCGTTCCATAAACCTCAATAAGCTTTTAAATGAAAGGAGCAAAAGGAATGGATTTAACAAATATAGCGAGTGTAGCGGCAATCACGGTGATATGTTATCTGATTGCAATAGGAGTAAAGGCTACAAAGGTAAACAACAAATACATACCTGTCATATGTGGGATAACAGGTGGGCTTTTAGGAATTGTTGGGATGTTCGTGATCCCTCAGTATCCGACAGGGGATGTGATCAATGCTGCAGCTGTAGGCATTGTATCCGGCCTTGCGGCAACCGGCGCCAACCAGGTGTACAAGCAATTAAATACATTAAATCATCAGAAAGAAGAGGAAGAAAAATGAGCAACAGTAGTTTAGTAAATTATACGAAAATATCACCGAACAGCAACAACCCCCGAAACAATACGATCAAAAAAATCACAATCCACCATTGTGCGGGGAATGCAAGCGTAGAAACAATAGGAAATATTTTTGCACCCACGAGCCGGCAGGCTAGTGCAAACTATGGCATCGGCAGTGACGGCCGGGTGGGTATGTATGTAGAAGAGAAAAACCGGGCGTGGACCAGCAGCAATGCGGAAAACGACCATCAGGCAATCACTATCGAGGTAGCCAACGACGGTGGTGCGCCCGACTGGCATGTAAGCGATGCGGCTATGGCTAAGCTGATCCAGCTGTGCGTGGATATCTGCAAACGAAACGGGATTGCCAAGCTGCATTATACAGGGGACGCCAGCGGGAATCTGACGCGGCACAATATGTTTGCGGCGACAACCTGTCCCGGCCCGTATCTCCAGGGGAAATTTCCGTACATAGCCAGTGAAGTAAATAAGCAATTGCAGGGGGGAACTGTAGAAGAGCCGGAAAAGGTAGAAGCAGTATATCATATTTTGGACGGTACAAATGTCGGCAGAGGAACAGACAAGCTGATCCGATATACCGGGACAAGCACCGGTACCAACGAATATGGATTTGAAGTGCCTATTGACCGGAACGGGATTGCAGTAACAGGAGTGAGATATGTGGGAAACAGTCCCATACCGGTCGGAGGATATGTGCTGTCCGGTCACGGAGAAGCAGGAAAGTGGCTGTATGCCAATATAAATGAAGGAGACCTTGTGGGCGTTTACGACGGCTGGGTGAAGGTGCAGAAGGCATGCTGCAGGACGCTAGACGGCGTAGACACAGGCAGAGGCACAAACCAGTTGATTGCCTACACGAAGGGAAGGACTGGGACGAATGCCTATGGATTTGAAGTGTGTATCGTAGATGGCGTAGCTACATCGGATGCCATTTACGGAAACGGAAACATATTGGTAGCGGAAGGCACGTATGTACTGTCCGGTCACGGGACCGCAGGCGAGTGGCTGTACGTGCATGTGAAGAAGGGGACCAGAGTGGAAGTAAATACCCAGTATGGTTTTATTAATGTAAAAAAATAGCAGAACACAAACAGGGAGAGACAACGTCTCTCCCTGTTCTGGCCACACAATGTAAAATCGTATACCACAACGGTATGCAATCAGTGCAGGTATGAAGCTTGATAAAAGGGCAACATAAAAAGCCCCGAACGCAAATGCGCGTCGAGACTTTCGACTGGTGGAGACAGAGGGACTCGAACCCGCGACCTCTCGGATGTGAACCGAACGCTCTAACCAGCTGAGCTATGCCTCCGTATGGGACGACAACTGCCGCCCCATTATCGCCCATCTGTTCGGACTGGCTGGGATAGCAGGGCTCGAACCTACAAAACAGGAGTCAAAGTCCTGTGTGTTACCATTACACCATATCCCAATTCATTTTTATGATAAATAGTATATCACAAATCTATGCTGCTGTCAAGAGCAGCAGCGTCGCCTTGACAAAATTTTACCTGCGGAGTACAATATGAAAAAACGTACATATGGGGGATTTATGGGGAAGAAATATGAAACTGTAGGCATAATAGCCGCCATGCAGATGGAAATCGACGGAATTTGGGCAAAACTCCAAAATCCAACAGAAGAAACCATCAGCGGGATCCGGTACGTCCGGGGCGCGCTACACGGCAAAACTGTGATTGCAGCGAAATGCGGTGTTGGCAAAGTATTTGCAGCAGTATGCGCACAGACTATGATTTTACGGTATGCGCCGGACTGCATCATAAATACCGGTGTTGCAGGTGGACTGGCGGATGGACTGCAGGTTCTGGATCTTGTGATTGCCTCTCATGTAGTCCAGCATGATATGGACACCTCCGGACTGGGGGATCCTGTGGGGCTGCTGTCCGGAATCGATATAATACAGATTCCCTGTGACGGGCAGATGGTTTCTGCACTGCAGCGCAGTGTTCAATTTTTGGAAAAACAGCATATGCTGGGCGTCGTAGCGTCAGGAGATGTCTTTGTATGTACCGAGCAGGAGCGCAGCCGGATTCGAGATCAGTTTCATGCTGCGGCCTGCGAAATGGAAGGTGGAGCCATTGGGCAGGCGTGCTATTTGAATCAGGTTCCCTTTGGCGTTTTACGTGCTATATCTGATAGTGCCAGCGCAGATTCCGGTATGGACTATCCTGTATTTGCTGCTGCTGCGGCAGAAACAGCAGTGGCTGCCATTGACCAGATGCTGCAGCTGTTGTAAAGAAAAAGTCAGCGCTATACGCTGACTTTTTATAGTTATTTTGTTGGAAGCCGACGGATCAGCAATGCAAGATCTGCCGTTGTGTGACTGAGCTGATAGAAAAAGGATTTTCTATCGAAGTAATCATCCATATCCGAACTGGTGTTTGCAAGCGCACGCATCCCACCCTCATATACGACAGACCCGCTCAGCCGCTTTTCCAGTTGTGGAATGGTTAAAAAATCATGGATTCCCAGAACAAACCGCACAAATTCGATGCAAATATATGCGTCACGGATTTTTACAGATTTATGAAGCGGATAGGCAAAAGCAGATAAAAAGTTGTATTTCATCTGCTTTTTATTTTTCATAAAGGTATGTATTGTAGACAAAATCTGTTCATAGTGCGCGTCAGAAACGGAAACCTTGCAGACTTTTACCGGCGTATCCGTCCCGTTATACAAGTATCGAGAAGGCAATTCTCTTACAAATCCGGCTACAAAAGGAGTATTGTAATATTGTCTGGAAAAGGAATACATTTCAGAAAGCTGCGGACTGCTGGACAGAGCCACGTGGCTGTATCGCGTTCTTGTAAAGGCGCGTATAAATTTCCCGCTTTTATAATTAGATGCGAGAAATGCAATGTAAATATCTTTCATAGCAAGTCCTCTGCACAAATCATTCATCAATAGCTTATATGCGGTTATTATATCATATTATCCATAGAAAAGCAAGAAGTGTCTATACAGTCGTTGTCTTTTTCATGTGGCAATTTCTGACGAATTTTCAGGAAGGCTAATATAAAGTGTCCCCCCTGTCATCGACAGGGGGGACTTTGCGTTATTTCACCAACAGGAAGATTAATATGATACATACGCCGAGACAGGTCATCAGCAGTGCAAAGGAAAAATTGCTGAGAATTCTGCCCGTAGTGTCCTGAATCGTAGTATAGGCGTCGATGAGAAAATCGGCGCTGGTAAGGGCGTCTCTTCCTCTAAGCCGGTCATACGCGTCTCCAACTCGTGTAAGAAACCGATGCCGCCGTTCGTGCGGGCTGTCAATCGGCCGTAGTATGGTCCGCTTGAACAGCAAGAGAAGCACTGCCGGCAAATCGCAAAGGATACGGCATAGCAGAATCAGGATTGTTTTGAGTCCCTTAAAAAAGGGAATATAAATCGTTTTTTCCAGAGACAGCGGAGGAGACACAGTACGGTACCTTCCTTCCCGATACAGGCATCCCAGAATAATTCCCAGGAAAACTGAGACGCCAATCGCAAAGGAAATTCCGATACCGGATAGATTTTGCAGGGAGTAGAACGCAAAATCCGCAGGCAGGGGCGAAATTCCGGTATCCTGCAGGCCTATGGAGGAGATCATTCTGCATACATCCGGCAGAATTGCAACCAGCGGCAGCAAAACGGCGCAGGGGATCAGTGCGGCAGTTGCAACGCCCCCCAGCTTTGCCTCGTTTTTGGGCCACTTTTTTCCCATATGGAAAAGAGGGATATAAATTTTTAAAAGATATGCCAGCGTCAGCCCGCCAGCGAAGAGAAAGACCCATTCTGCTATATGAAACAGCATTCCCCCTGCCTCCACTTGCTCCGCTATGGCTTCATGAATGAGCGTCTTTCCAAGATACCCGCAGAAAAAAGGAGTTCCGGCAAGACTAAGGGCGCCGGACAAAAAGCATATATGCAGCAGTGGGCGCCCCTTTCCCCAGCCCTGCAGGGAATTTAAATCTAAGGTGTGGGCTGTGCAGTATACGGCGCCGGCAAACAGGAATAGAATCAGCTTTGCCAGGGAGTGGCCAATCATATATAAAACCGTTCCCTGTGCCGCCAGAGAAGGCTTTTCAGCAAATCCCACCATAGCGATTCCGGTAAAAATAAAGCCGATTTGAGACAGGGAAGAAAGGGCCAAAATGCGTTTCAGTTGTGTTGCAAACAGAGCGGGAATCGCGCCTGTAAGCATTGTAATCATGCCTAGTACTAGCAGGATATAGTTCCAGATTTGCGATTCCCCCATAAGACGCAGGGTGAGGAGAAGTGCGCCGAAGCATCCCGCTTTGGTCAGGATCCCGGACAATAGAGCGGAGGCGGGAGCCGGCGCTTGGGGATGCGCTTTGGGGAGCCAGATATGCAACGGAAAAATGCCGGCTTTTGTACCGAACCCGAATAGCAGGCACAGGCAGGCGGGCAGAAGAGTATTGGAGTTGGCGGCGGCATGCAGTTCCTGGATCACCAGTGTCCCCGTGCTGCTGTACAGAAGGAAGAGACCCATCAACAAAACCAGCCCGCCGGCCACAGAAATGGTCAGATAGGTTTTAGTAGCCTCCAGCGCTTGCTTTGTCTCCGTGTGGGCAACCCAGGCGCAAGATGCTAGGGACATCACTTCAAAAAAGATAAACAAGGTAAGCAAATCTGCGGCCAGAAAAACGCCCATGGTGGCTCCCAATGTGAGCAGAAAGAAAAAGATATAACGGGGCGTGTCGGCTTTCCCCTTAAAATATCTAGGCGCAAACAGGGCAGCCAGAGTCCAGAGCAGCGCGGTAAGCACGCCATATAAGCCGCCCAGCCCACCGCTTTGTAGGCGCAGTCCGAACAAGCTGAAAAATGCAGCTGCGCTGTCTTTTAGAACAAGCGGCAGGACTGACAGCACAAGGGTACAAAAGCAAGCAGCGATGGTGAGCACATGCATAGCACGAGTGCTTTTTTTGCCGATCCAATAGGCCGCAGGCGCAGCCAGGATAGACAGAAAAACAGTAAGAATATAGATCATCCCAGCACCACCTTTGTAAATAGATCAACAATCTGCGGAGCAAAAAGACCGGCTGCAATGGTCAGCGCAGACAAAAGCAGCATAGGTACCGTCATAAGCGGGTTCGCTTCCCGGCAGTTTTCCGGAGTGCAGATCAGCGCTTTGTAGTTTCGGGGGAAGAAAGCCTGCACACAAATCGTAATCAGATATATTGCGGTCAGCACGGCGGAAATCAGCAGCACACATATGCCGGCGATTTCCAAGGGGCCGCCAGTATCCAGGGCCGCCAGTGAAAGATACCATTTGCTGAAGAAGCCGCTGAAGGGTGGTATTCCGGTAAGCGCCAGGGCGGATATAGTAAAGGCTGTAAAGGTAAGCGGCATATACCGTCCGATTCCCTCAAGCGAAGAAACTTTTTGCTTCCCGGTATATTGGAGCACGGCGCCTGCTGCAAAAAAGGCCGCAATTTTGATAAGAGAGTGAAATACCAGATGAAGCAGAGAAGCGATCATACCCGTATCGGTCAGCATAGTAATTCCAAATAAAACATAGGACAGATTGGATATCGTGGAATAGGCCAGCCGCCGTTTGAAATGGGTTTGCCGCAGCGCCATGACAGAACCGTACAAAATGGTAATCAGCGTCAGCGCCATAGCAGTCTTCTGTGCCCAGGATCCTTGAATCCCTGCTGTGCCAAAGGTGTAATAGGTGAGGCGGATCCCAGCAAAGGCGCCGGCTTTTACAACGGCTACCGCATGGAGCAGAGCGGTGACGGGAGTTGGCGCAACAGAGGCGGTAGGCAGCCACCCATGAAGTGGGAACAGAGCAGCTTTTACGCCAAATCCAACAAATGCAAAAAACCAAAACAGCGCGGCTTGGCTGTCTGCAGCTTGGCCCGACAGAAATCCGCCAAGAACGAAATCGGATGCACCAAAGGCAAGGACATATGCAAGGCCTAGAAAGGCAAAAGCGGCGCCTCCAAAGGAATAAATCATATATTTTTTTCCGGCTGCCAGGGATTCCTTGTTCATCTCGTGCATTACGAGAGGGATCGTTACAAGGGTGAGCATTTCATAGAAAAGGTACATGGTTAAAAGATTTGCCGCAAGGGCAACACCAAGGGTGACGCCGAAAGCCATGGTGAAGAACGCCCAAAACCGCCTTTGATTGTGCTCTTTTTTCATGTAGTCGAAGCCGTATAACAGTGTAAGCGGCCACAGGGCAGATACCAGACCCGCAAAAATTTTTCCCAGTCCGTCCAAACGCAGAGATAACTGCAGGGTATCGGTAAATTCCAGCAATACAAGGCCCTGGGAGGGGGAGAAAAACAAAAGCATCCACATAAATCCTGCGTTCAGACATATCACGGCGATAAAGTACATTCGGCGCAGCCACGCTCTGGAGAGAGGAAGCAGATATGTGAAAAGTCCGGCCAGAATTGGGAATAAAATCGGAATCAATAGATATCCGGGATGCATGTCAGTCAGTCCTTTCATTGGGGGATAAAATCAGCCGAAAATGCCGGCTGTTAAAGAGAAAATCCCATTTTGCACGGCGGGAAAGAAAATTCCAGGCAAAATCGATGCTGCTGCAAAAACCAGCAGCGGCGCCAAGATTCCTGCCGGGGTACGCTCCCGCTGCAGATTGTTGGATAATTTTGCGCCTGGATAGAATGCCTTCCCGACGATTGGCAGCAGATATCCTGCTGTAAGCAGTGCGCTTACCAGCAGCAGTGCGGGAATGATATAGGTAAAAGGGCCAGCCCCCTCTAAGGCGCCTATGGCAAGATACCATTTGCTGTAAAATCCGCCAGCTGGTGGAATACCAATAAGAGACAGGGAAAGAATGGTGAAGCACACAAAAAGGGCAGGATACTTTCTGCCGTATCCGATGTAATCTGCCACATCTTTTTTTTCGGTAAGATAGATCAGAGCCCCGGCACACAGAAATAACCCGGCTTTGGCGATCATATGAAACACGACTTGTAAAAGAGCCCCCAACAGCGCATCGCTGTTTAATAGAAACAGGCCTATCAGCACATAGGAAACCTGGCTTACAGAAGAGAGAGCCAGCCGCCGCTTCAGGTTATTTTCTGCAAGGGCTAGCGCAGAACCGATCATAATTGTCAACAGCGCCAGGCTAAGCAGCATGTACTGTACCCATGTTCCTCGGATCAAGGCAGGATCGATCACATAAAAGAGCAGACGCAGGATCGCAATCACGCCGGATTTGGTTATAATACCCGATAGGATAGCAGATGCCGGCGCCGGAGCCTGGGGATGCGCGGCTGGCAGCCACGCATGCAGGGGAAACAGTCCTCCTTTGGTGCCGAAGCCGATTACACAGGCGAATATGCCTGCCAGCAGAAGTGTATCGGAACTGTCCCCGTACAGATATCCACCAGCTGCAAAGTCCAGTGTGCCGGCTTCATGATAGAGAACCATAAGGCCAAACAGAGCAATGATTGCTCCTGCCAGAGAGTAGAACAGGTAACTCAGTCCCCCAGCAGTGGCATGTTTAGTTCCGCTATGCAGTACAAGCGGTAGGGAAGCCAGGGTGGTGAGTTCGAAAAACAGGTACAGCGTGAGCAGATTGTCTGCAAAAAATACGCCGATTAGACATGCTTGGGACAGGAACAGAAACGCATAAAACCGGGCTTCTTTTTCTTCGTGGCCCATATACGTGCTGGAAAAAATTACACACAGCAGCCATCCCCAGCCGGTAAGCAGTCCGAACAGGGATCCAATTCCATCTGCGGCTAGGGAAAGCCGCAAGGAGTCGGAAAATTGCCAGAGCGTGATTCCCTTGCCGCCCATCAGAAGCGGAAGGGACAAGAGCAGTGCCTGCACGGCGGCAATGGCAATGGATAGTGTGCATAGCAGCCGCCTGGAAGATGTCCGTATCAGGGCAAACAGAATTCCCGTAAGGAGAGAAATAAAAAAGGGTATAAGCAGATGCATCGTTGTCTCCCTTCAATTACAATTGCAGAAACAAGTCCAGTCCCAATTCAAATAACCCAGTCAGCGGCTGGGAATGCAGTCCGATTGCTACATTTACAAGAATCAGCAAAAAAACCGCGGTAGCAAAGGCTTTTTGCCGGCATACACCCACCCGCTTTCCGGGGGCCGGCCTTCCGGTGTAAAGAATCACCGACACATACATAAAGTAGATGACGTTCAGAATTGTACTGACGGCAAGAGCCAAAAGAACAAGCATAGATTTGTGGGGGAAGGCGAACGCGGACAGCGCAAAATACAGTTTGGAAATAAATCCGGTAAAAATGGGGAACCCGATCATAGAGAGGGACCCGCAAAGAAAGGCAAGCCCAGCGGCAGGATTTCTGTGCGCCGCGCCCCGAAGAGACGCAAAGTCCCGCCCGCCTCCGGACGCATCAATCAGCGCTCCGCCGGAAAGGAACAATACGGGCTTTGTAATGGCATGGGCACAGATATGGAAAAATACGGCGATCATTGCCTCCCTAGTGCCCATACCGATTCCCATAAAGATATAGCCGATTTGCGCTGCAGAGGAAAATGCGGTCATTTTGGTAATGGTACCTGCCCGAATCGCAGAGACGGATCCGACGATCATGCCTGCAATGCCGAACAGGAAAAGGACATTTTGAATCCCCGTTTCCATAAATACACTATGTCCATACACTCGGTAAATAATTTTAATCAGCAGAAAAATGTATCCCTTTGAGATCACACCGGAAAGAATGGCGGATGATGCGGGCGTAGCGGTACCGTAGGTGTCCGGCATCCAAAAATGGAAAGGAAACAGTCCGCTTTTAATGGCCAGTCCGCTGACCGTCAAACCAATAGACAGGATCATTATTCCATGATAAGCGCCGCTGTTCCATGCAGAGGCTGCCGCCTGCTGCAGCTGTGGAAACAAAAGATGACCTGTCACGCCGTACAGCATGGTGATACCCATAAGAAACATACCGGAGCCGATCAGATTGAAGATCATATAACGGGTGGCGGCCACCAGTGGTTTTCCCGCATTTCGGATCATCAGAAGGCCACAGGAGGCTAGCGTACAGATTTCTATAAACACATATCCTGTGAATATGTCGTTGGTATAGCATAGTGCAAACATGGCCACCTGCGCCAAATCTACCAGGATATAGTAGAAATGCTGCTTGTCGGCCCGCACATCGGTGGAAATACGATTTTTACCGGCGGTGATAGAGCAGAGAATCACTACGCCGAACAAAAGGGCAAAGGCAGGCTCCAGTAAACCCGCAGCAATTTCATTTCCCCAAGGCGCGGGGAAATGGCCCATCATGTAGGTGAAACGCTCTCCTGTAATCAGGTTGTGCAAAAGCACGCTGCCGTTCAGCGCCATGCCTATCAATATCAGTATATAGGTAAGTCTTCGCGCACCGCCGCCCTGCAGCACAAAGGAAATCACGGCGCAGAGCAGACACAGGATTATGGCAAACAGCGGAAAATTGTGGATGAAATCGGAGGCAAACAAATCACGTAGCATCAGACATGCTCCTCCTTGTTTCGAAGTTCATAAATTACATCCAAATTGAGGGAGTGATATTTTTCGTAAAGCCGGACTATCAGGGACAGCATAATCGCCGTCACGCTGACGGATACGACGATCCCTGTGAGTACCAGCCCACTGGGGATAGGATTGATGTAGTGTGCGGTATCTGTAACCCCATTTGCAATAATCGGTGCGTGCCGGCCGTCAATAAACCCCATGGAAACCAGCAAAAGGTATACACCAGTGTCCATGATATTCAGTCCTACAACTTTTTTAAGCAGATTGCGGGAAAAAAGCAGGGTGGTAAAACCAACTCCAAAGAGAATAATGGAGACAACGACAATATAATTGTCTGCCAAATGCACCCACAAATCTTCAAATGACGTAAACATAGACATTCCTTTCTGCCAGCGATTTATACATGATAAAAGCAGTCATTGGATGCGTCCCCTTCGAAAATACATATAAAAGGAATACATGGTGCAGCAAACCACAATTCCTACGGCGATATTCAGCGGGAGAATCAATCCTGCCGACAAAATCCGACCGGGCGTACCTGTAGAAATAATCGATTTTAAATGGTTTGCGCCGGTAAAAAACGAGTAGGATTTGGCGATGGCATAAAAGCTGAGGGATATGAGTACTACCGTTTTTATCAGCCGCTCGCTGAATACTGCGGCCGCTCTATCTTCTCCGTATACCATAGCGTAGAGAATTAGTGCACTTCCCAGAATTGCGCCGCCGGAGAAGCCGCCTCCAGGGGACAGATGTCCATTGAGCAGCACATATGCGCCGAATACAAAAATAAAGGGGATTAAAAAACGACTGACGGTTCTTACGATATTGTCTTTGGAATATTCCACGATGCCTGGCTTTACGGTCATGGGAATGGGCGTTCCGTCCGCGGCACTCTCTTTGGTGTTATTCATGAGAATCGTTACGGCACAGACTGCCGTGAACAATACAAAAGATTCTCCCAGCGTATCAAAGGCACGATAATCCAGAATCATACCGGCTACTGTATTCACCGCTCCGGTTTCTTCCATTCCGGCAGCGACATACCGCTCCATCACTTCGTTGACTGCCGGATTATCCGGGCTTCCGTGGGGCGGCAGAAACAGTACGGACCATAGCAGTACGCCGATAAAAATCAGGCAAAACAGTACACAAAGGATGTTGTACAGGACTCCGGAGAACACCAGTTCTTTGCGCTCCACTTCCCGCAGCTTATGCTCCTTGCCTGTATATTCATGCGCCATTCGAGCGTCCATGTGGTCGGCTGTTTTCAACGTGAAATCGTAGCTCCCTTTGTACCATGCGGAAAGCTTTTGCAAAAAGGACTTGCGCATCTGTTTCACTCCCTTTCACCGGGTTCGTTTTCCTTATCGGCGGCGTCTTTGTCAAATTGGTGGATTCTGCGTAGTGCCAAGTAAAACAAAATCCCTGTAACGCCGGCACCTACCGCCGCTTCCGTGATGCTTAGATCCGGCGCCTCCAGCAGCAGCCAAACGACAGACATGATCAGGCTGTATGCCATAAAAATGATGACGGTACGCATCAGTCGCCGGGAAACAGCGGTGGCTACGGCGCAAAAAATCAGTCCGGCTAAAAGCAGCAGCAAAAATATTTCACGAAGCATGGTTATAACGATACCTTTCTAAAAATTTAAGAAACTCCCACCGGGGTTATTCTACTGTATCTTTCTGGCTTTTTTCGCTGTCCGGCAGTATGCAGTACCGATCCAGCGTTTTGTCTGTCATATATTCAAATTTTGTAAGCAGGTGGGACGAAACCGGGCTGGTGCACCATTGGAATCCCACTACCAGCAGTAGTTTCAAAGATATGGGTGCGGCGCCTTCATGCAGCACCAAAGCGGTAACAAACAAAATCAAAGCCAGCGTATCCGCAATTGCGGCAGAGTGAATACGGTTCAGGGCAAACTGAAATCGGAAAGTACCAAATATGGCGATGGCAAGCGTCAATATACCCAGCAATGTAAGTACTGCCACGATCCAAAAACGAATCCATTCAATCGTCATGCCGTTCTCTTCCTTTCCTTTGCGCCCATCTCCTAGGCGCAGCAAACAAATTGATGTAAATTTTACATAGAATCATCACCGCTACAAAGGAGATCATTACATATACCATAGCGACGTCTGCGATATAATTCTCCTGAAAAAGGACGGCCAACACACTGATGGCAATTACCACAATGGTGCTGATTAGATTGATGCCGATAATTTTGTCTACAGTAAGCCTGCCGGTGACCGTTCGAATCAGCGCTGCGATGACCATAGCAGCCAGAACAATTAATGTACCTTGGAAAAGCAGGCGATATGCAGCTTCGACACTCATGCCTTTGTCCCCTCCATTTTTTGCAGAATTTTTAGTAAGACGCTGTTGGCAAGCCCAGCCGCCATGTTTTTGTCCAAGCAGTGGACGGTGTAGACGTTGTTATCCTGCTCCACAGTAATTGTTCCAGGAGTAATGGTAATGGAATTGGCGAAAATTGCTTGCAGAACCGGACGCTGCAGGGGAATTTGCAAACAAACGATTGCAGGACGGTATCGCTTCTTTCTCCCTAGGATAATTCCCGCTACAGTCCAGTTGGCTTTTACGATTTCCAGTATCAGAACCAGCAAATAGGTGCATCCTAACAGTATATTTCTCCAGATTTCCCATTCCGTGCGCAGAGAATACCCCAAATGCCGGCACATAAATACAGCCACACATCCGGTGATCAGCAGTCCGAATATGCAGATTTCCAGAGTGATTTGCTGGCTAAGTATTAGCCAGAATACAAACAGTAGTATGATCATGATTATAGTACTCTTTTCTTCTCCGATAAATAGGTGGGTATGTCGAGGCAGCGCTATTATAGCACTTTGTCTTGCAATATGCAATCCTTACTGTAAATTATCTTTCAATTACAATATTATGCCCCCAGGAATTGACATTTATTACCTAGAAGTTTATAATAAAATAAATTTATATACACCTTATATACACGGTGCAAAAATGACAAAAATGGCGGTTTGCAGGTAGTTTGTTTTTAAACCACATTTGCGATTTATGTGATATGGCACAGTATTTTTAGGAGAAATTCGACACAAATGCCAAGAAAGGTATGGTCAAAGAAATGAAAAGGATGAAGGGTGTAAGTGTTCCCCACTTGAAGTCTACTGCGGACAGCGCTCCCACTTACATGACAGATTTGGATATTGCCATATATCCTATGACACAGCACATCGGCGCGCCGGCGACGCCTGTCCGGCAGAAGGGGGATACCGTTTGTGTAGGCACACTGCTTGCTAAAGGTACAGGGACCGTTTCTTCCCCTATATATTCCGGTGTGTCCGGCACAGTGGAAAAAATTGAAGAAGTGCTTTTGTCCAGCGGGAACTATGTCCCCGCCGTCTTTATAAAGCCAGACGGCGCTATGACTCCGGATCCAGGACTGGCGCCTGTTCAGCTGACCGACACAAAGTCATTTGTGGAAGCGGTACGAGAAAGCGGCGTGGTCGGCTTGGGCGGTGCGGGATTTCCAACCGGTGTGAAGCTGGATGTTGGAGATCCGTGTCGGATTCAGGAAATCGTTATCAACGGAGCGGAGTGTGAACCATATATTACCAGCGACACCCGTACCATGCTGGATCGCAGCCAGGATATTCTGGAGGGAATTCATCTGCTCCAAAAGTATCTTGGAGCGAAGAAAATTATTATCGGCGTGGAAAAGAACAAACCGCAGTGTATCCGTGCTATGAAGCAGATTGCCGGCAGCGGCGGAGGGGTAGTTGTAAAGGAACTGCCTTCTATCTATCCCCAGGGTGCGGAAAAGGTTCTTATTTACCATACTACCGGAAAGGTTGTGCCGGAGGGAGGCCTGCCAATCGACGTAGGGGTAATCGTACTAAACTGTACCACGCTGGCGACCATTGCCCGCTATATCCGCACGGGCATGCCTCTTGTAGACAAATGCGTTACTGTAGACGGGTCCGCGGTGGCGAATCCGCAAAACGTGATTGTGCCCATCGGCGCCACGCTGCAGGCTGTGTTTGATTTTTGCGGCGGGTTCAAAAGCCAGCCGGGAAAGGTTTTGTACGGCGGCCCCATGATGGGAGTATCCGTGCCGGATTTGCACATGCCCGTTTTAAAGCAGACGAATGCACTGCTGGCTCTGGATGTTCGAGACGCGGCGCCGGTAGATGCTACCAACTGCATTCGCTGTGGCCGGTGCACCAATATATGTCCTATCGGACTGGCACCGGTTTCTATTGCGGTGGCATACGGCAGCGGCAGCATGGAAGCGCTGCAAAAGGTTCATGCCAATCTGTGTATGGAATGCGGTTGCTGCAGTTATGTCTGTCCGGCAAAACGACCGCTGGTGCAGCAGAATAAATTGGCAAAAGCGGCGCTGGCCGCATGGCACAAACAGAAATCGAAAAAGTGACTTTGTTAGGATACGGAAAGGGATTGCAAAATGGATCAAAAACTGCAGATCACAGTATCTCCTCATATTCGAAGCAGCATCACCACCGGCGGTATTATGCTGGATGTGGTGATTGCGCTTTTGCCGGCGCTTGCAGCAGCTGTTTGGCTGTTCGGCGCCAGAGCGTTGTACATTACGGCTATTTGCGTGCTTGCTTGTGTGCTTTCTGAACTGATTTTTCAGCTGATCACCAAGCGTACTCCCTCCATTGGGGATTTATCCGCGGTGGTTACAGGCATGCTCCTTGCCTTCAATCTGCCAGTGTCTATTCTGGAATGGCAGGCTATTGTAGGCAGTGTGGTGGCTATCGTTATCGTTAAGCAGCTATTCGGCGGCATTGGCTGCAATTTTGCCAATCCAGCTATTACGGCACGAATTGTATTGTTGCTGTCGTTCTCTCAGTCTATGACATACTGGACAAAGCCGGCAGGATTCTCCAGTGGTGATCTGATCAGCAGCGCCACGCCTCTGGCGCTTGCGGCACAGGGTACGGAAAAGCTGCCGCCCCTGTTTGATCTTGCCATTGGAAAGCATGCGGGCTGTATGGGAGAGACCTGCGCCTTGGCACTGCTTATCGGCGGAGTCTATTTGCTGATCCGGAGGGTGATCACCTGGCACACTCCTGTGGCTTTTATTGGTACGGTATTTTTAATTTCCTTTTTTGCGGGAGATTTCAGCCTGGAAACAGCGCTTTATCAGATCCTCTCCGGCGGGCTCATGCTGGGAGCATTCTTTATGGCTACCGATTATGCCACATCGCCGCCTACTGGATGGGGTAAGCTGCTCTTTGGTATCGGCTGCGGCGTAATCACTGTGGCGATTCGTCTGTGGGGAACCTATCCGGAGGGCGTGTCCTTTGCAATTTTGATTATGAATATCCTCACCCCGTATATTACTAAGCTCTGTGCCAGAAAAGTGTTCGGAGCTGTGCGGGCAGAAAAAGTACAAAAAACGTAATATATGGGAAAGGAAACGGTAGTCCATATGAAACGCGAAGCGCCAAAATGCATTGTAGTTTTAACGGGCATATGCCTTGTTGTGGCAGCCTTGCTTGCAGGGGTGAACCATATTACTGCCCCGATTATAGAGAAATCTGCCGTCAGCGGCGCGCAGGCGTCTCTGTATGCCGTGCTTCCTAACGCCGCAGGTTTTGAGGAAGAGACGTTGGAGGGGGAAGTACCCGGAACTGTTACCGGGGTATTTCGGGATACAAGTGGGAGCGGATATGCTGTGACCCTGTCCGCTGTATCCTCTTATTCCGCCACGCCTATGACTTTTACGCTGGGCGTGGGTACAGACGGGAAGATCACTGGTATAGAAATGACCAACTACGCAGAGTCAAAGGATTTTGGAAATTACCCCGATACCTATATCGGGCAGGATTCTGCCCTTAGCGGGGTGGATGTACATGCCGGCGTCACATATTCTTCTAAGGCTTTCCGAGGTGCGGTGGAAGATGCCTTTGCTGTTCTGGTGGAACTGGGGGGCGTGGCTCAGGGTAACAAAACAGATGAACAGATTATCGAAGAGTTAAAGGGAGAACTGCTTCCTGGCGCTCTCAATCAGGCGGGCGCACCGAAGCTAAAAGAAATAAGTCTATCTGATTCGGCTGTGCAGCAGGCGCTGCAGGCGGAAAACGATGTAGGTTACTTCTATGTGGTAGAAGAGGACGGCGAGACGCTGGTTGTTGCGGTCAGCACTACCGGCGGCGCAGTGTGCATGGATTTGGAGAAAACAGATGTAACGGAGCAGCATGCAGCATTGATACAGCGTGCGCTGGAATGGAGCGATGCCAGTGCTGTCCATGAGAAAAACAAAGCGACGGCGGCCAGAGCGCTTCCGGAGGGGGCACAGCTTACGCCAGTATCGGCATCCGGCCAGTTTGGCACCGTGTCCAGTATTTTTGCTGTTTCCGGCGTCGAAAATGCCGCATATGCCATGGTGTGCAGTCCCTATGGATACCGCACGCCTATGAAGCTGATATTTGTATTGGACAGCACAGGAGCTGTCAGCGGCCTGCGTGTATCTGGAGAATTGATCCAGGACAGCGACTATTATTCCAATTATACACTGGATGAGTCTGCCTATATTGCAGGTATCATTGGGCTTACCAGAGAGACGGCGGACCAGGACGCTACCCTTATTTCAGGCGCTACAATGACTGCAGGCGGGGTGTGGGCGGCAATGCAGGATGTGTTTGCCGCATTTGACAGCCTGACGGCAGAATAAGCAGAGAGGGGAGAGTAAATCTATGTGGAAAAATTTTCTAAAAGGGATTATTCGGGAAAACCCGGTGCTGATTTTGCTGCTGGGTACCTGCCCCACACTGGCCGTCACAACCTCGGTGGCCAATGCTTTCGGCATGGGGGCTGCCGCCACTGCGGTTCTGCTGGGATCTAATATTGTCATTTCCGCCCTGCGAGGAGTGATCCCGGATAAGGTGCGTATTCCCAGCTATATTGTTATCATCGCCGGCTTTGTAACGGTTGTGGAAATGGTAATGCATGCATTTGTACCAGATTTATACGAGGCCCTTGGCGTATTTTTGTCCCTAATTGTAGTCAACTGTATTATTTTGGGCCGCGCGGAGATGTACGCCAGCAAAAACCGGGTTTTGGATTCTGCGGTGGATGCCTTGGGAATGGGAGTAGGTTTTACGCTGGCTTTGTTTGCTATGGCTTCTATCCGTGAAATTTTTGGCTCCGGGTCGTGGATGGGCTTTGCAATTCCCGTGTTGTCCGACTTCACCATTCCGATTCTTGTCAATTCTCCCGGGGGCTTCTTTGTGTTTGGTATTTTGATTGCCATTGTAAACGCTTTCACAAAGCGAAAAACCGGCAGAGATTTTGGATGTACAGGCTGTCCTAGTGCGGCAGTTTGCGGCGCAAATGACGGCAGTCTGCAAAGCGCTGCCCAAAAAGACAATTGTGCTGGATCCGGAAAAGGACCTGATGACACGGCAGAGGAGGGCGGAAAATGATACGGAATTTGGTTGTGATTATTTTTACCGCTATGCTGGTAAACAACTATGTGCTGGTGAAATTTTTAGGAATTTGCCCGTTTTTGGGCGTATCCAAAAAGCTGCATTCTGCGGTGGGTATGGGGCTTGCGGTTACCTTTGTAATGCTGTTGGCCACAGCGGCTACATGGCCGCTCCACACGTATCTGCTCACAGCTTTCCATTTGGAATATCTGCAAACAATCGTATTTATTTTAATCATCGCCGCGCTGGTACAGCTGGCGGAGATTATACTGAAGCGGTATTTGCCTGCTTTGCACCGCTCCCTTGGTATTTATCTGCCTTTGATTACTACAAACTGCGCTGTGCTTGGATTGGCAAAAAACAATATTACCGAAGGCTATGAACTGTTTATAGAGGCGATGGCCAATGCGCTGGGCTGTGGTCTGGGCTTTTTGCTGGCAATGGTGCTTTTTGCAGGAGTTCGTATGCGCATCGAGACGGCGAAACCGCCTAAATGCTTTGAAGGTATGCCGATTACGCTGATTTCAGCCTCTATTGTGGCGCTGGCCTTTTATGGCTTTGCCGGTGTGATCGACAACATGTTTGTGTAAGGGGGAGACAAAATGCTGGAAGCAATTTTGCCTGCTGTAGCCTGTGTGGCCGGAATCGGCTTGCTTTGCGCCGTAATCTTAGTTGCTGCGGCCAAATTTATGGCGGTGCGGGAAAATAAACTGGAAAAAGAGCTGCGGGCGTGTCTTCCCGGCGTGAACTGCGGTGCCTGCGGATATGCTGGCTGTGACAGTTATGCCAGGGCGTTAGCGGACGGAACAGAAAAACAAACCAATTTATGTATCCCCGGAGCGGATGCGGTATCGAAACAGATTTCCAAATCTTTGGGGGTAGCATTTCAGAATACTGTGGAACAGGTGGCGGCCATACATTGCTGCGGTGACTGCGAGCACGCGGTGCAAAAAGCGAGCTACAGTGGCGTACAGACCTGCAGCGGCGCGAAGATGCTTTACGGCGGACAGCAGGCGTGCACGTACGGATGTCTAGGAAAGGGTGATTGCGCTGCTATTTGTCCCTACGATGCAATTTATATGGAAAAGGGAATCGCCCATGTGCACACACCCAAATGTGTGGGCTGCGGCCTATGTGTAAAGACGTGCCCCAATCAGATTATTACCTTGATCCCAGACGCCAAACGAGAGGTGATTGCCTGCAGTAACAAGGAACCGGGTGTAGTGGTGCACGGGAAATGCACCAACGGTTGCATCGCCTGCGGAAAATGTAAAAAAGCATGTCCCACAGACGCCATTACGGTGGAAGAAAATCTGGCCCGGATCGATTATAATAAGTGTATCGCCTGCGGCAAGTGCGCGGAAGTTTGTCCGGTAGGCTGCATTCTCAGTGCGGATCGTTCTGGCCGCCATCGATTTTCAGAGGCATAATGATGCCTGCGAAATGTAAAGTACGTCGGGATTTACTGCTTATTTTTATCCTGCTGCTGGCTGCTGGCGCCACGCTTTGCCTGACCCTGCTTTTTCGCTTGCCGGGAGACTGGGTGGTGGTAGAAGTAGACGGAGAGGAATGGGGTCGGTATGCCCTGGACAAAGGTGCGTCTATCCATATTGAAACGGAGGCGGGCGGTTATAATGTACTGGAAATCGCAGACGGATGTGCCTCGGTTATAGAGGCAAGCTGTCCGGACAAGCTGTGTGTGCATCAGCATAGGATCAGCCACAGCGACGAGACCATCGTCTGCCTGCCCAATAGAGTGGTAGTATCTGTTGTATCCGGTAGGGAATAATGCTAAGAAAGGCACAATATTTCTATGAAACAGAAAACCCAAACGACGGCTTTGCTTGGCTTATGCACAGCGGCGGCTATGATTTTATCCTATGTTGAAAGTTTTATTCCCTCCATTACACCGGGCCTTAAGATTGGGCTGCCCAATGTGGTGATTGTTTTCGTGCTGTATCGCTTAGGCTGGCCGGCCGCTGCCGCAGTGTCTCTTGTCCGTGTGGGCCTGACTTCCATTTTATTTGGCAATGTGATGAGCTTGGCTTACGGTTTTGCAGGAGCAGTGCTTAGCCTTCTGGTTATGACGCTGCTGCGCAGAGCGCATTTCTTTTCTGTGGTGGGTGTCAGCGTTGCCGGCGGTGTATCCCACAACGCCGCGCAGATTGTGGTAGCGGCTGCAGTAATGCGAACAACGCAGATTGTCTATTATCTTCCTATCTTAATAATTGGAGGCACGCTTGCCGGAATTTTAATTGGGCTTGCGGGAGGGATGTTAATATCCCGCTTGCCTGAATCTATCATTGCTAAATGGCAGTAATGAGCGGTGCTCCTTTCCATTCTCAACAATTTATGTAAAATTTGAGGTTTGTATTGAATTAAACCTAGCAATTTTACATAAAAACCTTGACAAAAAGATGGGGTTGTGATATGCTAAATATGAAAAAGGTAGATAGTGGAGTGGTATCCTGTGATGTTTTCTGCTCCCCGCTTATTGGCTGTTTACACTGTCTTGCCCGTGGTGGATATCTGCCGTAATTTGTGATACTTTTACAGTCAGAAAGGATTCAAAAAGATGAAAAAACTGATTGCATGCTTATTGACGGCAGCTATGCTTTTGGGCAGTATGGTGCTGGCAATCGGCGCGGCTGCGGAAAACGAGCCTGCACGCGTTCCTCCGGAACATGGCCCGGTAACCCAGGAAGATTTGGACAAAGGTATTGTCGCCGAGTACAGAAAAATGAACACCAAAAAGGTAGGAGACAATCTGACATGTACCATTTACTCCTACGCAATGGTGAAGTATAGTAAAAACTTATATCTAGAAGCTGTGATTACCGGTACCGGTGATATGTACGATATGGTGGATGGTCAGCAGTCTATTTTTGGTACCAATTACAAACAAATTAGCAGAATTTTTGTGGAAGAAGGCGTTACTTCCCTTGGAGACCGCATAGCAAAAGATGCGGAGGGATTGGAGTACATATCCTTACCCAGCACGCTAACTTCCGTGGGGGACTACGCTCTTTATAATACTAAAATAACTTCGCTTGCATTGCCTGATAGCGTTCAGGCTGTGGGCGACTATGCATTTGCATATTCCAAACAGCTTAAAGATGTGAAGCTTTCTGCTAACCTGCTTACTGTTAGCGATTACGCATTTTATCGCTGCCCGGTTCTCAGCAAGGTGGAAACCAATACAAAACTGCAAAGCATTGGTACGAGAGCATTTGCGTATCTGCCTGCTCTGGAAGCAATGAATCTTCCCGATTCTATAACGGAAATGGGCGATTATGTGTTCCTTGCTTCTGGTGTAAAGTCTTTAAAGATTCCTGCAGGCATGACTGTTGTACCGGAAAATACTTTTAGAGGTATCCGCAGTGTGGAATCCATCGCACTGCACGATAGTATCACAGAAATTAAAGATACTGCTTTCTTTATGTGTACAGGATTGAAGACCATGGATGTTCCCGACTCTGTAACAAAAATCGGTAGATCCGCTTTTGGTAGCTGTGAGTCCCTTACAAGTATTCGCCTGCCTGCCACGTTGGAGGCTTTGGGTGACAATGCATTCTATGGTTGTAAGTCTCTTGCGACTATCAATTATCCTGCAGGTGTAGGCGAAATCGGCGATATGGCGTTCTACGGCTGTGCTGATCTTTCTTCTATTACAATTCCTTCTGATGTAACTGCTATTGGCAATGCTGCTTTCCGTGGCTGTTCTTCTCTTGGCAGTGTGACTTTGCCAGAGGGGCTTACTAAACTGGACAAATCTGCATTTAGAGAGTGTAGCGCTCTTACCGCCATTACCATTCCCGATGGTGTAACTGTTCTGGAAGATTATACGTTTATGGATTGCGATGCATTGGCTTCTGTTACAGCTTCTGATAATGTAACAGATATTGGCAGAAAAGTATTTGCTGGTACAGCTCTCACAGACTTTACAGTACCTGCTGCAACAAGAGCAATCGGTTATGGCGCATTCTATGCGTGCGAGAATCTTGCCAATGTAACGATCCCGAATACAGTAGTGACGATTGGAAACTATGCATTTGCGCGTTGCGGCGCATTGGATATGCTGCAAATCCCCGATTCTGTGAAGAAAATCGGTACAGGCGCTTACGGATACCAGGCTTCTTTGGCAGAAGGTGATGTAATTTTAAGCAATGCTACCATTTGCGCATCCAGAGATTCTGCTGCACAGAAATATGCGGTAGATATGGGTCTTAAATTTGTAGATGCATCTACAATGGTCCCTACTGCATATGCTGCAAGCAATGGCTATTACTTCGGCGATGTTAATAATGACCAGAGCGTTGATAATGCTGATGCACAGCAGATGCGGTATGCTTTGACTAATGGTGACTTTGCCGTTGCAGAAGAAATTTGTGATATCAACGGCGATGGCGTGATCGATGCTGCGGATGCTTTGGCATTGCAGGCAATGATCGCAGCTTGACACAGCGTTAAAATTGAGATGAAAAAGGAAGGCCTCACGAGTTTCCGTGAGGCCTTTTTTGTGCCGTAAAAATAAATTTGGAAATTGGGTTGTAAAAAATGAAATAGATCTTTATAGCTCATAAAAAAATACCTGCTAAAGATTGCTTCAGCAGGTATTTTATAAATACTATTTACTGCGCGGCAGTCACGATTGCGTCAAATTTTTCTGGCACCAGAGACGCTCCGCCAATCAGCCCGCCGTCAACATGAACTTTTGCCAGCAATTCCGCTGCATTGCCGTCGTTCATACTTCCACCGTACTGAATGGTTGTGCCTTGTGCAGTAGTTTCATCGTACAAATCTGCCAATACACTACGAATCAAGCCGCAGGCTTCATCTGCCTGTTGGGGCGTTGCCGTAAGGCCGGTTCCAATTGCCCATACAGGTTCGTATGCAATAATCACTTTTTTCATGTCTTCCGCGCTGATGCCTGCCAAAGCCAGCTTTGTCTGCATGGAAAGGATTTCGTTTGTAATATTGTTCTGACGTTCTTCCAAAACTTCACCAACACAGAGGATAACAGTCAGTCCTGCAGCCAAGGCCGCTTTGGTCCGCTGGTTTACTGTTTCATCTGTTTCGCCAAAATATTGTCTGCGCTCACTGTGACCAATAATCACGTATTCTACGCCAGTTTCTAAAAGCATAGATGCAGAAATTTCACCGGTAAAGGCACCACTTTCTGCAAAATGTACATTTTGTGCACCAATCTTTATATTTGTGTCTTTTGCAGCTTCTACTGCAGGAGCGATATCAACAAAGGGTACACATAGAACGATGTCGCAACCGTCTTTGCCTTTGACCAATGCGGCAGTTTTTTCAACTGTCTCTTTTGCCTGGGAGGGGGTCATGTTCATTTTCCAGTTGCCTGCAATTACTGCCTTGCGTGTTGCTTTATTCATAATGAAAGGTTCCTTTCTTATATTCAGCTTTCCGCATTATACGGAAATACTTATGTGCGCGCAGCTAGGTAGCTGCGCGCAAGCTAAAATCAATTATTTGTCCTGAAGACAGGAAATGCCAGGGAGATCCAGCCCTTCCAAAAATTCCAGAGAAGCACCGCCTCCGGTAGAAATATGCGTCATTTTTTCGGCAAAGCCTAGATTCTCTACTGCAGCTGCAGAATCGCCGCCGCCAATAATGGAAATTGCACCAGAGTCAGCAACTGCTTTTGCTACATCCATCGTACCTGCAGCAAAGTGTTCCCATTCGGAAACGCCCATAGGTCCATTCCAGATTACAGTGCCCGCACCGGCAATGGTTTTAGCAAACAGTTCCCGGGTAACAGGACCGATATCCAACCCCATCCATCCGTCAGGAATGCAGTCGGAGGTAATTGTCATATAAATGGTATCTTCTTTATATTCCCGGCCAATCACATTGTCCACGGGAAGCAGGAAGCTGACACCCTTTTCTTTAGCTTTCTGCATCAGGCTGGCAGCAAGCTCAATTTTATCGTCCTCACAGATGGAAGTACCGATATTGTAGCCCTGTGCCTTAAAGAAAGTGTAAGCCATACCGCCGCCAATGATCAGGGTGTCGCATTTTTCAATCAGGTTGTTGATTACACCGATTTTATCAGAAACTTTTGCACCACCAAGAATCGCTACAAAGGGACGGGCAGGGTCGGCCAATGCTTTCCCCATGATGTCCACTTCTTTCTGGATCAGATAACCGCAGACAGCAGGCAAATAGTCTGCAACACCTGCTGTAGATGCGTGAGCACGGTGCGCAGTACCAAAGGCATCGTTCACAAAAATATCCGCCATAGAAGCCAGTTCTTTTGCAAAGGTGGGATCATTCTTTTCTTCTTCCTTATGGAAACGTACATTCTCAATCAGGAGAACTTCACCATCGTTCAGAGCGGCAGCCTTTGCCTTTGCGTCGGGGCCGATTACATCGTCAGCCAGAACCACTTCTTTGCCCAGAAGCGCAGAAAGACGCTTTGCAACAGGAGCCAGGGAGTACTTAGCATTTACTTCCCCCTTAGGTCTGCCCATGTGAGAGCAGAGAACGGTTTTTGCACCGTGTTCCATCAGATACTGGATGGTAGGCAGAGCACCGACAATACGCTTGTCGTCTGTGATCGTGCCATCTTTCATTGGTACGTTGAAGTCGCATCTAACAAGCACCCGCTTGCCGGATACGTCAATGTCTTCGACAGATTTTTTGTTGTAGGTCATCTTAAAAATCCTTTCTTTATAAATCCCTGCATATAGTAAACATTGTGCCAGCCTATATACAGGTTTTCAGCATACGCATACAAATCTAATATATCACAATTTTACCTGCAATACAATAATTTTTTTAAAAAAATAAAGCAGCCATGTAAAAAAACTGCGATGGAGGTGTAAACGAAAAATGAATGTAACAACTGCATCTATAAAAAAGATAAGGAGAGAAATAAAAGAGACACGCTCATTAGCGCGTGTCTCTTTTATACCAGTTAATAATTTTCCTCTGTATCAATCGTGGTAAACTTCGTATACTGCCCAAGCCAGCCCATCTCTACCTTCCCTGTAGAACCATGACGATTTTTAGCCACAATAACTTCCGCGGTATTTTGCGGATTTTCCTTATCTTTATAGTATTCTTCACGATAGAGAAACATAACAATATCTGCATCCTGCTCAATTGCACCGGAGTCACGCAGGTCAGACAGCATAGGCCGCTTGTCCGTTCTGGATTCTGGTCCACGGGATAGCTGAGCACAGCAAATTACCGGAACTTCAAATTCCTTTGCCATCAGCTTCAAGTTTCGGGAAATTTCCGAAACTTCCTGAACCCGGTTGTCGTTGCGGTGCTCAGACTGCATCAGACCCAGATAATCAATGACCACCAATCCTAAATTTTTCACCCGGCGCAGTTTGGCCATCATACCTGTCACCGTCATGCCGGTTGTGTCATCAATGAGAATTTGACAATCGGACAGTATAGAGGATGCGTGGGCCAGCTTTTGCCAGTCCTCGTCGGTAAGTTCACCAGAGCGCAAATGATAGCTGTCTACCAGGGCTTCACTGGACAAAAGCCGTGTTACCAGCTGTTCCGCAGACATTTCCAGGGAAAATACACATACGGCTTTTCCGGAGCGTCTTGCAGCAGACACAGCCACGTTCATAGCAAAGGAGGTTTTTCCCATACCAGGGCGGGCGCCTACCAGTACTAGGTCTGATTTTCCCATACCCACCAGTACCCGGTCCAGTCCAGAGAATCCCGTTTTCATGCCTTGGGTTTCTTCTCTGTTTGTAATCAACTGCTGCAGATGATTGTAAACCTGTAGGAGGGCGTCTTTAATATGGACAAAGTTTTTGTTGTCTTTCTGCTCGGCGATGGCGTATATTTTGCTTTCCGCCATTTCCACCAGACGTTCTACCTCTTCTTCTTCGGTATATGCAGCTTCTGTCACATCCTCGCAGGCGCCGATTAATGCCCGCAGTGTGCTTTTGTCCCGAACAATTTCTGCGTAGTCCTTGACGTTGGCAGCGGTAGGAACAGTCTCCGCGATCAAGCGAATATACTCTTTCCCTCCAGCGTCGTCATATACTCCTTCTTTGACCAGTTCATCAATTAGGGTGACCACATCGATATTTTTGCTTTTTAAGTACATGCCCTGCATAGCAGCGTAGATACTCTGATGCTCTTCCAAATAGAAATCGTCTATGGATACAATAGATGTAATGGTATCCAGGCAAGCGGGATCAATTAAGATAGAGCCGAGCACAGACTGCTCCGCCTCCAGAGAAAAGGGCATTTTTCTATCCAGTTGTGCGTTCACGTCCTCTTCCTCAGTCGCAGACTACCAGATTCAGCTTGCCCTGAATTTCCGGGTAAAGCTTCACTGTAAGAGAATAGGAACCGTATGCTTTGATTGCACTGTCTGTAACGATCTTTCGTTTATCCAGCTGGATGCCGGCTTGGTCCTGCAGTGCCGCGGCTATATCAGCGGTGGTGATGCTTCCGTACAGACGGCCGTCGGCCCCTGCCGTAGCTTTAATTTTTACAACCACACTTTCTAATTTTGCAGCAAGCTCCCTTGCCGCCGCTTTGTCCTGCTCAATTTTAAATTCCTTTGCTTCCTCCTTGTTTTTTGCGTCTGCCAGCGCCTTTGCATCCGCTTCTACCGCAAGCTTTTTGGGGAATAAAAAATTGCGTGCGTATCCGTCCGATACGTTTACAATCTGATCTTTCTTGCCTTTACCTTTTACGTCTGCCAGTAATAATACTTTCATAGCTTTTGTTTACCTTTCCTGATTTATATCCTCATATGGATGAACGATTTGCTTGTATACTCCTCTGGAGCGGTTCTTTTTCTGCATCGGCGCTTTTCAGATACCGATCCAACGCTTCCTTCAAAAGCTGTACGGTTTCAGAAACAGACACACCTTCCATGCGGGCTCCTGCAGAATCAAAGTGTCCGCCGCCTTTCAGCTCCTCCAGGATCAACTGTACATTTATAGTGCCTAGAGAGCGGGCGGAGATATGAATTTCATCACCGATTGGAACAATTGCAAAAGAAGCCTTGACCCCTTCAACTGTGAGAAGCCGGTCTGCCGCCTTTGCAGCCGGGACTTTGTCTTTAACGGTGCATTCTGTGTCGGCACAGGCGATAGCGGCAATCCCTTTATATATTTCTACATTAGAATGGAATTTCAGTTCCCGCTGAAACTCGTCCAGCTCTGTTTTGAAAAATTCCTGTACCCCGCTTACATCCGCTCCCCTGCTACGCAGATACAACGCAGCAGAAAAGGTACGTGTGCCAGTATTTTTTTTGAAGTGATTGGTGTCTAAAAGGATTCCTGCCAGCATCAGATCCGCCTCATGGGCCAGCAGCATTTCACCGGGTAGAATCTGTTCCAGCATTTCGGCTACCAGTTCGCTTGCCGCCGCCGCCGATGGTTCAATATAGGTGATCAGCAGGGGATGGTCAAAATCAATGGTTTTTCGGTGATGGTCAATGATTACAATATTTTTGCAGTGTTCCGCCAAAACCGGGGACTCAAACTGAGAGGGGTTATTTACATCTGTAATAATCAGCAGTGTGTCTGAGCGGACAAAATCCAGCGCCTCTTGGGGACTGACAAACATACTGCTGTATTCGCTCTCGTCTGCGAGCCATTCTCGGCAGCGATCCAAATTGGTGTCGTCAGGGTCGGTAACGATGTTTACAGGAACACCGCAGAACAGAGCGATTCTAGCAAGACCTACTGAAGCGCCGAAGGCATCAAAGTCCGCATATTTGTGGGCCATAATAAGCACATTAGAGGAGATGGAGATACGGGAGATAAGCTCATTTGCAATGACTCTGGCCCGTACCTTAGTCCGCTTTTGCGGCAGCTTGGTTCTTCCGCCGTAAATATCCAGTGTGCCGTCTCCCCGAACGACAACCTGGTCGCCGCCGCGCTGGAGCGCTGTATCCAGGGCGATTTGGGCATTTTTTTCTTTCTCTGCAAGAGAACCGCCTACGGCGCAGATGCCCATCGAAACGGTTACGGAAATACTGGATTCTCCGATCCGAATGTCCCGAATGTCATCTAGAATAGAAAATCCGGACTCCATAAAGGACTGCAGATGTGATTTTTCAAATAAAAAGATATACCGGTCTTGCTGGTATTCCTTCAGAACCCCGCCGGCTGATCCGGCCCAGCTGCGCAGCAACTGCTCCGTTTTGCCGGAAGCGTTTCTATAATCCTCTTGTTCATAATTGAGCAGTTCGTCCAGATTGTCCACCATAACATATCCTACAGCGCATTCTTTTCCGCGCATTGCCGCTTCGGCGGCAGCCTGCAGGGTAATATCATGGAGAATGGTAATTCGATAAAGCTTTCCATCCTTGCCCTCAGCGGTGACGCTGCTGGGCTGAAAAATCTGGTTTTTGCAGGTAAGCCGCCGTTCTCCGCCTCCCTCGTTCGACTCTGGTACATGGAAAAATAACTGGCCGAAATGGGTTTCCTGCTTGGCGTCTGCAAAGAGATATTCAGCCGCCTTGTTGTGCCATATAATGCGGTCTGCATTTGCAGGACAGATTACCACGGGGATATCCATTTGAATGACGGCATCAGAAAGAACGCTGGCAACCTTCGAAAGAGAATTGTCTTTGCTCAGTGTTTCGGAGGGCCGGCGGCGCAGATAGAGAAAGATAAACATGCCCGCCGCATATATTGCCAGTAAAAAAAATCCTGTTGGAAGGGCTTTTCCAAAAAGGGCGGTAAGCAGCGCTTGCGTTACGATAACAACAACTGCGAATATGCTGCAAAAAAGCATGTCTGCAAGACTAAATTTGTAGGAATGCTGGGGTTTCATATATAGACAAGCCTTCCTTTCTGTTAGGAGTCAGAGCTCCCGCGCTTCATCAGCCAGCTGCGCAGGGCAGCGCCTAACGTACGAATCGCGCCCCAAAAAGACAAAAGGATAAACAAAGAAATCGGGGACAGCATAAAGAGCCCCGCGCACAAAACAATCAGAGGAATGCGGCTTCTTGTACGTCTTTTACCAGAGCGGCTTTTGCCGGCAAAAAACAGCTCGTGAAATCCTCCCGCAGAGGTGACCGGCAGAAAAATATATAAAAGGTTGACAGCTGCGTAGCTGATTACGGAAGCTTCAGAAGAAAACACGGTAAAAAAGTAACTGACAACCAATATGATGTAGGCAGGAATACTGGCAGTCAGGGGCCATTTGTCCCCTGCAAAGAGAAAATCTGCTCCAAAGGACAGTGCAAGCAGCCGATATATTTTGGCAGTCAGATATGCAAAAAGCTCACATGTCAGCGCGGCCATTGCCGGGAGGAGCAAAATCATAGATTGGACGATGCTCTGCACTTCCTTTTCCGTATATACATACATTATACCGTTTTCACCGGGCACTCCTATAGAAGTGAGCACGCTTGTCAGCCCGTCCTGAAACTGGTCGCGCAAGGCAGTAAATCCTTCGCGGATGTCGCTGTACTGCATCTGCAGCTGCAATGCTGCCAGAGAGAATAAAATGACTCCAAATACTACAGAGAGAACGACCACGGTTGCAGTTAGGCTTTGCCGGTTATAGATACAGGCGGCAAGCGCCATGCCAACAGGGATAAACAAAAACGCAGCAAGGCTCCAGAGCGCACTTGTTCCTTCTGCCGCAAAAAGTGCGTGGGTCAAATATGCCATACTGCCTACGCCTGGAACGGACAGAAGCCAAAGCAGGCTGCGGTCGGCTGTGAGCAGCATGGCAAGTAAGGCGCCTGCCACTGTCAGATAGAACACACCAAAGACGCCTCCCGGAAGCAGGATAGCGGCTGCAATAATCAGCAGCAAAAGTGTTATGGCAGCTTTTTTGGAGATTGTGGGGAGGGTGTGCCGCTTTTTCCACAGAGAAAATTTTTGTGTTTCCAAAAGTGTGCCGCCTCCTTTCGCATGCTTGAATTAGGATTGCACAGTAAAATAATAGATAAACCATTGTACCAAATTTTTTTGTCTTTGTAAAGATAAACCAGTTAAGTTGCAGGACTTGGTTGCATATTTTTCAAAGTCGGTATATAATGATGAAGAAACGCTTTATATAGCTTTATATATTGGAGGGATCCAAATGTGCTTTGATTTTCAAAAAATGTTTGCTGGAAAAACCGTGATACTGCTTGGCGCCGGCGTGTCCAATATGCCCTTGGCAGAGGTACTTTTTGAAGCTGGCGCCCATCTGATTGTTCGAGACCGCAAAAGTATAGAGGATCTTGGTGAGGCCGGTGCGCGTTTACAGGACATGGGCGCTCAAATGATTCTGGGCGAGAATTATTTGGAAAATATAAAGGGAGATTATCTGTTCCGCTCTCCGGGATTTCGGCCGGACCTGCCGCAGCTTTTGCAGGCAAAGGATGGCGGTTGTGTGATTACTTCAGAAATGGAGATGTTTTTGGAGCATACACCCTGTCCTGTGGTCGGAGTGACAGGAAGTGACGGCAAAAGTACCACCACGACGCTGATCAGTAAAATTTTGGAGAAGCTTGGCCCCGCAAGCCGGAAGGTTTTTCTGGGCGGAAATATTGGAGAACCACTGCTACATCGGATCAACGATATGGCACCAGAGGATGCAGTGGCAGCAGAACTGTCCAGCTTTCAGCTGATGAGCATCCGTGTACCGCCGGCGGTAGCAGTGATCAAAAATGTGACTCCGAACCATTTGAATTGGCATACCGGTATGGCGGAGTATATCGAGGCAAAGGCAAAGATTCTCGCAGGCTGCAGCAGAGCAGTTCTGAACTATGACGACAGCGTGTGCCGTACATTAGGTATGGGCTGCAGCGCGCCGGTAGTATGGTTTTCCCGCAGTCCCATCCCACGCACATTTTTGCAAACCCAGGCAGGGGGCGTATATCCCAAGGGGGACTGCGTGACTTTGTATGACAGCGGCACAGGTAAGGAGCATGCTCTATTTGAAACCGATGAAATTTTGCTTCCCGGCGCCCACAATCTGGAAAATTATTCTACAGCGATAGCGGCGGTTTGGGCGCTTACCGATAGCGCTCCCTCTGTTTTGGCCCAGGCGGCGAAGTTTGTAGCGGGAACCTTTGGCGGTGTGCGGCATCGAATGGAACTGGTGCGGGAACTGGATGGAGTGCGGTATTACAATTCTTCCATTGATTCCTCCCCTACCAGAACGGCAGCGGCAATCTCTGCACACACCTGCCCCATCCGTATTATTTGCGGCGGCTATGATAAGGATATCCCCTTCGCACCTTTAGCAAAAGCGCTGATTTCTCACGGAAATATAAAAACTGTTGTATTGACAGGCGCAACCATGGAGAAAATAAAAAAGGCGATTCTGGAAGAGCCTGGATTTGCGGACAGCGGGATTGAACTGCTCTGCAGGCCGGACTTTGAAGATGCGGTGCACGCTGCGGCGGGCAGTGCCGATGCCGGCGACGCTGTACTGTTGTCCCCCGCCTGTGCAAGCTTTGATGCGTTTGCCAACTTTGAAAAACGCGGGGAGCGTTTTTGTGAAATTATAAATTCTCTTTGAGATTGGAGTATATGCATGTATCCTGATACCAAAGAATTGGTAACGTCTCTTACTTCTATTATGTCCATATCCGGGCAAGAAGAACGAGGACGGGAGACACTTTGTTCTATCCTGCAGCCTTACTTTGACGAATATATTCCGGATCCTTCCGGTACCCATGTTTTTGTCCGGCGCTGTGGAAAGCAGGGCGCACCAAAGCTGCTTTTGGATGCCCACTTTGACGAAATCGGTATGATGGTGCGTGACATTACGGAGGAAGGCTTTCTTCGGGTAGTCTCCATCGGCGGGCTGGACAGACGAATCCTACCGGCGGCAGAAGTGCTGATTTATGGAAAAGAAACGCTGTATGGCGTGATTGGCGCGGTGCCGCCCCATCTGCAAAAAGCAGAAGATTATAAGCAGGCTCCTAAAATAGAGGAGTTACTGATTGACACCGGATATGATAGAGAAACCTTACGCACGCTGGTGGATATTGGAACACCGGTGGGTTTTTATGAAAAAACCGCATTTCTCCTAGGTTCCAGAATATGCGGGCGCAGTATGGATAACAAAGCTTGCTGTGCAGCAGCGGTTCTGGGAGCTGCTATGGCAAAAAGGGAAAATATGGCATGGGATTTGTATGTTACCCTGTCAGCTAGAGAAGAGGCCGGAATGGCGTCCGGCTGCAGCGCTGCAGCGTATCGTATCCGGCCGGATGCGGCTATTGTGACCGATGTTACCTTTGCATCTGCCCCTGGTGTTGGGGAGGATGAAAGCGGTAAAATGGGGAGCGGGCCAGTGCTGTCTCTTTCTGCAGTGACAGACCGCCGACTGACGGAGTGGCTCCTGCAGCTATGCCGGCAGCGGGGGATTCCCTGCCAGACCTGTGTGGATGCCTGTGACACAGGCACCAATGCGACGATGCTTTCTCTTGTAGGGGCGGGTATTCCAACAGCAGTGGTCAGTGTGCCGATTACCTCCATGCATACCTATAATGAGACGGTAGATACTGTGGATATAGAACATGCGGCGGCACTGTATGCTGCCGCCACACAGGAGGGGGGACTGCTGTTATGAAACAAAATTGGACAACCTTGTCCCTGCTGGAAGAGCTGTCCTGCACATTTGGTCCCTCCGGCTGTGAGGATGCGGTCGCGGATAGTATCCGTTCTCACATCGCCATGTACTGCGACGAGCTTTTGCCGGATCCCATGGGTGGTGTGCTGGCTCGGATTCGTGGAACGGGTATGATGGAAGAGGGTGCAGCGGTATCGCCCCGCCGACTGATGCTGTCCTGCCATATGGATGAAGTAGGGTTTATGATCCGTTCCATTACGGAAGAGGGACTTTTAAAAATTGCCTCCATGTGCGGCAGTGACACCCGAGTGTTGGCTGGACGACGTGTTCTGGTGGGAAATGCCGCATTTCAGGTGCGAGGCGTATTTGGCGTGAAACCTCTGCATCTTGTAAAAAGTGCGGACCGGGGCAATGCACTGGATATAGACGAGTTGTATGTGGATATTGGCGCGGGGAGTCGACAGGCTGCGGAAGAAGTGGTTCGCGTAGGGGACTTCGGCACTTTCGAGAGTGATTTTGTCTCCTTTGGCCAGGACGGTGGGTATATCAAGGGCAAGGCCTTGGACGACCGATTGGGATGCGCTGTTTTATGCAGTGTGATGCGGCGTATATATGAGATGGAGAGCCGCCCTGCCTGCGATTTGTATTTTGCCTTCACCTGTCGGGAGGAGCTTGGCATCTCCGGGGCCCGCACGGCGGCGTACAGGATTGATCCGGATTACGCTATTGTTCTGGAAGCTACGGCTGCGGGGGATATTTCCGGTACACCGGAGTATCGGCAGGTGGCTCATTTAGGCAGAGGCGGCGCTCTGTCCCTTATGGATAGAAGCACCATTTATGATCGGCCCTTTACCGATTGGATTTTAGAGACGGCAATGGCAGAAAACATTCCTTGTCAGATCAAACAGTATGTATCCGGCGGCAATGATGCAGCTCACATCCACAAGTCTCGGACTGGCGTGCGGTGCGCTGCAGTTAGCGCGCCTGCTCGGTATATTCATACGGCTTCCAATGTTGTAGCCAAAAAAGATGTAGAGTCCATCGAACAGCTTTTGATGGCTGTGATCAACCGTTTGTATAATGAAAAGAAGTAAGATAGCGTGAAAAATACAACATACGAGGTTGTAAGTACACTTTTTTCACGAATGCTTTGTGCGAAAGCACAAAGACCAAGAAAGCATGGGGACTAAAATGCGTACAATTTTAAAAAAACTGCTGCAAATTCCTTCTGTATCCGGTAGAGAAGCACGTCTTGGAAAGTACATTTCCGAGGAGATGCGGCCTTATTTTGATACGGTGGAGACCGACGCATTGGGGAATGTAATCTGCCGCAAAAGGGGAGAGGGCAAAAAGCTTTTGTTCTGTGCCCATATGGATGAAATCGGTTTTATTGTCACGTTTATTGAGGAAGATGGGTTTCTTCGATGCGCCCCTGTTGGGGGCATCGACTTGCATGCGGCCGCCTATTCTAAGGTAGTATTTGAAAACGGCCGGGTAGGGGTACTTATTCCCGAAGAAGGCGTAAAGCCGGAGGACTACAAGGGAGATACTTTTGTGGTAGATATCGGCACGAAAAGCCGGGAAGACGCAGAGCGCCTTGTAAGCGTGGGTGACTGCTTTTCCTTGGAAAGCCAGCTTTTTTCTCTGGCGGAGGACAGAATCTGTGGCCGGCCTTTGGATGATAAATTAGGATGCGCGATTTTAATGTCCGCGGCACAGGAGGCAGCGTCTTTTCAAAATGATATCACATTTGTTTTCTCCGTACAGGAGGAGGTTGGCCTGCGAGGGGCGCGGACAGCGGCCTCTTATGTGGAACCGGACTTTGGAATTGCCGTGGACGTGACTATGACGGGAGACGTGAAGGGAGCAAAACCCATGGCTGTTTCCCTTGGGAAAGGCGCTGCTATAAAATTGAAGGATAAAAGTGTGATTTGCGATGGACTTCTTGCGAAGAAAATGGAAAGCATTGCGTCGGAGTATGCAATCCCCTTCCAAAAGGAAATTTTAACGGTGGGTGGATCGGATACCGCCGCCCTGCAATTGGCCGGAGCTGGCTGCAGGGCCGGCTGTGTTTCTATTCCACTTCGCTATTGCCATTCCGGAGTAGAGATGGCAGATTACAAAGATGTGCAGGCGTGTCGGGAGTTGGTTCGCGCGATTGCACAAACTAAATTCTAATAAAATTAGAAAAAATATAATCGAAATTCGTACGTTTTTTAGAATGTTTGTGAACGGAATTGACAAAATGCACAAAGGGCGAAAAGGAATTTTGGATGAAAACCCTCTTCCAATCTGGAAAAAATACTGATATAATATAATTTAGAAAAATTACGGCAGTGCCGTATGCAACCTGCCAAGGAGGATGAATAAATGGCAAGCTTATCTCTGAAACATATTTATAAAAAATATCCCGGTGGTGTAACAGCCGTATCTGACTTCTGTCTGGAAATCAAAGACAAGGAGTTCCTGATTTTGGTTGGTCCTTCCGGTTGCGGTAAGACAACGACGTTGCGTATGATCGCAGGTCTGGAGGAAATCACAGAAGGCGAAATGTTCATCGGTGAAAAGCTGGTTAATGACGTCGCTCCGAAAGATAGAGACATCGCAATGGTGTTCCAGAACTACGCGCTGTATCCCCATATGACTGTATTTGACAATATGGCGTTTGGTCTGAAGCTGCGCAAAACACCTAAGGAAGAAATTAAGCGCCGTGTGGAAGAGGCTGCTCGTATTTTGGAAATTACCCACCTTCTGGATAGAAAGCCCAAAGCTCTGTCCGGTGGTCAGAAACAGCGTGTTGCACTGGGCCGTGCTATTGTACGTAAGCCGATGGTATTCCTTCTTGACGAGCCGCTGTCCAACTTGGACGCAAAGCTTCGTGCAACCATGAGAACGGAGCTTACCAAAATTCACCAGAGAATTGCAACTACTTTTGTATACGTAACACACGACCAGACAGAGGCTATGACCATGGCTACTCGAATCGTTGTTATGAAAGACGGTTTGATCCAGCAGGTAGATACTCCTCAAAATCTGTATGATTCTCCTGTAAACCTGTTTGTGGCAGGCTTTATTGGAACGCCGCAGATGAACTTTATTGAATGTATGCTGGAAGAAGAGAAGGGACAGTACTTCCTTTCCTTTGGTCCCAATACCATCAAGCTGCCTGCTGAAAAGGCAAGCAATCCCATTCTGAAGGATTATATTGGCAAAGAAGTAATCATGGGTATCCGTCCTGAGGACATTCATGACGAAGAACGGTATCTTACCGCTATGCCGGACAGCATTGTAGAAACAGATGTAGAAGTTACAGAGCTGATGGGTGCAGAAATTTATCTGTATCTGGTAAGCGAAGAACAGAACATGATTGCACGGGTTTCCAGCCGTTCCAAGGCACGTGCCGGCGATGTTATCCGCGTTGCATTCGACACATCCAGAGTGCATCTGTTCGACAAAGACACTGAGCACTTTATCATTCACTAATTGCATAAAAATGCCCGCCGGTATGCCGGCGGGCGCTTTGTAAATACCCCCACGAAAAATTTTCGTGGGGGTATTTATTAAAAACAACCATATAGGAAAGCAGATTCTTACTCTTCTTCTGCCTGCGCTTTGGCATCGGCAATAATTTTTTGTGCCTCGGATGCGGGTGCTTCCTCATATCGTACGAATCGATAGGTGTACATGCCGCGTCCCTGCGTCATTGCCCGCAGAACAATCGTGTAGTCCTGCAGTTCTGCCAGGGGAGCCTCTGCTTCTACAATGGTATATCCATTTCTAGACGCGTCCGGGTTCATACCCATTACCCGACCCCGGCGCTTATTCAGATCGCCCATCGCGTCTCCCACCATGGAATCGGGGACGGAGATTTTCAACTCTCCCACCGGTTCCAGCAAAACGGGGTTTGCCTGAGAGAGTCCGTTTTTGTATGCCAGCTTTGCCGCCAGCTTAAAGGAAATTTCGTTGGAGTCCACTGCATGATAGGAGCCATCAAACAAATCTGCTGCGAGCTGTACCACAGGATATCCTGCCAGTACCCCCTTCTGCATGGCTTCCAGCAACCCCTTTTCTACGGCGGGATAGAACCCCTTTGGAACTGTGCCGCCTACAACAGATTGGGTAAAGGTAAGACCTTCTTCTGCGCCGGGAGAAAAAGTAATTTTTACATGCCCATATTGACCGGAGCCACCAGATTGCTTTTTGTGTTTTCCTTCCACCTGCACAGATTTTTTAATCGTTTCCCGATAGGGTATTTTCGGGTCCGTATAAATTACTTTGGTGCCGTATCGGTTTTTCAGACGGGAGCGGACCACATCCAAATGAATGTCCGATATACCGGACAGGGTAAGCTGTTTCGTTTCTGCATTGTTTACGTAGCGCAATGTAGGGTCTTCCTCCAGCAGCCGTGCAATACCGGTGGAGATTTTGTCTTCATCTCCCTTAGCCGCGGCGGACAGCGCTTTTGTCATATACGGTTCGGGGAAAACAGTTCCTTGATATTGTACGGGGATTTTGCTGTACAGCGTGTCGTTGGTGGCGGTATCGGATAGCTTGGACAACATACCGATGTCTCCGCAGCAAAGACTGTCTGTCTCCGTTTGCTTTTTACCCCGCAAAGTATATATATGAGCAACTTTCTCCACCGCGCCGGTTCGCGCGTTGGTCAAAAGGGCATCCTTTTTCAATGTCCCATTCATGACTTTAAACAGAGACATCTTGCCAAACTGATCTGCCACCGTTTTAAAAATAAATAAGGCGCAGTCTCCTTCCGGGTCAATTTCGCAGGATTTTACTGTATCCCCGTCCACAATTCGTTCCGTTTTTTTTGCAGTGACTCTGGGGAAGGAGTCTTTTATGGACGTCATCAATGCCCGCACGCCCCATAGCTTTGTGACAGAACCGCTGTATACGGGAACAATGCTGCCGGAAATAATTCCCTCATGAAGTGCTTCCGATGCTTCTTCCTTCGTAATTTCTTCTTCCGCAAAAAATTTTTCCATAAGCACATCGCTGGTTTCTGCGATGGCCTCGTTAAATTGTTGGCTATATTGATCTACAATATCGGATAGCTCACTGTCCATAGGCATTTCTGTTCGCTTTCCCCGCTCATCGTAGGTATATGCCATCCGTTCCACTAGATTAACAAATACCATTTTTCCATCCTTTTTTGCGGGAATCAGTACAGGGCAAACACGAATGCCAAACGCGGCGCGCAGTTGCTCAAATACCCTGGCAAAGTCTGCTTCAGGATCATCGAATTTATTTACGAAAAATACCCGCGGAATTTTCTCCCGGCAGGCATATTCCCAGGCAAGCTCTGTACCCACTTCCAGTCCGGTTTTTGCGTCTACCAAAATGACGGAGGCGTCTGCGGCCCGGATGCCTTCCAGTTCTTCTCCAACAAAGTCGGGATATCCTGGCGTATCCAGCAGATTAAATTTTATATCATGATATGCAAAATTTGCTGTGGAAAGAGAAACGGAGTAATGGCGGGCCGTTTCTTCTGCGTCAAAGTCTGTAACGGTATTTCCTTCTGTAACCTTTCCCATTCTGTCAATAGCTCCCGCACAAAAAAGCATGGCCTCTGCGAGGGAGGTTTTGCCGCTGCCGCCGTGGCCCAGCAGGCATACGTTTCGGATGTTTTTGGTTGTTATCTCGGACATAAGTGCTGTGCTCCTTTTTCTATAGTTTCATGCAGAACTGCATTGCATAACAAAGAAGAAAATTTGTATTTGATGAATAAAAATAATCTGATAAATTCCAATGTTGTTATACATATTATACAACGATACAAGCAGTTATGCAAGGAGTGTCTTGTAGAATCATTTTATTATTTTTTGGTATATTTGCACAATTATTTTAAATTTATAATAATTTTGTAATGAAATATGCTAGTAAAAAACAACCGGGAAAGGTAGTAATCCATGCAAGAATGACCTGCAAAATCACGCTTTTATTCGTTTTTCTTCCTGCTCCGCCGGCTGCACAGGCCATAGCGGTCATTTTTACATGGGTAGTGCTTACCGGCAGTCCGAAAAAGGTCATAGCCAACAGGGAGGCGGCGCTGCCTAAATCAGCACAAACAGCAGTAAAAGCGTCTACGTCCGCCATTTCCTGTCCCATTTTTTTTACGATACGATTGCCGCCAAACAGAGTCCCGCACAGCATTAACCCGGCGCAGCAAAAAACCGCGCCTCTGCTGCGCGTAAGCAATCCTGCCGCTCCCATTAGTCCCAAAAATTTTTGCCCATCTTGGGCGCCGTGTAAAAATGCAGTTCCGATACATCCTAAAATAGAAGCGCCTTTCCAGGAATATTTTTTTCGTTTGGACTGCAGAGCGCGTGCTGTAAGGTATCCGCTAAGTCCTCCCCCTAAAACCGACAAAAGTAGTCCGACTGCCACTTTGATCCACTGTGCTCCTGCCGGCGCCGGCGCTCCAAGGGCCATAGATGCCCCCGCTAAGGCGGCAAATAGACCATGACTTTCACTCGTGGGGATTCCCAGTATCCATGCGGCTCCTGCCCAAAGGACTACGGCAATCAGAGATGCAGTTACAGCAGTGGTGCCGGTTCCCTTTGGAAAGGAGGCAAGACCGGATACGGTATCATATACGCCAGGCGCCAGAGCGGAAAAAGCGAGCATACCAAGCAGATTCATACCCGCAGCGAGAAGTGCGGCTCTGGACAGCTTCATGGCGCCACAGGCGACAGGCCCCGTAAGAGCATTGGCGGCATCGGTGGCGCCGTTGATAAACACTGCTGCAGAAAAGGCTAAAAAAATAAAAAACACGGTGCGCTCCGATCCTTGCCATGGTTGACAAATCTTAAAAAAATAGGTATTATATACTTATGAATCATATAAAATTTCATGCCCGCACGTCCCGGCCACCGGTGCGTATTTATGCAGACAGTCCTGTTATGGAAAAAATGCTTGCCGCTGTGCTGGAGCCGTATTTTTCTATTTCAGAAGAGCCAGCGGCGCTTACGGTGCTTTGTCCTGAAGATGGGAATTTGCCGCAGCTTCCGGCGCAGGGAAAATATTTGGTGGTTTGCAATGAAACGGTTCCACAAAGCGAGCGGATCGTTGCGTTGTCCCGACCGCTGGATTTAGAGCAGTTTTTGGGCGCCGCTCTAGCGTTGTTTGCGGCAGACGGCGGTCTCATAGAGGTACAGGACTATCAATGTGATGATAAAAGCAGAACGCTTACATATAGAGGGCAGTCCGTCTCTCTTACAGAGAAGGAATATGCACTCTTTCAGGCATTACACGCACAAATAGGCGAAGTGGTTGCAAAGGATACGCTGACCAGACTGCTCTGGACGGAGGGCAGCAACAACGCCTGTCAGGTATATGTGACGTATCTGCGTGGGAAGCTGGAGCAAATCGCCGGCCCAGGCGCTTTGACATCTGTGCGAGGCAGGGGGTATATTCTCCGGCGTCCTCAGTAAACATACGGAGAGGAAAGAAACAATGAAAGAAGTTATTCTTTGCAAATACGGAGAGCTTATTTTAAAAGGAGCCAACCGTTCCCGCTTTGAAAGTCAACTGATACGGGAATTGCGCCGCCGGGCCGCGCATATAGGAAATTTTCAGATTCGCTGGGCTCAGTCCACTGTATATATTGAACCGCAGACGGATACGGAAGATGTGGCACAAATGTACCAGCAGGTGAAGAAGGTGTTTGGATTTGCATCTGTAACCAGGGCAGTCGCCTGCGAGAAAACGATGGATGCAATTTTTGCGGCGGCAAGGGCGTATCTCCCTGAAAAATTACGAGGGTATAAGACCTTTCGCTGCGAGGCAAAGCGCAGTGATAAGATGTTTCCCCTAAAGAGTCCTGCTATTGCCGCTGAAGTGGGCGGTGTTATTTTGGAGGCCATGCCGGACCTTTCCGTTGACTTGACCCATCCTGAAATTACTGTACGGGTAGAAATTCGGGACAAAATGGCGTATATCCATGCGGGGCAGGAGCGTGGAGCCGGCGGAATTCCATTGGGATCCGGCGGCAAGGGCTTGCTGCTTTTATCCGGCGGGATCGACAGTCCGGTGGCCGGGTATATGATGGCGAAACGAGGACTTTACATAGACGCCCTCCATTTTGAAAGTTATCCATACACCAGTGAGCAGGCTAGAGAAAAGGTTTTGGAACTGGCGCATGAACTGTGTGAATACTGCCGGGAAATTCGGGTGCACGTGATTTCCTTGACCCATATCCAGGAAGTGCTCCGAGATATGTGCGAGGAAGAGTATTTCACTTTGCTGCTGCGTCGGTTTATGATGGAGCTTGCCAATCGGACGGCGGCGGAAAAGGAATGTACAGCGCTGATTACAGGGGAGAGTCTGGGCCAGGTAGCCAGTCAAACCATGGCTGCCATCTGTGTTACGGACGAGGTGACCCGGTATCCGGTGCTGCGTCCCTGTATCGGACTGGACAAGGAAGAAATTGTAGAACGTGCCCGGCAGATAGGTACCTTTGATACGTCTATCCTGCCCTATGAGGATTGCTGTACGGTATTTACGCCCCGGCATCCCAAAACGCGTCCGGAACTGTCCAAGGTAATACAGCAAGAGGCGCGTTTGGATCGGGACGCTCTGCTGCAGGAGGCGTGGGAGAGCCTATATACGGTGGTAGTTCGTCAGTTTGAGGACATTCCCTTAGATGTTGGAAATGTATAGGTTATAAGATTATGGAAAAAATAAAAAGCATCCTGGCGGATGCTGTAGAACACCTTACGGGAGATACCACCTGTATACTGGTACGGCCTGATAGAGAAATGGAGATTTCCAGAGAAAAAGGGATACGTCCTCTGCTATTGTGGCTACGTGCAGACGAGAACTGTATGCAGGGCGCTGCCGTTGCGGATCGGATTATAGGACGTGCAGCGGCTTTTTTGGCGGTACACGGCGGCGCGCGGGCAGTATATGGGGAAGTAATGAGCGCGGGCGCTGTGCCGATTTTGGAAGGGGCTGGCATTGTGTATTCCTATAAAACTCTTACGGAAAGGATTGTCAACCGAAAGGGAGACGGCCCTTGCCCTATGGAACAGGCAGTATCCGGAGAGACAGATCCATCCCGTGCAGCGGCAATTCTGCGGGCAAAGGTTTTTGGATGATTTAAAATTTTAAGGTGACTTTTAAGAGGATGACGGTTGTTTGCGGGAGTAAAAAATATCAAGACCGATGAATGGAACCATGCAAGATTTGTAATAAGAAAGGACTTTTATACGATGAAACGTCAAATCAAAAATAATGTAAGCTGGGTAGGATATATTGATTGGGAGTTGCAGACTTTCCATGGGGATGACTATACTATCGCCCATGGATCCAGCCAAAATGCGTATCTCATTGAAGAAGAAAAGACTGTTTTAATCGATACGGTCTGGGCGCCCCATCGGTTTGAATTTGTGGAGAATTTAAAAAAAGAAATCGATTTGAGAAAAATTGACTATATTATCGCAAACCACGGTGAGGTGGACCATTCCGGTGCACTTACAGCACTTATGGACGAAATTCCGAACACGCCTATTTACTGCACGGCAAATGCGGTAAAAAGCCTGGAAGGCCAATACGGTAAACGTGGTTGGAATTTTCACGTGGTCAAAACCGGCGATACATTGGATATCGGCGGCGGTAAGCAGCTGATTTTTGTAGAAATGCGCATGCTCCATTGGCCGGACTCCATGGCAACATACATGACAGAGGACAATATCCTGTTTTCTAACGATGCCTTTGGACAGCATTTTGCAGTGGAAGAGTTGTATAACGACAAAGCGGATCAGTGCCTGCTGATGCGGGAAGCGATGAAATATTTTGCAAACATTTTGCAGCCGTATGCACCTTTGGTAGCTAAAAAAATTCCGGAAATTTTGGGGCTGGAACTGCCGATTGATATCATTGCGCCTAGTCACGGCGTAATATGGAGAGAAAATCCCATGCAGATTGTAGAGAAATATGCGGCTTGGGCGGATACGTATCAGGAAAATCAAATTACTGTTTGTTATGACACCATGTGGGATGGAACCGCGAAGATTGCCCATGCAATTGCAAAGGAGATTTCCAGACAAAGCCCGGACACAGTGGTGAAAATCTTCAATGTTTCCAAGTCGGATAAAACAGAAGTGATGACAGAGATTTTTAAGTCCAAGGCCATTGCCGTTGGATCTCCTACAGAGGGCAATGACATTCTTTGTTCCGTTACAGGATGGCTTGCTTTTGTCAAGTCGCTGAAGTTTAAGAATAAAAAGGCCGCCGCATTCGGCTGCTACGGTTGGAGCGGCGAGTGTGTGAAAATCCTGAAGGAAAAGCTGGCGGACGCAGGCTTTGCTGTTGTGGAGGATGAGGTAAAGTCTCTTTGGAATCCGGACGAGGAGGACTACGCAAAAGTTCCCGCACTGGTGCAGGGGCTTTTGGGATAAGGAAGACAGTTGCTTCACAGGCTGGGGAGTCGGTTATAAATAAAAATAGTTTCGTTTCAGTAGCTGACAGATACTTCTTTTGCCGTTGGCTGTCGTTGCCCCCTGCAGTACGCAGGGGGCTTTTTTCTTGTTGTGTTTTTCTATCAAACATCCACAGCAGCCACGCTATAAAAAAGGGAATTGTGGGTAGTTCCCTTCAATTCCCTTCAGCGTATCATTTCCGAAAATGTATCAGCCATCCGCCCGACAAAATTCCATTGGCGTTCCATGTAGGCCTTTAGCTGTTGTGTGTTTCGCTCATAATCCGCATAAATCATATCCAGAGCATCAACGTGATTTGCTATGGCCTGCGCCGCATAGTAACCACTCTCTATTCCAGCCGAAATACCCTCACCCATCGGATTTAGGAACCCGGCTGCCTCTCCGGCGAACAGTACCCGCCCCTGACCATACGAGATAGGACATCCGGGGCGAATATGGGGCATCAGCCATTTTTCAGCTTTGAGCTGCTGCTGGAGATGTAAGCCGTGATGTGTTTCCATATAGGAGACAAACTGTCCATAGAAATGTCTGATCCTACTGGTATCCTTCACGGATACACCCAGTACCAGCATTTCATCCTTCACATTGAACCAAGCGTCGTACTCGGACAGTTCAGGCTGTAAATAGGCATAAAAATAATGTGGGTCCAGTTGAATCTTCCCTTGGTTGAACGTCTGGAAAGTTGTGATAAACTCCTGGTTAATTCCAAGCAGCCGTCTCTTTAGCAGGCCGGTGACGCCTTCACAATCGATCACATAGCGGGCCTGTTCTGTATAGGTCCTTTCTCCATGCAGCGTGACAGCGATGGAATCAGACTGTTCCTTGCAGGAGATGGCGCTGGTACTGTCCTGGACCTGCGCGCCGGATGCTGCCGCCTGCTCTGTCAGCCAGTTGTCAAAGGAACTGCGCCAGACGTTCAAGCCGCCCTGCTCAAAATGAAATTCCCGGCCTTTATCGTCCGTGAAAATCATCCCCTTATTTTCTACCGGTGTACACGCTGCAGAGAGCGGCACATCCTTACCGAAGCAGAGCCGCACCAAGTCCAGTGTTTTTTGTATTAGAACACCGGAGCAGGATTTATAGCGAGGAAGCTTATGGCGTTCTACCAACAAAACACAAAATCCTTTTTCTGCAAGTGCTTTTGCGGCGGTGCTTCCGGCAGGACCGGCGCCGATAACAATTACATCGTACATATTTTCACCTGTTTTCAATCACATATCAAACTATACAAGGCCTAAGGTAGGATCACAGAAAGCATAAAAGATTCGGTAAACAAAGCGGGCAAGGAAAACCCCTTGCCCGCATCTCATCGGATGTTACCTATCCCTTCAGGACGGCCTATGGCAGTCTGTTTTAGAGACACACGCACCTAAATTTAATATTCAAAGTAAGTTGCAATGCCTTCTTCCGTATAGTTGTATCCATACACCGGCTGTCCGTTTTCATAGTAAATATCTTTATAGTGGACGCCAGCTTCATTGTAGAGGGATTCCATGTATCCAACTACCTCTCCCGATGCATCGTGGAACAGCATTTTGGAAACTTTTCCATCGCTATTATATGTATATTCTGTGCGGGACATTAGATTGTCTTTGCTGTCGTAAAAGGTGACAGATGCAATTTCTCCATCTTGATAGGTATTGATCCAATATCGGGACAGACTGCCGTATTCATAGTAGTATCCTGCCTGCGTGGTGCCGTCCTCATAGAATGTATACTCTGTATAGTTGATAATATCATCATTGGCATCGGTTTGGCAGCTATATGTCGTTTCTCCGTCTGCATTGTAGGTGTACTGATAGCTGCCGCAGTACACGTCATTTTCGTAAGTGGACATTTTTTGGAGATTGCCCTTTTCATCGTAATCGTAAATATCCGAACAGGGCAGAGCGTCTTCCGTATAGCAGCGTACTCTGCGACGCACGGTAAAATCATCGTCTCCATAGATGAAATTCCACGATTCGATCATCTCATCGTCTTCTAAAAAGGTAATATTTTTTACATTCCCGCTGGGCCAGTAGTCATATTCGATTCTGCTGGTCTCCACGCCGCCCTCATATGTGATGGCGGATAGAACCTTTCCTTTTGCGCTGTACTCATACACGGTGCCGTCTGTCACTGCCTCTGTTTCATCCGCGCTTTTATCCCTGTCCTTAGGGTTACAGGCGGCCAGTATCAGGCAGGAGAGACACAGAACAGCCGCCAATATGCGGTTTACATTATGCGGCATTTGCGTCACCGCTATCTTTTGTAGGACCGCTTTCTGCCACATCTCCGTTTGCGTCATATGTATAGGTAATATCGCTGGTTAGATTGCCGTCCGCATAGGTGCATTTACGCGTCATTTTGCCTGCTTCGTCATAATATTCTTTTTCTGCAGATTCTGTACCGTCTTTATAGGTTTTTGTGGTTTTCTTCTGCAGGGTAGATTGGTCCGTATAATAGTCGTATTCGATAGACGTTACAAGCTCTCCCAATTTTTTTTCTATGTATTTGGTAGGATTTTTTAGGACGTTATAATTGGTTTGTTCATATCCTGTTTGTTCGTTGTTTTTGTCAAAATGGATGATACAGGTGTAATCGTCCGTGTATACATAGTCGGTGCTGCCCTGGAGTACATCGTTATCGTAGTATATTATTTTTGATATCTGACCGTCCTCGTTATATTGATATTCTGTATTTTCGTGCTGTGTTTCCAGCGATGTTTCCGTTTGGACCGGCGTGTTGGTGTTATTGGCCTTATCGGAAAAAAGAAGAATAGCACAGACGCCGGCGCCTGCGACTAAAAGGACGACAGCGATAATCAAAATGATCCGAATGCTTTTTTTCATTTCAGTCTCCTTTATATATGCTAACCCGGCAAAGCCGACGCGAATTAGTCATCAATAACCACTATGTGGCTATTATATCCTGTCCGCGCTCTTTTGTCAATATCGGACCGGCCATGCACGGGCATGGATTTCCTGGAATATGATGATATCGGGGCATGGAAAAAGGACACGGAGTATCCAGAAGTGCTCCGTTTATAAATCAGAAAAGGAATGAGAAAATTTTCTTTGTTTCGTGATTAAAACCATGCTCTTTGCGGAAATACTAAAAACAGAAATACAAGGAAGTTTATGATAACGGAGAGTGATAACGTGACAGTCAAACGCGGTGATATATACTATGCGGATCTGAGTCCGGTGGTAGGAAGCGAGCAGGGGGGGCTACGGCCTGTTCTAATCGTACAGAACGACGTGGGAAACAAATACAGCCCCACCGTAATCGCCGCGGCGATTACCAGCAAGCTTGGCAAAACGCGTCTGCCTACACATATTGACGTGTATGCGGAAAAGGTTGGTCTGCAGCGGGATTCTGTTGTGCTACTGGAACAAATCCGCACCATAGACAAGCGTCGGCTGAAAGAGAAAATGGGTCATTTGGATGATCATATGATGCAGGCAGTGGACGAAGCGATTACTGTTAGTTTTGGACTCAATACAAATAACGGTATAGACGTTGCCGCTCCTGTAGAGATTACAGGATAAGCCTTAATAAAAAATCCCCGCGTGAGCGGGGATTTTTTTGCAGAAAACGGCATGCTGCCAACAGGCATGACTTACGTGTCGGTTTGGACAAAGGATGTAATTGTAAAGGAAAGGGCTTCCCCTGCAACCGTGGCGGAGATGCTTTGGGGGATGCCTTCCGTATCCGTAGAAATGTCCCAGTAGTTTTGGCCATCCGACAGCTTGATCATGGTTGTTCCGTCTTCTCCGGTCAGGATATCATTGATATCTTCCTCTCGCAGTGCAAACAGGTTTGCGGGTGCAAACAGATTGCCTACAGCTTCTTTGGAGAGTGGAATTTCCACTGTATCGTATATGGCAAAAGCGGTATCTCCCCGCAGACGAAATACAATGCCCGCAATTTCTTCCGGTTCCCAAAAAGACAGTGTGATATCTCTGCTGCCAGCATCGTCTATCCGGCCGAGGGAAAGCGTCACTGTATAGGTACCGCCTTCTCCCTGTAGCTCTCCGTTAATCTCAGCAGGGCCTTGCTGATACCAAAGTACAGCGTCATTTTTCGTTTTGCCGCATGCGCACAGCAGTAGGGTACACAGCAGCAATATAGTAATTGATCCAATCCGTATTTTCATAAAACCACCCCCGCAGTATTCCTTTGGAATATATGCGGGGGTGGCATGGGTTAGAACAGTATCAATAGTGAAGTGTTTCTACAGTGACAGTGTTCTCTTTATTGTATTTTGTAAAGATTTTCAGCGCTTTGTTGGTGCATTGGAACAGAACGCAGTGCTTTTCTCCTTTTTCATCGAATACGGCAAAGTACACATCTTCCTTTTGCTTCACGCTTTTGCGCAGGTCGTAGGTCTTTGCAATAGATGGGAATTTGCTGGTGTACTCGCTGGTATAGGGAGCGATCAGGTCCATATCTTTGATTTTCTTTTCCAAAATGGGGGAACGCTTTCTTCCTCCATAAATTTTGGTAAACTGAAGGTCACCGGAAGCGGTGGTATATTCATATTCAATGTTTACAAAGGGCCATGTGAAATACCAGGTAATAATAGAAAGCAGCAAACTGATACAACCCAGCCACCAGCTTGCCAGCGCCCAAATTGCCACTACAATTCCAACGTACAGGACAATCAGTCCGATTTTTGCCAGAATCAGTATACCTTCTGTTTTCTTTTTTACAGTAAATTCAGTGTAGTTAATTGAATGTGTGGCGCGGTCGATTTCAGCGCCGTCGTGGTGTTGCATTGCCATTGTTTTATAACCATACCTTTCTTTGTATTGGAGGGGTTTCATGCCGCCCTTTCATACGCCGTTTATAAACAGCAGTATAGCATAAAGCGTCTGCTTTTGCAAGATATAATCTGAAATTTTTGTCTGCTTTCCGTCGGACAGTTGATTCGTCAAAAGATATAATGTATAATATACGCAGTAAATCATTGCTACACAACGCTTTTGCTTGCAAGCAAGCGTTTTTGCATCATGGTATAATAGACACATAAATCATTGCTGCGCATTGATTTAGCGGCGTTGCCGCTCTGTGCTTCGCACAGTTGTGTCTATTGACGGCCTCGCAAAAATGCCCTTGCAAGCAAGCATTTTTGCTTCATGGTATAATGTAAAATAAATATATACGTAGACCTTTACGTGTGCCGCTGCGGCCATAAAATATTGATAAATACAGGAAGGGGGCGCTGCAGTGACGGAATTTGTTTTCGGACTGGAGTCCATGGAAAAAAGCACATATATTCTGCAAAAAATGCAGTGCTCCTTGAAGGCGGGTCGGCGGGTTGTGCTGATTGTGCCGGAACAGCAGGCGCTGGTGTGGGATCGGCGTTGTGCGCAGGCGCTGCCGGCCGGCGCGATGCTCCAAACGGAAATCGTTAGCTTTACACGTTTGGCAGACAGTGTTTTTCGCCGATTTGGAGGCGTGGCAAAGCATTACATTACGGATGCCAAAAAGACGCTTGTGATGTGGAATACCCTTGTTGCTTTGCGAGACAGCCTGCATATATATGGGCGCGAAGACAGAGAAGACCGGTATGTTCCGCTGCTTTTGCACGCAGTCAGTGAATTGAAGGCATATTCCGTTACGCCGGCTATGCTGGCAGAGGCGGCAGAGCAGCTTCAGGAGGGGCAGGATGCGCTTCGGGACAAACTGCTGGATCTTTCGACAGTTTTTGCCGCGTATGATACCTTGCTGCATATATCCTATGATGATCCGCAGGAGATACCCGATGCCCTGAGCCAGACACTATCTATGCATAATTACTTTGCCGGCTGCGATGTATACATTGACTCTTTCTATACCTTTACACCAGGAGAAAAGGGAATAACTAAACAGATTTTACAGCAGGCCGCGGATTTTACAATGACCTTTGCATGCCCACTTGAGGCGGATGGGGACGGAAGCGAAATGCACCTTGAGCACATCCGTCGGTTTGTCCATGATATGGCGCGTATGTGCGCGCAGAGCGGACGCCAGGTATGCGCAAAGGAAATTTCCTGTACACTCTCCGGACCATTAGGGGTACTTACCCGTAGCTTGTGGGATCATAAAGCGCAACCGTATCTGGGAGAAGCTGACAATGTGAAAGTCATTCGATGTGCAGATGTATATGACGAGGCATATGCCGCCGCCGGCGTGATTCAGCGGCTGGTTCAGCAAGGCGCGAGTTATAGGGATATTGCAGTGGTGGCCGCAGATATGGAATCCAGACGGAGTATAACCGATACGATCCTGTCCGATTTGGGCATTCCCATATATCTTTCCGGCAAGAAAACGGCTGTGATGCAGCCGGCAGTGCGCCTGCTGCTTACTGCGGCGTCTGTGGTGGCAGGGGGATGGAGACGTGAGGACGTAGTTTCCTGTGCGAAGACAGGGCTTACCGGTGTCAGTCCCGACTGCTGTGACGCGCTGGAGCAATATACGGAAAAATGGCGGATTCGGGGCCGGCGTATGTTCTGTGATCCGGACGGATGGAACATGAATCCGGACGGATATACAGAGACAGTCAGTGCATGGGGGAGGGAACTGCTTTCCATGGCAAACCAGGCTAGGGCGCAGCTTGCCCCGGTGCTGGATGCTTTTGCCGATGCCTTTCCGGGAACGGCCCGGACGGTATGTACGGCTGCTTACCGTCTGCTTTGTGATTTTGATGTGTATAATGGACTTCAAAGGGAAGCAGACAGGTTGGAGAAGCAGGGAGATGCGGCCGCGGCTCAGGAGGTACGCCAGGTATGGTCTGTTTTATGCGATATCTTGGATACGATTGCACAAGGCGCGGAATCGGATTTGGAAGCAGATGGCGCCCATATGGATGCAGCACGATTTTACGGTTTGTGTCTGCGTACTGCGCAGTCCTGCAAAATCGGAACGATTCCGGATGGAATGGACAGGGTGGTATTGGGCAGCGCGCATAGTATACGGCTGGATGATGTACGTCATGTGATTGTGTTGGGGGCGGTATATGGAGAGTTTCCCGCAGTACCTTTGGAAGGCGGATTTTTTGGTGAACTGGATAAAGAAACGCTGGCTGCTCTTGGAATCCAGCTCTCTCCCGGCGTGGCGGAGCGGCAGGGAGAAGCGCTGTTTCATTTTTACCGGGCTGTATGCGCTCCGACAGATACGCTGACAGTCATGATTCCTTGTACGGACGGAGCGTGGCATCCATCTTCCGGTGCGGTGCGCATCATGCAGCTTCTGCCAAATGCCAAGGTCACCGATCTTACAAGCCCAGACCCACTGGAGATGGTGTGGTCTAAAAGTGCCGCGCGCCGTTTGCTTCCCATTCTGCTGCATACGCCGTGCGGAGATGTTTTGGGGGACATGCTCCGAGATGAACAGGTTCCCAAAGGAAGCTTGTCTGCGGACAGAGAACAGGTAGCCCTGCAAACCGCGCAGGCACTGTTCGGCGGGACGCTTTCTATGACACAGTCCCGATTGGAAACATTCGGGGATTGTCCCTTCTCCTATTACTGCCGGTATGTGCTCCATCTGGATGAGGGAAGAACGGCAGAGATTCGTCCGGTGGATGTTGGAAACTTTGTACATAAAATTTTGGAAGACTTTATGCGGGAATCAGCCCAGGAGGGATTTCCCCTATCAAACGAGATGATTGTCAACCGTGCAGAGCGACTGATCCGGGAATATATCGCGTCGGTCAGTCAAGGCGCTGCTGCCAGCCGGCGTACGGATTATCTTTTCCGCCGCCTGCAGCGAAGCGTAATTTTGTATGGTCAATCCCTTAGCGAAGAATTTGGCCAGTCTGATTTTATTCCGTATGCCTTTGAGCTGCCAGTAGGCTTTGACGATACGCTGCCGGCGTTGCGCATTCCACTAAGCGGGGATGGCGTTATGACCATGCGGGGTATCGTAGACCGATTGGATATTCTGCGCAGAAACGGAAAGGTATATGTACGGGTTGCCGATTACAAAACCGGTAGCAAAAATTTTTCCCTGCAGGAAGTGTTAAGCGGGCATAATGTCCAATTATTGCTATATCTTTTTTCTATTTGCGGCAGCGCCGGCAGCCCCTTCTACCAAAAGCTTGCTCCTATGGGAGAAGAATTGGTACCGGCGGGGGCGGTGTATTTCAGCGCGCGGCCTGGAGACGCGTCTTCTCCGGTCCCCTTAGATGGGGATACGGCCAGGGAAACAGCAAAAAAGAATATTTCCCGCCAGGGAATTATTTTGTGGAATGATGCCGTTATCCGTGCTATGGACAAGGACGTGTCCGGCAAATACATCCCCGTAACAGTCAACAAAGACGGCAGCTATTCAAAATACAGCAGCCTTGCGTCAAAAGAGGAATTTGAAGAGATTTACCAGGGATTGACGGCTGCTCTGCAACAGGCAGGGAATCAGGTAAAAAGCGGAAGGGCGTGTTCTAGACCTGTTCGTCGAGGAGGCCGGCTGCCTTGCGATAGCTGTCCTATGCGGGCGGTATGCAGACATATGGAATGACAAAAAGAAGGAGGGAACCTATATGGCGGAGCACATTTGGACTGCTTCACAGCAGGCGGCCATTGATTTTGCAGGAGAGAATCTTATTTTGTCTGCGGCGGCGGGAAGCGGAAAAACTGCCACGCTGACCCAGCGGATCATTCGCTTGCTGACAGCTCCGTCGGAACAAGCCAGTCTCTCCCGGATGTTAGTCGTTACCTTTACCAAGGCGGCGGCGGGAGAACTGCGTAGCCGCGTGGGAGACGCGTTGACGGCGGCGCTGGCAAAGGATCCGGGAAATCGTCGGCTCCTGCGGGAGCTGACTATGCTGCCCGGAGCAAAAATTATGACGATCCACAGCTTTTTCCTTTCTTCTCTTCAGCCGTATTATGCCGCGCTAGGGTTACCGCCGGATTTTTCTGTTATGGAGGAGGCCCAGACGGCGGTACTGCAAAAAGAGGTAATGCAGGAAACGGTAGGTGACTTTTTTGATTCGCCTGCGACGGCGGATGCGGACGAAGCAGATTTTGAAGCGCTTGCAGACTGTTTTTCAGGCGGGCGGGACGAGACGTCTCTCGATATTACACTCCTGTCGATTTGGAATACAATTGTGTCGGAAGGATACTGCACTGCAGATTTGTATCGGTGGGCGCAGGAGACGCAAACGGGTGCGGATGATTTTCTTTCGTCTATGTTCGGCGCGCCGGTGCGGCGCAGGATGAACCGTGCAGGCGCTCACTTTTCCAGAATGTTTCAGACGCTTGCAGGCGAGCTGTCTGCTTGCTCCGACACGGAAAAATACAGTGTGCTGGCGTTGGAATCAGCAGAGCTTGCAAGGAAGCTGGCGCAAATATCCGAAAGGGAGTTTGCTATGGCACGCGATTTTATGGAGGCGTTTGCCCAACCGCGCCTGTCTCCTTTAAAAGCGGAAAAGCAGACGGACGCGTATGTGCGATTTAAAGAGGTCCGGCAGGACTTTGGCGCTGAGATCAAAAGTCTGCTGCAGGCGTTTTTTCTCCCAACCAGTGAAGATATGGCACGCTTAATGCAGCAAAACGCGGCCATTGTACGAGCGGCGGCCAGGGTACTTGCAGAATTTGAAGCGCGGTTTGCTGCTAGAAAGCGGGAAATGGGACGGGTAGATTTTTCAGATCTGGAAATTTTTGCAAAAAAAATTTTTTGTGCTGAAGATGGTGGTCCCACGCAGGCGGCGCAGGAGACAGGCCGACAGTTCGACTATATATTTATCGACGAATATCAGGATACCAACCGAATCCAGGATGCGGTTTTTTCGGCGGTATCCCATGGATGCCGGCGTTTCATGGTTGGGGATGTAAAACAATCAATTTATGGTTTTCGCGGCGCGTGTCCGGATGTATTCACGGGATACCGCACCCGATACGGAGCGGGACAAGGCGGCACAGCTATTTTTATGCAGGAGAACTTTCGTTCGGACAGCGCCGTAATTGATTTTGCAAACCGGATTTCCCGATATGTATTTGCCGCGGGAGATACGCCCTTTGATAAGCAGGATGAACTGGTTTGCGCAAAAGTGGACGGCGTGGGGGGACGGCCGGTGGAAATATGCCTTGTCTCTCCCGCGGAGGATGTGGAAGGAGCGGACACAAATCCTGAGGCAGAGTACGTGGCTGAAAGAATTTGGTCCCTTTTGCAGGAGGGCAGACTTTCCGGCGGTACGCCGGTGTGTGCAGGGGACATTGCAATTCTTTTGCGCTCCGGCAGACAGGCGGCTGCTTATGCCGAGGCCCTCTCCCGGCGGGGTATTGCGGTAGCCAACAGCGCAGCAGATCCGTTTTTTGCCTGCAGCGAAGTGATTTTGATGCTGTGCCTGCTGCATACGGCGGACAATCCCTTGCAGGATATTTACCTGGCAGGGACTATGAAAAGTCCGCTCTTTGGCTTTAGCTTGGATGATTTGATCAACATCCGGTGTGGAGAAAAGGGACCTCTATGGTATAGTGTGCGCCGCTGCGCTGGGGAAACTACGCCTATTGGGAAGCGGTGCGCTGCTTTTACAGAACAGATAGAAGGCTGGAGAGCGGCTGCGCGATACATGCGGGCAGATGAAATTTTACAAAGAATTATTCGAGACACAGGTTTTTTATATTATCGAGGAGATGATAAACGAAGCAATATGCAAATCCGACGCTCCCTGAAGCAGCTTACGTCTCATGGAGCGGCCTGCGGCCGGCAGGGTGGCGGGCTGCATGATTTTATTCGGCTGCTGCAAGGACTTATGGAGCAAAAGGATACCAGTGGACAGTTGCCGGCAGAGGACGCGGTGACCATTACGACGATTCATCGTTCCAAAGGCCTGGAATATCCCATTTGCTTTCTTTCTGATATGTCCCGCAGCTTCAATGTCAGAGAACTATCCGATCGGGTGCTGTTCAGCCCGGATATGGGACTGTGTATGAAGCTGTACGATCCGGGAGGACTTGTCCGTTGCGATACGCCTTTGCGGCGTGCAGCGGCGCTGCAGCTGCAGGAACAGATGGTGCAGGAAGAAATGCGGGTGCTGTATGTGGCGCTGACCAGAGCCAGAGAACAGCTGTACATCACTTGTATGGCGGAGGATCCTGCAAAACGGCTGGAACAGGCGCGCTATCGTGCTGATGAAGAAACGGATGCGTACCAGTTGCTATCCTGTACAAGCCTTGGAGAATGGATTGTGGATGGTGCAGCCCGGCAACGAGATGCCGCGTGCTTCCGGTTTGTGATCGGAGAAAGCTTGCCGCCAAAGGAAGCTGTGAAGCCTGAGCAAAAGGAAGGCAGCCCGGCAGACTGTGTCAATGAAATGTGGCGGGAGACTTTTACCAGGCGATTTTGTTTTGCATATCCTCTCCTGCATTTACAGGATATACCCGCCAAACTCACCGTATCCGCGCTGCGTCCGGATATTTTGAATCGGGAAGAGCCGGAAGCGATTACCCTTGATCCAGTACAGCCATCGGCCCAGTGGGATACGGAGGAGATTCCCGTGCCTGCCTTTTTAGACGGAACACGGGAAGACAGTGCTGCCCAGGCAGGTATTGCAACCCATCTCTATATGCAGTTTTGCGATTTTGAGAGGCTGTGGAAAACAGGCGCGCAGGCGGAGTTAGATTGCCTGCTGCAAGCGGCCTTCCTTACAAAGGAGCAGGCGGCGCTGGTGCGTTTAGAGGAGATTGAAGCGTTTGTCCAATCTGCCGTATTTGGGCGTATGGTCCGGGCTAGGGAGATGTATCGGGAGTTTCGATTTAACGCAGTGTTGCCTGCTGCCCGGTTTACTACGGATTCAGCGCTTCAGGAAAAGCTTACAGAAACCAAAACAGATATTACCGTTCAAGGTGTTGTAGACTGTATGTTTGTAGATCAGGAGGGGCGTGCGGTACTTTTGGATTACAAAACGGACCGGCTGACTGGGGCGGAGCAAAGGGATCCGGCTCTTGCGGCGAAAAAACTTTTGCCTAGACACCATCGGCAGATTAGCTTGTATAGGGAGTTGTGCCAGAATATGCTGGGCCGCCCTTTTGACGAGGTATACTTATATTCGCTTGCTCTGGGAGACTGTATTCCAGTGCCGCAGGGCATACTGGAGGAAAGTGGGATAACATGAAAAAGAAAACAATTCTTATTATCGATGGACAAGGGGGGCGGCTGGGCGTTTTGCTTACAGAACGGATCAAAGCATCTCTTATAGATTTTTCGATTACAGTAGTAGGCACGAACACCATTGCAACGGCGGCAATGCTCCGGGCCGGTGCAGATCACGGGGCCACTGGTGAATATCCTGTCATTTGCGCGGCGGCACAGGCATCCTATATTGTAGGACCTGTAGGCATTGCGATTCCCGCATCTCTTACCGGAGAGGTGACTCCAGGGATGGCGGAGGCTGTAGGACGCAGTCCGGCAGAGAAGGTTCTTATTCCCGGAGAGGGATGTGCAATTCATATTGCGGGGACGGCTAAGTGTACCTTGGGCAAATATGCAGATCAGGCTGTAGCGAAAATTTTGGAGCTGGAAACGGCTAAGAATGCCTGATTTGGAAAGAATATAATAGGGAAAAGGAGAGAGATAATATGTATGAAGAATTGAGAGAACAGGCAAGAGAGGCAGCAACACAGCTTGTTGCAGCTGCAAATCTACGGGAAGGGCAAATTGTTGTTGTGGGCTGCTCCACCAGCGAGGTATGCGGAGAACGTATCGGTACGGCGTCTGTGCCGCAGGCGGCGCAGGCAATTTATGAGGGGATGATGTCGGTATTTTCACCGACGGGAATTTATCTTGCCGCCCAATGCTGCGAGCATTTGAACCGGGCTATTGTGGTTGAGCGCGCTGCCGTATCACAGGCGGAGGCCGTAAACGTGGTGCCTCAGCCAAAGGCTGGAGGCTCCTTTGCTACGGCAGCGTATCACGGCGCTGCAGATCCCGTGATTGTGGAGCAAATTGCAGCCGATGCCGGCCTGGATATTGGTCTTACGCTAATTGGTATGCATTTACGACGAGTAGCGGTACCGCTGCGTCTGTCTATCAAGAAAATCGGCGCTGCGACATTGAATGCCGCCCGAACCAGGCCAAAGTTTATCGGCGGGCAGCGGGCTTGTTATGACGAGAATCTTTTGTAATGGTATTTTTCTCTCTCGCCTGCGGCGGCAATTACTAACGCAGGAGTCCCTTTGGGGCCGCTTAAAAGCTGCAGAGGGAGGCTTCTTGTAAAAAAACGTTTGAAATCCCCCCCTTTTCTTTTGCGGCAAGATATGCTACAATAACATAGGAAATTTTTGTGAGCGTTTTATTTGATATTTCTCATTTTGGAGACGATTATGGTATTTTCATCCCTTGAGTTTTTGTTCCTGTACTTTGCGGCATCGATTATGCTTTATTTTATCGTGCCTCTGGCTTTTCGGAACGTGGTTCTTCTCATCGTAAGCCTTGCTTTTTACGGGTGGGGAGAGCCGATTTATGTGACCATCATGCTGTTTTCCATTATTGTGGACTATATCTGTGGATATTTCGTGGGCAAATACCGGGAAACCGATAAGAAAAAAGCGCGCCGATTTGTAATTACCAGCGCGGTAATCAATTTGGGTATTTTGGGCTTTTTCAAATATTACACGTTTATCGTGTCTAATCTGCAGCTTCTTCCTTTTGCATTTCTGCAGAAGATTCCGCTGCTTGCAGACGTAAAGCTGCCTATTGGCATTTCCTTTTATACCTTCCAAACCATGTCGTATACCATTGATATTTACCGTGGAGACGCAAAGGTACAGCATAACATCGCTTCTTTTGGGGCATATGTTACTTTGTTTCCACAGTTGATTGCAGGTCCCATCGTCCGGTATCAGGATGTGGACGACCAACTTCGCTGCCGCCCGCACAATATTGCGTTGTTTGCTTCCGGTATGCGTACCTTTATTTGTGGTATGGCGAAAAAAATTCTTCTAGCTAACTGCGCCGGCGCCATGTGGGAAGGATTTCAGGCGCTTTCTGCTACAGATGCTACCGTAGTTGGTGCGTGGCTTGGAATGCTGTTTTACGCTTTCCAGATTTATTTTGATTTCTCCGGTTACTCCGACATGGCTATCGGCCTTGGAAAAATGTTGGGCTTTCAGTTTAAAGAAAACTTTTTTTATCCCTATGTATCCAAAAGTATTACGGAGTTTTGGCGGCGGTGGCATATTTCCATGGGAACCTGGTTTCGGGAATATGTATACATCCCCCTTGGCGGAAACCGCTGCTCTAAGCTGATAAACCTTCGAAACATTGTTATTGTCTGGCTGCTTACTGGATTTTGGCACGGGGCCAGTTGGAACTATGTGCTGTGGGGCGTATATTACTGTATTTTTTTGATGATGGAAAAGCTGTTTTTGCAAAAGCTTTTACAGCGGATGCCCGCATTTGTCAGCCATCTTTATACGCTGGTAGTGGTACTGTTCGGATGGTGGCTGTTTGTCTTTGAAGACCTTGGCGCCGGCATCACCTATCTTGGTTATATGTTTGGTCAGGGCGTCGTCGCCTTCAGTGAGGCCGGAGCTGCCTTTGATTTGCTGCGCAGTGTATTGTTTTTGGCAATCTTGTGCATTGCTTCCACCCCACTTCCGAAGCGGCTGTTTTATAAGCTGTATGAAAAAGGCAAAGGCGCACGCGTGGCGATCAGCGCCGGCTGTGCCGTTATGCTGGTGCTGTGCACCGCATATTTGGTGGACTCTTCCTATAACCCGTTTTTATACTTCCGGTTTTAAGCAAGAAGGCGGTGAACTGTTATGGATTATGCAGAAAAAGATATACAGCCCATTCCCACAGGGGTGCCGGCAAAAAAAGAGAAAATTACCGCAGACAGCGAGGCGGCCCGATATCTGCAGATGCAGATGCATTTGAAAAAGGAAAGCCGGGGCGCAGATGTGCTGCTGATTCTGCTGACACTTGGGTTTATTTATGTAATGGCAATTTTGTTCTGGGTGCTGCCGGATGCGGATTTTTCTGCCCAGGAAAATCGGGTGCTTGCCTCTGCCCCCGAGATTTCTGCAGAGAACTTTTTTTCCGGTGGGCTTACAGAACAGGTTTCCGACTATATGGCAGACCAGTTTCCATTTCGTGATTTCTTTGTGGGTGTGAAAGCCTTTTCCGAAACGGTTCAGCTAAAAGGGCAGAACAATGGGGTAATTTTTGGCAGTGACGGATATCTCACTGCCCGTGCGGATTACCCGAATGAAACAATTTTAAAAACCAATTTGGACGCTGCCGCAAAATTTCAGAGGGCGGCTGAGAAAAAGGGTATTTCATGCACAGCCGCTTTTGTAGGCCGTAAGCAAGATGTGTGTGACCGGTATTTGCCATCCGTTTACGGATCCTATTATTCGGATAGAATTTGGGGTGTCTTAGAGGACATTACAGGATCAAATGGACTCTCCTATTTAAATCTTCGGGATCCTTTGCGCAGTCGTGCTGTGGACGGCGAGGCGGTATATTATAAAACCGATCACCACTGGACGTCTCTCGGTGCATATTACGCATATGTTCAAGTGATGGAAGCACTTGGAGGTGCGCCGCTGGCCCTTGGTGCATTTACAGCGGAAGAAGCTTCACGCGACTTTTACGGCACTACCTGGTCAGCCGCCGGAGTAAAATGGGCGCCTCCTGACCCCATTGTCTATTATCATTATGAAGATGACGATGCCTATACCATGGCCATACAGGATAATACCATGCAGTTTGAAGGTTATGCAGGATGCACTTATAAAGAGCGGGACGGAAAACAGTATGCAATTTTCGACAGTTTTTATGTCCGAGAGTTTTTAGAGAAAAAGGATCAGTATGCTTCTTTTCTGGGTGGGAACTTTGGGTATACCCATATTATAAAGAATGGAGACGGTGACCGGCAGACGTTGCTGGTGCTGAAAGACTCTTTTGCGCACAGCATGGTACCTTTTTTAGCACGGCATTACGATTTGATTTTAATAGACCTTCGATATTATAAGGCCTCCATGCTTCAGTTTTGTCTGGAAAATGATATCGATCAGGTTCTGATGCTGTATAATATGGAAACCCTCACAGAAGGGGATTATTTGAAGGTACTGCAGGCAGGACTTGGCAAAGGTGAGTAGGAAAGGAATAAGTTATATGAAACAGAGAATAATCGCGGCAATATTGCTGGTGCTGACGCTTTCCATGAGCGCTTGCTCTGTGCGTCAAATGGAAGAAGAAACACCAGAAACAACGCAGCAAACAGAAGAAACGACACGTTTGCAGGAAACAGATCCTCAGACGGAGGAAGATACTACAATAGCCCAAACTACCGTGGACGAGGAAGAAGATACTACCACTGGTCATTCCCCAAAGTATATTACAGAGGAAGAGGCCTTGGCTGCGGCGAAGGCGTATCTGGGGGAAAAAGATCCGGAGGTAGGGTATTCGTATTCTTTTGTATCACAGGGTACCATGGAGGACACAGAAACGGGAGAAAGCTTTTATAAAGTGCGGGTTTCCTGGTACCTTCCCGAGGACGACAGATATTCCGTTTGCGGATATCTGCTGGTAAGCCGGGATGGAAAAAACGTAACAAAATTTGACTGGTAACTGGCAGTTATAAGGAAGGGTAAAAGAGCACATGACAAAGAAAAAGGAAACGGCGCAGTACAACGACCAATCCATAGAGAAGCTGGAGGGCGCCGACCGGGTACGGCTGCGTCCGGCAGTTATATTTGGCTCAGATGGACTGGAAGGCTGTGAACATGCCTTTTTTGAGATATTATCCAATTCTGTGGATGAGGCGAGAGAGGGATACGGGTCCTCTATCACCGTCACCGTCTATCGGGATCACTCTATTGAGGTGGATGACCGGGGACGCGGAATCCCCATGGGATATAATGAAAAGTACAACTGCTTCAACTGGGAGCTGATTTATTGTGAGCTGTACGCCGGCGGAAAGTATAAGAATAACTCCGGTACCGGCGGATATGAATTTTCTTTGGGGCTGAACGGACTTGGCGCTTGCGCTACCCAGTATGCTTCAGAATTTTTTGAAGTGCATTCCTTTGACGGGCAAAATCTGTCACATATGTCCTTTAAGAAGGGGAATCCGGTGGGGCAACTGGAAACCAGGGAACTGGAAAAAGGGGAGCGCCGTACCGGTACGGTGACATATTGGCGTCCGGATCTGGATGTGTTCACCGATATTTCCATTCCCAAGGCTTTTTATGAGGACACCCTGGAGAAGCAGGCTGTGGTCAATGCCGGACTGCGGTTCAGTTTGCGGTATGAAAACGAGGACGGATCCTTTGACGAAAAGGAATTTTTGTATCCCAACGGAATCTCCGACTATGTAGCCCGCCTGGCGGGGGATACGGCCATGACCCAGCCAGTGCGGTGGAAAATGCCAGAGACGCGGGGACGGGATCGAGAGGATAAAGAAGAATACAGGCTGATTGCCGAGGTATCCTTTTGCGTTTCCAACACCGTAAATGTGCTGGAATATTATCATAATTCCAGCTTTCTGGAACATGGCGGATCTCCCGAGCGAGCGGTGAAAAACGCCTTTGTATATGCCATTGACCGAAAACTGAAGGCGATGGGCAAATACAATAAAAACGAATCTAAAATAACCTTTGCAGACGTGGAGGACTGTCTGGTGCTGGTGACCAACTCTTTTTCCACACAGACTTCTTATGCAAACCAGACGAAAAAGGCCATAACCAACTCTTTTATTGCGGAGGCGCTGACCGATTTTCTAAAACAACAGCTGGAAATTTATTTTCTGGAAAACGCCATGGAGGCAGACAAACTGGTAAGTCAGGTTTTGGTGAACAAGCGTTCCAGAGAAACGGCGGAATCCACCCGCCTCAACATCAGAAAAAAATTGGCGACTACCAACGATGTGGCCAGCCGAGTGGAGAAGTTTGTTTCTTGCCGTTCCAAGGATCCCCTGCGCCGAGAACTGTATATTGTAGAGGGAGACTCCGCAATGACCAGCTGTAAGCTGGGACGGGACGCGGAGTTTCAGGCGATTATTCCAGTACGGGGAAAGACGCTGAACTGTTTAAAAAGTACCTATGAAAAAATTTTTAAAAACGATATTATTGTGGACCTTTTGCGGGTTATCGGCTGCGGCGTGGAAATCCAGGGTAAGGTTAAGGGGGATTTTGTTCCCTTTGATATAGAATCCCTGCGGTGGTCTAAAATCATCATCTGTACCGATGCCGATGAAGATGGATTCCAGATTCGTACCCTGTTACTGACAATGTTTTACCGGTTGCTTCCCAGCCTTATTTTGGAAGGGAAGGTGTACATTGCAGAGTCTCCCCTGTACGAGATCACTGTAAAAGATAAAATTTATTTTGCATATAATGAGCCGGAGAAGGCGCAGATTCTGGAACAGATTGGTGATGTAAAGTATACGCTGCAGCGGTCAAAAGGACTTGGGGAAAACGAGCCGGACATGATGTGGCAGACTACAATGAATCCGGCTACCCGTCGTCTGATTCGAGTATCCGAAGCGGACGCTAAGGCGACAGAGGAGATTTTTGATACGCTTCTGGGCGACAATTTGCCGGCAAGAAAAGAGTTTATCGCTCAATTTGCTGCTATGTATGCGGAGCGGGCTGATATTTAAACGATAGGTCAGGAGGAGGGAGCATATGGGGCGAAAGAGTATCTGCCTGCTGATGGCCATCGGCCTTGCGGCGGAGCTTACAGGCTGTGGCGGAAAACAGTCTGAAGGACATACTTATGACACGGCGGCGGACTTTCGTCTGGAAGAAGGGGAATTGTTTGCAGATGTTCCTTCGGGAAGCTTTGACGAATATACCTTTACATTTCTCAATGCCCGTACCGGTTCCACAGCTTCCAATATGGACACGGATACGCTGGAGGGGGATACGCTGAACGAAACGCTCTATCGGCGAAACAATAATGTGGAAGAGCGGTTGAACATTACCATAGAGGAGGTCCGGGATACACCGGAAAAAATTCATGATATTGCAGTGGCCTCCTGTCTTGCAGACGAGGACAAATACAGCGCTGTGTGGAACAGCGCTGCCTACATGTCTACTTTAGCGGTAGCCGGATATCTGGTTACGGATGAATACCTTGCAGCGGTGAATTTGTCCAAGCCTTGGTGGAAAACGGCTTTGATGCAGGAGGCGGCTGTTGAGGGTGCACAATTCTTGTTTTTTGGAGATATAAATTTATCTTATTATGATGCGCACAGTATGGTGGGCGTAAATATGAGCCTGCTCAGGAATTATACAGGTCTGTCAAACCCTTATGACCTAGTGGACAGTGGAAAATGGACGCTGGACGCCATGCTGTCCATGATGGATGCTGTAGATGCGGATATAGATGGAGATGGCATGCAGACTTGGGAAGATTTATACGGAACGGCGCTGTCTTCAAAGGATGCTTTTCCTCTGCTTTACGGAAGTGGCGTGCGTATCAGCCAGAAGGACGAATACGGCATACCTGCGCTCACCTGCAGCACAAGTGAAGCGTTTTACAATACGTTTATGAAGATTGCAGAACAGCTTTACGATAGAAATCCTTACGTGTATGACACAGAGATAAACGAAGCCGATGGAATCAGCAGCAGAGACATGTTTTTGGAGCGGCACAGTCTGTTTTATATTACAGATATAGGATCCCTTGGAAGTCTGCGGGATATGGACGATGAGTTTGGTGTACTTCCGGTTCCAAAGGGAACCGAGTATCAGGAAGATTATATTTCCTATCTGCCTGGAAATGTGTCTGCCCTGGGTGTAATGGCAACCGGCCGCAATTTGCTGCGAACAGGTATAGTCCTAGAAAACCTGGCGGCGGAAGGGTATCGGCCCGGGGGGATGCGGGAGTGCTATGTAGATTCTGTTTTGTCCTTTAAGTATGTGGACGATGAAAAATCCAGGGAAAATTTATATGGTATTCTAAATACCGGAACCATCGACCCCGCCGCCATATATAATTGGGGCGGTATCTCGGATACCCTGCGGGAGTTGATGCGGGATGCGGGGGTATTTTCTTCCCGGCTTGCATCCATAGAGCGTGCTGCAGAAGCACAGATCAACGACACGTTGGAAGCGGTACAAAAGTACAGATAAAAAGAAAAAGGAGGCGTGTTACGCCTCCTTTTTTTCCCGATTAAACCGCGCGACTGCGGCCAGATATCCTTCCATTTCGTCAGAGGGTTCAATGATCAGCTTTACATCATCCATATCGCGGCTGGAAAATATCAGCATACATTGATGTGCCCCCACCATATTTCGAAGATAGCGGTAGGTTTTGACCTTTTTATATTGCCCGGTAATTTTTCGTCTGTCCCCACGCTGCTGGGACAAGGGAATACAGGAAATCAACTTATCTAAAGACAATACACATTCTGCCGTCAACACCCGATTTCCCTGTGCTTTTTCCACAACAAAATCTAACTGACTCGGTGGCAGGCGCAATACACCGCTGCTCTTGGTATCATCTCGCTTTACAGTTGCGGCAGATTCTGTGTCGCCGTCCGCGTCAATCCTATTACCGGGGCGCACAACGTAGCGAATACGAAAAAATTTGTATCGTACCAAAATATAGATCATGGCACAAAAAAATATAAGCGACATTCCCTGCAGAAATCCTCTGCCGGCAATTCCGCTGAATGATGCAAACACAAATCCTATCGTGGCGCAGAGAAAAAGAGCCAGCACAGTGGCCTCGGGAACCCGATTTTTTTGTTCTGGTTGATGGATCACAGCATGGATATCCTTTCCTGGGAAAATACCTTCAACGGAAAAACCGCCGCAGCAACCTAGTATAGGCGCTCGGGCGGTTTACCATTATGCTTCTTTTTTAGCAATGACTTGCTTGCCGTCGTAATAACCGCATGCACTGCAAACTCTGTGCGTCAGGTTATATTCACCGCAGTTGGAGCACTTTACCATGCCGGGCATGGATAACTTCCACACGTTGGAGCGTCTCTTATCTCTGCGTGCTTTTGAAACTTTTCTCTTCGGTACTGCCATTGGAATCCCCCCTTTGTATCGTTAAAAAGGATTATTACAATCCATTATACTACTATTTATCCATTTTATCAAGTAGTTTTTGAAATATTTCCATTCTAGGGTCAATTTCTTTTTTTTCACCACATGTACAACCGTCTCCGATTTTTCTGCCGCAAGTATCACACAGCCCGGGACAGTCATCGCCGCAAAGATGATAGATCGGCATTTCTAGGATTACTGCCTCTAGAACCTCACGGTCAAAATTGATTCCCCCATCTTTTACCCATACGACATCGTCTTCCTCTATATTTTCGATACCGGCTCCACCTGAGGTGACAATTCGGTCTAGTGGGAAAGACAGCGTGCCCGTCAGTGGTATCAGACACCGATCACAGACAGTTGCGTAGTCGGCACGTATGTTGGCTCGCAGTGCCATATATCCATCGTTGTCAATCACGCTGCCAGAAACCTGAATCGGTGCGGATAGGGTGATATCGTCCGGAAGCTGCGGCGCATCCTCCACGGCGTCCAGCGTAAGAGAAAAGGAAAAGGGCAGCGACGGAATGCGCTTATTCATTAGCTGTGTCAAATCCAGTCTCATGAAAACATGTCCTTTCCATCTTTATTGGTGCCGGCCGTACACCCATGAGAGATATCTGCCATACAGTTTACCCACAAGCTTAGCATAAACCGCTCTCATTATACCCTTTTCTGCTTTCTTTGTCAAGGAAAACGAAAAATATCATTTGTTTACACAAATTTCGTTGCAAGGGGCGGGATCTTATGTTAAAATTATTAAAAATAGTACCATTGCGCCATGTGCGCAGACAATAAAACAACCTAAAATACAAAGGTATAGCGGCGTGGAGTTTATATGAAATCTAGAAAGATTATAGGCAGAATCTTAATTCTGGTGTTTATAGTGGGTGTTTTGGTGATTTTGGGCCGTATTTTTATGATGGACGATAACGGCAGCCTTACGAAAATTATTCCAACAGATGCTGCCCGACAGGCGTATGCTTCCCTTGAAAAGGAGGCTTTTCTCACCCACAAGTTTAGTGCTCCAATTGCGCCTGACGGATATTTTTCCGCTCATTCGCTGGTGTATAATAAGGACCATGGAGAACTGCAACTTACCGCGCGCTATAATGAGAGCGTTTACGGATATCTGGACGTAGAGGATGGAGACGATTTTTACTGGGAACTGCGGGATGCGGAAGGGAATACGATTTCCGTAGGCAAGGTGGCAGATACAGAGCAGAAATATTTTTACAGGCATTTTCGTCTTATTTTTTCTGATGTAACAGTAGAGGAAGGAGATTCGCTGTTTTTGTTTATGTGCTGTGATACTGTAGCATATCCCAAAGCAGAGACTGTGGGATTGGCAGTACATCGACCAGGACAGGATTGGAAGAGATATAAGCCTGACAGTGAAGAAAGAAAGGCATTGTCGTGAAGATATTTTTAATAGAAAAAGAGGGGATATCCCCCTCTTTTTCTTTATGAGAATGCAAAAGGCAGGCCATACTGGCCTGCCTTTGCAACACGACTTGAAGTTTACGGAAGACGCGCTTTATTCGTCCGCAGCAGTGATTTTATTTGGTGTACTTTCCTTCCAGCGCTTTCGCTTTTCTCTGCTGCATATACCAAAGATATCCCGCAGTTTAACATCGTATTGAATTACGGTGAGATAATAAATATAAGCCAAAATCACAGACACGTAAATAGAAGCATTGGGTCGGCGCAAAACATTTCCGGAAAATTGTGCGGAACCTACAGCTAGTGCAAATGTAACACCTACCATAGCCGTTTCCAGATTGATAAGCTTTTTGCCCCTAGTAAGCAAGCCTACTATGATCAAGGCCGCAAAATATCCGATAAACAACATATAAATTGCAAACCCAATATATCCGCTATAGTAGAATACGGAGGGGAAATCGTTTTCCAGATCATAAATCGTTTCTAGTTCGTGAAGCTCTCCCTCGTCATCTTCCAGAGTATACTGTGCGATCAGCGTGCTGTATTCATATCCGAAGCAGCGGGTAAAGAAGTCGGAATCCTCCCAGGCAAGCTGGGCAAAGAAACGCTTTTGCTGCCGTACTGCTGTCAGATTGGATACGGACAGGGAATAATCATATTTTTCTAACACGCGCTCAAACCCAAATGTGTCCACCATCGGATACAGATATAGGTCATATACCTCGCGGATCATCAGCTTCATACGCTCATCCAGTGCATCGAAGCTTTCTTTATCTAAGTCTTTGGGAAGCTTTGTTCCCAAAACTTCTCCGTTTTCATCTTCTTTTTCTGTTGCATTGATCAAATGGTTTACGTAGTCCTGCTTGTAACCCATTGCCAGAGAATGATCCTCACGAATGTCCCGTACAATAGAGGAGTTATAGCAGACCAGGCACATGGCGGTAACGCATAGCAGCGTTATATAATAAAAAGGATTTCTCTCTCCCTGAATGAACAAAAAGATCATTACAGCAGGCGCGATAATAAAGATGGCGAAATAATCTACCTTTGTGCCGGTGAAAAACAAGATTCCAAAACAGACGGCACAGGCTGCATAAAACAGGCCTTTGTTTTTCTTTTGATAGACGAACAAAAGCAGCAGCGGAATGACAAAGGTAAGAATAGCACTTTGCGCATTGTGTACCGTTGCCCAGCCCATCAGCCCTTTTTGCGCATCTACATACATATATACTTGTGTACCGGTCATATAGGAGAAAATGATAGAATGGATCATAATCACCATATTTATAAAAAAGGCACACTGGACTTTCTTTGGAACCAAATCGCTTTTTTTGAAAAATGTAATAAAACTCAGCGTGAACAGCGGAAGCTGCATAGTACGCAGCAAGTTGTTTAAATCAGAAAAGGGAGACTGATAGCCTCCTTCCGATAGGAAGCAGGCTGCCACATGCAGAATCCAATACAGACCGATAACACCGCCAAATAGAATATATATACGCTTTTTTTCAGAAATGAGAAAGCTGTAGAACAGAATCCCTGCGAACATAAGAAACCGGAAAGCAGTGGTATAAAGTGTTATTTCCCATTCCGTAGCCCAGTGAGAGATAATGTCCAAAACCGGCTGGATAAGCAACAGAACAAAAACAAGTTCCGGCACAATATCCGTTAGTTTTCTTTTTGTTTTTGTAAAAGCAGAAACACTGGTATTCATATAACCTGTTTACCTCAAAATTTATGAATTGTATCGGCGGATAATTGCATCTGCAATCCGGGCAGAGGCTTGTCCGTCTCCATAAGGATTTTCCGCTCTGCACATAGCATCGTATTGCGCCGAATCACACAGAAGCGTATCGATCATGTTGTAAATATCGTCTTCCTTTGTGCCGGCAAGACGCAACGTTCCCGCCTGCACACCTTCAGGCCGTTCGGTGGTATCCCGCAGGACGATGACCGGTTTATGCAGGGAAGGGGCTTCCTCTTGAATGCCGCCACTGTCTGTAAGGATCACATAAGATTTAGCCAACAGATTATGAAATTCCACTACCTCTAGAGGCTGGATCAGCCGGACGCTGTCCATGTCGCCAAACACCGCATTAGCGGCTTCTGCCACAATAGGGTTTAAGTGTACAGGATAAACCACTTTTACATCCTGATATTTTTCACAAATCCGGCGAATTGCGCGGAACATTCCCCGCATAGGATCGCCTAGGTTCTCCCTCCGGTGGGCGGTTAGGACAATCAGACGACTGCCTGCAGCCCAGTGTGTGATTTCATCTTCATAATCGGGACGTACTGTAAGTTTTAAGGCATCAATGGCAGTATTTCCAGTAACGAAAATCGTATCCGGTGCTTTGCCTTCATTTAGTAAGTGCTGCCGGCTTTGCTCGGTAGGCGCAAAGTTCATTTCTGCCACTAAGCTGATGAACTGCCGGTTGATTTCTTCCGGATAGGGAGAATATTTATTGTAGGTGCGCAGTCCCGCTTCTACATGACCCACAGGAATTTTATGATAAAAAGCGGAAAGCGCTGTGGCGAAAGCTGTTGAAGTATCGCCATGGACCAAAACGATGTCTGGCGCTGTCGTCTCTAAAACTTCCGTCATCTTTTGTAGAATCACTTCTGTGATTCCAGACAGTGTTTGGCCGGGCTTCATGATATTCAAATCATAGTCTGGGTGAATGTCAAATGCCTGCAGTACCTGATCCAGCATCTGCCGATGCTGACCGGTTACACAAACAATACTTTCGATTTCGCTTCTTGTCTCTAATTCTTTTATTAGGGGCGCCATTTTGATCGTTTCCGGGCGTGTGCCAAAAACAGACAAAACCTTGACCATATTAGAAATATCCTTTCTAAAATTTGCGGGCAGGAAAATGGCAGCCCGTATGATTGCTATTTTTAAAGCTTAATTTTCGATTAAATCGGTGATGTTATCCGTGATTTCTTGGTTATAGCCAGCCAAATTGTCCGGCTGTTTTTCTGTCTTTTGCGCCTGCACCAGTGCAGCTTCCAGATTTTCGTAGCCTACCAGACCCTGCGTATACTTTTCCAAATTCTTTGTGCAGTATAGGGGAAGCCCTACCGCCATTGCCTCCATAATATTCAAGGGTTGTCCTTCATACCGGGAAGTGGAAATGAACGCATCCATCTTCTGCATATAGCAGAACGGATTCGACTGATTTCCGAGCAAAAAGACTTTTCCGGTCAGGGATAGATTTTTGATTTTTTCCTGGAGCATTTCCCGATCCGGCCCGTCTCCAATAATGTACAGACGAAGATTCTCCCTCTGTGTCAGAGCACGCGCAAAAATGTCCAGCATAATGTCATATGCCTTTTGGTGGCACAGACGACCCAGCCCTACCAGGTTGAAACAGTTTGGGTCTACAGAGAAGTCTTTGGGCTCTTCCAGCACCTTGCGGGCAATTTCCGCTGTGTCAATATAGTTTTGAATGGCGCGAAATTTTTTATTTGTCACGCCAGACATTTTTTTAAATGGTTTAATTAGGCCTTCAGATACCCCTACAAATTCATCGTAATAAGCAAACTTGCCCTTAAAAAGGCTCCAGAGCAGGCGATATTTCCATTCGTTCTGTAGCTTTATTTCAACGTCGTTGTGAATCCACATGACTCGTTTTTTTGCTGGGATTTTAATGGCGCCTACAGCACAGCTATTCTGATAGGAGTTAAAATCGATGGCTATATCATATTCCCCGCAGTCGCCGAAGTTTGGGTGAATCAGTCCTTTTGCCATATTAAAGGGAAGAAAGGAATATACTTTGGATACAGGACGCAAATATTTTACGTTCAATTTTTCAGGAAATGCTACGTTCCAAAAGGTATTTTCCGCGAACAGGTACAAATCAACGGAAAAGCGGTTATAGTCAATGTTGCGCAGCAGATTGATCAGGGATTTTTGAATCCCTCCCACGCTTAAATCGTTTTGAAAGATGGCGACTCTTTTCATAGTATTTATAAGATTCCTTTTTAAGTTGAACGATTTGTATACAGTAATAAAATTATTTTACCACAATAAACAGAAATTGTCAATTTGCCTGGCAATTTTTCTTACTGCAAAACAGCCTTGCCTGTTTATGGAACAAAAGTGAAATTCTGAATAAATATAGCAGGAGGATCCATTTGGATCCTCCTGCTGCTTTACCAAAACCATTTTCTTTTTGGCGGCGGAGGCGGACAACTGCACTCTGGCATGTGAGGCGGCACATCTACCAGGATGGCATCCTCTCCGATTTTTTGAATTTTATCCCAGGGGATACGCAGGTCATTACTCCGTCCGAATCCAAAATGGCCGCCTTCCCCTGGAACAAATATCGCTGTAATACACCCATTACATAGATCGACTTCATAATTGCAGATATGTCCCAACTTTCTGCCGTCGCATACGCTGATCACAATTTTGTTGCTCAAGCTGTTCGTATTGCAGGCCATGGTTCCCTCCCGGATATGCTATATACTTTTTACAGCAGTATATGCTGGAGAATTTGTCCGGTATTCCAAAAGGATAAATTAATCAGAAAAAGGATAGCTGATTGGTCATAGACATGCCCTTAAACACACCGTTGGCGTCCAGCACTTCCACAACTGTTTTGGAAAGCTTGGCTGCAAGGCGCAGATCTTCAACGGAGAAAATATCTTCTTCCGTTCTGGCGCGCATGATGTTTTCAGCAGCGGTATCGCCTAGGCCGCCGATAGAGTTGAAGGGCAGCCGGATGCCCTCTTCTTGAGGCAGAAATTTTTTTGCGTGAGATTTTTTTAAGTCTACTGGGAGAAAGCGGATCCCCCGTGCCATTGCTTCGTTGACAAGCTGGAGGGCGCCGAAGGTTTCATTATCCTTTGCAGTGGCTTCTTTGCCCATATTCTTAATTTCATCCATTTTGGCTTTCACTGCCTGCTTGCCGCCGCAGACTACGCTGGCTTCTACACCGCCGGGCGCAGCGGTAAAATAGGCTGCGTAAAATTCTTTGGGGTAATAGATTTTATACCAGCCCAACCGCAGCGCGTCGATTACATAGGCAGCCGCATGCGCTTTGGGAAACATGTACTTGATCTTTTTACAGGAGTCGATATACCAGTCCGGCACTCCTGCGGCAATCATAGCTTCCTCGTATTCCGGTTTCAAGCCTTTTCCTTTACGCACGTCTTCCATAATGGCAAAGGACATAGCTTTCTCCATATTGTGATTTTGAATCAGATACAGCATAATGTCGTCTCGACATCCAATCACGTCGGATATGGTGCAGGTTCCCGCATCAATCAGCATATCTGCGTTGCCAAGCCAAACCCCGGTGCCATGGGTTAGGCCGGAAATTTGCAAAAGGTCGGAAAAGCTTTTGGGATTGGCCTGGGTAAGCACGCCGCGCACAAATTTGGTGTTCATTTCAGGAAGTCCCAAAGTCCCCGTGTCCACACCAAGCAATTCATCTTTGGTCACGCCCAGGGGAGCAGGCGTAGTGAAGAGCTGATAGAGCTTCGGATCGCTGAGATTGCAGTCCAATACATTGGTATTGGTGTACTCTTCCAGCCGTTTATACTTGGTGGGAATATCGTGTCCCAGTATGTCCAGTTTCAAGATGGTGTCGTGGAGATATTTAAATTCAAAGTGGGTGGTGATGGTGCCGGAGTTTGGATCGTCCGCCGGGTGCTGCACCGGACAAAAATCGTAGATTTCATATCCTTGCGGCACGATGATGATCCCTCCGGGATGCTGCCCCGTGGTTCGCTTGACGCCAACGCAGCCGCTGATCAATCGTTCCAGTTCCGCACGGCATACGGAGATTCCTTTCCCCTCCAAATATTTTGCCGCATATCCGAAAGCGGTTTTTTCCGCCAGCGTGCCGATGGTTCCGGCACGGAAGGCATGCCCCTTACCAAACAGCACTTCTGTATATTTATGGGCGTCGCCTTGGACGTCTCCAGAAAAGTTCAGGTCAATATCCGGCGTCTTATCTCCATAGAAGCCCAAAAAGGTTTCAAAAGGAATATTGTGGCCGTCCCGGATCATATCCGGCGCACCGCATTTGGGGCAATCCTTTGCAGGCAAATCAAAGCCAGATTTCACAGAACCGTCCTCAATCCATTCGCTGTATCTGCATGCCGGACAGCGGTAGTGGGGCGGCAGAGGATTTACCTTGGTGATGCCGCCCATAGTGGCTGCAAAGGAGGATCCTACAGACCCTCTGGATCCCACCTGATATCCTTTGGATTCACTGTTTTCCACCAGGCGGCGGGCTATAATATACATGATGGCAAAGCCGTTTTTGATGATAGAATCCAGCTCACGTTCCAGACGAGACTGTACCTGGATAGGCAGGGGATCGCCGTACATAGACGCGGCCATTTCGTAGCATTTATTGGTGAGTTCTTCTTCACTGCCTTCAATATGGGGCGGATAGGAGCCTGCCGGAATCGGATCCATTTTCTCTACCATATCGGCGATTTTATTGGTGTTGGTGACTACTACCTCGTAGGCTTTTTCTTCCCCCAGATAGGAGAATTCCTCCAGCATTTCCTCTGTTGTACGCATGTACAAATGGCTTACCTTGTCCGCGTCTGCAAATTTCATACCTGTCAGCAGAATGCGCCGGTAAATTTCATCTTCAGGATCAATATAGTGGGCATCGCAGGTAGCGCATACAGGTTTGTTCAGCTTTTCACCTAGGGCTACAATTTTCCGGTTCAGTTCCCGCAGTTCTTCTATGTCCGCCGCCTTTTCATTTTCGATCAGGAACATGTTGTTGGCAATCGGCTGAATTTCCAGATAATCATAAAAAGAGGCGATTTCCTCGATGGCTGCCGGGGGCTTATTTTCCAAAATAGCGCGAAACAACTCCCCCGCCTCGCAGGCAGACCCGATAATGAGGCCCTCCCGCAGCTCCATCAGTCGGGTTTTGGGAATACGGGGCGTACGCCGGTAATATTTAAGATAGGATTCCGATACAAGCCGGTACAGATTTTTTAGCCCGGTAAGGTTTTTCGCCAAAATAATCTGGTGATATGTACGCAGCTTCAAGGGATCCGCATTTTCACTCATTGCGTTGGTCATCTGGGTAAAGTCGGTGATGCCTTCGTCCTGAAGCTTGTCGATCATTTTGAAGAAAATATACGCCAGCATCTCCGCATCGTCCGATGCCCGGTGATGGTTAAAATCTCCCAAATGAAAGTATTCCGCTAAGGTATCCAGACGGTGGCGCTTTAGTTCGGGATTTACATATCTGGACATAGATACGGTATCCAGATATGGATTTTCAAAGGGGAGACTGCATTCTTCTGCGGCACGCCGAATAAAGCTGGTGTCAAATCCTGCGTTATGGGCAATCAGCAGCCGATCTCCGGTAAAATCGAAAAAAGCGCGCAGCGCCGCGTCTACAGCTGGCGCATCTGCAACCATTTCATCGGTGATACCGGTGAGCTGCGTAATATTTTCCGGAATAGGAACTCCAGGATTGACAAAGGTGTTGAATGTATCCAATACCTGTCCGCCTTGGACTTTTACAGCGCCGATTTCCGTGATTTTACAGTTTTGCACGGACAGACCGGTGGTTTCAATATCGAATACGATCATTTCCTCATCGAAACCGATATCTGTTCTGCCATATAACGCTCTAGCTGTGTCGTCCACAAAATAGGCTTCAATTCCATATAGCACCTTAAAGTCTTCCAGCTTTTTGGCGGCAAGCATTGCTGTGGGAAAGGCTTGGGCGGTGCCGTGGTCGGTAATGGCAATCGCTTTCTGCCCCCACGCCGCCGCACGCTTTATAATTTCTTCCGGCTTTGCTGTTGCGTCCATTGAAGAAAGATTCGTATGCATGTGCAGTTCGACCCGTTTGGCCTTTGCCGGGTCTGGGCGGATATGCAATTTGATTTTCTTTGCCCCTTTTAGGGTAATATTAAATTCTCCATATTTATCCTGCCGTACACTGCCGCAGGCAGATAGGCACGTGCCGGGCTTTGTAGAGGATGCCAGCGCGGCCGCCTCTCCTTCCTCCAAGGTTGTACGCAAAAATACGGAGCTGTCTTTATCGGTAATTCCAATGCTTACAGAAAATTTGTCGCTGCCCCGTAGCTCGTTGGTTTTCACCTGAAAAACCTGGCCAAGTACCACAACATGGCGGGCAGCCCTGTTGATGCTGCGCAGTGGCGTTGGATCATCATGTTCGAAATCTTCTCCAAAAATTACTTCGCCGCTGGAGACATTGAAAACCATTTTCCCTGCGCGTACCAGAGCATCGCCTACCGTTTCTATCTGGGAGTCTCCGTCAAAAAGCGATTCTACCCGTTCATATACAGGGTTTGCTTCGACTTCCTCCTGGGCTTTTTTCTCCTGCTCGGCCTGATACTGGGCTGCTTGCTCCTCTGCACGCTGCTGATATTCCCGGATTTCCTGGTTCTGCTGCTGCATGTATGCCTCAATATGGGATAGATAATCTTCGCTTTGAAGAATTTCTACCTGATAGGACAGAGAAAATTCACTGCGGATAATGCCCGCAATAATGTCACCGGTGCGGCCTAAATCTAAAAGCTCTACACCTCCGGTTGTGAAGGGAACGGACAGGGTGATTTTATCTCCTTCAATTTTGCTTTTGCATTCGTTAAAGAAGCCGTTGGACACAGCGCCTACCCGTTTAGATTCAATCAAAACCTGCGGAAGATATGCATCGCTGAACAACTCCGATGGAAAGCTTGGCAGCAGGCGGAGCATGGCGAGATCATACAGCTCGCACAGTTGATCCTCCATTTGATACAGATCCCGCTTTTCACAGAGAAAGGGAAGAGAAAACGCTACCTGATACATGCTTTTTTCTTTGTCACCGGTGAGGAGGGCATCGGCGGCAGCGTCAAAAATCTCCCGCTGCCGCTGGGTTTGCGGCGTAAACCGGGAGAAGATTGCTTTCAGTGTGCGCTTTTTTGCTTCTGCCATAACTGTCTCCGTTTCTTACATGGTATCCTGCGTATCTTCCAGCATTCGGTGGGTTTCTTCCATTAAAACATCCAGCAGCTTGTCCTCATCGATACGGCAAACCTGCTTCCCGCGTCGGAATAAAATGGCGCATCCGTCTCCTCCGGCCACACCAAAGTCTGCTTCTCTGGCTTCTCCGGGGCCATTGACGGCACAACCCATAATGGCGGCTGTGATATTTTTTCCACCAGTATCTATTTCGGACACTGCTGCTTTATAAGCTTCTGCGATAGAGATTAAATCGATTTTTGTCCGTCCGCAGGTAGGGCAGGAGATAACAGTAATTCCATGATTCCGCACCCCTGCCGCCGCCAAAATTTCTTTTGCGGCGGTGATTTCCGCAGCAGGATCAGCAGTCAGCGTCACCCGGATGGTATCTCCGATTCCATCACACAGCAGCGCTCCGATACCCATTGCGTTTTTGATAACGCCGCTGTACTGGGTGCCGGCTTCCGTGACGCCTAAATGTAGAGGATAATCGGACTGGCCCGCAACGATTCGGCAGGCATGGATCATGGTGTCCACACGGGAAGACTTAATGGAGATGACAATATCGTGGAATCCCATATCCTCCAGCATTTCTGCTTGCATCAGGGCGCTTTCGGCTAGAGCGTCCGCAGTTGGCCCGCCGTATTTTTCTAAAAGAGATTTTTCCAGAGATCCCCCGTTTACACCAATACGTATTGGGACGCCGGTATTTTTACATGCGTCTGCCACTGCCTGTACGCGGTCCCTGCTGCCGATGTTTCCCGGATTGATCCGAATTTTATCTGCTCCTTGACGCAGGGCTTCCAGGGCAATTCTATAATCGAAATGGATATCTGCTACAAGCGGCGCGGTAATACCGGCCTGTTTTGCTTTAGCAAAGACAGCGGCAGTTTCCATATCGGGTACGGCAATGCGCACAATTTCACAACCTGCGGCAATCAGTGTACGAATTTGTTCAATAGTTCCGTCAAAGTCTCCTGCGGGCCGGTTGGTCATGGATTGTATGGATACAGGCGCATCCCCTCCGATAGTCATGTTTCCCACACGGACGGTACGTGCTTTTCTTCTCATAGAGGGTTCCTTTCTAAAACAGACCGATGATATCCTTCACACAAATTACTACCATGAAAAGCATCAGAACCGCCAGCCCTGCAAAATGTATATAGCCTTCGATTTCCGGCTTCACGGGCTTTCTGCGAATGCCTTCAATGATTAAAAAGATTAGACGGCCTCCGTCCAAAGCGGGAAGAGGCAGCAGATTGACTACACCCAGATTTATTGTGATGATTGCAATCAAAGAGAAAAAGCTGAAGCTGCTGGTCTGTGCAGCCTCTGTCAACACTTCTGTAACGCCTACCGGCCCAGATACGGCTTGAATCCCATAACGGCCTGTTACAAGGTCATACAGGGACTCCCAGATCATGCGGACGGTGTAGGTGCTTCTGTAAAGGCAATGCTTTGCAATATTTCCAAAGGTAGGTCTTTCCGCATAAATTTTGAAGTCCTGGTTTCCGAAAGCAGTGCCGGATTCCGACATAATGGGAAATTCTACATTTTTTACAATTACCTCTTCCCCGTCTCGAATAACAGTAAGATCCACCGGTTCAATACCCAGGCGCATAATTTCGTACATGAGTTCATCGGCAATATGCACCCGCTGGCCGCCTACACGAACGATTTCATCGTCTATCTGCAGCCCTGCCTCTTGTGATACAGACTCTTCGGCAAAGCCTGCGACAACAGTAGAACCCAGCACAGGCTTTGCGCAAACCAGCACAGAGGTGATGATTACTCCCAGCAAAATATTGATGATGGCGCCGGCGGAAACGATAATCAGCCTCTGCCATACTTTTTTCTTATTGAACGCGTTGGGATCGTCGGATTCTTCATCCTCTCCCACCATAGAAACAAATCCGCCAATAGGAAACAGGCGCAGAGAATAGGCAATACCGGATTTTTTGGATGTGCGGGTAAGCAGCTTGGGCCCCATCCCAATAGCAAATTCTCGAATAGACACATGGAACAGACGGGCAAAAAGAAAGTGTCCGCCCTCGTGGACAAAAATCAGAACGCCGAAAATAAATACGGCAAGCAAAATATACAGTACGGTAGAAATAGAAATCACGCCCTTTCTGTTGCTGGAAAATTATCTTTTTATCTGTGCCAGAGCGGCAGCTCGGGCAGCGCGGTCTGCTTCGTAAATGTCTTCTTCCGTTTTTACCGGATAGATGGAACATACAGCTAAGGTTTCCCCTACCAAAGCGGGAATATCCGTAAAAGAGATTTTATCGGATAAAAATGCGTCTACTGCGATTTCATCTGCGGCAATCAGCGCCGCTGGGGCGCATCCTCCTGCCCCCCAAGCCTGCCGGGCAATTTTCAGAGAGGGAAACGCCTCCTCGTCAGGAGTATGGAAGGTCAGCGTTCCCACTGCGGCAAAATTCAGACTGGGGCCGTCAAAGGGTGCGCGCTGCGGATAATGAAGCGCATAGCGGACGCAGTCCGCCATATCCGGATAGGACATTTGCGCAAGTACAGATGTATCAATGTATTCCACCATGGAATGAATTATACTTTGCGGATGAATGACTACCTCTACTTGATCCCCCTGTACGCCGAACAGACGGCAGGCTTCGATCCATTCAAATCCCTTGTTCATCAGCGTGGCGCTGTCAATGGTAATTTTTTTGCCCATTTTCCAGGTGGGATGGGCTAGGGCCATCGGAGGCGTTACGGCGGAAAGCTCTGCTAAGGTCTTTCCAAAGAACGGCCCGCCGGAAGCAGTGAGGATAATTCGGCGGATTTTTGCAGGATCTGCAGGGCTATGGGAATTGGCGGCATCCGCAGCAGTGAGACATTGAAAAATGGCGCTGTGCTCGCTGTCTACGGGAATCAATTCTCCCCCGGACTTTGCCAATCTGTCGTAGATGAGGTGTCCTGCCGCAATGATTGCCTCTTTGTTCGCCATGGCAATACGCGCGCCAGTGTCGGCGGCAGCAAGGGCGGGGGGGATACCTGCCATGCCGGAAATGGCATGGATAATATGGTCTGCGCCGCATTCTCGAATCCCCTCGCATACAGCACTTCCGCCTCCCAGGATGCGGGTACCGATGTCCGGCAGCATCTGGCGCAGCCGGTCGGCAGCTTCCTTTGTGGGGACGGCTGCCAGTGCTGGTCGGAAGGTGCAAATTTGTTTTGCCAGAAGGGAGATGTTTTGCCCGCCGGTAAGGAGGGCAATCTCCATATCTATATTTTTAAGGGCCTCCAGCGCCTGGGTTCCTACCGATCCTGTAGATCCCAGCACTGCCGCCTTTTTCGTCTTCTCCATATGTGCAATGTCCTAACTTACATCAGATTCATTTTTGCCAGAGATTCACAGGCAATGAGAATCAAAGGTGCTGTAGCGATTACACTGTCAAACCGGTCCAACACGCCGCCGTGACCAGGAAAAATAAATCCATAATCCTTGATGTCATAGCGTCTCTTGATCAGGGAAAAAATCAAGTCTCCCACCTGGGACACTACCGATATGATCAGACCTAGCAGGGCCAAAAATACAACATGAAATTCTGCTGCGCCGCCGGAGATGCTTTTTACCGCATATCCATATACTACACAGCCCATGATGCAGAACAAAATGCCGCCGAGACTTCCCTCGACAGTCTTTTTCGGGCTGACAGAGGGAATAAGCTTGTGTTTACCCAGAAGCATGCCGGTGAAATATGCAAAGGTATCGGAAATCCAGGGGCCGATAAAGGCCAGAAGGTAGATATATTTTCCCATTTTCATATCCCGCAGAAGGATAATGGAAATGAATCCGGTGAGCACATAGGCGCAGGTAGTGAAGGCAATGCACACTTTATCTATAGGAACCCGTCCATCAGAAAATACTGCCGAGGCAAACAAAATTAGGAGCACACAGAACAGAATCCCTGCAAAGGCGGTTATATACAGAGAATGGCGGCTTGCTGTGTGTACCAATATTACAGAAAGAATGGTCATGGTGTACATACACAAAGCGATGGTAAAGTTGCGGCGTGCACCAATGCAGCCCAACATTTCGTAAACACCTAAAAGAGCAAGCAGCCCAAAAGCAACGGAGAATACGACTCCATTCGCAAATATACACACAAGGGCCAAAAGGCCGGCGGCAATTATGCCGGTGATAATACGCTTTAACATATTATATAGTCTCCATTCTTGGTATAGACGGTTCTAACCCGTCCCAGTATTGAAATTATACGCCTCCAAACCGGCGCTTTCTCCCGGAAAATGCAAGAATTGCGCGCCGCAGTTCTATGTCGTCAAAATCCGGCCACAGGCAGTCTGTAAAATACAGTTCTGCATATGCGGCCTGCCACAACAGAAAATTAGAAAGGCGATATTCTCCACCGGTGCGCACGATTAGATCCGGGTCCGGGCTTTCGCGAGTATACAACTGAGAGGCAATGTCCTCTTCTGTGATCGTGCCGCCCTTTGCAGTCAAGGCGTTGCATGCTTGGGTGATTTCGCTTCTGCCTCCATAGTTGAGCGCAATATTCAACGTCAGTGGATTGTCACGGGTAAGGTTTTCCAGATAGGTGCATTTTTCCTGGATTCTTGGATCCAGCCTTGTTCTGTCACCTAGAAAAATATAGCGAATTCGGTTCTTTTCGTTATCGTCCCGGGCCTCTTTGATGTAGGTATCCAACAAACGCATGATTTCCCGAATTTCATTTTCCGGGCGTTTCCAGTTTTCTGTAGAAAAGGCATAGGTGGTGACTGTTTTTATACCATAATCCCGGCATAGAGTTACCGTTTTTTTAAAAACCTTGACTCCTACACTGTGCCCAGCCTCTCGGGGAAGCCCCCGGCCCGTTGCCCATCGGCCGTTGCCGTCCATGATAAAGGCGATATGGGAGAGCCCAGCCTCCTGTACGATTTTATGCATATCAGCGGACTGTATGTCCCGATTGGCTTGCTTTTTCTTGAAAAACATATGGTCCCTGCCGGTTTTTCTGCCGGCATCTCCTTATTTCGTTTACAGCGCAGTACAACAAGAATCCCCCGATGCCCCGGATCTCCGCGGCGTCGGGGGAGGTTGTATTCGCCGGATCAGATATCCATGATCTCCGCATTTTTCTTTGCGGTTACTGCGTCCACTTCCTTTATATATTTGTCTGTCAGCTCCTGAATGGTCTTTTCAGACTGCTTTTGCTCGTCCTCTGTCATGTCGCCGCTCTTTTTTAGCTCCTTTGCCTTGTCGATAGCGTCCCGACGGATATTGCGAATGGATACTTTCGTATCCTCGCCCATTTTGGCAACCTGTTTGGTCATTTCCTTACGGCGTTCCTCTGTCAGCTGCGGAAAGAGCAGGCGGATCACCTTGCCGTCAGACTGGGGTGTGATCCCCAACTCGGAAGCCAGCAGGGCCTTTTCAATACTTTTCACAGTAGTAACATCCCAAGGAGTGATGGCGATAGTGCGGGCATCTGTCACCTTTACCTCTGCCATCTGATTAATGGCGGTAGGTGTGCCATAATACTCAACATCAATGCCGTTAAGTACTGCGGTATTAGCTCTGCCTGCGCGGACTGTGTCCAACTGTCCCTCGTATACGGTGATGGTTTTCTGCATCTTTTCTTCGTAAGGTTTATTGTCCAGTTTCATTGTGCGCTCTCCTTTGCCTTATTATTTACAATGGTTCCCATTTTTTCGCCTTTGATTACCCGATAGATATTCTCTTCTTTATCCAGCCCAAACAAATACAACGGCAGATCGTTATCCATAGCGAGACTGGCTGCCGTCATATCGATCACGCCCAGATGGTTGGATAGAATATAGTCGTAGGTGGTTTCATCCAATTTTTTTGCATTGGGGTCTTTTCGTGGATCGGCGGTGTATACACCGTCAATATTTTTAGCCATCAAAACTACATCCGCCTGGATTTCCACAGCCCGGAGTACTGCGCCCGTATCCGTAGAGAAGAAGGGATTGCCTGTACCTCCACCTAGCACTATTACCTTACCGGATTCCAGCGCGTGGATGGCACCGCGCTGGGTGTAAAGCTCTCCAAATGCAGGCATTTCATTGGCAGTGAAGACGACTGTGTCCACTCCTTGCGACAGAAACGCATCCTGGATAGCCAAGGCATTGATGGTGGTAGCCAGCATCCCCATTTGATCCGCCCGAACCCGGTCCATATCCAATCCCTGGCGACCCCGCCAGATGTTGCCGGCGCCTACTACAATGGCAATCTGGGCGCCTTCTTCCATACACTGGCCAACTATCCGTCCGATTTTTTGAACATATTCATAATCGATGATCCCGTCTTCTGCTGTCAGGGCTTCTCCGGATAGCTTCAGCAGGACACGCTTAAACGACACGCTCATGCAAACATACCTTTCCATTGCTATAAAATGGATGAATCATAGTTCATCATACTTTTTATATTTTACTGCAAAATATAGGATTTGTAAATAGTTTTTTCTATATTTGGGGAAAGGAAGATACGTACGGGATAATTATTAAAATATTTTAATGTATTTTCTTAATTAGGAAAAATTTAAGTAAAATAAATTTGAAATGAAAAATGCAAAATAACCATTCACTGTGGTATCTTACTTCTGTTCCGCCGCGAGCGGTCTATATATTCAAATCAGTGATTCAACTTTACGGCAACACCAAAAGCCCCAGAATATATCTGGGGCATTCCCAAAAAAGTGCTATTTTGGTTCAACGTCACGGCGGGCCTTCTCCGTATGCATTTTCAGTACATAGTTGATATATCCTGACAGGGACCGGTTTTCTTCTGATGCCAGAATGCGTACTTTATTTAAAACAGAGGCATCCAACGTAATACTGATCTGTCTTTTCTGTGCCTGCATTTTCTGATCACTCCTTTTCTGGTGTGAGTCCTTTGAAGAAGTCTTCATATGACGCGTCCAAGATTTCTTTTAGCATAATCAGATCACTGACGTACAAATTTTGTCTGCCTTGTTCGATGTGGGCGTATCCGGATACAGAGATCATACGGCCGCGTAGATTCATTTGAATGGTTACATCCTTTTGAGAAAGCTGTTGCGCCTTACGCAAATTCTGTATATTCTTTCCAATGTTCAAATCCTGCTTGAGCTTTTCCATAGCAAACACACATCCCTTCATCATGTATTGTTTGATACATGCAATTGATTATAGGGATGATTTATAAAAACGTATGTATTAGGTAATACATATTTATGATTTTACATAGAAAGCAGGTATAATAATATGATGTCCAAATTGGCTTTGTATTTACTATAAGGTGATGGCAGTACATTTGAAAATAAAAAAGGCCGGGGAAACCCCGGCCTTTTTTACTTTATTTGTTCAGCATCTCAGCGATTTCATCGCCGAAGTTGTCTTCTTTCTTTTCCAGGCCTTCGCCTTTTTCATAAAGATAGAAGCTGTCTACAGAAATCGCACCGCCCAGTTCCTTTGCAGTAGCTTCCATGTACTGACCTACAGACATGCTGTCGTCTTTTACATAGCCCTGCTCAACCAGACATTCTCTCTGATAAAATTTACCAATCTTACCAGTAACCATTTTTTCAATAATCGCATCCGGCTTGTTGGCGTTTTTCTCATCATTTTTGATCTGAGCGATCAATACCTGCTTTTCTTCCTCAACAGCAGCAGCGGGAACCTGATCCCGTGTTACATAGGAGGGAGGAGAACCTGCTGCTATCTGCAGCGCAATATTTTTTGCAAATTCTGCAAATCCCGGTTTTGCGGCAGTATCGGCATCTGTGTTAAATTTCACAATAACGCCTGTGGTGCCTGCGCCGTGGATATAGGTAGAGAAGACACCTTCAACAATCACAAAACGACGGATGTTCATATTTTCACCAATAGTGAAGATCATGTCCTTCAATTTTGCATCTACCGTAAAGCTGTCGTCATACTGCAGAGCAAGAAGGTCCTCGATGGTTGCCGGCTTGCCTGTAAGAATTGCTTTTTCAATGCCGCGAACGAACTCTTTAAAGGTTTCGTTCTTTGCAACAAAGTCTGTTTCTGCGTTAACTTCGATCATTACGGCACAGTCGCCTTCTACCATAATATCAACAACGCCTTCAGCTGCGATTCTGCCAGCCTTCTTTGCTGCTACGGACAGACCCTTTTCACGCAGAATTTTGACTGCTTCATCAAAGTCGCCGCCCGATTCGTTCAATGCTTTTTTGCATTCCATCATTCCTACGCCTGTTTTGGCGCGGAGATCTGCTACCATTTTTGCGGTAATAGCTGCCATATATTTATACCATACCTTTCATAGACTCAGATTTTTTCGGGGGATTATTCAGCTGCTTCCTGTGCTTCTTCAGCTTCCTTTTCAGCTGCAGCCTCTTCTGTCTGTTCGCCCTGTCTGCCTTCGATTACGGCGTCGGCCAATACAGAAGAGATAAGACGGATTGCACGGATGGCGTCATCGTTCCCGGGAATTACATAATCTGCGTCTTCCGGATCACAGTTAGTGTCAACGATTGCAACGACAGGAATGCCTAGCTTCTTTGCTTCCAGCACTGCGTTGTGCTCTTTGCGGGGGTCTACAATAAAGATTGCATCAGGCAGGCCGTCCATCGTTTTGATACCGCCCAAGTTGCGTTCCAGGATCATCATTTCTTTTTGAAGCATAGCAACTTCTTTTTTCGGGAGCATATCAAAGGTGCCGTCTTCCTGCATTTTTTCCAGGTTGGTCAGTCTTGCGATACTGGAGCGGATGGTTTTGTAGTTGGTAAGCATACCGCCCAGCCAACGTACATTTACGTAGTACTGACCGCAGCGCTCTGCCTCTTCGCGGATGGTATCGGAAGCTTGCTTTTTCGTGCCGACAAACAATACTTTGCCGCCTGCTTCAGATACTTCACGTACGAACATATACGCTTCATCGAACTTTTTAATGGTTTTCTGCAGATCGATGATGTAGATGCCGTTTCTCTCCGTAAAAATATATTCGGCCATTTTGGGGTTCCAGCGTCTTGTATGGTGGCCGAAGTGTACACCTGCTTCAAGAAGCTGTTTGATGGATACAACAGACATGATTATGTCCTCCTTTGGTTTTTTCCACCATGGGGCAACGAACTGCAGCCGGCAGGCAGCCTGTCCAAACCGGCAACCGGCAGTTACATACAGCCGCATGTGTGATTTGTACGCATTGCGCACGCTTTATATTTTAGCATAAATAGGAAGGTGTTGCAAGAGAGAAATCTTTATTCATGAAAAATTTACAAACAAAAAAGGCTCCCTCTAATGAGGGAGCTGTTGAACGTAGTGTATGTGGGAGAGCATTTTACTTTTTCCGTATGGTATACAACTGATTTAAAATAGCCCATACCTGGGGAAACCACCGCATGACGTTCCAAATTCCCGCACCGTCCAGTCCGTATTCCCGCACCAGCCGCAGCATTGCATCGGCGCTTCTGGCATCCTGAAACCAGACGATATGTTCTCTAGGCGTGCCTGATGCGTCTTGCTGCCAATATGTAAAATATGGAGCCTGAGCGATTTCGTCATACTCGATTTGGGCCTTTTTCTCAAATGCGCGTTCTACTGCCGCCTGCGCAGACAGCGGTTCTGCAGCGGTTCCACGTTCAAAGGGGAGGGTCCAGTCATAGCCATATGTAGGGATTCCTACCGAAATTTTTTCCGCCGGGATTTCAGTAAGCGCGTATTCGATAACGCGGCGTACCTGATCTATAGGGGAAACTGGCAGCGGCGGTCCGAACTGATACCCCCATTCATAGGTCATCAGCAGTACATCGTCTGCAGCCTGCCCCAGCGCGTTGTAGTTGTGTCCTGCATACAAAAGCTCCGGCTGTGCCGCCGATGTTTTGGGCGCCAGATCGGTAAATACTGTATAGTCTTCACCAAGGGCGGTTCGCAGTGCACTGACAAAGTCTGCGTATGCTTGGGCATACTGCGGCGAGATGTATTCAAAATCTACATCTACGCCGCCATAGCCCATACGCTTTACAGTTTCTACTGTGTTTGCAATAACTTTTTGCTGCAGTGCAGGATCAGAAAGTATAGAATTTACCAGTTCGTTTGAAAAGGTTCCATCAGCGGAAAGAGAAGTGAGCATCAAAAGGGGAACTACGCCGCCATCAACGGCAGCATCCACCAGACGCTGGTCTCCTCCGCCTTCTGGTGGGATCAGAGTGCCGTCCGGATTGAGTCCGTAAGAGAATATGGATAGGTATGTAAGGTAGGGCAGTGTGCGCAACAGTACCCCGTCGGATATGTATGGATAGGCAAATCCGGTAACGCTGATTTCTCCTAGCGGGGGCTGCCCGTAAGAGATTACTAACGTCTGGCCGGGATAGATGGTTTCCCTGCCGGATAGCTGTGGATTATTCCGCTGGAGTGCGTCTACGGTAGTGTTGAAGCCTCTTGCGATCCATTCCAAGGTGTCTCCCTCTTCTACAGTATAGGTTTGTTCGGGAAATTGAATTACCAGCGACTGGCCGACGCTAAGCTGCGCTGGATTTTCCAGTTCGTTTGTGGCAATAATCTGTGCCTGCGGCACTTCAAATCTTTGGGAAATAGAGTTGATGGTGTCCCCCGGCTGTACTGTATAGATTGTCATCATAATCTGCATTCCTCACTTTCGAGCCTTGTAAAGCACAGGCGTTCTTTCTAATTCTCTAATTCAGTGTATGTATTTTCCCTTGAATTTGCTACCCAAAAGGGAATAAACAGGCGTTGTGTTGCTCATACTATAGAAAAGTATGGAAAAAAGGTATCTTGCGGCGAGGACGCTGCGCAGTATAAAATACAAGAAAGGCGGACTAAAAAATGGCATTTCCCGTAAAAATCAAAAGTGTATGTGCGGAGGAAATTTTGGATTCCAGAGGCAATCCTACCGTGGAAGCGATGGTATTGCTGGAGGATGGAACTGGAGGAGCTGCCGCTGTACCCTCCGGTGCGTCCACAGGAAAACATGAGGCGCTGGAACTGCGGGATGGAGACAAAAAACGCTATAACGGCAAGGGAGTGCAGCAGGCGGCAGATAATGTAAATCGTGTGATCTGCCCGGCTTTGACTGGACACCAACTGAATCAGCAGGGAATAGACAGAAAATTGCTGCAGTTGGACGATACGGAGGACAAATCGAATCTTGGAGCCAACGCCACGCTGGCGGTATCTTTGGCAGCGGCGAAAGCGGGGGCACAGGCGGCAAGGCTTCCCCTGTATCGGTATATCGGAGGCGTGCAGGCGGTACGGCTTCCGGTTCCCATGATGAACGTACTCAATGGCGGCGCACATGCGGACAATAATGTGGATGTGCAGGAGTTTATGATCATGCCGCAGGGATTTGACAGCTTTTCCAAGGCGTTGCAGGCGGGAAGCGAGATTTATCATGCCTTGGGAAGACTTTTACAGCGAGACGGCAAGTCTACCGGGGTAGGAGATGAGGGCGGCTATGCGCCAAACCTGTCTGGCGAAGAAGAGGCTTTGGATTATTTGGTTGCCGCCATCACTGAGGCAGGATATACGACGGATCAGGTAAAAATTGCCCTGGACGCCGCTGCAAGCGAATGGGTGCAGGGAGAAGACTATGTTCTTCCCAAGGCGGGCACACGGCTGACAGTAGAACAGTTAATTGATAAATGGGATGCGCTGCGTTTGAAGTATCCCATTGTATCAATTGAAGACGGCCTTGGTGAAGATGATTTTGCAGGATGGGCGCAGATGACCCGCCGGCTTGGCGGCCAGATTGCGCTTGTAGGCGACGACTTGTTTGTAACCAATACTATGCGTTTGCAGCAGGGAATTCTGCAGGGCGTCGGCAATGCGATTTTGATTAAGCCCAATCAGATTGGAACTTTGTCTGAGACGCTGCAGGTGATACGTCTGGCACAGGAAAACGGATATCGGACGATAATTTCCCATAGGTCGGGCGAGACGGAGGATACAAGCATTGCAGATATTGCGGTAGGCATAAACGCGGGCTATATCAAGTGCGGCGCACCCTGTCGGAGCGAGCGTGTGGCAAAATATAACCGACTTCTGCACATAGAAGCCCAGCTGGGCAGCGCGGCGGTATATGGGCAGAATATATGATAATGATAAAAAGCAGGCCCCCTGGGAGCCTGCTTTTTCTTTCTATAAACCTAAATCATAACAACTTTCAAGGTATTTGTAGTACCATTTACATTTAGCGGAACGCCGCCGGTAATCACCGCGGTATCGCCTTTGGCCACTGCATCAATTTGCTTTGCACAGTCAATAGCGTGGCGGAACAGACTGTCTGTATCCTGCTGGTCCAGGGCGATTACTGCATGCACTCCCCAGGACATGGAAAGCTGGTGATAGGTTTTTTGTTCCGGCGTAGCAGCTACAATGGTCTGCAAAGGGCGAAACTTGGATACCAGACGGGCAGTATAGCCGGACTGAGTAACGGCAATAATCGCCTTGGCCCGCAAATCTCTGGCTGTGGTACAAGCTGCGTCACAGATGGCATTTGTAGTATCCTCGTCGTCTACTTCATACTTGATATCGGAATATGCATACATGTCAAAGGCGTCTTGCTCGGCCTGCCTGGCAATTTTAGACATCACTTCTACCACGTGTGGGGGATCGATCCCCATTGCCGTCTCTCCAGACAGCATCACGGCGCTGGTTCCGTCAAATACGGCGTTTGCCACATCCGATATCTCCGCACGAGTCGGGGTTGTGCTACTGATCATTGATTCCAGCATTTGGGTGGCGGTAATCACAATTTTGCCGGACTGGTAACATTTTTTGATGAACCGCTTTTGAATACCGGGCAGCTTTTCAAAATCTACTTCCACGCCCATGTCGCCTCTGGCTACCATGATGCCGTCGGACACTTCTAAAATGCCGTCAAAGTTTTCTACGCCTTGCATGTTTTCGATTTTGGAAATAATTTTTATTTTGTGTCCACCGTTATAATCCATGAATTTACGCAGCGCAATTACGTCATCGCTGCTGCGGACAAAGGATGCTGCAATAAAGTCCACGTCGTTTTCTATTCCAAAGATGACGTCCGCCTTGTCTGCCTCGCTCAAGTACGGCATATCAATTGGGAAATTGGGAATGTTAATGGACTTTCTGTTTTTAATCGTTCCGTCTGTATCCACCCGGCAGATAATATCTGTTTGGGTGGTTTCTAAAACGGTGAATGCAAGGCGGCCATCGTCCAAAAGGATACGGGTGTCTGGCGTCAATTGACCGGGCAGCGGGGCATATGTGATGGATACTTCCTTTTCATTGCCTTCCACCTCTCTGGAAGTGAAGATATACGTATCTCCCGCATGAATTGCAGCACTTCCGTCTTTTAAAGTCTTAATTCGGATTTCAGGTCCTTTTGTATCCAGCATGACTGCTGCAGAAATATGCATCTGATCCCGCACGCTTCGGAAGCGATCAATGGTTTTCTTGTGTTCCTCATGGGTTCCATGAGAGAAATTCAGCCGCGCTACATTCATGCCGGCCCGCAGCATTTTTCTCATGGTTTTTTCACTGTTGCTAGCCGGACCCAGTGTACAAACGATTTTGGTTTTTCGCATCCTTTTACCGTGCCTTTCTCAGTTGCAAGTTTGTGGATTGTTTTTGCTACATATTATAGTATTACAAGCCCGATGTGTTGTCAATTGTATTTTTGCCTTAAAATATGAACGGAAGGAAAATTTCCCTTATGCTTTTTGTAGAGTTCTGTTCTCCTTTGGAAAATTCTGTGCGGAAAGGCTTGATTTTGTATGCTGTCCGGTATATAATAAAAAGAACAAAATATACAAGTTCTAAAGGAGTGCGCAAATGTTAGTGAATGCAAAAGAGATGCTGACAAAGGCAAAGGCTGGCAAGTATGCGGTCGGTCAGTTCAATATCAACAATCTGGAGTGGACAAAGGCGGTTCTGGAAACTGCACAGGAGCTGAACAGTCCGGTAATTCTGGGCGTTTCCGCAGGTGCCGGAAAGTACATGTGTGGCTTCAAAACGGTTGCCGCTATGGTGGATGCAATGGTTGACAGCCTTGGTATTACCGTTCCGGTTGCGCTGCACCTGGACCATGGTACCTATGAGGACTGCTACAAGTGTATCGACGCAGGATTTTCTTCTATTATGTTTGATGGTTCTCACTATCCTATTGAAGAAAACATTGCAAAGACTAAGGAGCTGATTGACGTTTGTGCACAGAAGGGGCTTTCGCTGGAAGCAGAGGTCGGCTCCATCGGTGGTGAAGAAGATGGCGTTGTAGGTATGGGTGAGTGCGCTGACCCGGACGAGTGCAAAATGATCGCAGATTTGGGTGTAACGATGCTTGCAGCGGGTATTGGAAACATTCACGGCAAATATCCGGAAAATTGGGCGGGTCTGTCTTTTGAGACATTGGATGCCATCCAGCAGAAAACAGGGGACATGCCTCTGGTTCTCCACGGTGGCACCGGTATTCCTGAGGATATGATTAAAAAGGCCATTTCTTTGGGCGTTGCAAAGATTAATGTAAATACGGAATGCCAAATTTCTTTTGCAGAAGCTGTACGTAAGTATATTGAAGAAGGTAAGGATCTGCAGGGCAAGGGCTTTGATCCCAGAAAGCTTCTGGCGCCCGGAACCCAGGCTATTAAGGACACAGTAAAAGAAAAGATGGAGTTGTTTGGCTCCGTTGGCAAGGCATAAGAAACTTTAAGAAAAAACCTGCTGCAGATGCAGCAGGTTTTTTTACTTTTTTGGGCGCTCTTATATTATACAGGAGAAATTTTTTACTCCCATTCTATTCTTATCCCAGCAGGGCGTCCAGACGTTTGCCAATTTCCTGCAAAAATTCTTCCGTGTCCACTTTGCGCTTGTTTTCCAGATTGGATAGAACATATAGGTCCCCGGTCATCACGCCATCTTCAATAGTGGCAATAGTCGCCTGCTCCAGCTTGTCCGCATAGCTGCAAAGCTGTGGCAGCTCGTCCAGCTCTCCCCGCTTGCGCAGTGCGCCGGACCATGCAAAGATAGTAGCAACGCTGTTGGTGGAAGTTTTTTCACCTTTCAGATGCTTGTAGTAGTGACGCTGTACTGTGCCGTGAGCTGCCTCATATTCATATGCTCCGTCAGGAGATACCAGCACGCTGGTCATCATACCTAGACTGCCGTATGCGGTGGCGACCATATCGCTCATTACATCCCCGTCGTAGTTTTTGCATGCCCAAATATATCCGCCATTGCTGCGGACCACACGAGATACTGCGTCATCGATCAGCGTATAGAAATATTCCAATCCGGCTGCGTCAAATTTTTCTTTATACTCCGCATCAAAAATTTCTGCAAAAATATCCTTAAACCGGTGATCGTATTTCTTGGATATGGTGTCTTTCGTTGCAAACCACAAATCCTGTTTTGTATCAAGTGCATAGTTGAAGCAGCTGCGCGCGAAGCTGGAGATGGACTTGTCTGTATTATGCATACCCTGCACGACGCCGTTTCCATCAAAGGAATGAATCAACTGGCGGGTTTCCACGCCCTGGGCGTCGGTGCAGACCAGCTCACATTTGCTTCCTGCAGGGACCTGCATTTCTGTATTTTTGTAAACATCCCCGTATGCATGACGGGCGATGGTGATTGGTTTTGTCCAAGTGGGTATGTAAGGATTGATTCCTTTAGCCAGAATGGGAGCACGGAAAACAGTGCCGTCTAAAATGGCGCGAATTGTCCCGTTAGGGCTTTTCCACATTTCCTTTAGATTATATTCCGGCATCCGTGCCGCGTTGGGGGTAATCGTTGCACATTTCACCGCAACACCGTATTTTTTGGTAGCCTCGGCTGCGTCAATGGTGATCTGATCGTTGGTATCGTTTCTGCATACCAGACCCAGGTCGTAGTATTCACTTTTCAGTTCTACATGGGGGAGGATTAAAACATCCTTGATCATCTGCCAGATCACGCGGGTCATTTCATCTCCGTCCATCTCTACTAGGGGTGTTTTCATCTGAATTTTTGCCATATATTTGAACCTCCGTCTATTTATTGCGCGGTATGACTTGCGCTGTCCATGCTGTATCGGCCTTCAATAGCCCTCCGCAGGGTAATTTCGTCTGCATATTCCAGGTCTCCCCCCACCGGCATCCCGTTGGCGATTCTGCTTACCTGTACGCCTAGGGGTGCGATTAACCGAGACAGATACATAGCTGTAGTCTCCCCTTCCGGTGTGGGATTGGTGGCAAGTATGACTTCTGTCACATCCTTGTCCAGCCGAGAAATCAGTTCCCGAATTTTCAGTTTTTCCGGGCCGATTCCCTTCATAGGAGAGATTACACCGTGCAGTACGTGATACAGCCCGTTATATTCCTTCATTTTTTCTAGCGCCATGGCGGCTCTGAAATCTTCTACCACACAGATGACGCTGCGGTCTCTGCCGGGTGCAGCGCAAATCGGGCAAAGCTCTGTTGCAGAAATGTTCTGACAGCATTTGCAAAAGCCCACTTCTGTTTTGGCTGCTGTCAGCGCTTGGGCAAATGCATCCACGTCCTCCTGGGGCAGATCCAGCACACTCAAGGTCAGACGCATGGCCGTTTTTCTGCCGATGCCGTCCAGCCGCCGAAACATATCGCACAGCCGTTCAATCTGTTCGGGGTATACCGCCATATTACAGCATCCCCGGCAGTCCCATGCCGCTCAGCGGGCCTGTGACCTTTCCCATTTCTTCGTTGTTTGTATCCGTGACCGTTTTGATCGCTTCGTTTACGGCGGCGGTCAAAATATCCTGCAGGGTTTCCACATCATCCGGGTCTACAATTTCCGGACTGATCTCTATACTGCGTACATCCAGCTTGCCGCTGATTTTTACTTTTACGGCGCCGCCTCCTGCGCTGATGTCATATTCCTTTTCGTCCAGTTCTTCCTGGAGTGCGGCCATGTCCTCCTGCATTTTTTGGGCTTGCTTTAGCATATCCTGCATGTTGCCCATGCCGCCGCCCCGACCTTGGGGAAGTCTTGCTTTCATAATTTATACATGTCCTTTCTTGGGATTGGGTTTATGATAAATAAAGGGAAATCAAAGAAGCTTTCCGATTTCATCCGCTGCATGCTTCTCTGCCGTCGCTTTTGTCTCTACTGTTACAGCAGCTTTACCGTCTGTAATTTTTGCCAGGGCAAAAGCTTGCGCAATTGCTTTCTTAGCATCGGTCTGCCCCAGCATTGCAGCGGCAAAGCCTTCGGCAGCAATGTACAGTGTTCGTCCATCGGCAGACGTGGAAATATCCGCCTGTGCCAAAAAACCGGCAAGGCTTTTATGAGAATCGTCCAGTCGGGACAACGCTTCGCTGATGTCTCGCACACGTTCGGGCGTTGACTCGTTAGGGGCGGGTATGGGCGCGGCCGATTCTTCTTTGACGGGCTTATCGACCGGTATTTCTTCCCTGGTGGGTTTTTCTGGGAGCTTCTGTTGTGGACGAACCATAGGAGTATTCATGTCCAGAAGTGCGAGCTTGTCCTCCAAAGCGGATATTCTTGCGGCCAATGCTTCCGGGGACGCATCCAACTGGGGCTGGCACATTTTGAGAAGCGTCAGCTCTGCCGTCATCCGTTTGGCTGCTGGAGCGCGCACCATTTTTGCAGCGGCTTCATCCAACAGACCACAAATATGGATAAGGCGCGGCATGGTAAACTGTGCTGCTGCCGCGGGGAGGGTTTCCATCTCCTGGGCGGTCAAATCCAGATAAGCTGCTGCATCCTCTGCATATTTACAGATCAGCATATCCCGAACAAAGGATAAAAGCTCCTGCCAGTATACGGAGATATCTTTTGCAGAAGAAACTACCTCTGCTACAATACCAAACAGGGCGCCTATATTTTCCTGTGCCACATAAGAGAACGCTTTTGCCGCCGCATCATATCCGGACAGACCTAAAGTATTTTGCACCTGATCCGCACTTATCTCTGCGCCGCCGGCACCGCACAGTTCCAGCAGGCCGATGGCGTCCCGCATCCCGCCCTGCGCCTGTCTGGCCAGCAAGGTTGCTGCATCGTCAGACAAGACGATCTGTTCTTTTTCTGCAATATAGTGCAGACGATCAGCAATCACTTTTACATCGATCCGATAAAAATCAAATCGCTGGCAGCGGGAGATAATGGTGGCAGGCAGCTTTTGCAGTTCTGTAGTTGCCAGAATAAATACCACATGCTCCGGTGGTTCTTCAATGGTTTTCAGCAGTGCGTTGAACGCCCCTTGGGAAAGCATATGTACTTCATCGATGATGTACACTTTTTTCTGCAGCGCCGCAGGTGTATAAGCGGCTTCATCGCAGATTTGCCGGATAGCGTCCACGCCGTTGTTGGAGGCCGCATCCATTTCAATCACATCTGTGGCGCTCCCGGCCGCGATTTCCCTGCATGCGGCGCACTGGCCGCACGGGTTCCCGTGTCTTGGAGTCTCACAGTTCACAGCCCGGGCCAGTATTTTTGCACAGGTAGTTTTCCCCGTACCCCGGGAGCCGCAGAACAGATAAGCGTGGGATATGCTGCCATGCTCTACTTCATACCGAAGCACGTCTGTAATATGTCCCTGGCCGTACACATCATCAAAGCTTTGGGGCCGATATTTACGGTATAAGGCCTGATGCATGGGAAAACCTCCTTAAAATATATCGTACTTTACTTTTTAACGAAAATACGAGCCTTAGAGAAAGGCCATACACCTGTAATTTGGAAAGACCTTCTGCGCGACGTCATACCGACTGCTCAGAACAGGCACCCCGGCGGCACATCGGGTAAACTGCTTAATGCTGCTTGGTTCCCCACCTGACATGGTTCGCAGCCGCCGATTGCGCCGGGACCCGTTCCTCAACACAGAAAAAGTATGATACAGGCCGCAAAAAGTCAGCCCTCAGGACAGGATGCCACCCCTGCGTACAGCGGATTTCAGGTACAAGGGCCCGCTACTCCCCCGGCTGGTATGGCCTTTCTCTAAGGCTCGTATTCATTTTCTGCCATAGGCAGACGATATTATTATAATAACACAAAAATGCAATTTATGCAATGCTTTTTGTTACAAAAGAGCGGTTTTTTGTTAATTACTGCCCGGCTCCAGATTCATCTGACTTTTTAGCTTTTCATCAAATTCTTTCGCTGTGTTCACACCCATGCGTTTCTGACGGTTGTTCATAGCGGCGATTTCCAAAATAACTGCCAGATTTCGTCCCGGCTTTACCGGAACGATCAGGGAAGGAATCCGGATGCCCATAATGTCCACAAAGGTGTCGTCAATTCCCAGACGCTCATACAGCTTGCCCTGTTCCCACGGTTCAAATTCCACTACCAGGTCAACCTTCTCCGATTCTTTGACTGCACCCATACCGAACAGCTGGCGCACATCTACGATACCGATACCCCGCAGCTCTATGTAATGGCGGATCAGCGGCGGCGCTGTTCCCACGATGGATTTCGCAGATACTCGGCGCAGTTCCACTGCATCGTCTGCGATCAGCCGGTGACCTCGTTTGATCAGTTCAATGGCGGTTTCACTTTTGCCCACGCCGGAGTCGCCCACAATTAGGATCCCTTCACCATATACCTCCACAAGGACTCCGTGCCGCATAATGGTGGGCGCCAGTTGGACGTTCAAATATGCGATCAGCGCGGCCATAAATTCGCTGGTATTGGTATCTGTCCAAAGGACAGGTACCTTATATTTTTGTGCCGCTTCAAGAACGATATCGTCTACCGGGTTGTTATGTGTGTACACAATTGCCGGCGGGTTGCAGGACAGGAGCGCATCGATTCGATTTCGGCGTTCATCCTCGCTCAGGTTTTTCAGATAAGCATATTCCGTAGTGCCGACCACCTGAATACGATCTGCCTCAAAACAGTCGTAAAAGCCTACCAGCGGCAAGGCGGGACGGTTGATTTCTACTCTGCTGATGGGAATATCCGCCGGGTCTCCTGGGGTATAAAATACGTTTAGCTGCAATTCTTTAATAATTGCCTGCAGGGCAACTGATTTCTTCATAAATAAATGTACCTTTCTATGTACGTTTCGCTTGCAAATACTTATGCAAATATGGTATCATAAATAAAAAAGGAATGCAAGATGTAAAGCAGCATTCTTATCTGTGCATTATGTTCAAACGATGTTCATATATATTTGGTACATTAAAGCGATAAAACGCTGCATAGAAAATGGAGATAAAGTATCATCATGAAAATCTGGAATCAGATGTCCCAAAACGTATTACGTGCCGCCGCCCTTTTTCTTGTGCTTCTCCTTACCTTTGGGCTTTGCGCCTGCAGGGATCCGCTGAAGTCTACTGAGGAAGAAGAGCAGACGGTTATGACGGTGGGGGGCATGGATGTATCTTATGGATTTTATCGCACTCTTGTCTTAAGCTGCAGAGAACAGATCGCAGGAGATTTTGACGCGTGGGAGGATGCAGACCAGGCTGCGGAAATGGAGGAGAAAATCCGGGCGGAGGTTTTGCAGGCCCTGCGAAATTTTTACGCGGTTTTTGTCCTTTGCAGGGAATATGATATCGACATCAACGATGCATATATAACGGAGCAGGTGGATCAGGCAGTAGAATCGCAAATGGAGCAGTTTGACGATACGGATGCATATATAAAATCTCTGGCAGGGGAGCATTTGAATCATAGCACCAACCGGCTGATGCAGCAGCAGAGTATTTGCAGCAATGCATTGTATTATACAATGCTTCAGAGCAGCGCTATCGAAACGGATCCGGATGCTCTGCGCGCATTATTTGACAGTGATGCCTTTATTCGTGTCAAGCAGATTCTGGTGGTGGGAGAACATTCGATGATGGCAGATGACGGCAGCTTTTTTATGCCGCCGGCGCAGCACACTGACGCGGAAGCAAAACATCTAGCGGAACGGGCCAGAGAACGGTATCTTACAGGAGAAGATTTTGACAAACTGGTGGAGCAGTACGGAGAGTCCTTGCATATGGCGGGAAATACAGATGGCTATTATATTTGCCGGGGTATGTGGGATGATGTAAATGAAGAAGCTGTTTTTAACTTAGTGGTGGATGAGGTCAGCACAGTGATTGCATCGGATCAGGGCTACAGTGTGTTTCTCCGCTGCGAAAAGGAAAAGGACTACATTGACGCACATTTTGACGAGCTCTGTCAAAAATATTATGAAGCATCATTTGGGCTGGCATTGGAGGAGACCAGCGAGACCCTTACGGTAGAGACTACGCAGCTGTACGATTCTATCAGCATAAAAGATATGAAATAAGCTTTGGAAAGGATGTGCAATGAAATATTACAGGAAGAATTATAAAGCAAAAAAGTTTAAATTTCCAAGGCGTTTCATTTTTGTATTGGTTTTTGCTCTGGTCGTTATCGCCTTGACTCTGCTATTGGGGAATTATCTAAAGCGTCGTCTGGACAACGCACCGATAGACACATCGAAACCACCCAGCGTGGAAACCACAGGCGAAAATGATACCCAGGATACAAGGCCTCCGGTGCCCCACGATGATGCGCTGTTAGATGTGTCCGCCGGCTTTTTGGATCTTGCAGGCTGTGCCGATAAGGCAGAAATGCAAACCCGCGTGCAGGCGCTGAAAACAGCGGGATACAATGCGGTTTCTTTTGCGGTGACGGACAGTAATGGACAGCTTACCTATGCCTCTCCGGCTGTCCAGGAGCTTTCCCGCCTGCCGGGAAAGGAAACGCTGGTTTCTTTGGATATGCTCACGGGTGCGATAACCTGGGCGCAGAAGGTCGGGCTACGGACTTGTGCGGTGATTGAGGCGGCGCCCGAACAGCTGCAGATAGACTGTGCCGTTGCTGAAGAACTAGCGAAGGCTGGATTCGATGAATTGCTTATTCGGGGATTTGAGACATATGAAACGGTAGACAATGGAAGTATTGAAGTGATGCTTTCCTATGTGCGTAGTCTGCGGGAACGTGCCCCGATAGATATAGGTGTATGCTTGTCCAGAGCAGTATATACGGCTGCGCAGCATGCGCCATATATAGAAAAGTTATTTTTTGAAACAGAATTTCTTGCGATTGACCTGACAGCGGCGAATGACACAGATGCTGCGGATGTGGTCCAGCGGCTGCAAGGCAGTTTTACTGCATATTTGCTTCGTGCTGTTCTGGACGGCAGTGATACAGAAAAAAGTAACGCAGTACAGGCAGCGCTGCAAGAAGGGGATATTCACAGCTTTTTGTATGTCTCAGCTCCGCCGGCGCCTCCAGCAGGAGATGCCACAGCTGGAGAGTAACCAGGCAAACGAACACGACCAGCGGCAGGAAAAGCCAAATTAAATAAAATAATATAAAGGAAGGGGAACCTAATGCTGCATGATGTAATTGACATGTATTTTTCAAATATACCGATGGTATTGTGTGCAGACGGTGCGTTTGTTGCAGAAGGTAACGCGGCTGCGTGTTCCCGGCTGAAGCATTTATCAGAGGGAGAAACGCTGTATTCACATATGACGCCTTTTGACGCACTGCGTTTTGAGGCGGCTTACGATTGTACATCTGAGGAGATGCTGACTTTCCCACTGAAGGGATATCACGGGTTTCATTATGCCGCTACTGTTTTTAAACGACTTATGGGCCGTCGGTTTGCTACAGTGTATCTGTTCCAGAATAAAAGGGAATGCGACATTTTTTGCCAGTATTATAAAAACAGAGAGCAGGTAGGCGGTCAATCACCGGAGAAAGTCTCCTCTTTTATGTCCGCAATCACCGGTATTGATAGCAGCCGCTTCTCTAAGCCGGAAGAAGAAGGCTTGTTCGATTTGAAGGCTGTCACGGCAAGGGCCCTGCGCGACATGATGTCTGCCTGCGATTTTCTGGATTGCGAAACCACCTTTGTGCTAAACAAAGAGGCGGAGGGAAAGTCCTGTCTTCCCTCCGCTGTTGGAATTGGCAATTACATAAAAATGTTGATGTGCATGATTTATGTATTCAATGATCTGACCACCAGCAGAAAAATTGAAGTGAAACTCTGCAATTATGGTGAAGAGTCCGAATTGCGTATGACTACCTATACGGAGAAACTGCCGGTGGGCGTCAGTGATTTGGATGGACTGATCGACAGCATTCCCAGCTGCGCCACAAAGCTGACATTGTGTCAATATGTAGCCGGCTGCTGCGGCGGTATGCTACAAGCGCGCACAATGCGCGATACGGGACAAATTTTATTGCTTCTTACGCTGTCGCCGAATATACCCGATGATGTTGACCTGAAAAGCAGAGATCAGTTTTATGGATATCAGCCTTTGTTTGATCGCGCGGCGGATTGGATCCAAAAAATTGGTTAGAGGTGGATCATTTTGTAAGAAGTAGGAGTGCAAGCAGCAGTACAATATCACCTGCCCCCATGTTCTGCTCTCCAGATAATAAAATGATCAGTCCAATCAACAGCAGGTCTTCCCGTTCCAGCCCATGCAGAAGTCCTGCCAGCGGCTCCGGGAGCGCAGTTCCTACCGATTTGCTCTTAGGCTGTGAATCTGTTTGCGCCTTTGCATGTGTTTCGCAGGCAGGCTGTTGTTCCGGGTATGCTTCTTCTGAGGACGCAAAGACTTCTTCCTCTTCGGCTAAAAATTCTTCAGGCCCGGAAAAATAGGGCGCAGGCTCCTCTATTACAGGTGCTATATCATAGATTACATCAGGCGCCTGTGCCTCTTTTGGCCCGGCGCCATATTTGGATCTGCGTGAACTGGTGTCTGCGTCAGATTCTCTGTTTCTGAAATCTCTGCTTCTGTAGATCGGGCGGGTATGCACTACAAAGCTTTCATCTCTGCCATCGCTGCGTTCCCGTCTTGTAAAAAGCCGGCTGCCATCGTATCCCGGCGGCGGTGTCAGGTCGGAATAGCCGCCGGTATTTTTATTTTTGGAATACATCGTTTTGACCATACCTTTCTTTGCAGTTGTATTGATTTTTTTCTTCGGGATTATGTTTTTAATGTTAAAATAAGGTTTGAAAACAGCAGCCCTGTATGATGCAGTTTTGCTGTTTTCAAACTTTTATTTCTTGGATCCCATGCCAAAAAGTTTGGTCAAATCTCCTAACTGCAGCATACTGTCTACAACTGTTCTTCTTTTGGGGTTTAAATATGGACGCAGCGCCCGCAGCAGCGCCTTTCGATGCGCGTCGTCGCTGCCGGATCCGGCTTTTTGGGAGCGATCCTCTTCTTTTGGTGTGCTGTCGTTATCTTTTGGTTCGGCGGTCTGCGCGCCGATCCCCATCCCGGACAACATGGACATCACAGCCGGCAGCTTTGCCAGCATTTCCGGGGAGAGAGACGGTACCTGTGCAGCGGCTGCTGTTTCTTCTGTATCCGCCTCGGCTTGTTCGTTTGTTTCTTCAATGATGTTGGACGATGCATCAACTTTTGGCGTGTTTTCCGTGTCGCTTTTCAGAGACGCGATCAGGTTGGAAATTTCGGGATTATCCATCAGCTGCCGCAGCACCTGGGAAAAGTCCCCGTTTACTTCGCTGTCCGGCATGGCATCCTCCTTATTGATCCTTGCAGGCATCCAAAATTTCCATAGCCCGGACAATATCCTCGTCTGTCATTTGTGTCATGGCGGTGCGAATTTTATCCATTTCAAGAGAGGAAACTTTTATACTGGAGAGATCAATTCCCTTGGATGCTCCCAGGGAAAGAATCATTTTCCAAAGTCTGTCATCAGGCATACCGGCAATTTTGTCAACGGTTTTTTTATCGATTTTCATGCTAAACCTTACCTTTCTAAGCGAACTGGTTTGACACAGTTCCATTACGATTTGTGCGTTTTTTAGGATGTATTACGGAGTTCCGTTGGTATAGTATATGAGGAACATGCGTATTAGGTTCAAATCAGCATCTACTTGGGAGTTGAAAATGAAAATTCTTGTTTTTTCAGATGCTCACGGAGAAATCCGAGGGATGGAAAGGGCAATCCGTACCCATGAGATGGATACGGACGCTATCCTATATTTAGGGGACGGCACAGCGGCTGCAGAAATGCTGCTTGGGCAGTTTCCCAATATTATGCATATGGCGGTACTTGGCAACAACGATTTCGGACACGCCGGCATGTGGGAGTGTGTACTGGAACTGGGCGGCGTGCGCATACTTTGTACACATGGGCACAAATATGGGGTCAAAAGCGGGATGGAACATTTATGCCAGGCGGCGATAGGAAAAGAGGCGGACTTGGTTTTATTTGGACACACCCATTTGTGTGCCGATTTTACAATGGAGGGAATTCGATTTTTTAATCCTGGTTCTGTGGGCCGTGGAAGGCAACGGACATATGGGGTAATCTATCTGGATGGGGAAAATATTGTCTCCGGCTTTGGAATGGTGCAGTATTGATGCATTTTGAGTTCAAATGAAAATTATAAAAAATCTAAAGAATGTTATTGACAGTCAATTGAACTTGTGATATAATGTTCGCAGAAAGCCACACATTGTAAGCAATTGGCGGACGTGCCGCTAAACAAGCGCTATCGCGTTTGCTTTTATGAAATAGAATACAATTTTATCAGAGGAGGTGCGGCCTGTGGAGCCGACTATTAAAAGTCCCCGGATACCGGGAACGGTTTTTAATCGGGATGAAATGGGCGGTGTTACCGGAGAAAAATTTTTATCCAAAATTTTTTTTGTCACAGATGGCATCATGCTCGGACAGATCCGGGAAATCACCGGTATTGACGGAACAACGCTGCAGAATTGGGTAAAGCGGGGATGGCTGATGCGCCCACACAATAAGCTTTATGGTAAAGATCAGCTTGCTCGGATTTTGATTATCAATATGATGCGGGATACAATGCAGCTATCTAAAATTTCTTTTTTGCTCCACTATATCAATGGCCGGCTGGATGATACGTCGGATGATATTGTTACCGATTCCGAATTGTATGACTATATTTGCCGCCTGCTGGATTTGCTGATGGAGAAGGGCAGCGGCGGGGTACGGCGTCTGCCGGAGCTGATCCAGTCTGTTACCAGCACATATGAGGAGCGGCGCCCAGGTGCCCGTGAACGGCTGAACCGTGCGCTGGAAGTGATTATACTATCCTGCTGGGCGTCTCTTTTGAAGGGCCGTGCCGATGTGTTGTTGGAAGGCCTGGAAGCAGAGGAGGATTAAAATGTTTGCATGGTGGAACACGCTGGATATGACCGAACAGGTTTTTGCACTGATTGCAATTCCGGCTACCCTTGTTTTGGCAATACAAACGATTCTAATGCTTTTTGGAATCGGCGACGGCGATGGTATGGACTTAGACGGTGATGGGGTAACCGATGGATTCGACGGACTGCATGTATTTTCCATTCGCGGTATTGCAGGAATGCTGTGCATCGGCGGTTGGAGCGGACTGGTTATGTATCAGGCGGGCGTTGATTTGTGGCTGGCAGTTATTTTGTCGACAGTGTTCGGGGTAGCGACGCTGTTGCTTTTGGGATATATTATGTATGGTGTGTCCCGTCTGCAGTCCAGCGGAAATGTAGATTATCAAACGGCAGTAGGTAAAACGGGTACTGTATATATTCCGATTCCCAAGTCCTGCAGCGGGAATGGAAAAATCAATATTACCTTAAACGAGACTTTTATGGAAGTAGAGGCTGTTACAAATGCAGCCCGTCGGCTTTGCACCGGCGAGTCGGTGCGTGTCATAAATGTGGATGATACGGGCAGACTGATCGTGGAGCCGATACAACAAGAAAATGGGGAGGCGCGCGTATGACGTCTTCTATCAGGCCTCATCGGCGGATGAAGGAAGGCGCTGCGGTAGCAGGCGGGATTTTATTTTCTGTGGGAATGGGGCTTTTATATCAAAAATTTATTGGACTGCAAATTGGAACAGGCGTGTTTACCTATTCTCTGTCTTTTACGATTCCGGTGGTGTTGTGTGCTGCCGGCACATATTTGGCTGCGGCACTGTTGATTCGCCGCATACTTCTCCAACGTGTATCTGTCCTGCAGGAGCCTGACGAGCTTCCCGCTTTCAAAGAAGATGACTACATATCAGATGATTTTTCCGATGAACCGTATATTCCGTCGGAGGAAGAGAATCCACCGGATCTGGTGAGTGGTGCTGTCGGACAGCGGGCAGAAAAAATTGCATCGGCGCTGGCTGCCCAACGGGGAGCAGCAATTGATACCGCGATGCAGGAGCAGACTGTGTCTGAAGAGGAGAATAATATATGGGATACATTTTACAACAGGCCCGCTTCCTCTGAGGAAGATATAATAGAAAATTTTTATGCGGATGTGCCCGAAGAGCTTCCGGAGGGGTATGTGCTTCCTGAGCAGAATTTGGAGGAAGAGGAGCAGGAGTCCTTGTTGGAAGAGGAAGTGGAAATTTGTACTCGTTCTCTCCTTTGGGATTTTATGCCCATTGTATGTATACTTCTCTTGTTTAGCGGAATTTTGTGGATTTTTACATCTTGCTGGACAAAGGCAGGAGAGGACGGCCTCCTTGCGGCGCGTATGGGGGGCATGCGGCAATACAGCTGGGATCAGGTGGCCTCCTACGAGGTAAAAGCAGCTTTTTCCAGCGGGGAAATGAAACTGTGTTTTCGAATGAAGGATGGCCGGCAGGTGAAAATTTCGCCAGGAGCTTTTGCCCAGACGGGCTTATTTGCGGATCAGTATGAAAATCTGTATCAGTATTGGCTGCATGTGGATAATATCCTTGAGGAGAGAGGCATAGAAAAAACAGTGGCCCAAAGGGAATATTTAGCTGACACGTACATATCCAAAGAGGATGGATCTTGGCAATATGTCCGGCAGATTATCGAATATGAGGAAGAGCTGCCGGAACTGTCATAAGATACGAATATTCGTATGGATTTTAAAAATTTATATTTATAAAAGGAGAAATGATTATGCACATGGGAAAAGCACTTTTAGACACGGTGTATCGGTTGACCATTGATCCAATGGTGGTGGTTCTGATATGCGCAGCAGTTGTTTTGGTTCTGTCGACACTTTTGCTGATTTTGTCCCGATACAAGAAATGTCCTTCTGACAAGATTCTTGTTATTTATGGTAAAATCGGCAAAAAAGACGGAAGCAGAAGCGCAAAATGTATTCATGGCGGCGCATCTTTTATTGTGCCGGTGTTCCAAGCGTATGAATTTATGGATCTGACGCCGATGTCCATCAGCGTCGATTTGCGCAACGCTTTGTCCCGGCAGAATATCCGTGTCGACGTACCTTCTCGGTTTACTGTAGGTATATCTACGGAACCCGGCGTAATGCAGAATGCGGCAGAGCGCCTATTAGGACTGCAGTTGTCTGACATCAAGCAGATTGCTGAGGATATTATTTTCGGTCAAATGCGTCTCATTATCGCTACGATGGACATCGAAGAGATCAATACGGACCGTGACAAATTTTTGGATGCTGTATCCGGCAACGTAGAGACAGAACTGAAAAAAATCGGTCTTAGACTGATTAACGTAAATGTAACGGATATTACGGACGAATCCGGATACATCATGGCCCTTGGTAAAGAAGCGGCTGCAAAGGCAATCAACGATGCGAAGATTTCCGTTGCGGAAGCGGATCGTAGCGGCGCTATCGGTTCCGCTGCTGCGGAACAGGATATGCGTATTCAGGTATCCGCCTCCAATTCCCGTGCCATTCAGGGAGAAAACGAGGCGAAAGCCCAAGTTGCCGAATCGGATGCTACCCGGCGTGAGCGGGAAGCAGAAGCTCTCAAACGTGCCACTGCTACGGAAAATATTCAGGCAGCAAAAGCGATGGAAGAGAGCTACGGCGCTCAAAGAGAGGCAGAGGCAGCCCGTGCGCAGCTTGAAAAAGCAAAACAGGAAGCGGATATCATCGTTTCTGCTGAAATTGAAAAGCAGCGTAAGGAACTGGACGCAGAAGCAGAGGCAGAGCAGATTCGCCGCCGTGCAAAAGGTGAAGCGGATGCAATTCTAATGAAAATGGAAGCAGAAGCAGACGGTATGCGTTCTATGCTGATCAAGCAGGCGGAAGGCTTTACTAGAATTGTAGAAGCTGCCGGCGGCAACTCAGCAGACGCAGTGAGATTGATGTTGGCCGATAAGATGGAAGAGCTTGTGAAAATTCAGGTTGAGGCGATCAAGAATCTGCAGATTGACAAGATTACCGTATGGGATAGCGGTGCAGGCAATGGCGAGGGCAAAAGCACCACGGCAAATTTTGTGTCGGGTTTGATGAAAAGCGTGCCACCGCTCAATGAAATGTTTGATATGGCGGGTATGCAGCTTCCCGATTATCTGGGCAAAAAGAAAGAAGAAAGGGCAGCTGCAGTTACAGAGGCGGACAATATGGACATATAAAAAAGAGGGGGATTTTCCCCTCTTTTTTACTTGTTCTTGTTTGATGGAAAGTCTTTATCCTTCCAGTTCATCCAGCTTTTGCCGAATCGCCTTCATATCCCGATACATATCTTCATTTTTTCGAGGATCCCGCAAAAGAGCGGAGGGATGGTATACGGCCGTAATAAGATAATTTCCCCGTTGGTAAAACGTACCGTGATCCCGGGTGATTTTGAAATCCGGCGTAATCAGACGCATCGCAGCGATGCGTCCCAAACAGGCGATGATTTTGGGTTGGATCAGCTTTACTTGCGCACGCAGATGGTCAATGCAGCAATCCTGCTCCCCCGGCAGCGGATCCCGGTTACGCGGCGGACGGCACTTCAGTATGTTGGTAATGTAAACTTGTTCCCGGTCGATGCCTACAGCTTCCAAAAATTTATTTAGATGCTGCCCCGCCGGGCCTACAAAGGGAATCCCGGATAAATCCTCTTTTTCTCCGGGCGCCTCGCCTACAAACATTAGGACAGCATCCCGGCTTCCCTGGCCAAACACACAATTTGTCCTGCTTTGATGCAGTGTGCATTTTGTACAGCTATTGCAATCATTTTCTAATGTTTCCCAGTCCATTGGTTACTCCTGCTATTCCATAGTATTACGGTATAGTTAGTATACAACATTTTTGAGAAAAAGAAAATACCGTCCTTGACCTGTCCTCTAAGAAGCGGTATAATATTTTTGCGGCATTTTGCCGTATGCCGCGTGTATACATGGTAAATTTATAATGGGAAAGGTTCTATAAACATGAACGCAGTAATTTTTGGAGCAGGAAATATCGGGCGTGGGTTTATTGGTCCTCTATTTTCTGAGGCTGGAGCAAAGGTGACTTTTATCGATGTTTCTCCTGTTATTGTTGCGCGTATCCGGCAGGATGGAGCGTATCCCCTGGAAATCGTAGGGGGAGAGCCTACTGTAAAACAGATCAAAAATATATATGTGGCGGATGGAAATGACAGAGATGCCGCTGTGCAGGCGATTTTAGAAGCGGATATCGCGGCAACCTGCGTTGGCGCGAAAGCGATTCAATATATTATCCCGAATCTTGCTGCAGGGATTCGCGCACGCTTCGATGCCGGCAGACTGCCGCTGAATCTTTTAATTTGTGAAAATCTGATGGATGCAGATGCGTATATCCGGGAACTTTTGGCAGGGGAGCTTACAGAGGCGCAGCTGGAGCAAATTGGCCTTGTAGAAACCTCTGTAGGCAGAATGGTCCCCTCCCTCAAGCAGGATGCGGGAAGCGGAGAGGCAGTCAATCCCTTGCGTATTGCTGTGGAAGAGTATTGTGTGCTGCCGGTAGACCAGGCTGCCTTTCGGGGGGAGGTTCCGGAAATCCCTAATATGGTTCCCTTTACGCCCTTTCACTATTACATAGAACGGAAGCTGTTTGTCCATAATATGGGCCATGCAGTTTGCGCATATTTGGGACAGATGCTGGGACACACCTATATTTGGGAAAGTATTGAAGATCCGTTTATCCGACTGCTGGCGCAGAATGCTATGCTGGAATCTGCCGGCGCCTTGTGCAGGAAATATCATGTGGACTGCGCGCCGCTGCTGCAGCATATCAGTGATTTGCTGCGCCGATTTGGAAATCAGGCCCTTGGAGACACGTGCGCCAGAGTGGGTGCAGATATTCCGCGAAAGCTGGCGCGGTTGGATCGTCTTACCGGCGCTGCATGTACGGTGCTGGAGCAGGGAGCTTTTCCTGTATATATCTGTACAGGCAGTGCTGCAGCGCTGTACTGCTATATGAAAGAGAATGAACAGAGTCATGCAGATGCAAAAAGCGCACTGACTTCCCTGACAGGCCTTGCTGCTGATCATCCGATCACGGCGTGTACTATGGAGATGTATGCATATTTTGCGGCAGGAAAAAACTACGCAGAGATTTTTGACGCTGCGGAGAAGAAACTACACGAAAAGCTTGGCATGGTAGTGTGAGAGAAAAGACTGCAGTGTCAGGTGAATGGATGTACTGTGTATTTCTTCCTCAGCCCCCTCATTAAAGGGGGCCTTTTCTCTCTCCTGGTTCTTCGCCATCGGAAAGGATATAAAAAGCTGGGAAACTACTTTATTTTTCCATGGGATTGTGATACAATAATAACGTGAAAGATACGATATCACAGATATAACGCAGAGCTGCTCTATGTGCAAACGTGCAGGGCAGCTCCAGTGTATTTAATAAATTATTTTGCCCCCGCTAAAGTGGTGGATTGGAGATTGTTATGTGCGGATTTATCGGCTTTACCGGCCAGATTGAGAATAGAGAACAAGTCCTTCGGAAAATGGCGGATCGGATTGCCCACCGTGGCCCGGATATGGAAGGTTTTCATGTGGCCGGCGATGGGCAAGCAGACAGTATTGCCCTAGGATTTCGCCGGCTCAGCATTATCGATTTGGCAGACGGCGCACAGCCAATGTATAACGAAGATGGGACCGTAGTGGTTGTATACAACGGGGAAGTCTATAACTTTATGGACTTGCGGCAAGAGCTGATTGCCAGGGGCCATGTGTTTAAAACCCGGTGCGACACAGAAGTGATTCTCCATGGATATGAGGAATATGGCGAAGGGCTGGCAGCACGCCTGCGTGGAATGTTTGCCTTTGCTGTATGGGATAAAAAAACAAATACCTTGTATGGGGCAAGGGACCCTTTCGGTATCAAACCCTATTATTATTCTCTTCTGCCGGGGGGCGCACTTCTGTTTGGATCAGAGATCAAAAGCTTTTTGGAACATCCCGTTTTTCGCAGAGAGGTCAATCCAAACGCTCTGCGCCCGTATCTTACGTTCCAGTACAGCGCTATGGAAGAAACCTTTTTCAAAGGGACATATAAGCTGCCGGCTGCCCACTGGTTCCTTTTCCAAGACGGCAAGATGCGTGTAGAGCGATACTGGGACGTAGACTTTTCCAAAAAAACAGAAAAATCCTTTGCCGCATGTGCGCAGGAAATTGACGCCCGGGTACGGGAGTCGGTGGCGGCGCACCGGATCAGCGATGTAAAAGTGGGCGCATTTTTGTCCGGTGGTGTGGATTCCAGTTATATCACCGCTTGCCTTATGCCGAACGACACCTTTTCTGTGGGATTCAATCCGGGCGGCGAAACGGCGGCAAAATTTGACGAAACCAGCGAGGCAGGAGAACTGTCGGCCCGTCTGGGGATTCAAAATTGGCGGGAGATGTTGGAAGGGGAACAATGCCTTGCGGCATTTGCCGATATTCAATACCACATGGATGAGCCTCAGTCGAATCCTTCTTCTGTACCGCTGTATTTTTTGGCTCGTCTCGCCAGCCAGCATGTAACCGTCGTGTTGTCTGGAGAGGGCGCTGATGAAATTTATGGCGGCTATGAGTGGTACGATGAAGCAGCCGCCATGAAAAAATATAAAAAGCTTCCCCAATTTTTGCGCCGTGGTGCGGCGGGCGCGGCAGCTCGACTGCCTTATTTCAGAGGGCGGGAATTTTTAATCAAAGGAAGCGGCAAGCCCCAGGATTGGTTTATCGGACAGGCACTGGTATTCCCGGAGGATGAAGCCTATGACATTCTTCGTCCTGCATATCGCACCGGACCTACTGCCAGAGAAGTGGCTGCGCCGATTTACGACAGAGTAAGGGACCTTTCGGAACTGGAGAAAAAGCAGTATTTGGATTTGAATCTGTGGCTCCCCGGAGATATTCTGCTGAAAGCGGACAAAATGAGCATGGCCCATTCCATTGAATTGCGTGTGCCGTACCTGGATCGCATCGTAATGGAGGAGGCTGCGGCATACCCGGCGGCATATAAAATTGCGGGGGATACCAAAGCGGTTCTGCGTGCCGCCGCCAATAAAACACTGCCGGACGCTTGGGCAAACCGGAAGAAAAAAGGGTTTCCGGTTCCCATTGCCAAATGGTTGGAGGACAAGGATTTTTCTTCGGTTGTAAGGCAAAGCTTTACCTCCGATGTGGCCTCTCAGTATTTCCAGCCGGACAAGCTGTGCGCCCTCTTGGAGGATCCTGCCCATAATCGCCGTAAAATTTGGACGGCATATACGTTTCTTGTATGGCACCAGCAGTTTTTTGAAAGCGAACGGTATGCAAAGTAAAGGGAGAGAATTGTTTTGCAAAAGAAAGAAATCATTCCGGTTCTGCTTGGAGCAGACCTAAACTGCTATAATTTAGCAAGAGCCTTTCATGAGGCATATGGCGTCATATCCTATGCCTTTGGCCGATATGAAATTTCCGCCACAAAATACTCCAAAATCATCCAGTTTACCACTATACCTGATATAGACGATGAGACGGTGATGCTCCGGGTACTTACAGAATTTGCTGAGGCGCATCCGCAAGCGCAACTGTATTTATTTGGATGTACGGACGACTATGCGGCAATGATTATTCGCAGACGTAAGGAACTGCCCTGGTACATCGCTCCTGCCCCTGATGCGGGATTATACGAATCCCTGCAAAAGAAAGCGGATTTTTATCAGGTGTGTGATCAGTATGGAATCCCCTATCCGGATACAGTGGTGCTGGACACAGTTCCAAATAGAGATCAGGTGACGGAGGAGACTCTGGGTTTTCCGTATCCTATTATCATCAAGCCTTCTTCTAGTGTGGAATACTGGAAATATCCTTTTAATGGAATGAAAAAGGTATATGTATCGGAATCGCCGGATGCGTCTGTGGCGATTATCAAACAGATTTATGCAGCCGGATATCCGGACAAAATGATCCTGCAAAAGCGGATTCCCGGCGGCGACAGCGAAATGCGCGTGCTCACTGCCTTTTCCGATGAGAAGGGGAAGGTTCGGGCTATGTGCCTTGGCCACACTATGATCGAAGAACATACCCCTAAGGGACTCGGCAATCATGCTGCAATCGTGACGGAGCCGGTGTCCAGTCTGCCGGTTGCGGAAAGTATTAAACAAATGCTGGAATCTGTTGGATATACAGGTTTTTCCAACTTTGATATTAAGCATGCCGATGACGGGGATTATCGGGTGTTTGAAATCAATCTGCGGCAGGGGCGCAGCAACTACTATGTCACTGGAAGCGGAATCAATATTGCCCGCCTTGCAGTGGAAAAGTGGCAAGACGCAGGTACAGAGTGCCAGATGCAGGAGCAGGCCAGTTTTTGGCATCATGTTCCTGCTGGTGTCGCCTACCGCTATACGGAAGACCAGGCTTTGGCCGCTCGGGCAAAGGAATTGCGGCGAGAGGGAAAGTCTGCCTGCTCTTTAAAATATGCCTACGACTTACGGGGCAATTTTTTGCGTCGGCTGTGTGTGTTGGAGCAGTTGCGCCGGCAGCGGGGAAAATTTCGCAAATATTATCCGAAAAACGAAAAATAAAAAGGAGGATCCGGAAATGCAGCAAAGTAAGAAACCGCTGCTGGGCATTTTAGGGGGACTGGGCCCTATGACCAGCGCATATTTTTACGAATTGATTACCGCCCATACAGATGCCCGGCGGGATCAGGATCATATTGACATTGTGCTGTCTTCCCGGGCATCCACTCCTGATCGGACAGATTACATATTGGGAAAAAATAAGGCGAGCCCGCTGCCATATATGATGGAGGACGCCCTTCGTCTGGAGGCGTATGGGGCAAACGTAATTGTGATCCCATGCAATACTGCCCATTATTTTATTGATGAGGTACGCCGCAGCGTGCATGTGCCTGTACCAAGCATAATTGAAGAGACGGCAGAGTATATAAAACAGTGTGGATATCAGAAAGCAGGGATTATGGCGACTGCAGGAACGGTGGCGTCCGGATCGTATCAGCAGAAGCTGGAACAGCGGGGATTGGCCTGGGAAATACCGGATGAGACGGAACAGGGGTATTTGCACGACCTGATTTACGACGACATCAAAAGCGGCGGGAACCCGGATATGGGTCGTTTCTGCGCAGTTGTGGAAGCGCTTTCCCGAAAAGGCTGCGATGTGATGATTCTAGGTTGCACGGAATTGTCGCTGATCCAGGGAATCGAGACGCTGGATACGTCTTTTGCGGATTCTCTGAAAATTCTTGCCCACAAAGCGATTGCAATGTGCGGCGCAAAATCTGTAGGGCTTTTCCCAGAAAAGGCAAGCTATGAAATTACATGATGTTTTACAAAATATAGAATATACAGGCGGTTCGGACGATAGAGTCAGGCGAATCGAATATAATTCCCGCAAAGCCTGTCCCGGGGATCTGTTTGTATGCTTGACCGGTGGCCAGCGGGACGGACACGACTATGCCCAACAGGCTTATGAAAACGGATGCCGCATGTTTTTGTGTGAGCATGCGTTGGATTTGCCCACGGACGCGGTCCAGGCGATTACTGCGGATACGCGCGCGGCGCTTGCAGTCATTTCAGCGGACTTTTACGGGCATCCGGCAGACCGCCTGCGCTTGATCGGTGTTACAGGGACTAAAGGAAAAACGACTACTGCACTGCTGATTGCGGCGGTACTGAATGCCGCAGGAAAGAATTGCGCTTATATCGGTTCCAATGGCGTTATTATCAATGGCCATCGGACAGAAACGGTGAATACAACACCGGAGAGCAGAGATTTACACCATTATTTTAATATGATGACTTGTGCCAGCGTCCGATATGCAGTTTTAGAGGTATCTTCTCAGGCGCTTGCGCACCATCGGGTAGACGGGATACGCTTTGAAGCGGTTGTATTTACAAATTTGTCAAAGGACCATATCGGCCCGGGAGAGCATCCGGATTTTGCGGATTATCAGGAAAGCAAGCGACGCTTATTTACCAGCTATGGAGCGAAATACGCTGTGTACAATGCAGATGATCCGGCGTGGGAATATATGTTGGAGGATTTTGCGGGAAAACAGATTTCTTATGGAATCCAGCAAGCGGCAGATTATAATGCTTTTGATCTCGCCCGTTATCGAACGTCTACGGCGCTGGGCGTTGCGTTTTATTGTCACAAAGGCAACCGAACGGAGCATGTACAGCTGTTGTCGCCGGGAATTTTCAGCGTATATAACGGACTGGCGGCGCTTGCCGTTTGTGAGCTTTTCCAGATCAGTCGGGATTTTGCCGCCAGTGTGTTGGAGAAAACTCCTGTCCAGGGGCGCTTTGAAATTGTACCGGGTATAGCCGGTCGAACATTTATTGTGGACTATTCTCACAACGGACTTAGCTTGACCAGCGCTTTGAAAACCTTGCGGGAGTATGAACCCAGCCGGCTCATTTGCGTGTTTGGATCTGTTGGCGGACGTACAAAAGGACGGCGGAAGGAGTTGGCGCAGGCAGCGTCCGCCTTGGCGGATTATTGTATCATTACCAGCGACAATCCAGATTTTGAGCCGCCGGAGAATGTCGTCAATGATATTGCATCCTATATGGATGCAGACAGCAATTATGAGTGTGTTGTTGATCGGCGAAAAGCCATTTTTCGAGCGGTGGAGCTGGCGCAAGAGGGAGATATCGTTTTGTTTGCAGGAAAGGGACACGAAACATATCAGCTTGTCTGCGGGAAAAAGCAGCCTTTTGTGGAGCGTGAAATTATTTTGGAAGCATGTCAGGAGTTTTCTCCGATCCAGTAAAAGATATATTAATAGAAACAGGCATGCCTTTGGCATGCCTGTTATTCCATTTTACTTCCAAACCGGTTGGAAGAGTATTCTCTATCTACAGTGATCACCGCGTTGTAGCTGGTATCCAGCCTTTTTATTTCTTCCTGCAGTTCGGCGCTGAGCGCTTCGTCTCGGAGCGGAAAATCATTGGTGATTGCCACATCAAAAATCAAATTGGAGTGGGTAACGCCTGATACGATGCGAAAGTCATGCATGGAAACAGGGGAAGAATACTGGGAGGAAATCTGTCCGATGATGCCGGCGACCTTGGCGCGGATTTCATTTACATGCGCGTCTTTATATTGAATTGGATCCATATGGATTACCATATGGATTCCGTGTTCCCGCCGAAAATCCTCTTCAATATTATCGATGAGATCATGGGACTCCAGTACATTTTCTTCCGCATCTACCTCCACATGTACCGATACAAAGCAGCGGTCCCTGCCGTAGCTGTGGATTACCAAGTCGTGGATTCCCAGAACTCCGTCATATTCCCGGATCCGACGGATAATCTGTGCTGTAAATTCCTTGTCCGGTGCTGTGCCAATCAATGTACCGGAAGCTTCTTTGGTAAGCTTTATACCAAGAACCAGAATATAGACGGCAATGATACAACCAAGTACCGCATCTGTTAGAGGACCTGTAATCTTAGAGAGAAACATGGCAGCGACTACCGCGCCGGTGGCGCACATGTCGCCGATGCTGTCTACCGCAGAGGCGCGCAGCGCCTGCGATCCAATCCGACGGGCAATCATATGATAATATAGCGCCATGGCTCCTTTGACGGCGACTGTTGCACTCATAACAACAATGGAAACAACGCTGAACGCCGCGCCGCTGCCGCCGTCGAACAACTGCTGAACGGAGCTGCGCAGCAGTTCAATTCCTAGCACACACACGATAATAGAAATAAAAAGGCCGCATAGATATTCTGCTCTGGCATGACCGTAGGGATGCTCTTTATCTGCGGGGCGGGCGGCAAACACGTATCCGACCAAAACGAAAACAGAACTACCCGCGTCGGACAGATTATTGATTGCGTCTGCCACAATGGACATGCTGCCGGTAAGCACGCCTGTGGTAATCTTTATAAGAAACAGCAGAATATTGCAGACAATGCCTACAATACCTGCTCGTCTCCCGGCGTCCAGCCGGGACTTTGTGGCGTCTTGATGCATAGGTGACGTATCCTTTCTGTGGACGCGTTATTTTTCAGCGGCAGTATCCTTTTTGACGAGAATCAACTGCTGTGCGTACGGAAGATTTTCAACCCAATCACAGAATACGTGCCATTCCTGCAATTTGTGATTACGTCTGGCATAATATATGTTGATTAGATTTTCATAATTCATGGTACAGGTGCGCATTTGATTGTAGGACGCAGGCAAAAGCTGAATCATGTCGTGCCAGTGGGTTTTATCTTTCGTTTCATTATAGAGCAGCCGTGCGGATTCCAGGTATGCGATTACATTGTCCAGACAGGCTAGGGCCCCATCGCTCATGCGCTCGCAGCTAAAATCACTGCGGGAAAAGGGAGCGGCATGGATTTTGTGCATGGTGCTGGTGGAATTGGCCACTGTGCCTACCTTGTAGGTGTCGTATTCCTTCCACCAGTACAGGGGAGCGGTGATGTCTACGGATACAAAAACCATACGCAGATATTTGCGGTGGTCTGAACCGGAAACTGCCAGGCGGTGTGCTAGGTCCAAATCGTTGGCTCCCAAAACAAAAGCGCCCTGAGCATCATAGAAGCTATCACTTCTGTTCCAGCTGTTCAGAGGATTTCTCGCGCCGCGAATAGCGGTATCCAGGTTCATCACGCTGGTTCTTTCCAGTTTAATCATAATTGTATCCGTGCCTTTCTGCGGTAGTGCCAATATTTTATCACAAAGGCAGTTTTGTGTCAACCAGAGACAAAAATGAAGGAATTGTGAAAAAGAAGAAATTCCTGTATAAAATCCCTAGGGGTGGCTACAATACCATCGTAACCTATAACCGAAAGGATGCAGGAAAAATGAACAATAACAGCAAGCAAAATTCCAGAGCCAATTTGTATGTGACACTGCTTGTCATTTTGATGATGATTGCCGTAGTGGTTGCGATTGCCGGAGCTGTGGTACGCAATGTGAATACAGATGCGGCTGAAACGACAAAGCCGACCAGCCGAGTGGAGGAGACCACTAAATCGGATACAGATGCTGCAGACGATGCATTGGCCGAAAAAAATGACAGATCTGATGAACTGGCGGAAAAGGATGGAGAGACGAAGGCAGACAGTTCTGCAGATACTACTGTCCATGTGGATGGAGAAGCAGAAGAGAAGCTGCCAACATTTGTCAATCCTACCGGCGGCAAGATCGTACAGAATTACAGCATGGATGTGCCGGTATTTTCTGCTACAATGAATGATTACCGTACCCATAAAGGCGTGGATATCAGCGTTGGCGCCGGAGAAAGCATTTATGCATCGGCGGATGGTGTGATTCAGGAAATTTGGGATGATCCTATGATGGGAAAATGTTTGTCTATCGCTCATGCGGGTGGTGGAGTGAGCACATATGCGAATCTGCATGCGGAACTTCCCGCAGGAATTGCTGTGGGTACAAGCGTAAAGGCAGGGGACATTGTTGCGGCGGCAGGAGAAAGCGCACTTGTGGAGATCGCCCAAGAACCGCATTTACACTTTGAACTGCAGATAAACGGTGTTTCTGTAAATCCTGCAGATTATATTGATTTTTCCAGCGCGGCAGTACAGTACGAGGGCTAACTAAATATGGGGCGCCTTTCGTGGAGAAAGGCGCCCCATTTCTGTCAATATAATATTATTTCCCGTTTTTTAGCGTCTGCAGCTCTTTCATAAAGGTTTCAACATCCTTAAATTCCCGATGCACAGATGCAAAACGCACATATGCTACCGCATCCAGCATACGCAGTTTTTCCATTGCCAGATCCCCTATTTCGGAAGATGTGATTTCCCGGCGCAGAGAGTTTTGAATTTCAATCTCGATTTCGTTGGCCACTGCTTCCGCGTTGACAGGCCGCTTTTGACAGGCTTTTAAAAGGCCGGATAAAAGCTTGTTTTTATCAAACAATTCTTTGGATCCGTCTTTTTTTACAACTACTGGCTGAAATGCATCAATTACCTCATATGTAGTAAATCTGCCGTGACACTGGAGACATTCCCTTCTGCGCCGAATGGAATTATTTTCTTCCACTGGCCGGGAATCTACTACTTTGATATCTTCACAACCGCAGGACGGACATTTCATAATGATTCGCTGCCTTTCCAAATAAATAAGTTGGTTAAAAATGGAAACATCTATAAATCTATTATACACACTTTTTTAAATTTTTGCAAGTGTCTATTTATAAAAAGCAATATGCGGATGAAAATATCTGCATAGGGGAACAATATAGGTAGCTTCAGCGTATCGATGGAAGGAAGATGTAAAATGGACTATTTGCAAACAGTGTTGGCGGCAATTTTATCGATAGCCGCAATGTTTATTATTACAAAATGTATTGGATGTCGGCAGATGTCGCAAATGAGCTTATTCGATTATGTAAATGGTATCACGATTGGATCCATCGGCGCAGAGCTTGCCACTGCTCTGCCCCATGAAATTTTGGACCCTCTAATTGCCATGATTGTTTACGGGGGAATCAGTATCCTGCTTGCATGGATTACGAATAAATCCCGGCGTGCGGCTGGAATAATCAATGGCAGGCCGCTGATCCTTCTGCGAAACGGAAAGTTAATTAAAAAGAGCTTTAAAAAGGCGCGACTGGATGTGGATGAGTTTATTATGCACTGCAGAAGCGCCGGTTATTTTGATCTGGATCAGGTTGAATGCGTAATTTTAGAAGCAAATGGAAAACTAAGTATTATGCCAAAGTCCCAGCATCGTCCGCTGACGCCCCAGGATATGGGGAAAGCAGTAGAAAAGGCTACGCTGTATACTGCTGTGATCATGGATGGAATTGTAGACTGGAACCGGCTGCGTGAAGAAGGACTGGATCAAAAATGGCTGGACAAGCAGCTGCATGCGATGGATATCAACTCTCCGAAAGAGGTTTTTTATGCAGCGGTCAGCGAAGGCACCTTGCATGCATTTCCGTATGCGGCTGAAAAGACCAGCGGCTGATAAAATAATAGAAAAGGCTGATAACTACAGTTATCAGCCTTTTGGTTTTAAAATATTTATTTTATCGTAGTCAATTTCTTTATCGCTTCATCACAATCCGGCTGAAAAAATATATCTTTTCCGTTGTTACTTTCATAAATAAAGTCTTTCAGAGGCTTGCTTGTATATTTTGAAAAATCTCCATAGATGGCAATCCGAATCCCGTAATTAATAAACTTTTGCAGTATTTCCCCTGCTAAACAGGTACTTAATGTAAAAAATGTGTCTGCAAATGCTTCTTTATTGATCGCAATATTCGTACAATTTGTTTGATATTTTACCGACATAACCAGATCCAGAGCAGATTGCACATCTGTAATCAGAGGCGTATCATGATGGATAACGGCAACAGATACATTGTTTTTTTATTTCTATTTTCAAAATTTTCTCCTTAAGTTTGTTATTTGTTTTTAAAAAAGCGTATTTCTACCGCTTGCCGCGGGCCATTGCAGTACCGCATACGATTCCGCAGAGCCCCCCAATGATATGAGTCAACTGCGATACGCTGTCTGCCACAAAAATCATATCGTAAACTTCTCTGCCCAAATAGACAAGCGCTACCAGAATCAGGGACACAGGGATATTGCCTCCCCGGATTCCCGATATGGAGGAGAGAAAAATCAGCAGGAACACAATGCCGGATGCGCCAAGCAGGGCGCTGCCTGGAAAGAACACAAAATAAACCAGTCCGGAAACCAGCGCAGTAATCAGAATGGAAAAAAGCAGATTCCAGCTGCCATACCGGCTTTCCACTACAGGTCCTAATACCAGAATCAGACAGATATTTCCAAAAAAGTGGGCCCAGTCCGCATGACCCAGCACATGGCAAAACATTCGGACATAGGTGAGCGGATCTGTCAGTGACGAACGGTATACGCTGAAAAGATGGGTGTTTGTCCAGCCGTCTGTCCAGCCGTTCAGCAATAAGGCTAAAAGGCCCAGCAATGCAAAGGTTAAAATGACAGGGGAATCATATTGAATTTTTAGTACAGGTTTTTTCAAAACGTATGTATCCTTTCGTCAAGCTTCTCCTGTCGCGTCGTTTACAGGTGCGGCAGGCGTTACCAGCGGATTTTGCCCCGTGGAGGAGGTAATCTGAGAGATGAGCAGAGAGGTGCGGGACATAAGCGCGGACAGCAGGGGACCACAGCTCTCCCGGAAGGCCGCAGCAATATCAATTCCGTTCCAGTCGACTTCCTCTTTTGTCGCAGGATTGAAGGGCAGCAATACCCCGAAAGTGACCGACAAACGGAATATCCCTTCCGGCATAAAAGTCAATGTGCGATTAAAATTAATCTTTATCCATTTATTGCTCCGCTGAGCCAAAATGGTGTCCTTGCAGTTCAGCTTTCTGCCTTCCTTGGAACTTGGGGTCTGCAGCGTTTCATACTGTACATTGTCTAAAAAGATTCGTCTGTCCGGCAGAAAATATCGGTTGAAATCCAACATATACGGCTCCCTTACCAGTACTTGCGGTCCAGGCTGCGCAGCTGTACCGCTTCTGCAATATGTGCTGCCTGGATAGTTTCGCTGTGGTCCAGATCTGCAATCGTTCGTGCAACTTTCAAAACCCGGTCGTGGCCTCTGGCAGACATACCGAATTTTTCAAAGGCGTTTTTCATAATTGCGTCTCCGGCAGCGTCTACCGTACAAAATTGCCGTACTTGCGGCGCGGTCATGTTTGCATTGCAGGAGACGGCGCCCGCAAAACGCTGCTCGGCAAATGCTCTTGCAGCAATCACGCGCTCACGAATGACGGCAGAATCCTCTGTGGGTGCAGGGTTGGAAATTTCGCCGTATTCCAGCGCAGGAATTTCAATTTGAATGTCGATACGATCCAGCAGGGGACCGCTGATTTTTGCAAGGTAGCGTTTGATGTCCTCTTTGCGGCAGGTGCATTTTCGCTGCGGCGAACCGAAATATCCACATTTGCAAGGGTTCATCGCACAAACCAGCATAAAGCGGCTGGGATAGGTGATTCTTCCTGCCGCCCGCGTAATGGTGACCTCACCGTCCTCCAGCGGCTGGCGTAGCCCTTCAATTACGTTTTTGGGAAATTCCGGCAGTTCGTCTAAAAAGAGCACGCCGTTGTGTGCGGCGGATACCTCGCCCGGTTTGGGCCGCGCGCCGCCGCCAACCAGGGAGGCGATACTCATAGTATGATGGGGGCTGCGAAAGGGACGCTGGCACACTAAGGAGGCCCCTTCCTTCAAAATGCCGGATACGGAATGAATTTTTGTGGTCTCCACCGCGTCATCCAGACACATTGGGGGCAGAATAGTTGGAAGGCGTCTGGATAACATGGATTTACCTGCGCCGGGGGGACCGATCATCAGTACATTGTGGCCGCCTGCCGCCGCAATTTCCAGTGCGCGCTTTGCCCGTTCTTGCCCTTTTACATCGGAAAAATTACAGTCCGTGAGGCTGTAATTTTCCAGATCGTATTTTGCACCGACAAAGGGAGGGAGCGACTCCACGCCTTGCAGATGGCGTACAATCTGTACCACATCCTCCACCGCATATATGCAGATCCCCTCCACTGCAGCCGCCTCCGGGCCGCAGCTTTTGGGTACGTATACCTCTGTAAATCCCGCATCTTTTGCGGCAATTACCATTGAAAGAATCCCAGGCACACTCCGGAGGGCGCCGGAGAAGGACAGTTCTCCAATAAAACACCGGCTTGTGAGATCGCATCGTTCTGGGATAGTACCTGCGGCTTGCAGAATAGCTACGAATATAGCCAGATCAAAGGCGCACCCTTCCTTTTTTACATCAGCAGGGGCGAGGTTGACGATAATTGACAGGTCGGGAAAGTCAAAATCGCTGTTTGTCATAGCTGCTCGTACACGCTGTTTGGCTTCTTTGACAGCGGCGTCCGGCAGACCTACGATGTCGAAAGCCGGGATATCCTGACTGGCGTTGCACTCCACGGTGACGATGTAGCCGTCGATTCCATGGAGACTCGCGGAATGGGAAGTGGTCAACATATATGCATGATACCTCTATGTATAAAATAATCCAGTTATATGTCGTCATTTTATCATATATTTCGTTTCAGTACAATAGCGAAGCAAGAATTTTCATATAAACCTGTATATAAACAAAATACTATAAATATGGCCCAAGGACAACGCTTTTTTTAATAAGGCGCCACCTCATTTTGTCTCAAGTCGGGATCGAAATATTGTTTCTTGTTGACAATGCAAAAATGATTTAGTATAATGAAGTTAGAGATAGACAGAAGACTATCAGTCAAGGAGACTGTTCGATGAAGCTTTTTTGTAATTCGTATCTTACAGCCCCGTTTCTATCAGTTTTTCATAGGATCTTGCCAATATAAGGCCGCAACCCTTTCTTGTTTTGCGGCCTTTTTTCGATGAGATTTGCAACACATGAAAAGGAGTATTACTATGAAGACAAAATGGATCAGCGCAATCCTCGCATGCATCATGATCGTATCTCTTACAGCATGTGCAAACGAAGGGCCAGGCAAAACACCGGATGAATCTACGAAGGATACGACAGAAGCGCAGACAACGGAAAATGTGACCACAGAGGAAACCACAGAGCCTGCAGCCGAACTTGCATTCAACGAAGATTTGCTTTCCGATATTGGACTGACTTATCCACAGCTTGTGGAAAAACGAGGGGAGAAAGTAGATACTGTAGGAGGAGAAGGCGTAGACTTTTATTTTGAAAATGGTTATGGGGCATATTCGTGGGGTTACGAAGATCTCGATTATGGTCGTGAACTTGCATATGGCGAAAGTTTTCCCATCCCGAGAGATGAAAACAATCAATTTATTCCTGAAAAAATACCGACACCAAAGCAGGACATTCCCTGCTGGAATATTTCCCAAATCGATGCAAAAGACTTTTTCCTTAACGCTTCTTTTCCCTTTAATATTTCTAATATAGAAAATATAAAAGGAGTGGAAGATTGCAGTTATGCGGACGAAGGATTGTTCTATAACTATTATAATTATTGTTCCGGTTTCTCGTATAACGGATTACGTATTATTATTGATCACAATGATAAGGAACAATTAGAGGCAGACGCAAGGATAACTGTATATAAACCATTTGGAAATAATTGAAAATTTAAAAACATTATAAATATAAAAAAGAAAAACAAATGAAATATTTATCTGGCCTAAAACTATTGATTTATTTGCTGTTAATATCTATTCTATTTGTTTCTTTTATAGGTTTTTCAACATCTGATGGCACGCATCCCTTGTCTTTTGAACATAATGAAATATCTTCGGCTAAAACAACGGAAAATGCACAATCACAAAAACATTGTGAACATTCTTTTTATTTTGATTTTGACGATGACTCTATGACTGTTACCAATGTTTATGAAGGAGGACGCGTCTCCAGTTTGCTGGAGGATGTCCGCTTTTATAAAGATAACCACTATGCCACAATACGATATAATAATCAGGAGATAACGGAGGGATTATTAAAAGAGGGGATGATTGTAGAAATATATCACGATAATAATTTATATGGTGAATATACAATCGAGCAACTATTGCCCCTTGGGGACAGTAATAAACTGTCAGTTGAACAAACAGGTCCGGTAAAAGCAACGGCTGCAAATGCGTATGGATTTATCTTGCCAATTGATAATATGAATCTTACCTCTAATATTTCATATGGATTTGGAGCCGGAAACCCTCCACATCGCGGCATAGATGTTAGATGGTCTGGAATTAATGGAACGCCTGTTCGTGCAGTAAAGAGCGGTACTGTGGAAAAAGCAGAATACCATTATCATGATGCTTCATGGGGATATTATGTAAAAATCAATCATGGCAACGGTTTATCTACCTTATATGCACATATGCAGGATGATCTGAAAGTTAGCAAAGGCAGCATGGTAACAGCAGGGCAAATTGTAGGCTATGTAGGAGCAACCGGTTATGTTGAAGGAATAAACCCATATCATCTCCATTTTGAAGTATGTCAAGGATCTAATCTCCAAAACCCCATCACATACCTGACCGGCGCGCCGTCGTATGCAGGCTCGCACACGCATACTTACCGATTCGTATGGTACGAAGGAACGCACCCGCATCAGAATTACGAGCAATGTACATCCTGCGGGGAGCTGCGGGGGATGGGAACATACGCCGCTTCGTATACAAATACTTATTACGAAAAGGCACATCCGCACAAATATTATGGCACGTGTAAGATTTGCGCAACGGGACATTACACGGGAGAAACAGCAGCGTGCAACCAAGTGGCTCTTTACTATGAAAAGGCGCATCCGCACCCAAAAGTCAGAGTGCTCGCATGTGGAGCGACAGAGTTTACGGGCACATATGAACCGTGCAGACAGGTAGGTCTTTACTACGAAAAGGAGCATCCACACAAAAGAATCAGAGAGCTCGCATGCGGAGCGACAGAGTTTACGGGCACATATGAACCGTGCAGACAGGTAGGTCTTTACTACGAAAAGGAGCATCCACACCAAAGAGTTAGAGAGCTCGCGTGCGGTGCGACAGAGTATCTGGATTCGTACGGTGCGTGTACATGCAGCTGACTGACAGCATCTATGTACATGTTTTTGCGGCAACCTGTGTAAAAAAATATAAAGTCCGACTGGAAATGACATACAGTCAAAAAATTGTTTGTAATAATTAATAAAAATAATCTTTCTACAAAAGGAGATTTGGTATGAAAACAAGACTGATCAGCGCAATCCTTGCATGCATCATGATCGTATCCCTTACAGCATGCGCAAACGAAGGGCCAGGCAAAACGCCGGATGAATCTACGAAGGATACGACAGAAGCGCAGACAACGGAAAATGTGACCACAGAGGAAACCACGGAGCCTGCAGCCGAGCTTGCATTCAACGAAGATTTACTTTCAGATTTGGGTATGACTTATCCCAATATAGCGAATAAACGTGGAGAGTTGATTGACTTTGGAATGCCAAGCGGCGGTGTGGCTTATATATTTGAAAATGGATTTGGATATATATGGGGGACGGACGATATTGATTGGGACCCAGAATTGAAGAATGGGGATCCATATCCTGTGCCACCAAAAGATGAGAACGGGAATTATGATTTCAGCAACTTTTCTCTGCCAAATCCACAAGTTGAATGCAGTGCTATAATAACTTCATCAGCAGACAATTTGTTTTTGGGGTTGACAGATTCCTTACATATTTCTGATATAGAAGAAATATATGGCATTTCTCATATTGAAACAGGTGAGAGTGGAGAATTTGGAAACTTCTGTTCTGTTTTTTCATATGAAGATAAAACAATAGCTGTTTTTACAACTGAAAAGGAATGGATCACTCCAAATGCAATTGTAACAATAGAAATGAAATGATTCAAAATAGATCACTATAAAACAAATATTTAATAAATTAGAGCTGTTTGGAGCTATTAATGAAACATAAATAAAAAATATTAATAACCTTTATTATTGCTATAGCATTATTAGCTTTGCCGTTGCAGGCAAGTTCAACTGAAAACAATATCAGTGAATCAAAAGAAACAACAAATACTTATGACTTAGATACAAATGACGAACCCAAAGCTTTAGCATGGCAAGGAGTTGAAAAGAACCCCAATATGGAGTATTGCCGTCATGGGATCGCATGTGAGTTTGACGATGAGTCCATGACGCTGACAAATGCATGCAAAGGAAATCGCGTACAAGACGTAATTTTAGACGTTAAACGTTGGGCGGATAACCATTATGCTGTAGTTTTGTATAATGCGGAAGAAGTAACAGACGGCGAGCTGCAGGCAGGCATGGTTATCCAAATTTATCATGGTAATGAATTGTATGGTACATACGAAATTAAGCAGGTATTTTCGCCTTCTAATGAGGATGATTCGATAGCAGAAAACCAACAAGAATTAGAAAAAAACAGTATGATGAATACAATGTCTGTAAACTCCTCAAATATTTATGGATATTGCTTGCCACTTGACAAAATGAACTTGAATACGCATATTCCGCCATATTCTTATAACAGATTTAGTGATGATGGATATGGAAACTATGCAGGCGGGCATCGTGGCATAGATATTATGTGGTCAGGAATATCAGGGACAACGATTCGTGCTGTTAAATCTGGAACTATATCTTTTGCTCAGGCATGGGATGGAGTGACCACAAGCGGAACATCTAATCAAACATGGGGACATTGTGTCAAAATAAACCATCAAGATGGAACTTCTACATTATACGCACATATGCAAAGCGCACCTGCATTCACTGTGGGAGATTCAGTTACGCAAGGACAGCAAATAGGAACTGTTGGTAGCACAGGATATTCAACCACACCGCATCTGCATTTTGAAGTTTATGTGGGTACTGCCCTTAAAAACCCCATCACGTACCTGACCAGCGCGCCGTCGTATGCAGGCTCGCACACGCATACTTACCGATTCGTATGGTACGAAGGAACGCACCCGCATCAGAATTACGAGCAATGTACATCCTGCGGGGAACTGCGGGGGATGGGAACATACGCCGCTTCGTATACAAATACTTATTACGAAAATGCACATCCGCACAAATGTTATGGCACGTGTAAGATTTGCGCAACGGGACATTATACGGGAGAAACAGCAGCGTGCAAACAGGTGGCTCTTTACTATGAAAAGGCGCATCCGCACCCAAAAGTCAGAGTACTCGCATGTGGAGCAACAGAGCTAACGGGCACATATGAACCGTGCAACCAGGTGGCTCTTTACTACGAAAAGGCGCATCCGCACCCAAAAGTCAGAGTGTTCGCATGCGGAGATACAGAGCTAACGGGCACATATGAGCCGTGCAGCCAGGTGGGTCTTTACTACGAAAAGGAGCATCCGCACAAAAGAATCAGAGAGCTCGCATGCGGAGCGACAGAGTTTACGGGCACATATGAACCGTGTAATCAGGTAGCCCTTTACTACGAAAAGGAGCATCCGCACGAAAGAGTCAGAGTGCTCGCATGCGGTGCGAAAGAGTTTACGGGCACATATGAACCGTGTAATCAGGTAGCCCTTTACTACGAAAAGGAGCATCCGCACGAAAGAGTCAGAGTGCTCGCATGCGGAGCGACAGAGCTAACGGGCACATATGAACCGTGCAAACAGGTAGGTCTATACTACGAAAAGGAGCATCCACACCAAAGAGTTAGAGAGCTCGCGTGCGGTGCGAAAGAGTATCTGGATTCGTACGATGTGTGTACATGCAGCTAAATATATCAGTGAAAGTACTATTTTTCCATCAAATGGAGGGGCTCCTTAAATCTTGAGGAGCCCTTCTTTTTTATGCTGCATGAGAATTATGCAATATATTGCTCCTACAAGGCAAACTAAATTCTTTCGCGGATTTTTTACCGTATTTGATTGCTTTAACATGAAAAATGTTGTATACTATAAAATGAAGAAGTATGGATCCATTCAGAAAGGAGCGCCTGCCGGCGCGTTTATTTATATGGCAGAGCTTTCAGAGCGGCAAAAGCATATCCGCAATTTTTCCATTATCGCCCACATCGATCACGGCAAGTCCACTCTAGCCGACCGAATTCTGGAATTTTCCAACACCGTCACCGCCCGGGAGATGGAGGCGCAGCTGCTGGACGATATGGAGTTGGAGCGGGAACGGGGTATTACGATAAAAGCCCGGGCAGTTCGCATCAATTATACAGATCAGTCGGGAGAAACGTATTCACTGAATTTGATCGATACGCCCGGACATGTGGATTTCAACTATGAGGTGTCTCGGTCGCTGAACGCATGCGAAGGGGCTCTGCTGGTAGTGGATGCTACCCAGGGCATTGAAGCGCAGACGCTGGCCAATGCCTATCTTGCTGTAGATGCAGATTTGGAAATCGTACCGGTAATCAATAAAATTGATCTTGCCTCTGCTATGCCGGATAAGTGCAGGGAAGAGATTGAAGATGTAATCGGCATCCCCGCCGAGGGATGCCCGGCGGTGTCCGCAAAAACGGGACTCAACATTCAGGACGTGATGGACGCTATCATCTCCCAGATTCCGTGCCCCTCCGGAGACGAAACCGCTCCCCTGCGGTGCCTGATTTTTGACTCGGCGTACAATGCCTATTTGGGCGTTGTAGTGTATATTCGTGTGATGGACGGTACTGTTCGGCCTGGAGACAAAATCCGCCTGATGAGCACCGGAGCACAGTTTGAGGTAACAGAAGTGGGCGCTCTGGAAGCTTTTGGAATGCGAAAGCTGGATTGTCTGCAGGCTGGGGATGTAGGATATATTACCGCATCTATTAAAACGGTGTCCGATACCCAGGTGGGGGATACCATCACCCATGCGGACAGTCCATGCAGCGCGGCGCTGCCCGGCTTTAAAAGCGTGCAGCCTATGGTATATGCGGGTATTTATCCTGCGGACGGCGCGAAATATAACGAGACGAAAGACGCGCTGGAAAAGCTGCGGCTCAATGATGCGGCGCTTACTTTTGAGCCGGAGACCTCGGCGGCTCTTGGGTTTGGATTCCGGTGCGGTTTTTTGGGACTGCTCCATATGGAGATTATAGAAGAGCGTTTGGAGCGGGAATTTAACTTAGACTTGATTACTACTGCTCCCAGCGTTATTTATGAAATTACCAAGCGGGACGGCACTGTCCTGCAGATTGATAATCCCAGCAACTTCCCGTCCGCTGACGAAATTGAAGCGGCAGCAGAGCCGATGGTGGCAGCGAGTATCATTACGCCCACGGAATATGTGGGCGGGATCATGGACTTGTGCCAGGACCGCAGAGGGGTATACCTGGATATGAAATATCTGGATACCCAACGAGTGGAACTGCACTATACACTGCCCCTAAATGAAATTATTTACGATTTCTTTGATGCGCTGAAGTCCCGGAGCAAGGGATATGCATCGCTGGATTACGAGGTAAAGGGATATGAACCCAGCGAGCTGGTGAAATTGGATATCCTGCTCAACGGCGACGTTGTAGACGCGCTTACGTTTATTGTACACAAGGATAAGGCATATGCTAGGGCTAGAAAAATTGCGGAAAAGCTGAAGGACAATATTCCACGGCAGTTGTTTGAGGTTCCGATTCAGGCCGCTATTGGCTCAAAGATTATCGCCAGAGAGACGGTAAAGGCTATGCGTAAAGATGTGCTGGCCAAATGCTATGGAGGAGATATCACCAGAAAGAAGAAGCTTTTGGAAAAGCAGAAGGAAGGCAAAAAGAAAATGCGCCAGCTTGGCAGTGTGCAGGTATCTCCAGAAGCGTTTATGGCGGTGCTCAAGCTGGATGATGAATAATAAGAAACACCTGCCCTTGATTTTGGCTCCTATGGCCGGATTTACAGACGCGCCCTTCCGTCTGCTTTGCCGCAGACTTGGCGCAGATCGAACCGTGACGGAGATGGTGTCCGCGCAGGCGATGGTATACAAAGACCGGAAGACGGCGACTCTTGCCAAAATTCCGGAGGGGGACGACCACTGTACCATTCAATTGTTTGGACATGATCCAGTTGTGATGGGGGAAGCGGCAGCAATGCTTGCATCGGGAGACTATGTGGGCGCATCCTATGCCCATCCGCCAATAGCAATCGATATCAACATGGGCTGTCCGGTGCGCAAAATCGTTACCGCCGGCGATGGCAGTGCGCTGATGCAAAATCCTGCTTTGTGCGGACAAATTGTTGCTGCCGTAGTTCGGGCTGTACGGATTCCGGTAACGGTGAAAATCCGGGCAGGATGGGACAAGGAGCATATCAATGCGGAAGCGGTGGCGGCGGCCTGTGTGGAAAACGGGGCTGCCCAGATTGCCGTCCACGGGCGGACCAGAAGTCAAATGTACGCACCTTCTTCTGACAATGGTGTGATTCGTTCTGTTCGTCATGCGCTGCCGGAGGATGTTCCTGTAATTGGAAATGGGGATATACGCAGTGGGGCAGATGTTCTGGCGATGGTGGAGGAGACCGGATGCAATGGAATAATGATCGGCAGAGAGGCGCTGGGCAATCCGTGGATATTTGCTGCGGCCCGTGCAGCTCTTGCCGGTATTTCTTTTGCACCGCCCACGGAAGAGGAGGTGCTCCGTACAGCCATGGAACTGGTTACCGCTATTGTACAGGATAAGGGAGAAGAGGCCGGTGTGCGGGAATCCAGAGGCAGGGCTGCGCATTTTATCCGGGGAATGCGGGGATCCGCACGAATGCGGGAATGTCTGAACCGGGCATATACCCTGTCCCAAGTACAGGAGATTTTGCAGTTCTGATCAGGATGCACAAGAAAAGAAGTCCTTCTATTTAAAAAATTTCTGATTCTCTTACTTGAAAAACGGAGAAAAAAGATTTATAATGATATTTGTTGAAAAATAAACTTAAAGGAGATAAACCTATGAGCATCGCATATTCTGAAGAAGTTTCTAACATGTGCTGCGTTGCCCAGGGACCGAACCACGGTCCTTCTCCCTTGCCTGAAGAAGGGAAATGGGTACAAACAAAACAAATTACAGACATCTCCGGCCTCACCCATGGTGTAGGCTGGTGTGCACCCCAGCAGGGCGCCTGCAAATTGACGCTGAACGTAAAAGACGGCGTGATTGAGGAAGCCTTGGTGGAGACAATCGGCTGCTCCGGTATGACCCATTCCGCAGCGATGGCTGCTGAAATTCTCCCCGGAAAAACTTTGCTGGAAGCACTGAATACAGACCTTGTATGTGATGCCATCAATACTGCAATGCGCGAGCTTTTTCTGCAGATTGTTTACGGCCGCACCCAGTCTGCGTTTTCTGAAAACGGCCTGCCTGTAGGCGCGGGACTGGAGGACCTTGGAAAAGGCGCCCGTTCTCAGGTAGGAACCATGTATGGTACACAGGCTAAAGGCGTGCGTTATCTGGAAATGGCAGAAGGATATGTAACCCGTATGGCGCTGGATAAAGACGATCAGGTAATCGGGTACGAGTTTGTTTCTCTGGGTAAGATGACAGACTTTATCAAAAAGGGTGACGGTCCTGCAGAGGCTTATGAAAAGTCTATCGGTACATATGGCAGATTTGCTGACGCGGTCAAGTATATTGATCCGCGCAAGCAGTAAGGAGGGGAAGCATTATGGCATTGTTTGAAAGTTATGAAAGAAGAATAGACAAAATCACCCCCATCCTGGCCGAATATGGTATTTCCTCTATCGAGGAGTGCAAAGAGATCACGCTGGCAAAGGGGATTGACTGTGACAAGATCGTGCGTGAAACACAGCCTATTTGTTTTGAAAATGCTGTGTGGGCGTACACTGTGGGTGCTGCTATCGCTCTGAAAAAAGGCTGCACGAAGGCGTCGGACGCTGCCGCTGCTATTGGTATTGGTCTGCAGGCATTCTGCATTCCCGGTAGTGTTGCGGAAAACCGTAAGGTAGGACTTGGCCACGGAAATTTAGGCGCAATGCTCCTTTCCGAAGAAACGGATTGCTTCTGCTTCCTGGCTGGTCATGAGTCTTTTGCTGCTGCAGAAGGCGCTATCAAAATTGCACTGAACGCAAATAAAGTACGTAAAAAGCCCCTGCGGGTTATTTTGAACGGACTTGGAAAAGACGCTGCGTTTATCATTTCCAGAATCAATGGCTTTACCTATGTGAAAACAGCGTTTGATCCTTACACCGAACAGGTAAAGGTGATCAGCGAAACGCCGTATTCCGACGGTCCCCGGGCTGACGTAAAATGCTACGGTGCAGACAATGTGCCGGAAGGCGTTGCAATTATGAAGCTGGAAAAGGTTGGCGTTTCCATTACTGGCAACTCCACCAACCCTACCCGTTTCCAGCATCCTGTTGCAGGTACATATAAAAAATGGTGTGTGGAAAATGGCCAGTCCTATTTCTCCGTTGCTTCCGGCGGCGGTACAGGCCGTACTCTGCACCCGGACAACATGGCTGCAGGTCCTGCAAGCTACGGCATGACAGACACTATGGGCCGTATGCATTCTGACGCACAGTTTGCAGGTTCTTCATCCGTTCCCGCTCACGTGGAAATGATGGGCTTGATCGGCATGGGCAATAATCCCATGGTTGGCGCTACTGTTGCAGTGGCTGTTGCAGTGGAAGAGGCTTGTAAGTAAATAAAGCATTGATCCCCCCTGCTGTTATGCAGCAGGGGGGATTTTCTGTATTTGCCAAACAGGAACAGTTTTCTTCCTTATATTGACAAAAATAAAGATTTTTTGTAGAATAAAAGGGTATAATATTTTTCAGATAAGTTAGGCATAATTTTTTCATGGGACAAGTATAATGATTCAGAAGCTGCTCTATGGCTTTGCGGAAGAAACAAAAGAAAGGAACTTTGATACTATGAGCAAAATGGATCGGAAAACATTCATCGTTGTAACTTCCATATGCGCTGCTTTGGTTCTGGTTTTTTCTCTGGCAATCGTACTTGTTCTGTTTACATCGGACAAGAAGGCTCCCGAGAAAGCCTTTGATGCCGCACAGGAGGACATTGCCGGCGTTTGGATCGCCTCTGTAACCAATATTGACTTTCCGAGCAGCACCGACATGGATGCGGATGCGCTGCAAAAAGAAATTGATGCAATTGTAGAAAATACGCAGGCACTTGGTCTGAACACGATATATTTTCAGGTGCGTCCTTGTGCCGATGCCTTGTACGATTCGCAAGTTTTTCCGGTGTCTGCATATTTGTCGCAGTCCAGAGAGCTGCCGCTGGACACATTGGAGTATATGATTGATACTGCGCGGGAGGCAGGAATATCCGTCCATGCTTGGATCAATCCTCTGCGTGTGACCGGCGGTGGTGTTTCCAATAAAGATACGCTGCCGGCGGATCACCCTGCTGCGCTGCATCCGGAATGGGTAGTGGAATATGCTGATGGCAAGTTGTATTTTGATTGCGGCGTTCCTCAGGTGCGGGAACTGATTGCTGCAGGGGTCAAAGAAATTGTAGAAAACTATGATGTGGCTGGAATTGTATTTGATGATTATTTTTATCCCTATCCCAAAACGGTTGCTGGAGAAAATGGAGAAAGTAGTATTGCGGTTTTTGCCGATGCGGAGACTTTTTCGGAATATGGTGAAGGCTACGAGGATATGGGAGACTGGCGTCGGGACAATGTAAACCGTTTGATTCGTTTGATTTATGATACGGTTAAAGAGGCGGATAAGGATTGTCTATTCGGCGTCGCGCCTTTTGGAATTTGGAAAAACGGGTATGGCGGGGAAAGCGGAAGCGAAACGAGGGGCGCTCAGTCCTACTCGGATATTTATTGCGACACACTGGCATGGATTCAAGGAGGTTATATCGATTATATTGCACCTCAAATTTATTGGCGTACCGTGGATAGCGCAGCGCCGTATGATATTTTATGCGATTGGTGGGCTGAGCAGGTAAAGGATACAGATGTACGTCTCCTGGTTTGCCACGCCGCGTATCGCTATGAGACAGATTGGGAGAATCCGCAGGGAATTATGGCCGAGCAGGTGGCATATGCCAGAGAAAAAGACAAATATGGGGGAAGTCTTTTCTACGGCTATGAGGAGCTTAGTGGAAATATAAATGGAATCGCAGATGAGGTGAAGGAGCTGTTTGCAAAAGCACCTGCGACGGATGAGACTACTGATGCATCCGATACAGGAGAAAATGGAAAGATACCTGCGTAAATTTTAACAGGTATATATCACCCTTGTATGGAAAAACCATATAAGGGTGATTATATTTGAAAAAATGGAAACAATATGATATAATAGCTGCAAAGCAGCAATTGATGACGTCCTTTGCAAATGAGCCGCAGGCTTTGAACGAGACGTCGATGATAAGATATGCTGAGTGTGCTTTGCCTCTGTGGGCATATGCACTTGTCTTTATATTTGGCGGGATATATTATTGCTTTCTGGAAGCACTGTTTCGCGGGTATACCCATTGGACGATGGGCGTTACGGGAGGGGCTTGCTTTCTCGGCCTTTTTTTCATCAGTATCAAAGGAAGAAAACAGCCGCTGCTTCTTCTATGTTTGGAAGGAAGCCTGCTGATTACCGTGCTGGAATTTACAGTCGGGTGTGTTGTTAATCTGGTGCTTGGATGGCATGTGTGGGACTATTCTTCTTTGCATTTTCACCTGCTTGGTCAAATTTCTTTGTTGTATTCTATCGTATGGTTTTTCTTGTGCATTCCCGGAATAAGGTTATGCCGTATTTTTTATGCGCTGCTGCTTTGCGACGTGCCTGCAGAAAAGGAGTTGGATATCTATGAAACGCAGATCCGGTAACAGAACAATAAAAAAGGCCGCCGCTCCTTTGGCGACGGCTATTTTTATTATTGTTGCCGCTATATTTGTATGGGATGTTTGGATCCGAGGCAATGCACGCCAGCTTTCTGCAGAATGCGAGATTCATTTTATTGATGTGGGCCAAGGAGATAGTACACTGATTCTTACAGATGACGCAGCAGTGCTTGTCGATGCAGGACCTACAGCCTCTGCAGAGGAGACTGCTCGATATATTCGAGGCTATACGGATTCTTTGGATTATATGATTTTGACGCATCCCCATGAAGACCATATAGGCGGAGCTGTAAAAATTATTAATAATTTGCAGGTGAAAAATGTAATTATGACAGACGCGTCCAACGATGTGATGACATTTTCACGTCTCATCGGTGTGATTGAGGACAGCGGTGTACGTGTTATTGAGGCACAGGTCGGCAATACATATAATGCCGACGGAATAAAACTGCAGATTTTGGCGCCTCTTGCAGACTTTGGTGATTTTAATGAATATAGTGTAGTAACCCGCGTAGAATATGATGATGTTTCGTTAATCCTCACAGGAGATGCAGAAAGCCGTTCTGAGGGCTTGATGCTGGAGACATATACCGCTGGAGAATTGGATGCGGACATACTAAAATTCGGCCATCATGGATCTCGCACATCCTCAACGCCCGAATTTCTTGCTGTAGTTAGTCCAAAGTGGGGTATTGCTTCCTGCGGACTAAACAATTCATACGGTCATCCCCATCAGCAGACGCTGGAACGGGCCAGCGAGCTTGGTATCTCCGTGCTGCGCACCGATGAAATGGGAAGTATCGTTTTTGCGACAGACGGGGAAGAATTGTGGTTAACCTCGGATTAATGAATCTTATATTTTAACCGAAGATTGTCGGCAATCATGGCGATAAATTCGCTGTTGGTAGGCTTGCCGCGATTGTTTTGAATGGTGTAGCCGAAATAGGAATTGAGTGTATCAATATCACCCCGGTCCCATGCTACTTCAATAGCATGGCGGATTGCCCGCTCTACTCTGGATGTTGTGGTGGAATACTTCTTCGCAACAGAGGGGTAGAGCACTTTTGTTACGGAGTTGATAATATCACTGTCGCTGATGGTGAGAAGAATGGCTGTACGCAGGTACTGGTAGCCCTTAATATGTGCGGGCACGCCAATTTGATGGATGATTTTCGTTACCTGTGCTTCAATATCCGGGGGCGTTGTGCTGATGGATCCTACTGAAATGGATCCGTCTGCTCTGCCGCGGTAAATAGACGCTACATGCTCGGACAAGCTTGTATAGTCTAGCGGTTTGGGCAGGCAGAGGGCTGCGCCGGCTTTGGCCGCTTCTACAAAAATATTTTGATTGGTAACAAGGGATGCAATTATAAATGCGGGAGCTCTATCCTGGCCGAAATGAAGAGACATTGTCTGCCGGATCAATCCAATCCCGTCCAGCCGGGACAGCCATACGTCGGCAATGACAACATCAGGATGGTTGCGGTTTATGTAGGTCAGCGCTTCTTCTCCGTTTGAGGCTTCATCAACAAAACGGATCCCGGCACGCATCAGTGCCTCTTTGCACATTCTTCTGCTCTCAGTGTTTTCATCAGCAACTAAAACTTTCATCTTGTCCATGGTTATTTTCTCCGTATGTGGTAATTTATGGTAATTGAATTTTACCACAATTTGGAAATTATTGCAAGTATTTACAGTGTAAAAATTTTAACAAATTTGCCGGAAATAAATTGGTAATATTTGCCAAGCTTTGTTTTTGCGCCCTAAAATCAATAAATAGCGAGAAAAGTCGCAGGCAGGAGCGGTACTTTTTATGTTGAACTTTCGAAAAATCACAGAACTGGATTTCATCCAAATAGATGCATATTACAGAGAATATACAAACTGGATTTATACAGGTGCGCATCGGATTTGCGACTATGCACCGGGAACCATAAAAATGTGGCATCAGGCATATGATATGGAATATGCATTTGAAAGAGACAATTTATATTTTTGTGCGGCCTTTGATGATGGAATGCCGTGCAGTTATTTATATCCTCTGGGTCCAGATGATAAGGCGGCACTAACAGCTTTGCGAGACTATATACTGGAAAAAGGCGGTGGGAAGTTGTCTGTTATTCCTGAGGAATGTATCGGACTAGTAGAGGAGGTTTTTGAGCGGGAGCATATTGTAGAAAACAGTCTGCGTGCAGAGAGGGATTGGGCGGATTATATTTATTTGAAAAAAGATTTTGAAAATCCAACGGGACGAAAGCATCACAGGCAAAAAAATCTGATCAACCGGTTTGTGCGGGAAAATCCGGAATATACCTGTGAGATGATTTGCGAGAAGAATGCGTCGCAGGTATTAGCATATTTTCAAAAATATGCACTGCGCAGTCCGGAGACTTCTCCGGTAGATGGCTTGGAGTTTCCGGCTGTGTGCAGAATTTTGCAGTCCCCTGATCTTTACGGCATGCAAGGTATGGTGCTGTGGACAGCAGGAGAAATCTGTGGCTTTACGATTGGGGAAGTATATAAAGATACCGTGTATGTGCATGTGGAAAAAGCAGACAAGGAAAGGGCGGGGGCCTTTCAGGTGCTGTCCCGGGACTTTCAGAGAAGCATTGGCAAAGATGCGCTTTATATAAATCGGGAAGAGGATTTAGGGTTGGAGGGCCTGCGCCAATCGAAGCTTTCCTATGGGCCGATTCGTCTGGATTATAAATACACTGCCCAAGTGCAGCATGCCAAAAATACTGACAAATCGATAAAAACTCTGATTTTGTGACTTTATTCGTGCATTTTTGAAGTGGTTTTTTCTCGTAAATTATTAAAATAAGCTTGACAAATTTAATAATTCATGTTAAACTATCGTCAATCTTAAAGAAAGATAGGAAGGAGGCACCAAAAATGAAAAATTTATTTGAAAAGCTTTTGCGTGCAAACTTCCGTTGCGGTCGAATGCTCAACTCCCGGACACACAAAGATGTGCGGGCGTTTTCTGCGTTGCTTTGTATATAATAGACGGCAGAAAAATATTTGCACAAAAGTGTCCGGGAGTTTTTTGAAAACGCCCGGACTTTTCTTTTATATTTTTTATGCGAGGAGGGGTATGGATGATCGAACTGAAAAATGTGAGCAAAACCTTCCAAACTGCCAGCAACTCAGTTGAGGCAGTGCGGGACGTGTCTTTAACCATTGAAAAGGGAGATATATATGGGATTATCGGTCTTTCGGGTGCGGGAAAATCCACTCTGGTGCGATGCATCAATTTTTTGGAACGACCTACTGGAGGGCAGGTACTTTTTGATGGAGTAAATCTGGCCCAGTTGGATCGCAGGGCGCTTGGGAAGACGCGCAAATCCATGTCTATGATTTTTCAATCTTTCAATCTTTTGTCCCAGCGGACTGCATTGAAAAATATCTGTTATCCCTTGGAGATCAGTAAAATTCCTCGAGATCGTGCAGTAGAAAAAGCCCGGCAGCTTTTGAAATTGGTAGGACTGGCAGATCGGGAAAATGCATATCCTTCCCAGTTGTCTGGCGGACAGCAGCAGAGAGTTGCGATAGCGCGGGCGCTGGCGACCGATCCGCAAGTGCTGCTATGCGACGAGGCTACAAGTGCGCTGGATCCAAATACAACCCGTTCTATTCTGGCCTTGCTTCGCGATATTAATCAAAAGCTTGGAGTTACCATTGTGGTAATCACCCACGAAATGAAGGTAGTAGAACAAATTTGCAACAAAGTGGCGGTTATGGAGGCGGGACAAATTGTAGAATGCGGCCCTGTTCGAGACGTATTTCTGGCGCCAAAATCGACAGTAGCAAGGGATTTGATTCTTCCTAAAAATGAAGCTGTACAAAAGATAGACGACGGCCCACTGCTGCGTCTTGTATTTGACGGACAATCTGCTTTTTCTCCGGTGCTGTCCAATTTAATTTTAGAGTGCAGAACTCCGGTGAATATTCTGCAGGCAAACACGCAGAATATCGGCGGGAAGATGTTTGGACAAATGATTTTGCAATTGCCAAATAACAGTGCATCCTGCGCTAGAGTGCGGACATATTTGACAGAACAGAAAATACAATACAGTGAGGAGGATGCGGATCAATGCTGAACAGTGGAATGCTGCAAACCCTGCTGACAGGGATTCTTGAGACGCTGTACATGGTTGTAGTTTCTACGGGAATAGCATATATAATCGGGATTCCTGTGGGAATTGTTTTATATATTACAAGTGAAAACGGCATTTGTAGAAACAAGCCAATTCACATAATTTTGGGCACTATTGTAAATTTGTTGCGCTCTGTTCCCTTCATTGTGCTCTTAATTGCGATTCTTCCGTTTACAAGAGCAGTGGTAGGAACGACCATTGGATCGACAGCCACGATTGTGCCGCTGGTAGTGGCGGCATCTCCCTTTGTGGCACGAATGGTGGAATCCTCCTTAAAAGAGGTAAACGCAGGGGTAATTGAGGCGGCAGAATCCATGGGAGCCACACCGCTGCAGATTATCTGGAAAGTGCTGCTCCCGGAGGCAAAACCATCCTTGATCGTGGGCAGTGCAATCGCTATCACAACTATTTTAGGATATTCGGCAATGGCTGGTTTTACCGGCGGCGGTGGTCTTGGTGCAATCGCTATCAATTATGGATATTATCGCTATGAGGATGGAGTGATGCTGATTACGGTGTTGATCCTTGTAGTGATCGTACAGATTTTCCAGGAAGTGGGTATGCGTGTCGCTTTCAAAACAGATAAACGTATAAAAAGATAAAATTAGAAAGGAAACAATTTATTATGAAAAAGTTTATTTCTCTCTTTGCAGCGCTGTCTCTTGCAGCTGTCAGCGTTTTAGGTTTTGCCGCTTGCGGTAAGGAAACAGATGATAAAACCATAAAAATAGGAGCGTCTCCCGCACCGCATGCAGAAATTCTGCAGGTGGTAAAAGAGGTTTTGGAGAAAGACGGCTATACACTGGAGATCAAGGAATTCAACGACTACGTACTGCCTAATACCGCTACGGAAAGCGGGGAGTTGGACGCAAACTATTTTCAGCATTTAAAATATTTGGATGATTTCAACACGGAAAATGGAACGCATTTGGTTTCTGTAGCCAATGTACATTATGAGCCATTGGGCATATATGCCGGCAAGTGTGATTCTTTGGATGCGCTGGCCGACGGTGCGGTAGTGTCTGTGCCCAACGACACGACCAACGAAGCGCGCGCTCTTCTTTTGCTGGAGGCACAGGGACTGATTACATTACGGGAAGATGCAGGACTGACGGCAACGGTTCTGGATATTACAGAAAATAAAAAGGGTTTAAAGTTCCAAGAGATTGAAGCGGCGCAGCTGGTGCGGTCGCTGGAGGATGTGGATATCGCGGTAATCAATGGAAACTATGCAATCGGTGGCGGACTGAAAATTGCAGATGCGCTGGCTGCAGAGGCTGCGGATTCCGATGCGGCCAAGACATATACCAATGCGGTAGTGGTAAAGGAAGGAAATGAGAGTCAAGAAAAAATTCAGGCGCTGGTTAAGGCCATATGCAGTGAAGAAGTGCGGACATTTATTGAAGAGGAATATGAAGGCGCAGTAGTGCCGCAGTTTTGATAGAAACAAATATCCCTCTAAGCATAGGGAAGCTGTCGTCCGTTGCAAAGAAAGGTAGGTAATAAACATGGCAAAAATTTATGAATCTGCTGCGCAGTTAATTGGCAGAACGCCTCTGCTGCAGCTTGGAAGGCTGGCACAGCGGCATAGTTTACAGGCAAACCTGCTTGCAAAATTGGAGTATTTCAATCCTGGTGGAAGCGTCAAAGACCGAGTGGCGCTATCTATGCTGGACGATGCGGAAAAGCAGGGTGTACTCAGACCAGACACGGTGATTATTGAGCCTACCTCCGGAAATACGGGTATCGGTCTTGCCGCAGTTGCCGCGGCAAGAGGATATCGTGCGATTATCGTTATGCCGGATACTATGTCGCTGGAGCGACGCAGACTGATCCAGGCATATGGTGCGCAGCTTGTACTGACGGACGGAAAGCTTGGAATGAAAGGCGCCATTGCAAAGGCGCAGGAACTGGCAGAGCAATATTCCAACAGCTTTATTCCAGGACAGTTTGACAATCCTGCCAATGCGGCAGCTCACAGAAATACTACTGGTCCGGAAATTTGGGAGGACACAGACGGAGCGGTGGATGTGTTTGTGGCAGGCGTAGGAACCGGCGGTACGATCACCGGTGTGGGAGAATACTTGAAAGAAAAAAAGCCTGGTATTGCGGTGATTGCCGTAGAGCCGGACGCTTCTCCTGTATTGTCTGGCGGTGCGGCAGGACCGCACAAGCTTCAGGGAATCGGTGCGGGATTTGTGCCTGCAGTGCTAGATACAACTGTATATGATAAGATACTTACGGTATCCTGGGAAAATGCTTTTGCGGCAGCCCGGGAGATTGGCAGAGAAGAAGGTGTGCTGGTAGGTATTTCTTCCGGCGCGGCTCTTTGGGCTGCGATAGAACTTGGACGGCGCAGCGAATATGCGGGTAAGACGATTGTAGTACTGCTTCCGGATACGGGAGAACGATACCTGTCCGGTGAGTTGTTTGCAGAGGAATAAAAAATATTTTTTAAAATAAAAAGCTATCGGATATCCGATAGCTTTTTTAATGATTACGCAGAATGCGCAAATACAGATTTTCGTTGATATAGGCATATACTTTGTACATTCCATAAGTGAATAGCCCCACTGCCAATCCATTCAGAATCCAGATTTCCGATGCCCAAGGGGCAATGCTGGAATATGCCCCGCCCAGCAATAGAGCAATGGCACCGACAGCAGCGGTGAATCGTATGCGTTTTTGTATGCCCTTTTCCAGACGGGCAAGTTCTGAAACGGCCTGGTCCTCTGTTCTATAAAGGCGGCCTGCAAACGCAGTTATATGGGATAGGATTACTCGCCGCAGGACGTACAAGCACAAGGCAAACGCAACCATCCCCCAAATTGCTTCCACCCAAGAAGAGACCATAATTTTTGGATACAGGGTCATAGCGTGTTTGACTCCCATAGCAAAGGATGCGGGGGTATAATGGTTGATTCCGCCTGTATAGTCCACAAGCCAAATCTCTGTAAGGATGGAGCATGCACCAAGGAGTACGCATAGGACGATGCCCCACACTGCCTGCTTTTTGCAGTCTTTTTTTAGATACACAAAGACCGCAATAAGAAATGCCGCTGCAAATATATTCGGCAGAATATTTACATAATCCATGTATATGGAAAAGCAAAGCCCGCATGCAATGATTGCAAAAATCAGAATAGTCCGCATTTTTTTTGCGGCCAAATAGCCTTTATCCGGCAAAACCTCATCGGTATATTTCTGCCAAAGGGAGCCAGTTAACACGGTATCGGCGCACATTCCTTTAATATACCGCCGAAAGCGCAGCAGCCAGGGAATACTCACCGCCAATCCGACAATCCAAGAAAAGATATATAAAACACCAATATACTGCGCCCAGTTTACGCCTGGTACGCCCACATAATCGCTGACAAAAATACTTGGGACAAGCGGCAGAACGGATCCGGCGGCTCTGGCGAAGAATGCTGCGTAGGTGAGAAACTGCAGCGCCCTCACACTGGAATATTTTTGATTTTTCCCCCGCAGTGCTCCCCTGGATGGAACTGCACTTGGAGATGCGGCGCCAGTACGCAGAGCAATATAGGAAAATCCGGCAAACAGATGAGATATAGCTGGCACAAACAAAATTGCACTTACCACTGCGCAGGAAAAAGCCATCAGCATGGTGTAGGAATCCGTATTGAAAGGCAATGTGAAAACAATGCCCAATTGGGCCGCGCTTAAAATTGCCAGCTTTGTAAAGCAGTCCCGGGCGTCTCCTAGGTGGTCGGTGACCTCTGCAGCTTTAGACAGCCCGTGCATGATCATAAGCAGTCCGATAAAATCTGGCAGGATATCAACAATGTTGATCATCGGGTTGCACAGAAAAATCATGCCTGCGCCGATCCAGGAGAGACCAAGAGGCTCTTTTTTTTGCTTATGTGTTTTCATCTTTAATTGTACCTGCTCCGCAGCATTTTTTATATTTCTTGCCGCTGCCACAAGGACAAGGGTCGTTGCGCCCTACTTTTTCAGCAGCTTTTTTTACCACAGGCTTTTTCTTCAGCGTTCCGTCTCCGGCTCCGACAAATCCTGCAGAAACCGGCTGAATAATCTGTTCCCGCTGCATTGTCTGGCGGCGGGGCATAACGGATAAAAGCATCCGAACGGTGTCGTCCCGGATCATAGTGATCATCTCATCAAAGAGATCTGCGCCGGCAATCCGGTATTCACTAATCGGGTTACGCTGTGCATAGGCTTGCAATCCAATGGAGTCCATCAGAGAATCCATCGCTTCCAGGTGGTCCATCCACTTGGAATCTACGTTGCGCAGCAATACCACGCGTTCCACTTCCCGGAAGGTCTCTTCTCCAAAAAGTTTCTGCTCCTTTTCCTCGTAGAGTTTCATGGCTCTATCCAGAAGCTGAGAACGAATTGCGTCCCGCGCCTGTCCAGCATTTTGAGGAAGCTCCGTAAAGTCGCTGTCCTGGCAGAGAAGTCCCATATATTTATTTTTGAGGGAAGCGATATCCCAGAGCGCCGTATCGTCCTCATGCAGAAACTGGGAAATGGAATCGGAAATGGTCGACTGGATCATTGCAAGCATTTTATCCCGCAGAGAACCGCCCTCCAGCACCTCCTGCCGCTGCTGATAAATGACCTTGCGCTGCTGATTCATTACATCGTCATAGGACAACACGTTCTTTCTGCGATCAAAGTTTTGGTCTTCCAGACGTTTTTGCGCGCTTTCAATGGAGTTGGAAAGAATCCGGGCGTCAATGGGATCATCTTCAGTAATTCCCAAACGGGAAACCATTCCGAGAATGCGATCACTGCCAAACAGACGCATTAAATCATCTTCCAGGGATAGATAGAATCGAGATTCACCCGGGTCGCCCTGTCGTCCGCTTCGGCCTCGAAGCTGGTTGTCGATACGACGTGCGTCATGCCGTTCCGTACCAATGACGAACAGTCCGCCGGCTTCAATGACTTTTTCAGCTTCCGGGCGGATTTCTTCTTTATATTTATCGTAAAGAGTACGGTAATGCTCTCTTGCTTCTATCACCTCATCGGAGACAGACTGAGAGGAGCCGGTGGCCAGCATGATAATTTCTTCCTCATAACCTTCCTTACGCATTTGCTGTTTGGCAAGAAATTCTGCGTTGCCGCCCAACATAATATCTGTACCACGGCCCGCCATGTTGGTGGAAATCGTAACTGCTCCCAGCTTACCTGCTTGGGCTACAATTTCAGCTTCCTTTTCATGATATTTTGCGTTCAGCACGTTGTGGGGAATTCCGGCAGACTTCAGCTTTTTGGATAGCATTTCCGATTTTTCTACAGAAACGGTACCTACCAGAACAGGCTGGCCTTTTTCGTGGCACTGGACAATTTGGCGAATAACAGCCTTGTCCTTACCGGCCACAGTGGTGTATACCACATCGCTGTGGTCAACACGGATCATTGGTTTATTGGTGGGGACTTCTACCACGTCCAGGCTGTAAATTTCCCGGAACTCGTTTTCCTCAGACAGAGCGGTACCGGTCATGCCGGACAGCTTGTCATACATTCTAAAATAATTCTGGAAGGTGATGGTGGCAATGGTCCGGTTTTCACGCTGGATCTCTACTCCTTCTTTGGCTTCGATGGCCTGATGCAGTCCATCGGAGTACCGGCGTCCAGGCATGATACGTCCTGTAAAGCTGTCTACGATCATGACCTCGTTGTTGTTGATCACATAGTCCGTATCCCGCTTCATAATGCCGTGTGCGCGGATGGCCTGGTAAATATGGTGGGAGATATCTGCATTTTCAGGATCAGAAAGGTTTTCGATGCCAAAAAATGCTTCCGACTTTTTAATACCGTTAGCGGTGAGTGTACAGGAGCGGGCTTTTTCGTCTACAATATAGTCCTGCTCTACCTGATCATTTTCCACCTTAGCGTCCAGCTCTTTGATTACAAATTTGGACATAGTGCGGGCCAGAGCCTCGGCACGTTTATACAGGTCGTCCGTTTTTGTGCCGTGGCCGGATATAATCAGAGGGGTACGGGCTTCATCAATAAGGATGGAGTCCACCTCGTCTACAATGGCGAAGAAATGTCCTCGCTGCGCCTGGCCCTCTTTATAGGTGGCCATATTATCCCGAAGGTAGTCAAAGCCAAATTCGTTGTTGGTACCGTAGGTGATGTCGCAATTGTAGGCCGCTTGCTTTTCTTCTTTTGTCTGATCATGAATAATTAAACCGGTGGTCAGTCCCAAAAATTCATGGATACGACCCATCTCCTCCTGACCCATTTTTGCCAGGTATTCGTTGACGGTGACCACGTGTACCCCTTTGCCTGCCAGGGCGTTCAAATAAGAGGGAAGTACAGCCACAAGGGTCTTGCCTTCACCGGTTTTCATTTCTGCGACTCTGCCTTGATGGAGCAGGATACCGCACATAAGCTGAACGCGGAAGGGACGCTTGCCAAGCACCCGTTCGGCAGCTTCACGTACCAAGGCATAGGCATCCGGAAGAATATCGTCCAATGTCTGACCGTTTTGAAGCGCTCCCCGCAGCTTGTCTGTAGTGGCGCGCATTTCTTCATCCGACATTTCTTTATATTTCGGCGCAAGGGATTCTATTTTATCTACAATAGGAATGATTTTTTTGATTTGATGGTCACTGTAAGTACCAAATATTTTTGTCATGAGACCCATGTTTCAAACACACTTTCTTTTACCGGCGCACAGGATCCGGCGGGTTCAGAAATCTGAATTTGCAGCAACCGCCGCATTTCTGTCAACCAATTTAAAATTGTACAATAATTATAATTATTGTACAACAACTATGCCCGAATGTAAAGAAAAAAATGAAAATTTACAGTGCAGGCTATAGACAAAAGATATGTGGGATGCTATAATTTTTGAGGAACAAATTATGTAAGACAGGAAAAAATACAATGCATATCAATATTGTTTTAGTGGAGCCGGAAATCCCGCAAAATACTGGAAATATTGCCCGTACCTGCGCGGCAACCGGTGCATCGCTTCATTTGGTGGAGCCGCTGGGGTTTTGTATTGACGATGCAAAACTGAAGCGGGCGGGGCTGGACTATTGGCACAGTTTGGACATTCATTATTATAAAGGGTTGGGGGATTTTTTTGAAAAGCATCCCAATGCGGACTTTTTTTGTTTTTCTACAAAGGCAGAAAAAGATTATACACAGATTACTTATCCAAACGAGGTGTATCTGTTATTTGGAAAAGAAACGAAGGGATTGCCGGAAGACTTTTTGCAGCAGCATTATGGACGCTGTGTGCGCCTTCCCATGCGGGAGGGACTGCGCAGCTTGAATTTGTCTAACGCAGTGGCCATCGGCGTTTACGAAGTTCTGCGCCAGAAAAATTTTGAAGGACTGCAATGTGCCGGTGCAATTCCGGACAATGAAAAATAAATGCAGCACATAAGGGGAAGAAAAATGAAAATTTTATTTCAGGGAGATTCCATAACAGACGGAGGCCGGGATCGGAGTGACTGTCATCATTTAGGCGGCGGGTATGCGTATTATGCGGCAAGAGAGATACAAAACCGGCATCCGTATCTGGAACTGGAATTTATAAATTACGGACTCAGCGGCAGACAAACCGGCGATTTGGTAGCCTGCTGGAAAGAACAGTGCATAGATTTGCAGCCGGATTTTGTATCTGTTTTAATCGGTGTCAATGATACATGGCACCGGGCTGAGACAAGAGAATGGCTGCCGAACGAAAAATTTGAAGAAAATTATCAGTTTATTTTGGAAGAAATCAAAAGAAAGACAAATGCCAAAATTCTTATGATGGAGCAATTTCTTCTGCCGGCACAGGATAAGGAGTTTTTCCGGGAGGATGTATTTCCTAAAATACTAATTACCCGCAAGCTGGCGCGGCAGTATGCAGACGCGTTCATTCCTCTGGACGGCATTTTTGCAGCCGCCTGTGTGGAGCGAGACGCGCAGTACTGGTCGGAGGATGGGGTACACCCTACGGTGAATAGCTGCAAGCTGATGGGCACGCTCTATGCCAATGCGTTTGACCATATTTACTACAAGAAATAATGATAAACAAAGCTCCCGATTTGGGGAGCTTTGTTTGCTTTTGAACGTTAATTCTTATCTTCTTTTTCATATACAATCGCGTCGTCCTGCAGAACGGCTCGCACCTGGTCGCCTTCTCGGATCCGACCGGACAGCATTTCTTCCGAAAAGCTGTCTTCAACCTTCCGAACAATGGCTCGGCGCAGCGGTCTTGCTCCGTATACCGGATCAAAACCTTCCTTCGCCAGGATCGCAGCGACTGCATCGTCAAAGGTGATGTGAATGCCTTGGGCTTCGATACGCGCCGCGACCTCCTGAAGCATCAGCCCGGCGATTTTTTGGATGTCTGTGTCTGTCAGCTTATTGAAGATTACAATTTCGTCTACACGGTTTAAAAATTCCGGCCGGAAAGTCCGTTTCAGCGCGTCCATTACGTCACGGCGCATATCCGCGTCACCGTTGTCTTTATCCGGCGCAAAACCTAATTTTTTGGGCTCTACAATATTTCCGGCACCTACATTGGACGTCATGATTATAACGGTATTTTTAAAATCTACCCGTCTTCCCTGGGCGTCTGTGAGGATACCATCCTCCAGAATCTGCAGCAGAATGTTGAATACGTCAGGGTGCGCTTTCTCAATTTCGTCGAACAAAACGACAGAATAGGGATGACGGCGGATTTTTTCTGTCAGTTGCCCGCCTTCATCGTATCCTACATATCCAGGGGGGGAGCCGATCATTTTAGAAGTGCTATGCTTTTCCATATATTCGGACATATCTACGCGAATCATGGCGTTTTCATTGCCGAACATTACGTCTGCCAACGCTTTGGTCAGTTCCGTCTTCCCTACTCCTGTAGGGCCTAAGAAAATGAAAGAGCCTACAGGCCTGTTCGGATCCTTCAATCCGGTCCGGCCCCGGCGAATTGCTTTAGCGACTGCCTCTACGGCTGCGTCTTGACCAATAATCCGTTCCCGAAGGAGCTGATCCAGGTGAAGCATCCGCTCACTTTCTTCTCCCGCTAGCTTTTTCACAGGGATACCGGTCCAGGATGTAATAATATCCTCGATATCGTTGCGTCCGACTACTGCGTCTGTAGTTTGCATGGGATCTTTTCGCATAGAGTCCATTTGCTCCTGCAGCGCTTTTTCGCTATCCCGCAGTTTAGCAGCGCGTTCATAGTCCTCACCCAAAATTGCTTCTTCCTTTTCAGCAGTGACACTGCGCAGCTTTTCTTCTAATTCCTTTGCCTCAGGTGTTGGCGTAAATCCTTTAATTCGCAGGCGGGAGGCTGCCTCGTCAATCAGGTCGATGGCTTTGTCCGGCAGAAAACGATCCCCAATATACCGCACAGACAATTGTACGGCCGCTTCAATAGCGTCGTCGGATATTTTCAGTTTGTGGTGTGCCTCGTATTTATCCCGCAGTCCTATGAGAATCTGCACTGCTTCTTCCGGAGTAGGCTCTCCCACCATGACAGACTGGAACCGTCGCTCCAGTGCCGCATCTTTTTCAATATGCTTGCGGTATTCATCGATGGTCGTTGCACCGATCAGCTGCATTGCGCCCCGGGCCAGCGCCGGTTTAATAATGTTTGCCGCATCTACGGCGCCTTCTGCGCCGCCGGCGCCGATAATGGTATGAATTTCGTCCACAAAGAGGATGATTCGGGGGTCTTTGGCCACCTCTTCCATAACACCTTTCATACGTTCTTCAAATTCGCCGCGGTATTTTGCTCCGGCTACCATAGAGGAAATATCCAGCGTTACGATAATTTTGTCACGCAGATTTTCCGGAACAGTGCCGTCGGCAATCTGCTGTGCCAACCCTTCTACCACAGCGGTTTTACCAACGCCGGGTTCCCCGATGAGACAGGGGTTGTTTTTCGTTCTTCTGGACAAAATTTGGATGACGCGCTCCGTTTCAGTATCTCGTCCGATAATCGGATCAATACGGCCTTCTTTGGCTAATTTGCACAGGTTTGTGCCATACTTGGACAAGGTAGGAGCGCCGGGAACGGTGTCCTTTTCTGCCTTTGCAGCAGACTTTTGAGACATTTCTCCCCGTTCTTCTTCAAAGCTTGCGCCGAAATAATCAAATAAATCGTTTTTTACATCGGAGACAGACGCGTTCTGCGCCCGGATCAGCTTGTTTGCAAAGCTTTCAGTTTCACTGATGATTGCAAGCAGCAGGTGCTCTGTGCCAATGTAACTATGAGACATCCGGGCGGAGGCAAAGGCACTTTCTTCAATGACTTTTTTGGTCATTGGCGTCATGTCAGCCGAAGATACGGAGGAAGGGGAACCAGTTCCCACAGAGGAGGCAATCAACTCTTTTGTAGACTCGGCGCCTACACCCCGTTCCGTAAGGATTCGGCTGGCGATGCTGTCCTGTGTCAGTAGAAGGCCCATAAGGATATGCTCCGTACCAACATAGGTATGCCCCATCTCCTGGGCGGTGGCAAGCGCCTGGGTTAGCGCATGCTGTGCTTTTTGCGTAAATCTATTGCTCATAATTAAAAATCCTTTCCCTGTTTATTTTTTTACCGGCTGCATACTTGTCCGAAGCATTTGGGCGCGCAGCTTATCGCGCTGAGCAGCAGACAGAATTTTTCCAGCCTGGAGGGTGAGCGTTGCGGGCATACAACGGATCAGCAGCGCGTCCAAATGCGTATAGGTTATTTCGTTGCAGATACCCATTGCGATACCCATACGTACCTCGGCGTAAAGCCGGTATAATTCTTCTGTGCCTACCATATATGCGCTGCGCATCGTTCCAAGCGCGCGCATCACCCGATCCCGCAGGGCGTCTTCGTTGTTTTCCAGAAGCTGCTTTCGTGTTTCACGCTCTGCCTGGGCGATGCTGCCCGCTGCTTCCCGTAGGTTGCTCAAAATTTCTTCTTCTGTAACACCTTGGGTTATGCAGTTGGAAAATTGATACAGGCATCCTTTGGTCGCACTTCCTTCTCCGGTTGTCCCCCGGACAGTAAGTCCGATTTTGGACAGTTGTCCTTGAATGCTTTTTATTCTGCCGGTAATGGTCAGGGCAGGCAAAAACAGCATTACGGAGATCCGTAGTCCTGTGCCAAGGTTGGTGGGACAGTGGGTGAGGTAACCTAGTTCCTCATCAAAGGCCACCTGGAGAGATGTGTCAATGGCTGCGTCTGCTTCTCTGGCGGCAGCTAAGGCTCCATGGGGATCAAAGCCGCTGCGGATACACTGAATCCGCAAATGATCCTCCTCACAAATCATAACATTTACCTGTTTTTTTTCATTTTCTATTACTGCACAAGGTGTAGTCTTTCTTGCAAATTCCGGACTTACCAGATGCTTTTCCACAAGAGATTGTTTTTCGGTGTCTTCTGCCTTAGCAAAATCTATAAAGGTATAGCCTTCATTTTCTGCGAGCGCCGATTTTGCTTTTTCTATAATCTCTTTTGCCCCCGCCTCAGTGAGGCGGGGCTCAAAAGGATAATCTACTAAATTACGGGCCAGGCGGACCCGGGTGGATACAAACACATCTTCGTCCGGTCCTTCTGTTTCATACCAAAGCATATTCATCTGTCCTTTCCGTTTGTATTATTGTCCGCGCAGCGCACGGATTTGGTCTCGCAGCGTTGCGGCTTCCTCATACGCTTCTGTTTCAATAGCTTGTTTTAGCTGCTTTTCCAAAGACGCCAGTTTTTCCATAGCCGAGCGTTTGGCCTGAAATTTTTCCGGCGTGCGGCCTCTATGGACTGCCGTTCCATGAAGCCGCTTTAATGTGGGGGCCAGTTCTTCTCGAAAAGAGACGTAGCATGTGGGGCATCCTACCTTACCGTTTTCTGCTAGCTGCCGAAAGGTGGCACCGCATAGGGAGCATTTCTTTTCTTCTTTTCGTGGTTGCGTTTTTTGCGGGATACTGGAGAAGAGACTGCCTAGGAGGTTCCCGCCAAAGGGATCTGCAAACAGATTTCCCGTTTCTTTTTCCATTGCAGCCGCGCAGTCGCCGCACAGGGCATATTTGGTTTCTTTTCCATTGATATTTTCTCTGTAAAATACAGTAGCTTCTTTTGCATTACATTTTGTACATTTCATTTTCTTGTTCCTTTCTATATTTTCCAGGCCGTAAATGACGGCGCACACTACGTTACTTTGTTTATCTTACTGCATAAGTGTCATGAGAATGTGCCGCAATATGTCGGCGCGAACCATATTTCTGCCGGCGGGTTGTATACGGTCCAGTGCGGAAGTGCATAGGGCGGCGGTAACAATGGACGCCTCGCGCGCAGAGATAATTTGGTTGTCCTGTAGATTGCGAATGTAAGCCCTCGCTTCTTCTGTGGAAATGCTGTCGCCCATGGCGTGGAAAAAATGGGTCAAATATCCGTTTTTGGACATGGGCGCCCGAACAATGCGGATATATCCACCGCCTCCGCGCCGGCTTTCTGTAATGTATCCTTTTTGGGGTGTAAACCGTGAGGAAATCACATAGCTTACCTGACTTGGAACACATCCCAGCTTTGCGGCCAAATCATTCCGCCGCACACTTGCTGTACCTTCTCCTTCCTCAATCATTTCTTCAATAAGTCTTGCGATATGTTCAGATAAAAGCATAATTTTGACCTTTCTGCATTGTTGTATTCATATGAAAAGGTGTAAACGTACCTTTTTTGTTTTCTGATGATAGTATACAAGCAAAGTCAGAGAAAGTCAAAGTCAAATAAGGTCAAATAAATATAATATTTGCAGATGGCGTGGAAAAAATCTGATATTTTCTTAATTTTTCTTTTATTTTCTCACTTTTTTATATCTCTTCCTCACTCAACTCCCTCTGTACCCACTGGCAAAAGGGAGAGATTTTTTACAATTTCCAGGGGAGGGTATTGGTTGATTTATTATTTTTTTGTAGTATAATTTAGATAATGAGAAAAAGCAGCAATGCAACGTAGGGAAAGGCAAGGTTATTATGTACAAGCTCTTGATTGTAGACGATGAAGAAATGATCCGGCGCCTGATCGCCAAGTATGCTGTTTTTGAGGGGCATACCGTAGCGGAAGCTGCTGATGGGATGCAGGCAGTGCAAATGTGCAGGGAACAAAAATTTGATTTGATGATCTGCGATATAATGATGCCGGAACTGGATGGATTTTCTGCCTGTAGAGAAATTCGGAAATTTTCAGATATTCCAATTATTATGCTGTCTGCCAGAGGGGAAGAGTATGATAAAATAAACGGTTTTGGACTGGGAATTGATGATTATGTAGTCAAGCCGTTTTCACCAAAGGAGTTGATGCTACGGGTGGATGCCGTGCTCCATCGGTATCATACCGCCGGCACGGCACATAAGGAAGCATCGGGCGGACAGGTTTTTCAGCTAGAGGGATTGCGTATCGATTTGGCCGCCCGTATCGTGTATGTGGATGATGCCAGGGTTGAACTCTCCCCTAAGGAATATGATCTATTGTTTTATATGATTGAAAATAAAAATATTGCTCTATCCAGGGAAAAGCTGATCACCCAGGTTTGGGGATATGATTATTATGGAGACGATCGCACCTTGGATACCCATATCAAGCTGCTGCGCAAAAGTCTTGGCGCATATGCGAAATTTATTGTAACCCTGAGAGGAGTTGGATACCGATTTGACACGGAATCGTAAAAGAAAACGGCAGCCCGAGGGCATGCGGGTCAAAATGTTTGGATATCTAACGATTTTTACAATGATTGTTCTTGTGGTAATCTGGCTGCTGCAGGCGGTGTTTCTGAATGATATTTATCGGCAGACGAAAGCGCAGGAGATTAAACTCGCGACGCGAAAGGTAGCTGCATCGGCAGATAAGGCGAGCTTTGAAAAAAATGTCTATGATATTGCCTCCCGATACAATACCTGTGTAAGCGTATATCAGATTTCCGGCAGCAGGGGAACGCTTTTGGTCGAGGCCCACACCCAGACAAATTGCATGATTCATTCATCCCTGATGACGGATACAACGCTGAACGCCGTGTATGCAGAGGCGCTGAAAGAGAAAATGTATACGTCTATTTATCAATTGGACGATATCCATACAAATTTTGAAAGCATGCTTTGTGCGAAGCTGGTAGACAGTGACAGCGGAAAAGACAGTCTATTGGTCGTTTTAAACGCGGAGATTCAGCCTGTGAGCGCTACAGTGTCTACACTGCGGTTTCAGCTGATCATGATTACGGGGATTCTGCTGGTAGTTTCTGCGGTAATGGCGTATGTGATTTCAAGCAAGATGACCAGTCCTGTGGCTTCTATGAACCGAGAGGCAAAGAAATTGGCTCTTGGAAATTATAATGTAAATTTCCAGGGGGGAGAATTTCGGGAAACAGCAGAACTTGGTACAACCCTCAATTATGCAGCTGGGGAGCTATCCAAGTTAGATGCACTGCAGAAGGAGCTGATCGCAAATATTTCTCACGATTTGCGCACGCCTCTTACCATGATATCCGGCTACAGTGAGGTGATGCGGGACATCCCCGGAGAGGTTACGCCGGAAAACATGCAAATTATCATTGATGAGACGCGACGGCTTTCTTCTCTGGTAAACGATATGCTGGATCTTTCCAGAATTACCTCCGGCAGCCGCAAACCCAATAAAACCCTGTTTTCGCTGACCCAGTGCGTGCGGGATACGATAGAACGGTTTTCCCATCTGCGGGAGGGGGACGGATACAGTTTTTCTTTTACAGCCGATGAGGAAATTTATGTTGAGGCAGACCAGGTGCTGATTTTGCAGGTGCTGTATAATTTGATTTGCAATGCAGTGAATTATACCGGGGGAGACAAGCATGTGATTGTGCAGCAAACCCGCGACGGACGGACTTGCCGGATTTCCGTAACGGACACAGGCGAGGGAATCGACAAAGAAAAACTGCCGTTTATTTGGGACCGGTACTATAAGGCAAGTGATTTTCATAAGCGTGGAATTGCAGGCACGGGGCTTGGGCTATCTATTGTGAAAAATGCCCTTTCGCTCCACGGCGCGCCTTTTGGCGTTTCCAGTAAAAAGGGAGAGGGCAGTACCTTTTGGTTTGAATTGCTGGCGGCACAGGATCCGGAAAACGGAGAATAAAAAGAAGCAGTCGTTTCAGCGGACTGAAACGGCTGCTTCTTCTGGAAATATTAAAGTTCACCTAAGAAGGCTAGCACCCCGTTGGCAACACCTTGGGCAAACAGCTCCGGCTGATTTGCCATGAGGGAAGCCTCGTATGCATTGGTGATAAAGCCAAGCTCAATCAGTGTGGCGGGCATTCTTGTGCGGCGAAGCACATACAGCGTGGGACGGGCAAACACACCCCGATTCGGCAGACCGGTGTTGATTGCCAGCTGCGTGAGAATATTTTCCGCTAGTGTTTCGGCTGTAGTACCTAACTGGTATACATATGCTTCTGATCCGGAGGCGGTGGGAATTTCCGATGCGTTTGCATGCAGACTGATAAAATAATCCGCGCCCCATGCGTTGGCGTCGTTGACCCGCGCTGCCAGGGAAGATGCGTTAGAGGTGCCGAGCTGCGTTTCGGGGGTGGGACGGGAGAGCCGGACATCCTGCCCAGCAGCCCGGAGAATTTCCGCGGTGCGCACGCCGATTTCAAAGACCAGGTCCTGCTCTCTGTACCCATTTCCTTCGGCGCCGGAGTTGGGGTTTACAGGATTGTGACCTTGGTCTATGTAGATTTTTGCCATTTCTATAACCATGCCTTTCCAAAAGAATTACGATGGTGCGGCCTGGAGCCGCATTTTCTACATAAATAAGAGGCAGGCGGGAGGTACCCATGCTTCTTTGATACAGTATATGCAAAAAGAGGAGAACGCGATATGAAAGATTTACAGAAGCTTCTCAGCCGGGTGCGGCTCGCGGTGGAGCGATATGATATGATACAGGATGGAGATCGAATTGCTGTAGGGGTATCCGGCGGGAAGGATTCTCTGGCGCTTTTGTGTGCACTGGCAGAACTGCGTCGGTTTTTGCCCCGGCGATTTGCCCTTTGCGCGGTGACGGTGGATATGGGATTTGAAAAGTCCGACCGGATTCAGGCAATAAAGAGTGACCATCGGGAGGTAGCCGAGCTTTGCCGCCGACTGCATGTGCCGTATGTGATCAAGGAAACGGAGACAGCGAAGATTATTTTTGACGTGCGTCGTGAGTCCAACCCATGCTCTCTGTGTGCAAGGATGCGCAGAGGGGTACTCCATGATTTGGCATTGGAACAGGGATGCAATAAGATTGCCCTAGGGCACCATTATAACGATGCGGCGGAGACATTTATGCTGAATCTGTTTTTTGAGGGACGGGTGGGATGCTTTTCTCCGGTGACGTATTTGTCCAGAAAGGATATCACTATGATTCGCCCCCTAGTCCTAACCGAAGAGAAAGAGATCAAACGGTTTGCCCGTGCGGCGGCACTTCCTGTAGAGGAAAGTCCCTGTCCGGCGGATAAACATTCCCAGCGAGAATATATAAAGGAATATCTGCACGCCTTTGATATACAGCATCGAGGGTTATACCGACGGATCGTGGGCGCTATGGAGCGCGGGAATATCGACGGATGGACGGATAACGGAGGACATACGTAAAAAGAGGGGGATTCTTCCCCCTCTTTTTACAGCAATATACCCATGTCACTGCATATAATTTCTGTTTGGGCGCCGGCGATTTCCTGAGCCAACTGCGCCAATCTCTGACATATCGGCTGCTCTGTATGAAAATGGCCTGCAGTAATGATATTGATGCCTGAATCCATCCCATCCAGACACAGATTGTATCCGCATTCTCCGGTGACAATGGTGTCAGCACCTGCAGCCAGTGCCGGAAATACCAGATCCCCTCCGCTGCCGCCGCACACGGCCACTTGCTTTACCGGGCGGCACAGGTATGCATATACCGCTGGAGCTTGCAGCGCTTTTTTTACATGGACGGCAAAGGCGTTCCCATCAGAAATATTTGTTGTCCCGATGCGCCCAAGGGTAGGACTTTCGCTGTCTCCAAATTTTCGCAGCGGTCCGGAAAGACCCAAAGCAGCGGCGAGGCAATCGTTTACGCCTCCTGCTCCCGCATCCAGTCGGGTGTGAAGGGATAATACGGTAACGCTGCTTTGCAGAGCGGTGATGACTCGTCTGCCGGTGGCGGTGGAGGGGATAAGTGATTTGGGCCCTTTAAATAAAAGCGGATGATGGGTGAGTACCGTATCGAAGGCTTGTGCCACAGCCATATTCAGCACCTTGCTGGTGGCATCTAATGCTACCAGTACTTTTTTTACCTGTGCACACGGATCGGTGCAGCACATCAGGCCGTCGTTGTCCCAAGAGCAGGACAGCGCTTTGGGATACAGCGCATCCAGTGCGTCAGAAAATTCCAGTACGTTCATAATCGACACCTTTCTCTTTTGCGATTTGTAATAATTCTTCCAGCAAATTCCGGGACTTTTCCGTGTCTGCTCCACCCTGCATTTTTCCAGCATATTCCCGCTGGGTTTTTCGAATATACTTTTGCAGCAAGGGGACAAAAAGCGTATCCGCCGTTCCACGCAGCAGAATTTGCTTGCCAAGTAGCAGTTGGGCTGGTGTATAGAAGTGCGGGGCGCCATCATATCTGGCAACAATACACTGATACAGCTTGTCCTTTGAGCAGGCGATGCGTTCTTCGCACACGGCAAATCCACTAGAGGCAAGATATGCGCGCAGCTCCTCGACCGCAGACATGGGTTGGAGAATGAGCTGCATATTGCTGTTTCGTATGTAGGCGCTCTCAGACAGGATCCGGGAAATCAGTTCTCCCCCCATTCCGCAGATAACGATGTCGGTTACATGCAGTTCGGCAAGAGGAATTCCTTCCAGTCCGTCGGTACAAAAAAAGCGGATGCTGTCTTCTACGCCATATTTTTTTGCGTTGGCTACAGCGCGGTTCAAAGGTCCTGGCCGCAGATCTGATGCAGCAGCAAAAGGAATCTTTCCATCCATCAATAAGGTAATGGGAAGATAGCCGTGGTCTGTACCGATATCTGCGACTACCGCCCCATGGCGTACAAGAGACGCAGCTGTTGCTATGCGGCTGTCTAGGGACAGCTTTATTTTTTTTGTCATATTTCCACTCCAAAAGTGTGCAAATAGGGCGGCGGATACTCCGCCGCCCTATTTAAATACAGTCTTTTATGCCTGTTTTTCTGCCAAATACTTGTTGATTTTTTCAACCAGTGCATCCGGATCGGTTCCATGAACGGAGCAGGCATCTTCAATGCTTTCTCCTCTGGAATGGGGACATCCCAGGCAATGCATCCCGATTTCTAAGAAGAATTGTGCTGTTTCAATATCGTAATCCAAAATTTCTCCAATTACTGTTTCTCTTGTAACTTCCATGTTTATATATCCTTTCTTTTTCTTTATATTTTCAAAAATGTGCACACATATGCATATTTAGTTTGCTTTTTTAATAAGTTCTGTTTTTTCCGGGTCGGGAGCGCTTACTTTTTTAATATTCGCACCCAAGCTGCGCAACTTGCCGACCACATCGTCATATCCCCGTTCAATCAAATGAATATCGGAGATTTCTGTTGTCCCTTCTGCTACGAGCCCTGCGATAACCATAGCTACACCTGCCCGCAGGTCTACAGCGATAACAGGCGCGCCGCTGAGCGATTTGCCGCCTTCAATTACAGCGGTGCGGCCATCCACTTTGATGGTAGCGCCCATTTTAATCAGTTCTTCCACATAACGGAATCGCTTTTCGTAAACCCCTTCCGACACATAGCTTACCCCGTTTGCCAGGCATAAAAGTACGGCCATTTGGGGCTGCATATCTGTGGGAAATCCAGGGTAGGGATGGGTTTTTAAGTTTGCTTTTTGAATGACCGTCCGTCCTGTGACAACAACGGCATCGTCAAATTCATCTACAATAGCGCCTGATTCCTCCAACTTTGCAGAAACAGATTCCAAGTGCTTCGGAATTACATTGGTGATTTTTACACAGCCACCGGTAGCGGCAGCGGCTACCATAAAGGTGCCGGCTTCAATCATATCGGGAATGATAGCATAACTGCAGCCGTGCAGCTTGTTCACCCCTTTGATCTTAATCATGTCTGTGCCGGCGCCGGTGATTTTTGCGCCGCATGTATTCAAAAAGTTTGCAAGGTCTACGATATGCGGCTCTCTTGCAGCGTTATCAATTACAGTAGTGCCTTCAGCCAAAACTGCCGCCAGCATGACATTTATAGTAGCTCCAACTGTAACTACGTCAAAGAAAATATTTGTGCCTACAGGCCCGTTTTCAGTGGATACATCTACGTGTCCGCTTTCTGTGTTGACAGCACAGCCTAGCGCCTCGAATCCTTTGATATGCTGGTCAATGGGTCTGCCGCCGAAATCACACCCGCCGGGATAGGCAACATGCGCTTTCCCAAACCGACCCAATTCTGATCCGAGAAGGTAATAGGACGCGCGGATTTTTTGCACTTGCTCAACTTTAGAAGTGCCTTGCCGTACACCGGTACAGTCGATTTCTACCGTACTTTTATTAATCGTCCGCACGGATGCGCCCATATCCCGCAGAATATCCAAAGAAAGGGATACATCACGCACGTTGGGTATATTTTCAATAATGCACTTATCTTCTACCAGAACGCATGCATAAATAATGGGGAGCGCTGCATTTTTCATACCGCTGACTTCCACGGTTCCCCGCAGCGGCACTCCTCCGTTTATAATAATTTTATCCATTAAAGGTAAATTCCTTTCGTGAAAGCCCCGGGGGCTCTTTTTCGGCACTGGACCGATCCTGTTTGCAGCAGCGATGCCGCATCTGTTCAGTTTATAGATTATATAGTAAATGTGCGTATTAGCAAAATTTATTCATCTTTAAGTATACCAGAAAACCCCATAAAAGGGAAGGGCTTTTCCTGATATTTTACAATCTAACTCTATTGTTGTGCATACAGAATGGAATATGCAAGAATGTTTTGTATAAAAATATGTAAAATGCACAAAAAAGAAGTAAATCGGCCAAGCGCTCTTCAATAGACAGTTTATGTTGTACCGCGCCGAAATGTGCTGTGCATTTTACAAAATCTGACTGCAAAAGGATAGAAGAAACTTTGTTTTTTGTCGAATAAACTATTTGTCCAGGTAATAGGAGACTGCCAGATCTACTACCATGCCATAACTGACGGATCCAGCCGTGCCCTGACTTTGGAGATAGGCATCGTTTACTGTGTCGGACACAGTGGCAGCGGCATTGTCCCGATACTTTTCAAAGAAAACGCTGTAGGCGGCAAGCTCCCTTTTGGCGGTGTCTCCCAAAGAGGAAGCCGCTTGTTTGTGCAGGGCTGGATCTGCTTGGTATAGGGCAGAGGAGAGATAGCTGTACATGGAAAGATATCCGCTGTATTGCAGATAAGGATCTTCTGATTCGGTGCATACCAGAAAGGCAATAAAGTTGGCTTCATCTTCCCGAGCGATTCCTCGCTGATGCGCCAACTCATGGGCCGCTGAATACGCACATACATAATCAGGATAGTTTGTGTTCAGATTTGCTTCTCCTGTGTAGAAGGAGTATATGCCGGAAATATGGGTATAGGTCATCAGGGGACTGATGACCAGGGGTTTAATATTACTGTCCATAGGAGTGAGGAAAGCGTACTTTGCATATAAAGGCTGATATGCATCACACAATACATCTGACAAGGTAAAAACATTCCAGGGCATGGTAGAAGAACCGTCCTCTTGCAATAATACTTTTTCAGATGTCTCGTTTACATGACCGATTACGATGGTAATGGTATCATACAATTCTTGGGCTGTGACCGCCCGGTCCTCCAACTGTAGTTTAGCAGCCAGCGGTTCACCGTGATATCCGGCCGAAAAGTTTAAAGCAAAAATTGTATTGGCGGCTGCCAGAATGGACAATAGGCCAAAAAATTTACGGACAAAGTATCGGCTCTCTCCCCGAATATTACGAAATAACTGGATACAAAATAAAGCAATCGGCACCGGGATAAAATATAGAAGAGCTTCTGCGAGAGAAAAGGGAATCCAGTCGGTTGCTTTAGCCAGCAAGATACGCAGGACGCCGCCAATATATCGATTGTAAAAATCAGCAAAACCAGGGAACAGCCGAAAGGCTATTTGCAGGGGAACGCAGCACAAAAACAGGATAAAAAGAATCAAAGCAGGGGTAGGGATATATTTTCGAATCCAACTCCGGATTTTTTCTTTCATTTCCATAAATCATTCCTTATATTTTGATATCTTGAAAATATGCTTCTGCTTCTTTTTGTACAGCATTTTTCAATGCATCCGAGTCAATGGGACAAATAGCGGCCATATCGTCCGGCAGTGGGGAATACAGAGAAATATTTCTGCCGCTTTGGGGATGGGGAAAAGACAGATGCGCCGCATGGAGGGCGTGGCGGGATATGTCCGCGTCCGAGCCGCCATACATAGTATCTCCTGCAAGAGGACAGCCTATTGCGGAAAAATGTACCCGCAACTGATGGGTGCGTCCAGTGATGGGCGCTGCTAAAACGACCGTGTATGTTTTACCAGCAAAAAGTATCCGGTATAAAGTATGCGCATTTTTTGCCCCCATCTCATCGGGTGCGGCCACCCTGCGCATAATGATACTGTCGCTGCAGCGGCATACAGGCAGCCGAATTTCTCCGCAGCATTCTTTCGGTGTGCTACAGAGAATGGCAATATATAATTTCCGGATATTTCCCCCGATCATATGCTGATACATTTGGGATGCCGCCAGTCGGGTACGGGCGGTGAGCATAAGTCCGCTGGTGTCCCGATCCAGACGATTTACAGGCCGAAATACAAATGGTGCGTCTGCATAGCGAAAAGCAAGGGCATTGGCTACTGTATCCAGCCGATGGCTGAGAGAGGGGTGGGCCGGCATTGCAGGCGGCTTGTCCACAGCAGTAAGATGCGCGTCTTCATAGGCAATTTTTACAGGAAGCTCTACTGGGATCATATAGGGACATGTGTCCTCCGGGCGGTCTTCCACCCGGAGCTGCAGGCTGTCCCCTTCCTGCAGCACATACCGTACGGTAACGAATTTTCCATTTACCGTGATGCCACTGTCCATGAATTTCAATCGTTTCAGCATGCCTCCAGAATATCCCAGCACGCCGCGCAGATATTCCCGTATCGTTTTACCTGCTATCGTTTCATCAATTTGTATTGTCATGGCCTGTCTCCTGGATTTTCTTACTGCGTAGGGGCCACAGCAGCAGCGCAGCGATATATACACCCGCAGCAAGGACAAGTATATTGCCAATGGTAGTATATAAAGTATTCTCCGATATCATGTACACTTCATCTAGAATATAACCTTCTACCAACGGCGGCAAACATTTTGTAACCTTGCCGGTAGGCGTAATTATGGAAGAAATGCCTGTATTAGCAGCGCGTACTACGTAACGGCCTGTTTCCACAGCACGGAGCTTTGCATGGGCGTTATGCTCGTATACTGCCGCGGAATCTTCAAACCAAGAATCATTTGTAGAAATACAAAGCAAATTTGCGCCGGCACGTACGCTGTCCAAAATCAAAGATTCGTAGATGGAATCAAAGCAGATCACCGATCCAATCTTTCCCCACGCCGTGTCAAACAGCTCCGGCCTGGTGCCGGGCGTGACGTCGTCGTCCAGAGCAGACAGCTGGGACAGGGGCGGTATGAAAAACATTACTGCCTCCCGCATGGGCACAAACTCTCCAAACGGAACCAGGCGGCGTTTTTTATAAAATGTGTCTCCCATTCCTGTATCCGGATCCACCTTGCCGATCACATTGTATAGGTTTTGCGCTTTGTCCTGAATAAAAAGGCCTGCTAAAATTGGAACGCCTGCGTCTCCTGCCAGGTCCGTCAGATATTCGTCCAGCCGCCCGCCGGCACTGTATACATAAGGCAGCGCCGTCTCCGGCCAGAGAATCAGGTCGGCGCCGTCTGCGGCTGCGGCCAGCGTCAAATTTTTATGCACGTCCAGGGTACTGTTTGTCTTGTTGTCCCATTTTTCCGAAGAATCAATATTCCCTTGAACGGCGGCCGCGGTAATCGCTTCCCCATGAGGCTGGTACAGACTGCATCGGAGCAGACCGTATACAAGATTCCCGCCCAGTACGCACAAGGCGGCCGCGGCAAGCGCTGCTGCGCGCCGCAGGGAACATTTTTTCCAATAATATATGGCACATGCAAGCAGGGATGTACAAAAAATAATCAGAAAGCTCACGGTATAGGATCCGAACAGAGATGCACTTTGAACTAAGGGGAGCCATCCGGTTTGCGTTAGGGCTAATTTTCCCCAGGGAACTCCTGCCCATGTAAGGGTTTGGAGCCATTCAAAAAGAATCCAAAGGCTGGCGGCACCAAGGGACAAAATAAGACTCCTGCCGCGAGCTCTGAACTTGGCAGAAAGAATGTGTATAAAAAGAAACACAAAAGCAGAAAACACTCCCTGCAAAAGGGGAAGTCCAAACCAGGCTACCAATATAACGGCAAGAGAGCCCCATTTGTCCAGCCCGGCAAAATCCAGGGGATACAGCTCGATGAACCAATAAAAAACAATAAGGCCCCAGCAGTAGAAAAAGGCAAGCCCTCGCCCGTATGCCCGTCGCAGGGGATGTTCTCCAGTCGGGCGAGCAAAAAAGGATGCGATAAAAACGGGCGTTGGGGCAATCCAGCTAAGAATCCAAAAGGGCGGGAAGACCATAGGCAACGCGGCTAGGATCCCACAGAGAGCATACAGTAAAAACACGGGAAATGGCCGTGTTTTCTGCGCTGCCATATTGTTCGAAGATATTTTCAATGTTCTGGTCTCCATGAAAATAATTTCAAAAAATCAATGTTTTCTTTTCCTACGGAAAATGTCCTTTGATGCAGATATGCCAGAGGACCGTCCGGCACAGTAAAGGTAATCTGATATGCGTATAGTGCTTGATGCGCAAATCCCATAGCACGATCCTGCTTGTTTTGCCCATACTTCCCATCCCCTAACAGAGGATAACCGGCCCACGCCATGTGGGCACGAATTTGGTGGGTGCGTCCGGTTTCTAAATGGATTTCCAACAGAGTCAAGTCATTTTCCTTATTATAAGAAAGCGTTCGGTACCCTGTAACGATTCGCTTGGCACCCCGTGTAGGCAAGGCAGTAACAGATACGGTTTTTGTCTTGGAATTTTTGAAAAGATATCCTTCCAGCACGGTATCTTTTGGAGTCGGATTGCCATGTACGGCGCACAGATAGCGTTTGTCCAGATATCCTTCCCGGATCAGCCGGTTGACCTCTCGAAGGGCGGAAGCATTTTTTGCGGCGATTACAATACCACCCGTATTCCTGTCAATCCGGTTGCACAAAGCGGGAGCAAAGGATGTTTCATCTTTGGGATTATATTCCCCGCTGCGGTAAAGGTATGCCTGCAACGTAAAAATAAGCGTTTCCCGCTGCGGAATATTTTTGGCTCCTGTCTCATTTTTATCTCCTGTATGGGAGAGGACGCCAGGCTGTTTGTCGCAGATTAGGATATTCTCATCTTCGTATACGATGCGGGGCTGGGTCCGGATGCGCTCTAGCTCTGCAATATTTGCTTCATTTTTAGAAAATTCTTCTGGAATGTACAGTTCAAGCAGGTCTCCCGCCTGAAGGATTTGGTTTTCCTTTGCCCGCTTTCCATTTACTTTTACCCGCTTTTTACGAATATATTTGTACATAAGAGCGGTAGGCAATCCCTTTAGAGACTTTTGCAGAAATTTATCCAGCCTCTGGCCGCCGTCGTTTTTATTCAGGGTGATACGAAGCATATGTGTTCCTTTCATACAGAACGAATGAGTAAAACCACCGGCCCAGGCCGGTGGTTTGAATATTGTACAAGCAAGAAAAATTTTAGGGTATGTCCTACGTTTTTATTTTGTACCGAACAGTCTGTCGCCTGCATCGCCTAAGCCAGGAATGATATACTTATGCTCGTTCAGACGCTCGTCCATGGCGGCAATATAAATATCTACATCCGGATGCTGTTCCAGCACAAATTCTGCTCCCTCAGGCGCTCCTACCAGGCACATTAGCTTGATGGTGGTGCAGCCACGCTTTTTCAGCATAGTGATAGCGTCGGCGGCGCTTCCGCCAGTGGCCAGCATAGGATCAGCCAAAATAACGATCCGCTCATTGATATCCGGCGGCATTTTGCAGTAATACTCCACTGGGGTATGGGTATCAGGATCCCGATACAAGCCGATATGGCCGACTTTTGCAACGGGAATCAGGCTCAAAAGTCCATCCACCATACCGAGCCCTGCCCGCAGAATGGGAACTATGGCGAGTTTTTTGCCGGAGATTTTTTTTGCAGCCATCCGGGAAACCGGTGTTTCGATTGCAACATCTTCTGTGGGAAGATCACGGGTAATTTCATATCCCATCAGCATAGAAATTTCATTCAGCAACTGCCGGAAGTCTTTGGCTCCGGTATCCTTATCCCGCATCAGCGTCAGCTTGTGCGCGATCATCGGGTGATCAATAATATGCAGTTTTCCCATATTGCTCCTCTTTTTGCAAAGAAATTTTTTGTCCGAATTTGTAAATTCTATTCTTTTCCCTATTATACACGGCATTTCCTGCTATTGCAAGTCTCTTTTTCTACAAATTGCACGAATCCCGGGGCAAAATTGGAATTTTCTTTACAAAGATTTTCCGGTGTGCTATACTTCTTTCAGGCGTTGTCATTTGCTTACGACACGTTTTTATATTGACGAAAGGGCGTCATTCGTATGAAAGTTTCTATTTGCACCCTTGGGTGCAGAGTCAATCAATATGAATCAGATGCAATCAGTGAAGGGCTTCAGGAGAAGGGCTTTACGCTGGTTCCTTACGGAGAAGAAAGCGACGTGGTAATTATCAATACCTGTACAGTCACCGGAGAAAGCGATCGCAAGTCGCGGCAGCTTATCCGGCGGGCGGTGAGCGCCGCACCGGATGCAGCCGTTATTGTTACAGGCTGCTTTGCCCAAGTCTCTCCCGATACTGCCGTCTCACTTGGAGCAGATGCGGTAGTGGGCAACGGAGACAAAGGACAGATTCCGGATATTGCATATGCACTTGTTCATGGCGGCTGTATACAAAGTAACGTATCCGACATCCAAGCGGCAGTTTATGACAACCTGCGAATCAACGCCCCGCGGCGTGCGCGGTCTTATATTAAAATTGAAGACGGATGTGAAAATCGGTGTGCATATTGTATTATTCCGGCGGCTCGGGGTCGGGTACGTTCGAAGCCGATGGAACGGGTGATAGAGGAGGCGGAGACCATTGCGGGCACCGGCTGCTGCGAGGTGATTTTGACAGGAATTGAAACAGGTTCCTATGGAAGAGACCTGGAAAATATAGATTTGGAAACATTGCTGGAACAAGTGGATCGTGTGCCCGGCATCCGGCGGATTGCCCTAGGATCGCTGGATCCTACTGTGCTGCGTCCGTCCTTTGTAGAGCGGACAGCCGCGCTCCAAAGGCTTCTGCCCCATTTTCATCTGTCGGTACAATCGGGATGTACACGAACCCTGAACCGGATGCGCCGGAAATATACTGCCGAAAAGGTGCTGGAAAATATGGCGCGGGCCAGAGAGAAAATCCCCGGCCTGACGTTTAGCGCCGACATGATAGTAGGCTTTCCTGGCGAGACGGAAGCAGATTTTCTGGAAACGGCTGCGTTCTGCAAAAAAGCAGAATTTTTACATGTACATATCTTTCCATATTCTATTCGGAAGGGAACGGAAGCGGCAGGTATGCCGGACCAGATAGCTCCGACAGAAAGGAAACGGCGAAGCGCATATTTGGCAAATGTACAAAAAGAGGTGCAGGCAGGCATTTTAGATCGGTATATTGCCGAGCATAGGACGCGTCCGGTATATGTGCTGGCGGAAAAATGGGAGGGGGGCGTCACCAGCGGACACACAGAGCATTTTGTCCCCTGCGAAATTTACACAGAGCAGGACTGTACGGGACAGATTTTGTCTGTCTATCCTATGGGAAGAGACGGCTGCACGTTAAACGGAGAAATTTGAAAGGTATGGTGATATTATTATGTTAGAAGTACGAGATGTAATCAAGCGATACGGTAAGGTTACGGCCTGTGATCGGGTTAGCTTTACAATGGAACCGGGCAGTGTTACGGTGCTTCTAGGGCCTAACGGATCGGGTAAAAGCACGATTATGAAGTCTATTACCGGCTTTTTGCGGTATAATGGAACCATTACGGTGGATGATCAGCCCAATAAAAGTGTGGAGGCCAAGCGGCTGATGGGGTATGTGCCGGAGATGCCAGCCCTCTACCCCAACCTTACTGTAGGGGAGCATATGGAATTTATAGCGCGGGTGTATCGTCTGGAGGATTACAAGGCCTATGCCGATGCGCTTCTGGAGCGGTTTGAAATGACAGATAAGGTGAAAAAATTTGGAGACGAGCTGTCCAAGGGAATGCAGCAGAAGCTGAGTCTATGCCTGGGGCTCTTGCCCCGCCCCCAATATCTGCTTTTTGACGAGCCTATGGTTGGCCTGGATCCTCATGCGATTAAAGAGCTGAAAAGCATAATGCAGGAGATGCGGGACATGGGACGCGCAGTGCTTGTGAGCACGCACATGATAGACAGCGTGGATATGCTGTGGGACCGTACAGTGATTATGCAGAGCGGACAGGTGCGGGCCAATGTAACACGCAGTCAGGTGGAGGCCGGGGACCAAAGCTTGGAGGAACTGTTCTTTGCAATTACGGAGGGTGTACTATGAAGGCTTTTTTCTATTATGCCTCCCATACCCTGTGGAATCAGCTTCGTAAGTTGATGAAAACCTATGTGATCGTGATCCTGATTTGTGCCGCCATCGGATTTGTGGGTGGACTTGCAGGCGCGTTTTTTGGCGGTGCAGGAGACGATGCGTCATCAGCGACTTTAGAAGAGACTATAGAAGACGCGGATCCGGTTCTGACGGCAAATATGGTTTCTTTGATCAGCGGCGGTGTGATTTTGGCGGTACTTCTGTGGAACGTGGTAACTGGAGAAAAGTCCGGATCCGGCATTTTCCAGATGGCGGATGTGAATTTGTTGTTTCAGGCTCCTATGAAGCCGCAGTCGGTGCTTTTGTTTCGGCTGATTTTTAAAATGAGCGCCCTTGTTGCCGCGGGGCTATACCTAGTATTTCAAATTCCGAATTTACATATGAACATGGGTGTTCCCTTAGGTGCATGTATTGCCATTTTGGCAGTGTGGGGACTCACGCTGATCACAGGCCAGCTTCTGTCCGTGCTGGTCTATACGATTACCGCCACCCATATACGCCTGCGCAAATATGTCACGCCGGCAGTGCTTGTCCTTTGCGCGGCGCTCGCGCTGTCTTTTGCAACGCATTGGCAAAGAGCGGGCGGAGATATTTTAAACAGCGCCTTTGCTTTTTTTAATGGAAAAGCTGCCATATGGATTCCTGTATGGGGCTGGATCAAAGGCGTGATCGACTTTTCTTTGGCGGGAAATTACCCGGCAGCCTGGGGGCTGGGTGTACTTTGCGTGGGAGTGATTGTCCTGCTAATTGTAGTGATCTGGCGAATCCGTGCGGACTTTTATGAGGACGCCATGGCAAAATCTGAGGAGACGGCTGCGGCTTTGGCACAGGCGAAAGAAAAGGGAAGCGTTGCAAAGCGAAAGAAAGATCGTAGTGAACGTCTTAAGAGAAACGGAAAAATCGGCGGCAGCGGCGCCAGTACCCTATTTTACAAAAATATGTACAATCGGAAAAGATTTTCTCGGTTTGGCCTGCTTACAAATACTATGCTTGTGTATCTTTTTGCAGCGCTGCTCACTGTTTTTGTGATGGAAAAGACGCATACCACTGGCGGTATGTATTGGGTAATCGCCGTGCTGGGTGTAATAGCATATTTCCGTGCGCTCGGCAGTCCGCTGGCGGCGGAACTGAAAACCAGCTTTTTTGTGACGCTTCCTGCCGGCGTCTATGAAAAGTTTTGGTGGACGATTTTGTCCGGCAGCATGGCTTGTTTTTTGGATTTGCTCCCTGCCATTCTTGCTTCTGTGGTTTTGCTGGGACAGGCGGCGGTGTTTCCTGCGCTGGCGGGATTGCTCTTTATCGTTTCACTGGACTTCTTTTGTGCCAATGCGGGAGCATTGGCAGATCTGTCCCTGCCGGTATCCGTTTCGCAGGGGATAAAATCGATTATACAGGTGCTGTTCGTATACATCGGACTTTTGCCAGCGATAGTGGTTATCATTATTGGAGTGAGCTTTGACGCAGTTGTATGGGCGCTTGTAGGGGTAGCGGTGGCAGAGCTTCTTCTTGGAATGGTTGCTTTTGCTATAACGCCGCAGCTTTTGAAAAACGGCCGGCGGTAAGCGAAATTTTATATTTTTAACAAAAGGGTTCCAGCTTATACGGGAGCCCTTTTGTTGTCCGCTTTTTTCTGAAAATAAATAAGGAGAAAATTTCATTTCATATTGATTTTATCTTGACAGGTGAGTATAATAACATATAAGGGAAGATTTGGCTATTATATAGCATGGAGGTATAAACAAAGTGAAATGTATTATAAATGGAAAGCTTGTTCTGCCAGATGGAGTGGTAGAGGGTAAAGCGCTTCTGTTTGACGATACCATTGTAGAAATTACAGATGTATCCGATGTAGATACCGGCAAATATGAAGTGATTGACGCCGCAGGCTTATATGTGGCCCCCGGTCTTTTGGACATGCATATCCATGGTTATGCAGGGGAGGATACGTCCGATGCTAAGGAAGACGGCCTGCTCAAAATGTGTCAGGCGCTTGCCGAAAATGGTGTGACGTCTTGGTGTCCTACTACAATGACCGTTTCCAAAGCAGAAATTCTGGCGGCATTTGATACGGTGCGTCGAGTAAAAGAACGTACAGACTGCTATGGTGCAAAGGTGTTGGGCGTTAACTGTGAGGGTCCCTTTATCAATCCTTCTAAAAAAGGCGCACAGGCAGAAGAACACATCTTGCGTCCTGATGCAAAGTTTATTTTGGATAACGCAGATGTTGTATCTGTGTTCACCGTAGCTCCGGAAATGGAGGGCGGCTTGGAATGTATCCGGGAAGTATATGAGGACGGCCGGGTTCTGATTTCTATGGGTCATACCGGTGCTACCTATGAAGAAGCGACTGCAGGCATCAATGCAGGTGTGCGGCACGCTACCCACCTGTTCAATGCGATGACGCCCCTTATGCATAGAAATCCTGGTGTGGTGGGCGCCGCTTTGTCTGACGACAGCGTCAGCTGCGAACTGATCGCAGATACGTTCCATGTGAACAAAGGCCTTTTCGGTTTGGTTGCAAAAATCAAGAAGGACAAGTTGTGTTTGATTACCGACTGTATGCGTGCCGGCGGCATGCCGGACGGCATTTATACTTTGGGCGGGCAGCCTGTAAAGAAATCGGGCATTCAGTGTTTGCTGGAGGACGGCACCATCGCTGCCAGCGTTTTGAAACTGAACGAGGGTGTGCGCAATCTGTATGAGAATACAGAGCTTTCCATTGCCGAGGCGGTGGCATGCGCCAGTCTGAATCCCGCAAAGGCTCTGGGTGTAGACGATAAGATCGGTTCCTTAGAAACGGGCAAATGTGCGGATATTATCATCTTTGATGATCAATTCAATATACAAAAAACAATTATCGGAGGAAACACAGTATGCGGGAAAATGAAGTAAAAGCCTATTGTAACGGCAAAAAAAGCGGTGTACGGGTATTTGTTGCAGGCAGTTATGAGGCGCTGTCCAAAAAAGCGGCTTCCATTGTGGCAGGTGCAATCAGTAATCAGCCTACCTTTATGCTGGGTCTGGCAACGGGAACATCTCCGCTTGGGCTTTACAGCAATCTAGCACAGCTTTGCGAGGAAGGCAGAGTAGACTTTGCAGGGGTTACTACCTATAATTTGGATGAATATTATCCCATTGATCCGGAGAACGATCAGTCCTACCGGTATTTTATGAACAAGAATTTGTTTAACAAGATCAACATCGATATGGACAAAACCCACGTGCTGGGCGGCAAGGCCTCCGACTGGGAAAAGGAATGCAGCGATTACGACGCAGCTATCGAAGCTGCAGGCGGCATCGATTTGCAGGTTTTGGGCATCGGCAACAACGGACACATCGGTTTCAACGAACCGGGCGACACCTTTATTTGGGGCACTCACAGAGTAGAACTGACCGAGAGCACCATTGAGGCAAACTCCCGTCTGTTCAACAGTAAGGATGAGGTACCGCGTGCTGCACTTTCTATGGGTATCGGCAATATCATGAATGCAAAACAGATTGTACTGGTTGCAAACGGTGCCGCAAAGGCAAAGGCGATCAAGGATGCTCTGGAAGGTGAGATTACACCTTGGTGTCAAGCGTCTATTCTGCAGCTGCACCCCAATGTAACCTTTATTTTGGACGAGGAAGCAGCCAGCGCGCTGGAAGCATATAAGGCAGTTTAATAAAACGGAAGGTAAAGAAGAAAATGATCAATGCAATTCTCGATCCCCAGTTCCAGCCTATGGCGCTGGTGGTGAAAGCATATAAAGAAGCTGTAGCAAAGGCTGGCGGCGCGCCCCTAGCCATCGCTGTAGAACGGAACAAGGGATTTGTTTCTACCTATCAGCTTGATGTATATCCTGAAGGCACCGGCCACGACGAAGAAAACTATGATATTGTAGAACGAATCGTAAAAACACTTTTGTGGATTCACGGCGGCTATAAGGTAACGATCTCCGGCTCCCGGAAAATTTATGAAGGGATTGCAGCCGCATACCAAAAGGGCGGCGCCAGAGAATTTGACGCAGACTTTATGGCGCGGGTATATGAAGCGCCTTTTGCTGTTGAATATGTGGCGGATATAAAGGACGCTCCAAAAGCTTACCAGGCAGCAGCGCCTGTGGGACGCCATCTGGAAGGCTGCCGCATTGGCTTTGATGCCGGCGGAAGCGACCGGAAGGTCAGCGCTGTAATTGATGGGGAGACCGTATATTCCGAAGAGGTGGTTTGGTTCCCCAAGCTGCAGTCTGACCCCATGTATCATTATGAGGGCATTTTAGACGCGATGAAGACAGCAGCATCTCATATGCCGCGTGTAGACGCCATCGGCGTTTCTTCAGCAGGTGTTTATATCGACAACAAAATCATGATTGCTTCCTTGTTCCTTAAAGTGTCTGACGAGGACTTTGAAAAGCATGTAAAAAATATGTACATTAATGTTGCAAAGGAAATCGGCGACGTGCCGGTAGAAGTTGCAAACGATGGTGATGTAACCGCTCTTGCCGGCGCTATGGATTTGGACGATACCAACGTGCTGGGAGTGGCTATGGGTACCAGTGAAGCCGGCGGATACGTAGATGGCCAGGGCAATATCACCGGCTGGCTAAACGAGCTTGCTTTTGTTCCTGTAGATTTCTGCAAGAATGCTATGGTGGATGAGTGGAGCGGTGACTATGGCTGCGGCGTAAAATATTTCTCCCAAGATGGTGTGATCAAGCTGGCGCCTGCCGCAGGTATTGAACTGGACGAGAGTGCATCTCCTGCTGAAAAGCTGAAGGTGGTGCAGGGCTTGATGGCTCAAGGCGACGAACGCGCCGCTAAGATTTATGACACTATCGGTGTATATTTCGGATACGCAATTGCTTACTATGCCATGTTCTATGATATTAAACATGTGCTTATCATGGGACGCGTTACCAGCGGAGAAGGCGGAACCATCTTGCTGGCTCGTGCAAACGAGGTGCTTTCCAAGGAATTCCCCGAATTGGCAGCAAAGCTGGAGCTGCACATCCCGGACGAAAAGAGTCGTCGGGTCGGTCAGTCTGTTGCGGCTGCAAGCCTGCCGGATATTCAGTAGAAAAGATAAAAACTGCGCAGAATTTTCTGCGCAGTTTTTGTATTTCTGTAACCATGCAAGTATCTACGTGGGTCTTGATCATCGCTCATTAGTAAGTGTTCGTTCTGTTTTTGTATATATCACCGCCAACAATTTTGCCGGGAGCAACAAGCGCCAGATTGCCTTTTTCTCTTTTTAGGGATTTAAAATAAATGGCTTAGCGTGGATGCATTTCCTTGGGCGGCGAATCAGGCGGAAATTTTCTGTCCTGCTTTTCTCCCGTATATCGTTCCGCTTGGGTGGAAAACAGCTTCCAATACTTTCCCCGCTGCATCATCAGCTGGGCATGGTTGCCACTCTCCACAATTTTTCCCTGCTCCAATACCAAAATTTTGGAGGCGATGGTGGCGCTGGAAAGCCGGTGGGATACGAAAATGGTGGTCTTGTCCTGGCGCAGGTGTTCAAATTGATTGAAGATTTCCTGTTCTGCCAGCGGATCCAGGCTTGCTGTGGGTTCATCCAGAATCAGCACGTCTGAATCGCTGTAGAATGCCCGTGCTACAGATAGCTTTTGCCACTGGCCGATGGATAGCTCTGTTCCATCTGGTTCAAAATATCGTGTCAGGGGGGTATTCAAACCATTTTTTAGTTTGCCGATAAATGCATCCGCGCCCGCCGCAGTTGCTGCTGCCGCGATATCTTTGGGGACATATCCTTTGCTGGCTTGACCAAACTGAATGTTTTCGCCGGCGGTAAAAGCGTACTTCCCAAAATCCTGGAAAATGATGCCGAACATGTCGTATAGTTCGTTTATATCGTAGCTGCGAATATCTTCACCGTCCAGTAAAATGACACCTTCCGTTGGATCATACAACCGGGTGAGGAGTTTGATCAGAGTGGTCTTTCCTGCACCGTTCAGACCTACCAGAACTAGGGTTTCTCCGGGATTAATTATAAAGCTGACATCGTCAATTACACGTCGTGTCGTACCCGGATAAGCAAAGCTTACATGACGAAATTCAATAGTGTGTCCGGTATATCGCTTCACATGAAGCGGCTGGGAAAGAATGGGTAGAATTTTGGGCTGTTCTTCCATAAAGGAAATCATATTGTCAATAAACAGGGTTCCTTCATATATGGTCGCCGTAGTTGTAATAAGCGAGGATACGCCGGCGGAAATCGATTCCAGCGCACCAGTATATAGAGAGTAGTCTCCAATTTGTGCCGTACCCAACCGTACCAGATTTGCAATATATAAAAACAAGCTGCAATGAACCGCGGCTGCAATAAAAGTCATGGCGCTGCTCCAGACGCCTTCCTGGACAATCAGTTTTTTCATACCGGCAAAATATCGCGCAAAGGTTTTTTTGTAGCTGTCAATGAAGATGTCGGACAGATGAAAGATCCGCACTTCTTTGGCCACGTCTTTATCTACCATTAAATTATTATAGTAGTTCATTTGTCTTCGATCTTTAGAACGGTGCCGCATATATTGGAAATTTTTCTTTCGGTATATAAAGCTAATTACTGCCGTGGGAATAGAAAGGGCTACGATAATGGCAGGTGCCCATGGGCTAATGGCTGCTAAAATGACAATATAGGAGATTACGCTGATGCAGACGGAGAGAATATTGAAGGAAGACTGCAAAATTGCTACGGGACGGCTGCCTGCTTCTCTGCTGGCATTTTCCATCTTTTCATAAAACTGCGGCATATCGAAGCTGGCAAGGTCTACGTCTCTTGCTTTTTCAATAATTTTTATTTTTATATGGTTGGAAACCAACTCTCCCGAAATACGGATGATCATCTGATAGATGTTTCCAATCAGGGCACTGACAAACAAATATATGAATTTTAAAATCAGGAGTCCTATGACGCCTTGTAAGGGGAGAGGGACTCCCGCTAGGGCGGATGTATAAGCCTGCGCCAGTGTATTTAAAATGCCTGCATTGATGAAGGAACCTACAACAGGGAGTACGCCGCTAATAAGGCAGTACAGCAGCATCACCAGCAAAATCCATGGTTTTGCTTCCCACACCAGTCCAAATATGTAAAACAGGCGACGAAAAAAATTGCTGATCAAACGTCCCAGATATCCGGGAACTTCCCGGATGTTTTTTGGTTTTGGTTCCCGCAGTTTTTGCAGTGTTTCTTCTCTGCCTCTCATTGGCGGACCCATCATAATAGAATCATCTCCTTTGCTTTTTATTTTACCCTAACTTTTTTCTGTGTACAAGCAAATTTTGTTAAAATATAATTGCTTTTCACAGCGGACTGTAAGATTGACAAGGGGAGAGATTTTCTGTATAATATTGTCAATAAGAAATTAGGAAGGAATCGTCAGCATGCAGAAAACGATTGTCACACCGGCAGATATTTTGCTGCCGCCTTATCCATCGGACAGCGAGGACTGGGTCCGCTGGGCTGTAATTGCTTGTGATCAGTTTACCAGCGAACCGGAATACTGGAGGACGGCGGAGGAGACGGTAGACGGCGCGCTGTCTGCCCTTGGGCTGATTCTTCCGGAGGTGTACCTTGGCACGGCGTCCGAGCGGGTACGCGAGGATGCAATCCGGGAAAATATGCATACAATTTGTGAAAAGCTTCGTCTTTTCCCAGACAGTATGGTCTATCTGGAGCGTACGCTTCCGGATGGGAAGGTGCGCCGTGGTATCGTTGGAAAGATAGACCTAGAGGAGTATGACTATACTGCCGCTTCTCGTTCGGCGATTCGTCCTACCGAAGAGACGGTAGTGGATCGGATACCGCCCAGGGTAGCAGTTCGCCGGCAGGCAACTGTGGAACTGCCTCATGTGATGCTGCTGATGGACGATCCAGAAAATCTTGTAATCCTGCCGTTAAGGGAGAAAAAGAAGCAGATGGAGCCTTTGTATCATTTCCCTTTGATGCAGGGCGGCGGATGGGCTGCAGGATATCTGGTAAAAGGAGATGTGCAGAAACAGCTTCTCTTGGCGCTTTCCAATTATGAAGCCCGCCGGCGGGACGGTGTAGTATATGCGGTAGGCGACGGGAACCACTCCCTGGCCAGCGCTGCGGCATATTATCAGGAAATCAAGTCTGCATTGGGAGAGGATGCTGCAAAAGTGCATCCGGCACGGTACGCCCTGGTAGAAATTGTGAATCTGCATGATCCTGCATTGGAATTTGAACCGATATATCGTCTGCTGAAAAATTGTGATCCCGCAGATGTGCTGGCGGCTTTGGATGCGTGCGACACAGGAGAGAAATATACAACGGCGGTATGGGCACAAGGGGAACGGAGCATGTTGCTGCCCGGTAGACACGCTTTAGATGTAGGTTGCCTGCAAAACTTTATTGACGAGTATGTGAAAGCCCATCCCGGCGTGGTCTGCGATTATATTCACGGAGAGGATTCTCTGCGCACTCTTAGCATCAAAGATGAATGTCTGGGATTTTTCTGTGCCGGCGTGGACAAGGAACGCCTTTTCCCCTATGTAACGGCTAATGGGCCGCTGCCGCGCAAAACATTTTCTATGGGAGAAGCCAAAAGCAAAAGGTACTATTTGGAAGGGCGGAGAATTGTCCCGCAGATAGGGAATTGATTTTATCTGACCGGTATGGTATACTAAAATAAGTAGTGAATATAAGGAAAGAGAGTACACAGATGATCCATATTGCGATTCTTGGATTTGGCGTGGTAGGCGGTGGAATCACAGAGGTTCTGGAACAGAACAAAGCGTCCCTGCAGCGTATGGTCCATGACGAAATCCATGTGAAATATATTTTGGACAGGCTGGAATTTCCTGACTCTCCTTATGGAGATAGGGTAGTGCATGACATGTCCGTGATAGCCAATGATCCGCAGGTCTCCATTGTGTGTGAGACCATGGGCGGAGTAGGTGCGGCCTTTGATTTTACTATGCAGGCGATCCGCAGCGGTAAAAGCGTGGTCACATCCAATAAAGAATTGGTTGCGAAGCGAGGCGTAGAGATTTTGGAAGCGGCCAGAGAAATGGGGGTATCGTATCTTTTCGAGGCCAGTGTAGGCGGTGGAATCCCCCAAATTCGCGGCATGCGTACCAGTCTTGCGGGAGATACGATCACAGCTATTGACGGCATTATGAACGGTACCACAAACTATATTCTTACCCGGATGCGCAAAGATGGTGCTACCTTTGAGGCGGCCCTTGCAGAGGCGCAGACGCTAGGATATGCAGAGGCAAATCCTGCAGCGGATGTGGATGGACTGGATGCACAGCGAAAGATTATGATTTTGACAGCGATTGCTACCAATATGCTGGCAGATGAAGCGGATGTTTATACAGAGACGATGACGAAAATCACTCCGGCAGATATGGATGCCGCAGCCAGATGGGGCGGCACGGTTAAGCTCCTTGGCAGTTCCCGTATCAGCGGGGAACATGCATCTTTGTACGTGTGCCCAGTGTTCGTTCCCGGCACCAGTCCGCTGGCAAATATTGACGATGTGTATAATGGGATTCGGTTTGTCAGTCCGGTAACAGCAGATGTAATGTATTATGGCCGCGGTGCGGGGCGCCTACCAACAGCAGGCGCTGTGGTGTCCGATATTGTAGCAGCTGCCAGCGGCCTTGCAGACAGGGAATTGCCTATGGAATGGAAAAAGGCCCCAGCGGGTTATGTGCAGCCTTTCTCTGAAAATGTATTTTCCTATTATGTACGGGTAAAGACAGATGCGGTTCGTGAGACGCTGGAGCGGGCGTCCTTGGTATTTGGCGACATTCAGACGCTGTCTGACTCGCCGGCAGGATATGCAGAATTTATTACCCCACCTACCCAGGAGGAGGAAGCCTCTCATGCATTAGCCGGAGATACCTTTACCGGACTGGAGTCCAAAATTCGAATTATGGCATCTTAATGGACGACAGCTTCTGCAACAAAACAGTAGCAAAGTAAATATAAAGATGGGGCAATCTGCCATGCATGCAGATTGCCCCATCTTTATATTTGTCAAACAAATGTTTTGTGTTTTTCGATAAAATATTGCTTTTTTCACTATAATATGCTATTATAACACTATTATAGCTTGCAAAATAAAATAGAATGTACTTATGTACAGCAAAAATGGGGGGATCGTAATTTTAAACAAAACAGATTATAATGGTCATAAACCTGTGCAGCCGCAGCCATATCGGAAAGCGCCTCCATCGCCGTATAGAAAACCGCAAGGCGGACATACGCCACAGGGTACACGCCCCGCCATACGTCCTGTGTCAAATGCTCATCCTCCGCGTCCCCCGCAGGGCATGCAGCCTCCCATTATGCGCCGGCCTTCCGAGCAGAGCAAACGAAAACAGCAAAAACGCCGTGCGCTTTTGTGGGGAGCTTTTTTCTGCTTTTCCTTGATCGCTTTGGTTGCCTGCCTGATGATCTTTGTCAAGCCGAAGCTTGTATTAAAAGGCTCCGATGTTATAGAAATTGAAGTGTTTGGGGAATTTTCTGATCCTGGATGCAGGGCATCCTTTTTGTTTTTTAATCTTTCAAACAAGATTGTGTTTCAGGAGAATCCGTCTACTTCTAAGGTGGGAGAATACGAGAAAGAATACAGACTTTCTTATTTTGGCCGTGAATATGCAATATACAGAACTTTTCAGATTGTAGATAAAACGCCTCCTGAAATCCAGCTGCATGGAGAATTGGAAATGACGCTGTCGTCCATAGATTTCTTTGAGGAACAAGGATATGCAGCGTCCGACAATTATGACGGGGATCTTACATCGGCCGTTACCGTTTCCAGAGAATATGACGAGAGTACTTCCACATGTATTATTACCTATACGGTAGAGGACTCCAGTGGAAATGCAGCACACGTACAGCGTCGTGTCAGCGTGCAGGACGTTGTTCCGCCGCAGCTTGTTTTACAGGGGAACACAGAGATTTACACCCACAAGGCAAAATTTGTGGATCCTGGATACAGTGCGTGGGATGATTTGGAAGGCGACTTAACGAGTGAGGTTCTTATCGAGTCAGATTACAACCCCTGCACAGAGGGAGATTTTACTTTTACGTACAGTGTTTCTGATGGATCCGGCAATACCGTGTCTGCCAGCAGATTGGTACACGTGTCGGATAACACGCCGCCGCGCCTGTCTCTTCTTGGAAATCAAACAATAAAAATATACACTGGGGAAAAATTTGCAGATCCGGGCGTAAAAGCATCGGACGATTTTGATGGAAATATATCGGACAAAGTCGTCACACAAGGAGAAGTGGACTGCAGTACCGTCGGCACATATACGATTACCTATAGCGTCGAGGATGCAGCGGGAAATGCGTCCCAGCTTACAAGAAGCGTAGTCGTTGTCGCTGCACCTGTAATTTTGGATGTTCCCTATATAGATCAGCGCACCAGATGGCCGAACGGATGTGAAAGTGTAAGCACAGTCATGGCGCTGCAATATGCGGGGATAGATATATCAGTGGATACTTTTATAGATAGCTATCTGGATATGAGTGCGCTGCCATATTATGACGACAACGGACAGCGCTGGGGATACAGTCCATGGGAGTATTTTGTGGGAGACCCCAGAGCATCTACGGGACTTTGCTGTTATGCGCCGGTGATAAAAAAAGCCTGTGATAAGTTTATTTCTTCCTATGGGCATTCCGCGCAGCTGATCAGCGGCGGAACGCTGGATTCCCTATGTCGGGATTACGTTGACAAGGGAAAGCCTGTAGTTGTATGGGCGACTGTTCAGATGAAGGCGCCCTATCTAAACGGAAAGAAATGGACTATAGTGGGAACAGATACGGTGTATAAGTGGACTTCGCCTGTGCATTGCATGCTGCTCACAGGACACGACGATACCTATTTTTATTTCAACGATCCGCTTTCCGGAAAAAACGTGAAATATTCAAGAACCAAATCTGAAACGGCTTTTGCCGGAATGTTCAGCCAAGCCATTGTGATTTCTTAATTGAATCCCTCCGCCGCATTTCGGCGGGGGGGATTTGTCAAAAAAGCTTCTCCTATGGAGAAGCTTTTTTGTATAAGATTTCTTTTTAGACACATCCAGCCAGCGCCGCACCGATTACAGTGCCAAATTGGGAATGCTTAGGGATGATAAAATGCATATCAAACATTTGATTGAGAGCCTCAAAAACTTCTGTTACCTGCATCACTCTGGTCAGGTTTCCTGTGAGAACGATATCTTGCAGAGCATAGTTGCGGGCTGCAAAAATACTCACCATTCCTACCGTTTCAAATACCATATTGATTATTCCTAGAGCAATATCGTTTTTTGTGGCAAGATCACTGATGTTGCCGAAATTGGAGGCGGTCATCCGGTCTGCAAATCCAGGGATAATATCCTGTCGAGAAATATCGTTGATTTTTAAATCAATATTGTGAAGGTCTCCTGTTTTTGCAAGCTCTTCAATATGATCCACTGTATCCATTCCCAGCATCTTTTTGGAAAGGCCCATCAATGTGCCTCCCCCTACGCCGGTTCCACCCAAATACACAGGCTCTTTTTCTTTTTGCGCGTATACCAGAGCCGTACCAGTTCCCATGCTTACAATAATTGCTTGGTTGAGCTTAGACAGATACAGCCCTCCTAGGCCGATACATCGAAATTCAGGCAACGTCTCGCAGGGCAGGGAATAAATACCGCTGGTGATACAGGTGGAGCCTACGCCGGTAATCATTACTTTTTCTATGTCGGACAGGGCCAACCCATTGATATCGGTAAACTTGCCGAAGGCACCGTAAACGGAGGTGATAGGATCTGTAGCCCGTACAAATAAAGGATCGATTAAGGTGCGAACTCCATCCTCAGTATGAAATCCTACGATTTTTGTAGTGCTTCCGCCAACATCAATGCCAATTACAATCTTTTTTTCCACGTCGCATGCCTTTCTGGGTTCGGTGCCAGCCCGCTTTTTTTTAATAATACCACAAATTTCTAAAAAAAGCAAGTTTTCAATATGCCTTGTACCACTGAGAGGCATCTACAACGCCTTCTTTTCCTAAAATATAGTCTGCCAGAGCAGACGCAAACAATACACCGGAGCGTTTTGCTTCTGCTAGGGAGTTGGCGCTTGTGCCAACTTCCAAAAGAAGAGACCCTTTGCGCAGGTCCTGATAAAAAGAGGCGGTTCGCAAATTGACTGGGCGCATAAGGGCGTTGTAACTAGTATGCAGGTCTGCCTGGAGAGAAAGCGCAAAAGATAGGTTGTCCCTCCATGCGGTGTGGTTACTGCCGCCTTCGTCTGTTCCGCATACCAGCATCATCTGCGCAAAGCGTGTGTCGTCAAACTCTGTTACGCTGCTTATGTAGGCTCCGTCCTCTCCTCCAATAGCATCTCTATGTACGTCAAATATATATTGAATCGACGGGTATTCCTTCAGCACCTGGCGTACGGCTGCGCTGCTATTTTCATAGGCTCCGCTCCAATTTTCCATGTCGAACATCTCTTCCAGATGCACCACAGGAATGCCGGCAGATTCCAGCACCTCTGTAATTACACCGCCTACTGCGACGACGGTTTCCTGGGGGTCGTGGGAGCGGAATCCGGTATCTGACGTTACGGTGCTCCCGTTGGCATAGCTTTCTGTGCCATGGGTGTGCAGAATCAAAACCAGTGGTGCATCGTCTCCATATTCGGCGGCCAGCTCGTCCGCCGTTTTTATCATGCGTGGGGCCCCGTACAGTGCCCACAAGTCTGGCGTATATTTGGTTTGATTGCTAAGTGAAAATCCATTTTCTGCATTGGAAGAAAGATTCTTGTCTCGTATGGTATCTCCAGAGGACGGCGGATTATCTGCCGGAGGCTCTTCCGTATCTGTCGGAACGGGTGGTTCTTCATCGGAACTCTTGTCCGCATCTTGTTTTGCATCTGTGTCAGTATCTTCAATAGGATCGGCAGTGTATGCGGGCAGAATTAACTGCATGAGAAATTCAGTGGGAGAGATGGTGCGTAGCTGATTTGCTGCCATGGCAAACAGAGAGGTGTGCAGCGCAAGGGATACGGTAATCAAAACCAATGCTGCGGCAATAATAGACAGAGGCAAAGCGTTTTCCCGCGTCGCTTTTTTATGTGTGGTGTCTTCACATGTACTAGGGTGCGTTTCCTCTAGGGGAGTGTCTAGGGATTCAATGCGGATTTCTGGAATAATGGAATTATCCATGATGCTGCCTCCCCAAAACATTTGATCTGCTTTTCACGTTTTGCATTTTTTGCGCGTCCTTTCTTTGGTTTACACTCCATATATATGGACGCTGCCGGTTGAATATTCCTAAGCCCAGTGTGCAAAAAAAGCTTTGTTGATTCCTTTGGAAAGGAGCGAGGACACTTCCTCTACAATGATATCACTGTCTCTAGGAGATACAAAAAAACTTTCTCCTTCCCGCAATACGTCCTGGAGCTGTTCGCTTGTGCTCATTTCACCAGCCTTTTCCAGCGCGTCATATATAAGTGTGGCGGAATTTACTACCGTGGGAACACCAATAGCGATCACTGGACAGCCGATTGTGTCCTGACTGATTCCTTGCAGCCGACTGCCGATACCGGATCCGGGCCGGATTCCTGTGTCTGTTATTTGTATGGTTGCGGCCAGCCGTGCAGTGGAACGTGCGGCCAGCGCGTCTACTGCTATAACGATATCTGCCTTCGCTGCCGCTGCTGCGCTTTCAACAATAGTAGCTGCTTCAATGCCAGTTTGGCCCTTCACCCCTGGATGGATGGCAGATATGCTGCAGCATCCTACTGTATTAAAAAAATCTTCCTTTTCCATATGGCTTGTGACGGAAATTTTATCTGCTGTGCGGGGACCTATGGCGTCTGCAGTAATGAATCGATTTCCAAGTCCGGCGATTAGTACCTTTGTGTCTGCCCCCAGTTCCGCGCCAAGGGCACGGCGCGCGTAATCTCGCAGCAGCGCCCCCAAAATAGCGGATGCATGCTCGATTTGGTCTTCTTCCCAGTATCGAATTACAGGACAGTATACTGTGGTGTATCTGCCTTGGCTCTGACCAGTATGCCGTTCCCCTTCCTGATCTAATACTTGCAGTTGTGCAATTTGGAATCCATACTTTTCCCATTCCCGATAGATAGTTCCCGGTACGTGCTCGTCTGTCCTGCCGCTTTCGCATGCCAAATCTGTGCGGGGTAAATACGGGGCGTTACAATATTGACCGCTTAAATCGGATGCTCTGGAATTTGAATGTGAATTTTTCATGACCACTATTGCCTTTCTGACAAAAATAGGTATAATAATAAGTAGTATCTGCATTTTTTAGTGATCCATGCGCGCGAGCGAAGTGGGCAGGGGACATTTTCTGTTTAAAAGTTACGAAACTCGCTTTTTTAAATTGTGCAAAAAGATGAAACTTTTTATATTTTGCAGACAGGCAATTGATTCCATGCTTTCTTTATGCTATAATTTTATGAATGCGTTTTGTATGTCGATCACTGATGCAGTCGACGTGCCGGATGATTATGTTGGATAGTCTTAGAAGGAGTTCCAAACCATGAAAAGATTGCTTTCTTTTGCTCTTGCAGCGATAATGGTCGTTTGTACATTCGCTTCCTGTTCTACCTTGGAAAAGGATGACAGAGGCGCGATTGTTACCATGTATCTTGCTGATGAAATTTATGATTATGATCCGATGCTGGCCTATACAGATGCCGCTGCGGCTAAGGTTTTTTCCCTCATTTATGAGGGCCTTACCCGATTAGATGCAAAGGGCAACTGGGAAAAGGCTATGATGGACAGCTATAAAGAAGTGGAACCAGATAGTGAAGAAGACGGATATCGGATTCAGATCAATCTGCGGGAAAATAAATGGAGTGATGGCCGAACCGTGCAGGCAAACGATTTCATATACGCATGGAAGCGGATTTTAGAGCCTACAAATGCTTGTGAAGCTGCGTCTCTGCTGTACGATATAAAAAATGCACGGGAAATAAAAATGGGTGACGCTACAGTAGACGACCTTGGTGTATACGCCATTGAAACCTATGTTCTGGAAATAGAATTTGCTTCAAAAGAAGTAGATTTGGATGCCTTTTTCCGTAACTGCGCCAGTGTTGCGCTGGTTCCTTTACAGAGAGACAAGGTTGAAAGCAGCGATAAATGGGCCAAACGGGCTTCTTCTATGGTAACAAATGGTCCTTTTGCTGTAAGAGGCATTACAATTGGGCAGGAAATGCGTCTGGAGCGTTCTGCATACTACTATCGTGATACAGAGTCCAATCAGGCTTTGGATAAGTATGTTATTCCTTATAGATTGGTGATCCAATTTGGTTATGGAAATAAGGAAAAGCAGTTGGAGCATTATGAGGCCGGGGATATTTTCTATATGGGCGAGCTTCCTCTGGCCGCTCGGGCTGATTATGAAAAAGAGGCTGTGATCCGGGACGGCGCAGCAACACATACATATTTCTTTAATACAGAAAATGAGCTGTTTGAAAAGCCGGAGGTGCGCAAAGCGCTTTCTATGGCAATTGACCGACAGGCTTTGGCAGAGCTTGTGGTATATGCCGACGCTGCGACGGGCTTGATTCCGTCTACGGTATTGGATGCCGGCGGTAAAGGCAAGTTCCGTGAAAAAGGCGGCACTCTGATTGAAAATACAGCGAATATATCTGAGGCGCAGTCTTTGCTGAAAGAGGCTGGAGTGACAAAAGGCTCTTTTGCCATTACTGTAAGGGATACCGAAGTGGATTTGGCGATTGCAGAATATGTTGCTGATGTGTGGAAGGATTTGGGCTTTACTGTGAAAGTGAAAAGCCTTTCTCCGGAAAAAGAACCATCTACCGAAGCAAACCAGTCTGACACATACAAAGATATGTTCCAAGAGGCATACAAGGCGGGTGACTTTGACGTAATTGCACTCGACTACCAGATGCTTTCTTCCGATGCATTTTCCGCACTGGCACCGTTTGCTGCTGTGTTCTCTGGTAACGGTGTGGACATGGACTCTGCAGATTATGATGTGATTCCGCATGTAACCGGTTACGACAGCGAAGATTATAGTGCGCTGATTGAGGAAGCGTATGCTGCAGGAAGTGACAGCAGTGCAAAAACGGAAAAGCTCCATGAAGCCGAGACGATGCTGCTGGATGACATGCCTGTAATGCCGCTGTTGTTCTTGAAGGATGCATATATTTGCAACGACAAGGTGCTCAGCGGAATCAAGGATACTTACTGGGGCAGAGATTTCAAGAGAATGAAGATGCGCAATTATATGGAGTATAAAGAGTCCATGGAAGCGGAGTCTCAGGGAGAATAAAAGACTATTTTGCAAAGGCTGATCGGTGAAAAAGGCGGGGATTATTACTCCCCGCCTTTTTGTGGGAGTCTATGGAAAAATAAAATGGGGAAGTGGATCGCATGGCACAGTTCAAAGAAGAAAATGAAATAAAAATTTTCATATTATATTTGCTGGATAAAATCGGCTATCCTTTGGACTATCCAAGTATTGGCTCTATTATGATGCAGGATGGGATCGTCAATTTTTTTGATTTTGCACAGTGCTTTTTTGCATTGGTGGATGCAGGACATATCCGCGAAATTGTACGAGACGCATCTGGAGAAAAAGAGACAAAAGAAAACGGGATACACGTTGAACGGGATAAAACGGGTGAGTCGCCGGCAGCAATTGGCGCAGAATTAGACGATTTTGCAGAGGAATATGAACCGGACGCTACTGTTTTATATGAAGTAACAGATACGGGCCGACAGGTTGCGCAAGCGCTGTCCGGCAATTTAATGGTAACAGTCCGAGAAAAAAGCTACCGAAGTGCTTTGCGACATTTGTCGTTTGCCAAAAAAGGGGCATATGTGGATCATTCCTATCGGCCGGATGGAGACGGGTATTTGGTAACCTGCTCTATTAAAGATAAAAAAGGAGTAATTATGGATCTAACGGTGCGAGCCGATAGTGATTATCAACTCCAGCGTATGCTCAGCAATTACTCTGAGCGCCCGGAGGTAGTGTTTCGCGGTGTAGTTGCGTTGCTTTCCGGTGATGTAAATTATTTGTTTGAAGATATCTGAAATTTCGACAACCAAATGTGCACTTTGTATATAAAAATAGACAATGTATATATAAAAACTACAAATATGAATGAAATATTTACGAAAATTTAAGAATATTTAAAACTGCTATTGACAAAATTTACAAATGTGTTATAATATCATTACTATAGATAGTAAAAATCTACAAATGATCAGTTGGGAGCAGAGAAAGAATTTTGCAGGATACGCCGGATACTTTGTTGGAAGAAATACAAAATGGGAGTAACGAGAGCTTTTTTATACTTGCAAAGCAATATGCTCCTCTTGTTGCCAAAATGGTTTCCAGCTTTTTTGCAAGCGGAGGCGGTGCGCGGGACGAATTGCTGCAGGAAGCAGAAAGCGCGTTGCTAAAGGCGGCGCTTACATATGATAAAACGCAAACAGCGGTGTCTTTTGGGTTGTATGCAAAGATTTGTATACGAAATGCGTTGATTTCTTATCGAAGAAAGGTTCTGCGAAGAACACAGCGAGAAATTTCAAATAAGAAGGCTGGGAAAAGCAGAGGCGTGCAGCGTGTTTTGACTCAATCAGAGAATGCAGAGCAAGCCATTGAGCGAATCGTTGCTGTGTTGTCTCCATATGAGCGTTGTGTGTTGCGTGAATATATATCCGGAAAATCTGTGCGGGAAATTGCACAGGATTTGAATAAGGAATCTAAGTCTGTGTATAATGCATTATTTCGCATTCGTGAAAAGGGAAAACAACTGGAGCGATCTAAAAAAAAGAAAGATTAATATTGTATGTAACACTGTATGTGTTTTCTATATGCCCGAATAGCTTAATCAGAGCGTTGTTTACAAAGGTAACGGTTAAAGTCCGTTGAGGGCGAAATTTATTCTACCATATTTAAGCGAGGTAAAAAATGTACGAGGACAAGACATTGGTATGCAAAGATTGCGGTAACGAGTTTGTATTTACTGCAGGCGAACAGGAATTTTATGCAGAAAAGGGCTTTCAGAACGAGCCCCAGCGTTGTAAGACTTGCCGCGATGCCAGAAAAGCTGCATCCAAGTCACAAAGAGAAATGTTCACCACTACTTGCGCACAGTGCGGCCAGGAAGCAAAAGTTCCTTTCCAGCCCACAAGCGACAGACCTGTATACTGCAGCGAGTGCTTTGCAGCAATGAAGCAGCAGTAATCGGATTTTGTGTTTGCATAAGTAATGTAGGGAGGAAGGCACGATATCGTGCCTTCCTCTTCCTGTTTTTTACTGAACAACAAAAAAGACGAGTGCGGTGCAATAAAAATTTTTCTTCTTTTCATACCGACAGCTTTTGCCAAAGGGCTTTTTTGTAAAAAGATATGTACAAATTATAAAAGATGTGCTATAATGAGCTTGAATACTGGAGTTTTATAGCTTTGCGGCAGCAAAGCCGTTGGACTTATTTTGTCAGAAAGGCAAATTATATATATGAATGAAAATGAAACCCGACAAGGGCAGACGACACGCCCTGCGGGAAAAAATCAAAATAGAAATACCGGTGCTGCCGGAAAAAGAAAGCGGCGTCCGCAGTCCGCATCGAAAAGAGATTTTAAAAATAATGTACAGAAGTCTGCCGAGCCGGAAGGACAAAAAAGCGTGGGGCAAAATACGAAAAGAAGAAAGCAGGAGCATTCCCCCGTTTCGGAGAAAAATAGAAATCCACAGAATCGACGCGGCGGTGTAAAAGGCACCTCATCCGGCAACGCACAAAAGAACAGCAATCATCGGGGAAACCGTAAGGGGCCGCCGAAAATTCACGATGACTACGATGATATCCGCAGCTATGGCGGAAGGTATTTGCAGCTGCCTGATTATGACGAGTTGGAAACGGATTCGCTTAGCAATGTCGGACTGGTTTCGCTTGCTGCAGGCAGTACAAAAAAACGAGACAAAGCTTTGGCGGATACAGAGGCTTCGATTTCAGAGGAGCAGGCGCCGGTTGCTGGAAGAAACGCCGTGCGGGAACTGCTGCGCAGCGGGAGAAGCATTGATAAAATTTTTGTAAAAGCAGGACAGAGAGAAGGTTCTTTGATAGCAATCGTGGCAGAAGCGAGAAAGAAACAAATTCCGGTCGTGGAGGTGGCGCAGGAAAAGCTGGATCAGCTTTCCGGAGGAGTCAACCATCAGGGCGTGGTGGCGGCAGCTGCTGAAAAAGAATATACGGATATTGATGGAATTTTAAACATTGCAGCAGAACGAGGAGAGGTTCCCCTTATCGTAGTGGCAGATTCTATCGAAGATCCCCACAACTTGGGGGCACTGATTCGTTGTGCAGAATGTGCCGGTGCGCATGGCGTAATTATCCCTCGGCGTCGCAGTGCGGGGCTGACCCCTGTAGTGACAAAAGCTTCCGCTGGAGCGCTGGAGCATATGGCGGTGGCGAAGGTGCCCAATATCGGTCAAACTGTAACTGAATTGAAAAAACGGGGTCTGTGGGTATTTGTATCAGAAGCTGGTGGTACGGCGTATTATGACGCAGACTTCCGGGTGCCGGCTGCGATTGTATTTGGAAGCGAAGGGGCGGGTGTTGCGAAAACAGTTCGCGAAAAAAGTGATTTTACCGTTTCTATTCCCATGTATGGAAAGGTAAATTCTTTGAACGTATCTACGGCTGCTTCTGTTATTTTATGTCATGCGGCGAGAATGCAGCATGACATGTAGGAAGGCCCTCAGACATACTGGTCAGAATTCCAAAGGAAGGAATGAAACGAATGGCTGAAAATAATGAAAAGAATCAAAAAGTGACAGCCCAGGAGCTTTTGTCCCGACTGAGCAAGTCTACTCCTAAGGCAAATGCAGAAAACGGGGGGGCTCCAGCATTAGACCCAATGGATCCGGCCCAGCTGCTGGCAAAGCTGAAAGGCGAAGGCCCTGAAAATGCACAGGCGGAGTCCTATGTACAGGGTGAAGATATAAATGGAGCTTTCTATGCACAGGAAGCGGGGATGGATGATGTGGAAGACATCTATCCGGAGGATGACTTTTTTGATGACGATCCAGTGGAAGAAGATACATACTTTGCATCAGACCTGGGAGAAGATGCGGACGCTACATACGATGAAGGTGAAAATCTTGAACAGCTGGTCAATGTGATGTCTGGAGAAGACGGAGAAACCATCGACGAATCGGATATCAGCCTGATGGTTGCCCTGGGTATGGAAGACGAGCTTGCCAAAACGGTAGGGATTGAAACGGCAACGCAAATTACAGACGATTATGTGGCAGATCAAGAAGAATGGGTGACCCGCAGCAATCGATATGGCCCTGGCGAATATTCTGATCTGGCGGAGAACGGTGAAATTGCTGAGAAATATAGAAAGCGCAATCGCTGGGCTACAGGCAGACTGCTCTGCGCTCTTGTACTTACTGTTTTAATTTTAATATTTGAGAATCTTCCTGTAGTGGGATATCAGCTTTCCGGCGCTCTGGACCCTGCAGTCTATCCGGTGATTTATATAATGATGGATTTACAGCTTCTGTTGTTGATGTCGGCTCTATGCTATCGACATATTTTTGGCGGACTGGCCGCCTTGCTGCGGTTGCGTCCCACAACAGATACCATTTCTGCAGTGATGGCGGTTGCAGTGCTTGCAAGCTCACTCTATGAAACGGCGACTGTCGTGCCGGGGGCAGAACCGGTGTTGTTTCACTTTCCGGCCGCACTTTGCCTGCTGTTTACCACGATCCACGAATTTTTAACCGTGCGGCGTGAAATCTTTAGTTTTAATATCGTATCAACTACTCAACCGAAATATGTGATGCGTCGGTTGTCCACTAGAGATTCCATAATGGAAAATGAAGCGCTGACAGACAGTATACAGGATGACGGCGGCGATATTATCAAAATCCAAAAAACAGATTTTGTAGACGGATATTTCTGGAGAACCAAAAATCAAGGCGGCGGTGATCGTTCTATGATTGGCGTGACGCTGCTAGTAGCGGTTATGCTTTCTATTGTGGGCGGCGTATATGCTGCTGTCAGTGGTCATGAAAACGGTCCCTTTACGGTAGCGTTTGCGGTGTTGAGTGCAACAATGCCGACGGCGATGGTCATTGCGGGATGTTATCCCTTTTACCGTGCCAACCGTGCAGCGTATGAAAATGAAAGTACGATTATCGGGGAAGGCTCTGTAGATGAGTATTCGGGGGCGAGTGTGGTGTCCTTTGACGACGTCAACGTATTTCCTTCTACAAACGTAAAGGTGCGCAATGTAAAGCTGTATAATAACAGCCGTATTGATAAAGTTTTGTACTATGCTGCCAGCGTATTTTCTAAAACGGGTGGCCCTCTGGGCGATGTGTTTGAAATTGCTACAATGGAAACCGGTCACTGTGCCGATGTGGAAATCGTCGATACGGACACGGGATATATTGAAGCATCCGTGGGCGGAAAAAGCATTATGTTTGGCCGCGCTGCTGCCCTTGCTGGATTGGGCATCGATATTCCATCGGATGTAGTGGAGGAAGATACGATTCTGGCAGGCGACTGCGCTGCTCTTTATATGATTTATCAGCATAAGCTGGTGGCAAAGATGATTGTTCACTATCTTATTGATCCGGATTTTGAATATATCCTGCGGCAGCTTACTGGCAGCGGTATGTGTGTATGTGTTAAAACTTTTGATCCCAGCATTGATGAGGAAATGATTTACCGGCAGATTCGCAGCGGTAAATATTCTCTCCGGGTGATTAAATATAGGAATACGGAGGAGATTACAAAATATTCCGACCGGGCTGACGGCGGCATTGTTTCCAGAGAAGGAACCAAGGCTCTGCTTCAGACGATTTCCAGCTGCGACAAAATTCTCAGCGCCCGCAAAACCGGATATGTGATCAATGCCCTTTCTGCTGTTTTTGGGGCTGTGATAATGGCAATAGTCCTTGTATCAGGAATGTTTCCGCAGATGTATAGTGTGTATTTGGGCGCCATGCAGCTGTTCTGGATGATTCCGGTGATTATCACAACGAAAGTGATTGTTCGGTAAATTTTATAGGAAAGGGAAAGGGCGGAGTTTTCTCCGCCCTTGTTTTATACAATGCGAGAGGATATTAAATCTTTTATTACAAAAGTACAGAAGCCTGGACGATATGTCGGCGGAGAACCGGGAAGCGTTTACAAGGATAAATCGCAGATTGGAATGCGGATGGCCTTTTGCTTCCCTGATATATACGACATTGGTATGTCCAATTTGGGTATGCGAATTTTGTGCGGCGTACTCAACGAAATGCAGGATGTTTGGTGTGAACGGGCATTTGCTCCGTGGCCCGATATGGAGGCAGAAATGCGCAGCCGAAATATCCCTGTATATACACATGAATCCGGAGATTCTATTCGGGACTTTGATATGGTCGCTTTTACCCTGCAATATGAGCTTTGTTATACGACTGCGCTGAATATGCTGGATATGAGCGAAATTCCCTTACGCAGTCAGGAGCGGGATGACAGCTTCCCCATAGTGCTTGCAGGTGGTCCATGTGCCTATAATCCGGAGCCTATGGCCGACTTTGTGGACATCTTTTCCATTGGAGAAGGAGAGGAGGCGTTGCCCCAGCTTGCGCAGTTGTATTTAGATATGCGGCAGGCAGGAACCTATAATAAGAAAGCATTTTTGCGTGCTGCTTCTCATCTGGAGGGATTTTACGTCCCTTCTTTATATGAAGTAAGTTATCATGAGGACGGCACAATTTTAAATATGACGCCGAAATTTCCAGATGTGCCGCGACAGGTAAAAAAGAGAATTGTAAAAGATGTGGATCAGGTTTATTTTCCTACGGATCCCGTGATGCCTTTGGTAGAAACGGTGCACGACAGGATTACACTGGAAGTGTTTCGAGGTTGCATCCGAGGTTGCCGCTTCTGCCAGGCTGGGTTTGTTACACGACCGGTACGGGAAAAAACACCGGAGACGCTGTGTGCGCAGGCGAAAAAGATGGCGGAAAACACAGGCTATGATGAAATCTCTATGTGCTCACTGTCTATTTCTGATTATTCCAGAGTAAATACCCTGTGCGATAATTTACTAACCTGGACGGATGACGCACGAATCAATCTGTCTCTCCCGTCTCTGCGTGCAGATAGCTTTACCCGGGAGCTTATGGAACAAATTTCCACGGTGCGGTCCAGTACACTTACTTTTGCTCCGGAAGCAGGCAGCCAGCGCCTGCGGGATGTGATTAATAAAAATGTAACAGAGGAAGATATTCTCCGAGCTGCAGGTGTGGCTTTTTCAGCAGGAAAAAATCAAGTGAAACTGTACTTTATGAATGGGTTGCCTTACGAAACCCTGGAGGATATTGAAGGAATTGCGTCGCTTGCAAAAAAAGTCATTGAGTCCTATTATAAAACGCCTGGACGCAGTCGTGGAAAACAACCGAAGGTTACCATCAGCGTGGCGTGCTTTATTCCGAAACCCTTTACCCCCTTCCAGTGGGAAGGACAAAACACATCGGCGCAGTTGGAGGAGAAGCAGCGGCATTTACTTGCCTGTCTCCAGGACCGCAAAATTCGATACAATTATCATGATGCCAAAATATCTTGGCTGGAAGCAGTGTTTGCAAGGGGTAACAGGCGTCTGTCCACAGCTTTGAAAACGGCAGTAAAAAGAGGTCTGCGTCTGGAAGCATGGGAAGAGTTTTTTGACTATGAGGCATGGCAGCAGGTTTTTGCAGATACAGGTATTGACCCGGCATTTTATGCAAACCGTACCATGAGCGAGGAAGAAATTTTGCCTTGGGATGTAATTGACTGCGGTGTATCGAAACATTTTTTGCTGCGTGAACGGCATAGGGCGATGGAGGCTGCCGTTACACCTTCCTGTAAGGAACGATGTTCGGGCTGCGGGGCAAATGCCCTGGCGGATCCAAGCCTTTGCCGTTGGTGCCCGGGACATAAGGAAGGAGAGGCGGAGCATCTGAGTGGCTTGGACAGACATACCGGCTCTAAGGTGGACACAGGCAAGCGGAATGCCAGAGGCGCTGGAGCGGCAGTCAATCCGGGAGAACGCCCGGTGCGTACCGTGCGTATTTGTTATGCAAAAAAAGGCGCTATGACCTACGTGTCCCATTTAGATATACAGAGAACTTTTTCGCGGGCTCTGGTGAAAAGTGGATTGCCTGTATATTATACTGAAGGCTTTAATCCGATTCCCAAACTGACTTTTGCATCTCCGCTTTCTGTAGGCGCCAGCGGGGATACCGAGTTTGCACAAATTAAATTGGTGCAGGATATGAAAAATGAAGAAGTGCTTGCGGCCCTTTCTGCAGCAATGCCCTCCGATATACAAATTAAGGAAGTATATACGCCACAGACGCATTTTAAAGAGATTGCCTGGGCACAAAATGAGATTGATTTCCATGTGCCGGTTGAGAAGAATGTTTTGGCTGCATTGGAAAAACGGTTTGCAGGTCCGGTAATAGTTCTGAAAAAGACTAAAAGCAGCGAAAAAGAGACGGATATCCGTCCCTTTATCAAGGAGATTCAATTTGAAATTCTGTCGGAGGGTGTGCGTGTTGTCGCTGTAACCCGTGCAGATAGTACCAATTATTTAAATCCGGTATATGTTGCTAGGGTTTGTATGCCGCTTGTTGATCTGGAAGGTACGGGGTATTATACAATTTGTCGCCGTCATCTGCTTTTGGAGGATGGCAGTATATTCCGATAATCAGAAAATGCTTTTGAGTGAAATGCCTTCCGACTCTGAAAGCCGGCGAACCAATTCCAGCAGTTGTTCTCTGGCAGCGTGGTATTCTTTTGCTTCGCAGGTTTTATGGTGAGATTCCAAATCGGCTAGTGCGTCCGCGATTCGATCTGCTTCTTTGTGGCTGACGCTGTAGCCGATCACGGGTTCCAACTTGTTCCATTGGGCACGTATATCGTCAAGGTTTGCCTTCTCGGCTTCCGAAGGTAGGTTTTGAATCGCGTCGGCCAGCGCGTCTGTTTTTGTTTGCACGTAAATCGCGTTGATTGCTACCGCACAGGATAGCAGTACTAAAACGGATAAGGCACAAAGAAATGCTTTCAATTGTTTTTCTCCTTTATTATTATAGTAATGTCGCCTGTATCGTTGACGGAAAATAGAAAGATATCTTCTTTAGTGAAACTGCGCCGCGTAAGTTCCTCGGAAAGCTTCTTTTCATCCCATCCGGCTAAAATTAAATTGTCACGAATGACTTTGCGGTCTAAAATGAGCGCGTGAGAAATTCCTTGCTCAGAAATATTTAAATGCATCTGTGCAGGGGTGATGCTGCTGTTGGCTGCCTTTGGAAAAACAGAAAACCTTCCATTTTGCTCTAAAATGGCGTATTCTACTTCCCCGATATCGGAGATACCGCTTTGTCGCAGGGAGCACAGCAACTCGCTGATTCCGGTTCGCTGGCGTTCCAGTTCCTTTTGGTTTAATACCCCTTTTTGGATAATAATGCTGGGGCGGCCTGCAAATAAATTTTTTATTCCCGGAACCCGTAGCACAATGTAGGATAAGATTACTTCCAACGAGAGCAGAAGTAGAATTGGAACAATAGCGTAAAGAAGCGGGATGTCTTTGTCCGCAATGGGGATAGCGGCCAATTCAGACAGGAGAATCGTAACAATAAGTTCGGACAGCTGCAATTCTCCAATTTGTCGCTTTCCCATGAGGCGCAGCGTGATGATCAACATAAAATATACCAGCAAAGTTCTGATGTATACGGATGCCATAATCTACCTCCTACATTTTGAGAATACCCGATTTTTCTGAAAATATACGAAATAAAAGAGTGATTGACATTATTGCGGTGCTGTTATTATACGAAAAAAGCCTTGATTTCAGGGGCTTTTAGGGCGTTTAGTGATAGCTGTAAGTGCACTAGGGAAAATAATCAAAAAAAGGAACAAAAAGGTATTGACAAGGGAGGAGGTGTATGATATAATAAACAAGCTGTCGGGTG
>CAOKAC010000001.1 GCA_948466345.1 uncultured Clostridia bacterium | reverse complement strand
ATTCATATTCCAGCTCATGTCCGTATATATCCGTATACTTTGTCACGCGGTTCAGGCCATCGTATTCCCGCTTTACTGTCCCGCTGCTGTTGGTTGCCTCTGTTATGTTGCCGTTCTCATCGTATGTGTAGTTGGTTCCTGCGCTGCGATCCTCGGTTAATCTGCCGGCCGCATCGTAGGTATATACGCTGTACACGCTGTACGGATCCGTTACATAGGCTTTCAGTCCCAGTGCGTTATAAACGGTTTTTTCTGTAAGGTCGGCAAAACGCTCCTTTTCGTACAGCAGGCCGGCGGAATTATAGGTATATTCCCGCTGGTCGCCGCCGGGGCCGGTCATAGAGGTGCAGTTTCCGAGGCCGTCATAGGTCGCGCAGCTTATGCCGCCGGCCTTGTCTGTGGCGCTGATCATTTGGCCTGCTCCGTTATAGGTATAGAAGGCGCTTTGCTGCAGCGCATCGGTTTGTTGTGTAAGGTTGCCCGACCAGTCATATACGTTTGTGGTCTTTTTCCCGGCTGTGTTTGTGGTTTCGATGGCTCTACCGCCTGCATCGTACACGGCCTCAAAATCGATATGATTTGACGCATTGGTGATTTTAACAATATTGCCCATTGCATCGTAATACTGATGGACAGTATTTCCTTTTGCATCCGTCTGTGCGGTCATTCTACCAAGAGCATCGTAGGTATAGGATACCACATGTCCGCCGGGATCCTTTGTCGAAACGAGGCGATTCAGGCTGTCGTAGGTATTGGTGGTAATTTGGCCGAGGGGATCTGTAACGGTGAGCAGGTTGTCAGCTTTGTCATAAGCATAAGCGGTGGTATATCCCCGCGGGTCCGTAACGGTGAGCAGATTGCCAAGGGCGTCATAGGTATTTTGGGTAGTATTTCCAATGGGGTCTGTAACGGAAAGCAGGTCCCCGGCGGTGTTGTATGTATAGACGGTTGTGCCGCCTAGCGGGTTTTCCGTTCCGGTCAGTCTGCCGTCTGCGTCATAGGTATAGGTTGTATGGTTTTCCTTAAAGCTTCCAGGGATGGGACGGAGTCGTGGGTCATAGGCTTCGACACGCTGCGTATGTTTGATCAGATTTCCTGCTGCATCATATGCCTTTTTTGTCACGCCGCCGATGGGGTCGGTAATCTGGACGACATTATTTGCGGCGTCATACTCATAGGCGGTGGTGTTTCCGTCCCGATCACTCTGGCTGATCAGTCTGCCGCCAGCATCGTAGGTGTTGACAGTTTCCGTACCATCGGGGAATACCGTTTTTACCAGCCTGTCTTCGCCGTCGTATGCATATAGAATGGTGGCGCCCACAGGCAGAGTCATAGAAGTCATTTTCAGGTTTCCGTTGTAGGTATAGGAAGTGACATTCCCATTTGCGTCCGTAGACTTCACAAGGCTGCCGCCTGCGTCGTATTCCTTTGCAGTTACATTTCCTGCTGCATCTGTCACCGTAAGCACATTGCCTTTGTTGTCATAAGTATAGCTTGTGGTGTTGTCCTGCGCGTCTGTGACGGACAGCAAGAATCCGGCTTCGTTATACGCTTTGGTGGTTGTTCTGCCTAGGGGGTCCGTAACGGTTGTGGGCTGTCCTTTGGTATACCCGTACGTAACGGTTCTATCTGCATAGGATGCTTTGGTAAGCAGATTCTGCGCGTTGTATTCGTATGTGGTAGTAACGCCCCGCAGGTCGGTGCTGGAGGTAAGGCGGTTTTTGGCGTCATACGTATTGGCTGTCACACCGCCGCCGGGATATTTAATTTTTATGAGGTTATTTTTCGCGTCGTAAGTGTATTCGGTTTTGTTTCCCAGCCTGTCCGTACTGGAAATCAGATTGTTTTTTGCGTCATATACATTGACGGCGCTATTACCCAGTCCGTCCGTCTTTTTCGTCAGGTTTCCGTGGGAATCATATGCATATTTTGTTTCCACACCGTTGGGATCCGTTTTGCTGACAAGCTGTTTTTTATCATTATATTTATATACAGTTGTCTGCGCGGTTCTGTCGGTAACGCTGACCAGCAGAGAATCGGGATCGGTTGTTTCATCGTAACGGATGATCGTTTCGGCGCTGCCTTCTATCGCGTCCTTCTGCTGGATGACTCTTCCCGCGCTGTCGTAGGCGTCTGTGAAATAGATGGTGCCATTCTGATCCCGGCCCCGCTCGACCTGTCCGTTTTTATTATACTGATAGGTTAGGGTCCCGCCGTTTTCATCGGTGATGGACACAAGATTGCCGTCAATGTATCCAAGGGTACAGGTTCTGCCCGTATTGTCCGTTACAGATGTAATTTTTCCATCGCTGTTTTTGGTGAGCAGGATGTATCTGCCGGAGACTTCATCGGTGATTTTTACGGTACCTTCATCGGGATAAGTAATCAGCGTATTCAGTCCGCTTTTGCTGGTGATTTTCGTGAGCTTGCCGTGGTAATCGTAATATTCTATAGACTGATCATTGCAATTTACGGTATAGCTGGTGTTCAGCCCATCCGGGATTCTTGTGGCGATATAGTTTTCTTTTGTAACCGTATCGCTTTTGTATACATTTTGAGAGTCCGGTTTTGTATACATCGCATAGTACGAGGGACTGTCATAGACTTGCAAATGACTTCCATGGTCAACGACTCTCTTTTCAAAGGTATGTGACCAGCCCTTTCCTACCGCGCTTTGTGTAAGCAGATTGGAGCTGTAATGGATGCCAAAGGGGATTGTCTGCGCACCGTAAATGGTCATCAGCGTATGATCGATCACATGTGCGCCGGTGCCCAGATCAATGGGATCCTGCACCTTTTCATCGGGTAAGGAGGGCTTTTTGGGTATTTCAACCGGATTTTTCACTGTTTCGTCTTTTGGCGGCGCAACCGCTGTACCGCCGCCGGAGGTCCCTTTTGTAATCACGATCGCCTGTTTTCCAAGGGCTGCATATGCTGCTTCCACGCTTGCCTTAGAATACCCCTGCACCCTTTTTGTCATAGGATCATTAAAGAAATAGTTATTTTCATCGTATCCAATCAGCAGCAGGCAGTGGAGTTTACTGTTGTATGAAATGGATTCGCCGCCTGGAGTTACCCAGGTATGCACCTTATATGCAGAAGTCATGCCGACTGTTGCCCACATAACAACGGGAACCCCTTTATCAATATAGGTTGTACACAGCGTGTTCAACGATGTTCCGGACACATCTGTGGCTTTCACGCCTATTTTATTTTCAAGCTTGCCGACAGCTTTCATAATCACAGGAGAGAAGCATCCCCAGCTATTGGCATTATAACCCGGAAATGGATTTCCCATATATACTTTGTTGGGATTGGGTCCGTTGTTTCTTGACGGGGAAGGAGTACTTGCGGTCCAATCCAAATAGTTGTTTAAAAAAGCTGTCAAGCTAATTTTATCCGCACCAACGGCATGCTGCAATGCCATAACGGTGCTGGTGCTTTCACAGCCGTTAGGCAACTTTTCGTCATATTGATTAATATAGGGAGCGTCAATTAGTATTGCATTTTCCGACGGGGTCGGATTCAAGCCCTTGCGTTCATAAACACGGATTTCCAAAGCTTGTATCGGTCCGTATCTGCCGTCTCCCGCATTGGTAGATTTCGTGTCCAGATCAGCGCCCGGCATGAGGCTTTCCATTATATCAGGCCAGCCGTTGCTCACCCACGGAAGCCATTTGCCGCCGGCTTTCGCACGGTACATCACGATATAATTGTCATAAACTCTGCCGCTGGCAGTATGAACCTCAATGGTTACATTTGTAATCGGGCGGCCTTTATATCCGGCATATCCGTATTTGTCATCATTTACATTGGCGTCCAAGCTTGAAACAAAGGGATTCCAGCCGGTTGTAGCATCTTTTGCGGCATAGCGGAAATAATACGGTTTTCCCGACGTTTCCAGCAAAATACCGTCAATGGAAGAAAAAGAAGCCGTTTCATTTGTTTTAAAAGAGGTCCATGTGCTTCCATTTGTTGGACGATACTTCATAGTGATAGTATCGGCAAGTTTGAAATCTCCTGCTTCTACAGGCGCTGACGAGCCGCCGGAACTGCTGTCTGTTCTCTCGAACATGCGGATTTCCAATCCTTGTATATTTCCAAGCGCTTCCCAGCCCGCGTTCGTGCTTTTTGTATCAAGACCACCGCCTAAGCCATAGTCCTTTTGAATATCTGCCATAACATCGGGCCATCCATTGCTCACCCATTCCAACCAATTTCCGCCAACCTTGGCGCGATACATAACCACGTAATCGTCATAGATTCGTGTTCCATCGTTGGCGTATACCTCGATTGACAAGTGGGTCATAGCATGTCCGGCCAGCCCGGCGTAGTCATAGATTCCGGATTTTGTGCTGTATACATAATCCAGCCACTCTTTTCCATCCTCTTTATTTTTGCTTCTATATTTCAAAAAATATTTGGAGCTGTTCGTTTGGATCCGCACGCCGTCCAAATGATCTACAACTGTGCCGGGAGTCAGTGTGGTCCAGTTGTCTCTATCGTCTACGCAGTACGCAACGGTTAATTCGCTTGTGATTTCCCGAAAGGTTTTATTGGCTGCGGCGTAAGGTGCGGCAGCATTTTGAGAGGGATTTTCCCTGTCCAAAACCTGTTCAGGATCGTTGCTTTCGTTAGAATCGGAAGGCGCGGCGGCATCTTTGGCGGCGCTTTGCGGAATGTTCAGATAGTTTACCAGTATGTAAGGAAACAGCTCTCCTCCATACGCGGCGGGAAAATATACTGCGCTCTCCTTTGCCTGGTCAGAAGAGGCAAACACAATTCCATATGCCGGCACCCCATCATATTGATGCAGGGCTTCCTCTGTAATATCCCACTGCGCATACGCAAATATGCCGTCTTGTCCATGGAAAGTACACGCTTTTTTCTCACTGGAATATGCGGGCTGACTGTTCCATGTGATGCTGTCTGCATCAAAGCCTTCGGTAACGGAATATGCTGCAAGGGGAGAAGCATCATTGTCATACTGATAGGTATGCAACTGCGCGGAAAGCATAATATCGTCCTCTGCCAATGCGGGCAAGGCATCCGTATGGAAAAACATTCTTGTCTTCGTTTCTCCAGTATACGTGTCTGACGATACTGCAGCCATACGGTTTGTTTCTGCAAAAGGTACAGTGACGGCAGTAGAGATGGTCACAGGATAGGAAATATCTTCGCCGCTTTGCTCACTGTCCACGGTAAGAAGCAGAATATATCCGTCGTCTGCCTTTTCAAGAGAATATTGCATAAGGGCAAAGGATTGATTTTTGCTGTCGTACATATAGGGAACGGGAATGCTATACTGGATTTTATCTCCATCTTTTATTTCAACGCTGCCGTTTTCGTTCAGTATGGCAGTAAGGTCTCCCGTATTTAGTGCAAAAGAAAGACCTGCGGTGTTAAGCGCCCGGGTGATCACAATATTTTGTCGAATACCGGAATATGTTTTTTCATATATAAGCTCTATCCCCTGCAAGTCGTCTGCGAAATGAAGGGACGGGGATTTCATTGCAGCTTCAATAACCTGTATGTTTTCATAATCAATTGCTTCGGTGTCAAGCACTGCTGCATTGTCTTTTTCCGCTTCTTCTTCCTCCACATAAGTCATATTCAGCCCTGGAATTTCCAAAGATACAGGCTGTGTGTCGTCGGAATTTGTGAGGTGCAAAACATTGCCGTTGGCAATGGCTGCCGAAAGTGCATCTGTCTCACTGATATATACATCTGCATCAGCATTCTTTTCAGCAGAAAAGGAAAGGTCTATATCTTGCCATTCGCTAAAATCGTTTTGCTTATGTACAGGATAGGGGTACTTTACGGCAAGATATGTGCCGTCGTCCAGCTGGAAGTGTTTTTCGTTTTCACTTCTTTTGGCGGGATCCTCGCTGATAATTTTTTTGCTGTAAGGTTTTTCATCTGCACCGGCAGACTTTTGCACGCTAGCATCTAGGTATTCCAGTGCCTGTGCAAAGGTGACCAGCGGCAGTGCTGTCAATATGATCATTACCGACAATATTGCAGCTATGATTCTTCTTTGTGTTTTCATAAAAATCCTTTCTAAAAATAAATTTCAATTTATTGTACAAAGGAAACAGGTCAGTTTTTGACCTGTTTACAGACGTTTCTATACGTTTTGAAATTTTGATTCCATATAATAGCGGTATTCTTTTTTTTAGATACCACTTGCAAATTGCAAACGAAAGAGGTATAATAAAAGTAGCTTATATCATGCTTACGCATGAGGCTGCTTTTATTGACGACTGATTTGCATCGACTGTGCCGATGCCCGCCGGCTGTTCCGGCGGATTGCATTGTATGCAATCAAAAATCATAGTATAATAAAAAATGAAAATAAAATACAGGGGAGCTTGTATGACAGGCTGAGAGGAAGGTATGACCTTCGACCCATTAACCTGATTTGGATAATGCCAACGGAGGGAAGCGAAGTAAGATGCTGCGGGAAGCTGCCAATTTGGGGGCTTCCCGTATTTTTTATGCAAAGAGAAAAGCGTATTTATTTTAGGAGGAACTAAATGGTAAAAATCAATGGAATCGATTTGGAGCTAGCCGGCATGACCCTCTCCGCCTATCTGGCCACAACCAATTATGATCCCGGCCGGATCGCAGTAGAGCGCAACGGCGATATTGTTCCAAAGACCCGGTATGGAGATACCGTTTTGCAGGACGGCGATAGCCTGGAAGTGGTCAGCTTTGTCGGGGGCGGTTGAATGCGTCCCACAGAAAAAGAATGGATGGAGGCTCTGGCACAGCGGCATGGTGCAGCGCTGCAGAAAAGGTTTTCCGCGGCCACTGTTGCCGTCTGCGGACTTGGCGGGCTGGGTTCCCATATTGCCGCCGCCCTGGCCCGGGCTGGAGTGGGTAGGCTGATACTTGTCGACTTTGACAAAGTGGAGCTTTCCAATTTACACCGGCAGCAGTACAAGGCGGGACAAATTGGCCTTAGCAAAACAGAAGCGCTGGCGGGAAATCTTTTGGAGATGGCGCCCTATGTTCAAATCGTGACGATTACAGAACGGATCACAGAAGAAAACTATGCACAGCTTTTGTCGGGGGCGGATATTATCTGTGAGGCGTTTGACGACGCACACGCCAAGGCGATGCTGGCAAATAAGGTTTTGGAGACCATGCCGGATACATTTTTAGTAGCAGCCTCCGGCATGGCAGGAATGACCTCAGCCAACACCATACAAACCAGAAAAATTACAAACCGTTTTTATCTTTGCGGCGATATGGTAAGCGATGTGAAAGACGCCGGGGGACTGGTAGCCTCCCGGGTGATGGCGTGCGCCGCCCACCAGGCGCACATGGTTTTGCGCATCCTCGCAGGGGAATATGAAGTTTAGGAGAAAAGGATACTTTTATGATAGCAAACGACAAACTGATCATTGGCGGCCACACGTTTGATTCCCGCTTTATTTTGGGTTCCGGCAAATATTCTATGAAGCTGATAGAAGCTGCCGTAAAGGACGCCGGCGCACAAATCATCACCCTGGCGGTCCGCCGTGCCAATACCAAGGAACAGGAGAGTATTTTGGACTACATCCCGGGAGGTGTCACCCTGCTGCCAAACACCTCCGGCGCACGGAATGCCAAGGAGGCGGTCCGCATTGCCCGTCTTGCCAGAGAACTTGGCTGCGGCGACTTTGTAAAGGTGGAGATCATGCGGGATACCAAATACCTTCTGCCGGACAACCAAGAGACGATCCGCGCTACGGAGATTTTGGCAAAGGAGGGCTTTGTAGTTATGCCTTATATGTATCCCGATTTGAACGCCGCCCGGGATATGGTAAACGCCGGCGCTTCGACCATCATGCCCTTAGCTTCTCCCATTGGTTCCAATAAGGGGCTTGCAACCCGGGAGTTTATCCAGATCCTTATTGATGAAATAGACCTTCCCATCATTGTAGACGCCGGCATCGGCAGACCGTCTCAGGCCTGCGAGGCTATGGAAATGGGTGCGGCGGCAATCATGGCAAATACTGCTTTGGCCACTGCGGGGGACCTGCCTATGATGGCAGCTGCTTTCCGTCAGGCTATCGAGGCAGGCCGTCAGGCATATCTTTCCGGCCTTGGCCGGGTGCTGACTCGTGGCGCGGCTGCGTCCGACCCGCTCACCGGTTTTTTGCGAGACTGAGGGGTATATTTATGGAAAACCAATTTTTTGTCGACTCCCAGCACTTATCTGCCGCCGCGCTGGAAAAGAAGCATCGCCTGGAAACAGATCCCTCCAGCCGTAAAAATCATATGGAGTATCTGCCGGGGATGGAAAAAATCGAATCCAGCGTCTGTCGGCAGGTAATGGAGCAGATGGAACGATATGATTATTCTGTATATACAGCGGCAGATGTCCGCGCGGCGCTGGAGCATGAAACCTGCACCGTAGAGGATTTTAAAGCCCTGCTGTCTCCCGCGGCACAGCCCTTTCTGGAAGAGATGGCCCAGCGTGCTCGGGCCGAGACCAGCAAGCATTTCGGAAATACGGTGTATCTTTTTACCCCTCTGTATATTGCCAATTACTGCGAGAATTACTGTGTCTATTGTGGTTTCAACTGCTACAATCACATTCAGCGTATGAAGTTAAGTATGGAGCAGATTGCACATGAAATGCAGGTCATTGCCGAATCCGGTATGGAAGAGATCCTGATTCTAACCGGGGAAAGCCGCGCAAAGAGCGATGTGACCTATATTGGAGAAGCCTGCAGACTGGCGCGGCAGTATTTCCGTATGGTGGGACTGGAAATCTATCCGGTCAATACAGACGAATACCGATATTTGCATCAGTGCGGCGCCGACTATGTAACGGTCTTTCAGGAGACGTACGATACAGATAAATATGAAGCGCTCCACCTGGCCGGGCATAAGCGGGTATGGCCTTATCGTTTCGACGCACAGGAACGAGCGCTGCGCGGCGGCATGCGGGGCGTTGCATTTTCGGCGCTGCTGGGCCTGTCTGATTTTCGAAAAGACGCTCTTGCCAGTGCACTTCACGTGTATTATCTGCAGAGAAAATACCCTCATGCGGAGATGTCCCTGTCCTGTCCAAGACTGCGGCCTATTATCAATAATGATAAACTGCATCCTTTGGATGTGGGGGAAAAACAGCTGTGTCAGGTGCTTTGCGCCTACCGTATTTTTCTGCCCTTTGTTGGTATTACCGTATCCTCCAGAGAGAGCGCCGCATTCCGGAATGGCATTGTAAAAATTGCGGCTACGAAAGTATCCGCCGGGGTTTCTACCGGTATCGGCGACCACGAAAGCAAGTATACAGGAAAGGAGTCGGACAGTGTACAGGGAGACGAGCAGTTTGAAATCGACGACAACCGCAGCCTTTCCAGGATGTACAGGGATATCGCGGATGAAGGGCTGCAGCCTGTCCTAAATGACTATCTGTATGTCTGATATTTTGTGCGTTACAAACCGTCGGCTGTGCCGGGAGAATTTTCTCACCCGAATCGAAAAAATTGCAGCTTGCCGTCCAGCCGGCATCATCCTGCGTGAAAAGGACTTGTCCCCCACGGCATACGTCCGGCTGGCGGGAGAGGTTTTGGCGATTTGCAGGCAGTATGGAGTCCGATGTATTCTGCATAGCTTTGCAGACGCCGCACTGGAGGTGGGTGCGGGCGAGATACATTTGCCGCTGCCGGCTCTGCGTCAAATAGGCAAGGAAGATGTGGTTCGTTTTACGCGGCTTGGCGCATCCTGCCACAGCGTGGAGGATGCACTGGAAGCCCAACAGCTTGGCTGTACATATATTACAGCGGGACATATATTCGAAACCGACTGCAAAAAGGGCCTGCCTGGCAGGGGCCTTTCTTTTCTGCAGGCAGTATGCGGCGCTGTTTCTCTTCCGGTATACGCCATCGGGGGGATCGGCCCCCGAAATATTGGACTGGTCCGCGCCGCCGGCGCAGCGGGCGGCTGTCTGATGCGCAGTTTAATGGAAAGTGAAAATGTGCAGGAATTGTTAAAGGCTATGGAGGGAGCAATATGAAATTCCACCCAGATATGCTGCTTTTGTATGCGGTGACAGATCGGGCCTGGGTAGGCCGGCAGACGCTTCTCGAACAGATTGAGGACGCCCTGCGGGGCGGGGTTACCATGGTTCAGCTGCGGGAAAAGGAGCTGGATGCGGCGGCGTTCCTGCGAGAGGCCATTGGGGTAAGAGAGTTGTGCCATAGATACCACGTGCCGCTTATTATCAATGATAATGTAGATGTGGCGCTGGAAAGCGGCGCCGACGGAGTCCATGTGGGTGCCGAGGATGCGCCGGCATCTCAGATCCGAGCCCGTGCCGGCGCAGACTTTATCATTGGTGTGACAGCGAAAACGGTGGAACAGGCTAAACTTGCACAGGAGAGCGGCGCAGACTATATAGGCGTTGGGGCAGTCTTCCCCTCTCCTACCAAGAAAAATGCTATCCGGATTACTACTCAACAGCTGCATACCATCTGTTCCAGCGTTGCCATTCCTGCTGTAGCAATCGGTGGAATTGCTTCTTCTAATCTCCCCCAGCTGCATGGCGGTGGAATGGCCGGCGTGGCCGTTGTTTCCGCTATTTTCGGCGCGGCGGATATCCGCAGTGCGGCAACAGCGCTGCGGGAAGAGATAGAAGCAGTCGTGCGGACTTGACTGCATCTTAAAACGAACCAGCGGCAGACCGGGGGCACCACTCTCTGTCGCTTAATAAAAATAATGTGAGGGAAAAAGAAAATGAAAACAGCATTATCAATCGCTGGCAGTGACTGCAGCGGAGGCGCCGGTATTCAGGCCGATCTGAAAACGATGGTTATGAATGGTGTATATGGAATGAGTGCAATCACCGCGCTCACCGCCCAAAACACCACCGGCGTAACAGACATTATGGAGGTCGCTCCAACATTCTTGCAGGAGCAAATTGACCAGATTTTTACCGATATCCAGCCGGACGCGGTCAAAATCGGCATGGTTTCCAGCACAGACCTGATAGAAGTAATCGCACAGCGTCTTGTTTTTTATCAGGCGAAAAATATTGTGGTGGATCCGGTTATGGTGTCCACCTCCGGTTCCAGCTTGATGGAATCGGAAGCGGTGACTGCCTTAAAAGGCAACCTGCTTCCCCTGGCAACCGTAGTTACGCCAAATATTCCGGAGGCGCAGGTCCTTTCTGGCATGGAGATCACAGAAGAGGCGGACATGCTTGCCGCCGCTGCATACATCGGCAACACCTATCAATGCGCCGTTTTACTAAAAGGCGGACATAATGTAAACGACGCCAATGACTTGCTTTGGGAGGAGGGACGGAGCAAATGGTTTTATGGAAAACGCATCGACAATCCCAACACTCATGGAACCGGCTGCACGCTCTCCAGCGCTATTGCCGCCAATCTGGCAAAGGGATTTGATCTGGAGACCTCCGTCCACCGTTCGAAAGCATATATTTCCGGTGCTCTTTCTGCGATGCTGCAGCTTGGAAAGGGCTGCGGTCCCATGGATCATGCCTTTGATTTAACCAGTGAATTTGCAGAGGAGGCCCCTTTATGATTAGTACCGTGATAACGATTGTGTTTGTACTGCTTTTCTACGCTGCGGCGCTCTATTGTATGCGCGGTGTGCGCCTGCATACAAGAAATTTTTGCATCTGCGGCCTTGTTATTGCCCTGACGCTTCTTTTGGAAATGATTCGCTTTCCAATTCCTACCGGCGCATCTATTTCATTGTGTTCCCCGGTTCCCCTGTTTTTGCTTGCAATTTTGATTGATTACCGCCTTGCGGTTTTGTCCGGATGGGCCTGCGGCATTCTTGCGGTAATTTTTGTTCCGGGCTGGCAGCCCGTTCACTGGGGACAGTTTTTTGTGGAGCACATGGTGTGTTTTTCTTGCCTGGGCTTTGCCGGGATTTTTGGAAGCGGCAGCCGATGGAAAATCCTATGCGGCCTTAGTCTTGCGTCTGTTCTAAAAATTTTGGGACATCTGCTGAGCGGCGTGCTGTTCTTTTCCCAAAATGCGTGGGAAGGATGGGGGGCATGGGGATACAGCTTGTCCTATAATATATCCCAAAACGTGCCATTGTGTATTCTGTCCGGAGCTGTTATACTGGCACTTCCGCTGAAAAATTTAAAAAATGCCATTGGCAGAGGAGAAGGAAAATGACTGTAACCGATTGTCTGATTCAAGCTGCAAAAGAAATTTGGGAAGCCTACAACCGGCATCCGTTTGTTCTGGGAATCCAGGACGGAACCTTGGACCAGGAAAAATTTCGATACTACATCCTGCAGGATTATTTATATTTAGAGGATTATGCAAAAACCTTTGCCATTGGAGTGGCAAAAGCAAAAAGCGCCGAGGTCGCCCGTTTGTTTGCCCGATATGTGCAGGTTATGAATGGAGAAATGAACATTCACAGCGGATATATGGGAAAGCTGCAGGTTACACAGGAAGAACTGGAGGCGACACCCCGTGCATTGGATAACCTATCCTATACCTCCTATATGCTTCGCGTTGCCTATGAGGAAGGGGAGGCAGAAATCCTTGCCGCCATTCTTTCCTGCGCATACAGCTATGAAGTGATTGCAAAAAATATTGTGAAAGAGTGTCCTGCGTCAACGGAGCACCCTTTTTATGGCGAGTGGATCAAGGGATACGCTAGTGATAAATACGCCGGTGAAAATGCGGTTTTGCTGGATACCCTGAATCGGTTGACCGCCCAGTATACCGAGCAGCAAATAGAACATTTGGTGGATATTTTTATCGCCTGCTCCCGGTATGAACTGGCATTTTGGGAAATGTCCTGGAATCAAAGCAAATAACGGGCGTACCGGTTTGCCGAACATTTCTATTACATAAAAACAGGGCCTGTACAGGCCCTGTTTTTATGTGTGTTCATGTTCTATATAGGAAACGAGAATTTTTATAACGCTGAGAATCATGCGCACTTGCATTTGGGACAACCTTTGCAGTAAGGTTACAATTTCTAAAATTTCTTTATAGATATAGTACAGAGAATTGCAGCTACTGCTTCGCAGACAAACGTCCGATGAAATCTGCAGTGTGTTCACAAGATTTACATATACCTCCAGACTGGGAATTCTCTTTCCGCGTTCTATCTCGCCCAGATACTGCTCTGTAATGGCGACAGAATCAGCCAGCTCTGCCCGGCTGATTTTCTGTTTTTTACGTGCTTCTTTGATTTTTTGCCCTATACCAATTTCGTGTATAAATATCATAGGTGTACTCCGTGTCAAAAGTCATAAAATAGAAATTTTTTATAAACAAAAAATTGGCTGTTTGCCAACAATTGATAAAGGATTATAGTCTTATACTTATTAAGCAAAATATATATAAATAGAATAAACCTAAATAGCAGACATACATAAATTTTTATTATTTTTCTTTGCAGATTAGATGACGCTTTGTGGGCTAATGGCCTGTTTAAATTTTACTTGTATTTGATATAATTGCTTATATAAAAGGCTAAATTTTATGTGATTTAGATAAAATAATCATTACTCCAAAGTGTAGAAAAGGGAGGATTGTTCGCAGCGGCATCAATAAATATTATACAGATTTTTATAATTGTAGATTAAGAAAATTCAAGCTGTTTCGGCAGACGGAGCGCTGGAATTTTTATTGCGTATGCAAAAGCAAGTGAAAGAAGAATACAACCAAGAAGAAAAGTATCTCGTCTTCCCTCACTTATAAAATTCGGGATATGTATTTTAATAATAAATAGAGGGTACATATCGCACATGACAGCATTTGCGCGGCGTATCTGTCCTAAGGGAGATGTTATAAGGAAGCAATTATAGACGGGGTATTTATGAGTAGCGAAAGGAGAGACTTTATGAGATTGCAAATGAAGGTACATAATTATCCGGGATATCTGTTTGTTTTCTGCGGACTGGACGGAAGCGGAAAAACAACACAAATTGAATTGCTTGAGGAATTCTTCCAGCGAATCGATATGCCTGCGTATATAACGAAGCAGCCTACAGATACCGTACGCAGTTCCCCCATTTTTCGAAACTACATGGATAGTCCTGACCATAGCATGTATGATTACCGGGCCTTGTCCCTGCTGTGCGCCTCTGATCGGGTGCAACATACCAACCGGGATATTGTCCCGAAAATTTCTCAGGGGCGAGTGGTAATTTCGGATCGGTATTTTTATTCCTGTCTGGCAAATTTGCGTGCCAGAGGCTACGTGAAAGACCGGTGGATTTGTGAAGTTTCCAGCTTTGTTCCTAAACCGGATATTGCGTTTTTTATGGATGTAGAGGTAGATATTGCCATTTCACGAATACAAAGCCAGGAAAATGGAAAAAACAGATATATTGATATAGAATTGCAGTATCGCCTGCGGGAGCAATATCTGGAGATTGCCCAGGAAAACGGTGGCGTTGTCATAGATGGAAACCAATCGGTTGAAGATTCCTTTCAAAAGATTTGCTCTCGGGTCATGCAAAAAATATGCAAAACGGCCGATGGCCGATAAAATATAAAATCTAGCCTTACACATTATATAACGCAGTGGGCGAAGGGACATAAGGGTAAAGAAAAAAGAGAGGGAGTATCCCTCTCTTTTTTCTGCTGCCGCATTTTCTGCATAATGCTATTTTTTATGTGTTACCTGCTCCTTTAGGGCGTGCCGCAGCAGCAGCTTGCCAGTGTCTAAAAATAACGCTTTCTGACCCAGGGGCAGGGAGCGATATAGCCGCAGCACTTCATCCTCACTGTGATCCTTTGTACCTCCCGCCTGAAAATCCAGCAGGTAATCGGTCGTTACATTAAAATAGGTTGCAAATAATTTCAGTATGGCAAAATCCGGCTCACGAAAACACCGGATATAATTTCCAATCGTGGTAGGCGCAAGATTCAAATCGGTTGCCAACTGCTTTTGTGTAATATCGTTATCTTCTAAAAGTTCCCGTAAAATCTCACCGAATTTCATTTCCATCCCTCCATACATACTATAATCTATATTGAAATTTTCATTCTAAAATAATTACAAAACGAATTGACAAACCACGATACGAAATGTATAATACCCATGAAGGGATAATGATGGAGTATTTTGTAGAAATGGGTGGAATTATGGTGTGCTGCAAAAGGATCAGGCAGGGCCTGTGGACGCTATTGTGCGTTATAACTGTGGTATCTTTGATTGCTGCCGCGTGTCTGCAATTTACACGGCTGCCCCCTTACAGGGAAGCGGCCATGACTATATTTTGGGATGAACCAATATATGCACGACATAAAACCCTTTATCACCCCAGCAGATACAGAATTATTTTAAAAAATGAGACGGTATTTTATTTCTGTATTAGAAAATGGAGTGCTTGCTCTCCTGTTCTATGTGAAAAAATAACCGTTCCACGCAATAGGTCTGGCGGCCCATGCCCTTGCTGTCGGAGATACTCCTAGCATGCACATTTTTGCAAATTGTTCTTTTCAAAAAATCCTTAATATGATACAATGTTTTTGAAGAAACGTGTAAAGAAAGGAATACCAAAGCGATGAAATTGGAGCTGTGTGACATTCAAAAATCCTTCGGTGAAAAACAGGTACTGCAGGGCGTCTCTTTTACGGCGCAAAGCGGGCAGGCATTTGGATTGCTTGGCAGGAACGGGGCTGGTAAAACTACATCCATTCGTATTCTTATGGATGTATTTCCACCGGACAGCGGTGCGGTGCATGTTGACGGCCAGCCCATAGACTATAAAAAGATGAAGATTGGGTATCTGCCGGAGGAGCGGGGCTTGTATCCCAAAAAGCTGATTATTGATCAGCTGGTATATTTTGCCTTGCTGAAAGGAATGCGGCAAAAGGCAGCTGTAGCAGCGGTGGATTACTGGTTGGAGCGACTGGATATGACCGAATACCGGAACCGTCGGCTGGATACTCTTTCCAAGGGAAACCAGCAAAAAATCCAACTGATCACTGCCTTGGCCCACGATCCCCACATTGTGATTTTGGACGAACCCTTTTCCGGGCTGGATCCAGTAAACGCTATACTTTTGAAGGATGTGGTAAAGGAGCAGGTCGCAAAAGGAAAAATTGTGCTTTTTTCCAGTCATCAGATGCACTATATCGAAGAGTTCTGCGAAAACATCGCCATTTTGCGGGATGGTCGGGTAACGCTGACGGGAAGTCTACACGATATCAAACGTGGTTATGTGCGGGATCGACTTGTAGTGTATACGGAGGCCCCTGGGGTGATCCGACAGGATTTTGGAGAGCGATGCAGCGTTCTTGCGGACGGCGGGCTGATGATACAACTAGAGGATCCGGGAGAAAAGCAGGTAATGATGCGCCGCCTAGTGGAAACTTATGAAATCGATGGTATGCAGATTTATGAGCCATCGCTGAATGATATATTTGTCCAGTACGCTGGAGACGCGGATCAGAAAGGGGGACGATAAAATGAATCAATTTAAAAATATTCTCCATTTTGAACTGAAATATTACCTAAAAAATAAAGTCTTTGTAGGGGTTACAGTCTTTTTAATATTGTTGATTGCAGTTGTAATGTTCTTTCCCCGTATTTCTGCCGTCATACAGTTTGACAAGCAATCGGATACAGCGCAGGATCGGCCTGTAATGCTGGTAAAGCTGGAAGAAGAGGAACAGGAGCAGGAGCAGACAATACAGGAGGCGTTTTCCGCTGCATTCCCCGGTTATGATGTACAGTGTACCGACGCGGATACACAGGCCATTGCGGAGCAGATTACCGCAGGGGATGCAGAATGCGCTTTTGTTCTCACATCACCCACATCCTGTTCCTATTATACGCAGTCCCTGTCTATGTACGATTCCAATACAACAGTAGCAGAGACCGTTCTGCAGAATTTGTATCGGATGGATGCAATGATTGGCAGCGGCTTACCGGCCCAGACGGCAGGAGAAATTTTAAATACAGAAATTCACAGCGATGTGGTCAATTTGGGAAAAGACCAATTCCAAAATTATTTTTACACGTATATTATGATTTTTGCCCTGTATATGGTAATGGTACTGTATGGGCAAATGGTCGCTACCAATGTGGCGGCAGAAAAAAGCTCGCGGGCTATGGAAGTGCTCATCACCAGTGCACGGCCTACCAGCATGATGTTTGGAAAGGTGGTGGCGTCCTGCGCAGCAGGACTTCTGCAGCTTATAGCCGTTTTTGGATCGGCATTTTTGTTCTATAATATCAATCAGTTCTATTGGGAAGACAATGCAATCGTCCAGTCTATTTTCAATATTCCGGGGGATTTGCTTCTTTATATGCTGGTTTTCTTTGTGCTGGGATTTTTCATCTATGCGTTTTTATATGGAGCTATTGGTTCCACTGCGTCCAAGGTGGAGGATATCAACACATCGGTTATGCCGCTGACTTTTTTTCTAATCATTGGATTTGTTGTGGCAATCGCTTCTATTTCCTCCGGAAATGTGGATAATACGATTATGACTGTTTGTTCATATATCCCCTTTACGTCACCTATCGCTATGTTTGCCCGGATTGCAATGAGCAGTACGGTTGCATGGTACGAAATCGCTGTATCGATTGGAATCCTGATGGGATCTGTTTGGGGTATTGGCCTGCTTTCTGCAAAGATTTACCGGGTCGGTGTTCTTATGTACGGAACCACCCCAAAGATTGGCTCTGTTTTAAAAGCTGTCTGGAGGGCATAATACTTTTATAGAGCCGTTTTATCAATTCTATAGGACGGTTATGTGGGACTGTCTTTGTCAATAAAAAAACAAAAAAGCCTTCCTGGCCGGGAAGGCTTTTCTATATAGAGTATGAGGTGAAATTGGCTTTGCTGTTTACAACTGCAGCCAGGACATGATTCCACTGATTCCTAACGCCAGCAGCCAGCCTGTTCCCCAAAGGGCTGCTGCTTGTGCGCAGGTGACCGACGCGCTTTTTAGTGTCTTTTTCATGCTATTCCTCCATTTCTCCCTGTGGGCAGATGTGCTTTTTTCTGTAGGTATATTTTACACTCCTGCTTGTCCAAAAAAACGGACGCCACAAAAGCAATAAAAAGTTTCTTATGCGTTGGAAGTCCAATAAATGGGACACATGGGTTTACAAAAAAGCAGATTATGTGCTACAATAAGATGAAGAAAGGGGGGACTGTATGGCAAGAAGCGCTGACCAAAAGTTGAAGCTGCTGTGTCTGCTAAAAATGCTTTTGAGAGAAACAGACCCAGAGCATACGCTAACCATGGCGGAAATTTTGGAACGGCTGGAGCAGCAGGGCTTTAGCGCGGAGCGTAAATCCATTTATGATGATTTTGCGGCGTTGGAGCGGTTTGGCTATCCGGTAGAACGGCGGCGGGGAGAAAACAACGCTGTCGGGTATTATTTGGAAGCTCGGGAATTTGAGCTTCCTGAGCTGAAGCTGCTGGTGGACGCAGTCCAATCCTCCAATTTTATCACCCGGCAGAAAAGCCGCTCTCTCATTGAAAAGCTGTCGGGGCTTGCCAGCCGATGGGAAGCTCAAACACTCCAGCGCCAAGTACACATTTCCGACCGGGTAAAGACGATGAACGAGTCTATATATTATAATGTAGACCAGATTCATACGGCTATATTGGAAAATATCCGTATCACCTTCCAATATTTTGATTGGACGGCCAAAAAAGAAAAACAGCTCCGTCGGGGCGGGGCCCTGTATTGCGTCAGCCCGTGGGCACTGACCTGGAGCGAGGGAAATTACTATTTGGTGGCCTTTGACGGAGAATATGGAGATATCAAGCACTTTCGAGTAGATAAGATGCTCCATATCACCGGAACGGACAAAAAGCGGGAAGGGCAAGGCAAATTTCGTCAGTTTGATATGGCTCGGTATTCCAGTAAGGTGTTCGGTATGTTTGGCGGTCGAGAAGAGACGGTGACGCTGGAATGTGAAAAGGAGCTGGCGGGTGTAATCATCGACCGGTTTGGCCGGGATATTACGATCTTTCCGGGGGAGAACACCTTTCTGGTATCAGTGAGTGTTATGATCAGCAACAACTTTTTCTCGTGGGTGCTGCAGTTTGGCGGCAGAATGCGCATTATGGCGCCTGGTCATGTAGTGCAAGAGATGAAAATACTGCTTGCGGAAGCTTTGGAGGCGTACAAATGAAAAACACTACTTTATGCTATATCTGCAGGCCGGGAACCGGCGGGGAAGAATATTTGATGTTGTACCGCAATAAGAAGGAGAATGATCTCAACGAGGGGAAATGGGTAGGTGTCGGCGGCAAGTTTGAAGCGGGAGAATCCCCGGAAGAGTGTCTGTATCGTGAGGTACAGGAAGAGACCGGACTGACCATAACCAGACATTCCCTGCGGGGCATTGTTACCTTTGTGTCGGACGTGTGGGGGACGGAATATATGTTTTTGTATACGGCCGCTGCCCGAGGAACATTGATTGACTGTCCGGAAGGGGAACTGCGATGGGTTCCACGCCAGGAGGTGCTGTCCCTGCCCCTGTGGGAAGGGGACCAAATTTTTTTGTCTCTTATTGCCACATCCCACCCCTTTTTCTCCCTAAAGCTGGCCTATCGGGGGAATACGTTGATCCAGGCGGTACTAGACGGACAGGAGATGCAGCTTACATGAAGGATCATATATGGAATCCCTGGCATGGCTGCATCAAATGGTCACAGGGATGTAAAAACTGTTACGTGTATCGGCGGGATGCGTCTGTGGGTCGGGATGCCTCTCACGTAGCGCGGACAAAATCATTTGCTTATCCGCTGGCAAAGACACGCGGCGGAGCCTATAAAATCCCCAGCGGCGCGTCGGTATTCTGCTGTATGACCAGTGATTTCTTTTTAGAAGAAGCAGACCCGTGGCGGGAGGAGGCGTGGGATATTATCCGGATCCGGTCTGACGTGCAATTTTCCATTATCACCAAGCGGATCATCCGATTTTCCCAGTGCATCCCTGCTGACTGGGGTGTGGGTTGGCCAAACGTGCGTATTTACTGTACTACGGAAAACCAGCAGGCTGCAGAGGAACGGCTGCCAATTTTTTTGTCCCTTCCCATTCAGGAAAAAGGGATTATTTGCGAACCGTTGCTATCCCCTATCTATATGGAGCCGTGGTTGGGTCCGGATATTTTACAGGTAGTAGCCGGGGGAGAAAGCGGGCCTGGCGCACGCCCCTGCAATTATGACTGGATTCTGGATATCCGCCGACAATGCGCAGCAGCGGGCACATCCTTTTGGTTTAAGCAGACGGGCGCGAAGCTGATTAAGGATGGGCGTTTATATCAAATTCAGCGCCGGTTCCAGCACAGTCAGGCAAAACGTGCCGGTATTGATTTTCATCCTTTGCGCGGTGGGCATCCTATTTAGCGTTTCTGTGATAGCGAAACCACGCAAAGAAAAAAAGAGGGGAAATATCCCCTCTTTTTTTCTTCAAACATTTATGGTATGATACAAATATTAAAGCGCTCCTTCATTTCCATTTAAAAATGCAGATGCCCGCTCAATCGAATCCTTTGCGTCGTTCCAAGGCTCGTCGGCATATCGGTAGTCAAATTTTTTCACAAACCAGCTTACGTCTCCTCCCAGTTTTTCCAGGAAGGCAGATTCCTTTTCGTAGAGTTGCTTGTAAAAGGCGCCGAAATCTTTGCCCTTCATCCGCGCCCGTGCCGCCTGCAAAAATTCCGCGAAATGGGGCAGACAAAAATATGGCTGCGACAGGCACTTTTTGTGAAAGGCCGTATCGCCCTCCCAAAGAAGCGCCGCCGTTTCCAGCATGTGCTGAAAATGAAAGTCAATTCGGCTGCAGATGTAGCAGTCTCTGGAAATTCCATCCAGCTTTTTTGCTGTGTCCCCTCCAGCGGCTGCCGGAAGCACACCAGGCTTTTTCATAGCGTTTCCAATTTCTATCAGATGACTTTCTAAAATCAAGGCCAGCGGCAGGCGCTTCCCTGCTGCTGTCAGTTGTTCCAAATGGTGGCCGCAAAATCCATGGACATTGGTCTGCTGACGGGTGTCCGGTTCCATCATAGAAGCGCCCAGCACCCGGTCTACTTCCTCTTTTGCCAGCTTATCCCGCAGACGGCAGAAGGGACATCCCCGTGTGGGATCTTCCATGCCTGCTTCAAAGGCTTCATTTACCGGGATTGTATAAATCTGTTCCATTATAAGCTCCCCTCTGCTATTACTACTCAAACTGTAGCACAAAAAACCCCGTTTGTCAACGGAATCCAGAAAGGACAAGTATGCAGCATCCTACCATTGTATCCAGTGAAAACGGTTGGCTGAAAATCGCTGGCGTTGGTGATTTTTCTACCGTACGTACCTTTGACTGTGGCCAGTGCTTTCGCTTTGGCCCCCTGCCCGCATCCTTTCCGCCGGCTCCTGTTCCCGATGCCGTCTGTGGTATTGCTATGGGCAGGCAGGTGGCTTTTGCGGATAACGGTACCTATTTGTATATTTACGCAGATAAGAAAGATTTTGAAAACATTTGGCTGCGGTACCTTTCTTTAGATGCAGATTATGCATATGCGGGGGAAAAGATTGCCCACGCCCTGTCCGGCCAGGGGCAGGCCCATATGCAGGCGGCTCTGGAAGCAGCCAAGGGAATCCGAATTTTGCGGCAGGATCCGTGGGAGGCACTTTGCTCCTTTATCATTTCGCAAAATAATAACATTCCAAGAATCCGCAAAATTATTGAATCACTGTGTCGGGAGTATGGAGAGGTGATTCCCGGCGGCTATGCCTTTCCTACTCCGGATGCGCTGGCACAGGCAGGGCGAGACGCTATTTTTGCCTGCGGAGCGGGTTTTCGCGCAACCTACATATGGGAGGCCGCCCGAAAGATTGCTGAAGGCACCTTTTCTCTTGCGGCGGTACAACAGACGCAGTCCTATGACGAAGCAAACGAACTGCTGTGCAGCCTCAAGGGAGTGGGCCCGAAAGTATCCGCCTGCACCCTGCTTTTTGGATTTGGAAGAACAGAAGCGTTTCCGATAGATGTTTGGATGCAGCGGGTAATCGACCGCCGGTTTGGTGGCAAACTGGACCCGACTGTATTTGGCGACTGGGCGGGTCTTGCCCAACAGTATTTGTTTTATTATGAACGGTATGCACCCCGCTCCTCTTGACAAGAAGCGGCGAACAAGATATACTAACAAAAAAAGAATCACGCAACCTTCCACGGCTAGGGAAAGTACGGTGTAAATCCGTCGCAACCGCCATTGCTGTGTTAGAGAGTCTTCTCTTCAGTCAGAATGCCTGCCGCGGATGTACGTGCAATCACACTTTTGGGCAAGCGGGAAAGTGGTAAGCGTATTTTGTTGACCTTCCGCCGCAGGCAGCGGTTTTTTGTGGCGGAATTTTAACAGTACAGCTCCTTTCCAAGAAGGGAGTTTTTTCTTTTTCTCCCATGAAGACGAATGTCTCAGAAAAATTTAAAAACAAAGTAACTCTATTGTTTTTAAATCTCTACAATGAAAGGAAAAACTGTATCTATGAAAACGAACATGAAAAAATGGATGGCGCTTTTGTTGGCGACAGTATTGCTCTTTTCTCTGAGCGCCTGCAAAAATGCAGACCAAGAGAAGAAAGAGGAGGAGACGACCACACAGCAGGACGCAGACACTACAGCAGATGCGCAAAGCAGCGTCACGGTGAAAATTATCTGCGACGACACAGTCACGAAAGATGTGTGGGAGAACCCCGTCATTCTCGGGGAAACCGAGTACGCTTTTCAGGATGAAACAAACGCCTTTGATGCACTGATGGAAGTAGCGGATAAAAACGATATCGTTTTGGTGCACAGTAACGGATATGTCACCGGCATCGGCGGTTTATCAGCCGGAGATGCAGGCGAAAACTCCGGCTGGATGTTCCAAGTAAACGGAGAACTGGCCTCTGTAGGCGCAACGGACTATATGATACAAGCCGGCGATCAGCTTGTATGGTTCTATACTGCCGACTACAATACCTATTTTTAAGTAACATAAAAGGAGCCGCCATGAAAAAAACAGACACCTGCCATCCGCTGCCGCTGCTGCTGTTTTTTCTGGCGGCTGTTCTTTTTTCCGTATTGTATATGCATCCTGTCCTCGCCGTACTGTCTCTACTGGGCGGGGTGTGTTTTCTTAGCTTATATCAGCCCCTTCCCCTGCGGGAAATCCCTTTTCTGCTGTTGCTTTTTTTTACAGTTTGTCTGGGAAATCCAATCTTTGTTCCAAGAGGGCGGACGGTGCTGTTTTTTCTTTTTCATATTCCCATTACCTTAGAGTCTCTAACAGCCGGCGCGGTAAACGGCGTGCTGCTTCTTTCCGTTCTCCTATGGTGTAGGGCTATTTTCTATGCGCTACAGGGAGACCGACTCTTATATCTTTTGGGAAAGCGTGCGCCCAAAACGGCGTTGATTCTTTCTATGACTCTCCGATTTATTCCCATGCTTACCCGTCGGTTTCGAGAGATTCGCTCTGCGCAGCAGGGCTGCGGCGGAACGGGGGTGGGCAAACTTCGCTCCGCATCCCTCTATTTTAGCGCCCTGGTTTCTTGTGCTTTGGAGGACAGTGTCACCGCCGGCGCTTCTATGGAATGCCGCGGCGGCAATCTGCCTGGCCGCAGTTTTTACGCACCATATGTATTTTCCCGACGGGATAAATGGATCACCGGAACTCTTTTACTGCTGATTTTGGGAATTCTTACACTGAGCGCTCTGGGCAGTGGCGCATATCGGTTTTATCCTGCTTTGTCCGGCGTGTGGGATGCACGCCTCTCCCTGCCACTATATATCGTATATGGAGGCTTTATGCTGCTGCCCGCCCTTTGGGAACTTTGGGGCCGTATTACCTACGTTCGCGCTATTTACCGGGCTTTCCCATCCGAAAAGGAGACGATGTCATGATTACACCATGCTTTGCAATAGAAAATTTGTCCTTTACTTATCCAAAGTCCGACACCCCAGCGTTGGAGAATCTGTCCCTTGTCGTTGAGGAAGGGGCGTTTCTTTTGCTGTGCGGAAAAACGGGGTCTGGAAAAACCACACTGCTGCACATGCTGAAAAAGGAAATGACGCCTCATGGAATTATGCAGGGAAAGCGTCTGTATAAGGGGGATGACATTGACGGGCTGGATCCACGTACATCCGCGTCCAAAATCGGATATATCATGCAGGATCCGGATAGCCAGCTGGTATGTGATTCTGTTGCAAGAGAATTGGCATACGGTCTGGAAAATCTAGGCGTTTCCCCGGACAGGATTCGACGCACCGTAGCGGAAACTGCCAGTCTGCTGGGGCTGTCGGATATATTCCATGCCCGCACCGCTCAGTTGTCCGGCGGTCAAAAACAGCTGGTGGCGCTTGGGGCGGTGTTGGCAATGGGAGCGCAGGTTCTGCTTTTGGACGAGCCATGCTCCATGCTGGATCCCCTTGCAGCAGCAGATTTTTTGTCCGTATTGGAACGGTTGAATCGGGAGACGGGCGTTACCATTATTTTAACAGACCACAGGCTGGAGAGAACACTGCCTCTTTGCAATCAAGTGCTGCTGCTGGACGCAGGGCGGCTCCGCTTTTTGGGATCCCCCGTCCAGTCTCCTTATGCTTTGGCTGAGGCGGGCTTGGAGGCCGCTTTGCCGGCAGCTGCCAGAATATATCTTAAAACCGGCGGGACGGACCCGTGTCCTCTGTCAGTGGGAGAGGGCAGGCAGTATTTATCCCGCTGTGTGCACTTGAAAGAAAATTCTGTAGAAACCGCTCCTGCTCCTCGGGAAGAGGTGGTTCTTTCTGTGCGTGACGCTTGGTTTCGGTATCAAAAAAAGAGTCCAGATGTGGTACGCGGACTGCATTTTTCCTTATATTCAGGAGAAATTTTTGCACTGCTTGGCGCCAACGGGAGCGGAAAAACCACAGCCCTGTCTATGTTGGCCGGCCTTCTTCCGCCATATAGCGGAAAAATAAAGCGGCTGGTGGACACGGCCCTGCTTCCCCAAAATAGCAAATCGCTATTTTTGCAGGACACGGTAGGAGAGGATTTGCACCGTGCGGCTGCACATTTGGGAAAAGGAAGGGAGGCGGTGGAAGAAGCGGCCGCCCTGCTAGGGATCGCGCATCTAATGAAACAAAATCCGAGGGATCTCAGCGGCGGTCAGCGGCAGAAATGCGCCCTCTGCCGTTTGCTGCTTACCGATGCGCCGCTTTTTTTGCTGGATGAGCCGGCAAAAGGCCTGGACGCATCTGCCAGACAGGAATTGTCATGGATTTTACGCCGTCTTGCTAGGCAGGGAAAAACCATTTTATTTGTGACCCACGACGTAGAATTTGCCGCCGAGACAGCACACCGCTGCGGCCTGTTTTTTGATGGAACCATTACAGCCCAGGCGGATACCTTTTCCTTTTTTACAGAAAGTACAGCCTATACCACTGCCGTGCGGAGAATTTCCAGGGGAATCACCGCTCCGGCTGTTACGATAGAGCAGTTGACGGCGTATTTGGAGGTGGACTGTGAGGGGTAAGCTGTTGCTCATTCTTTTCTTGATCGCAGCCGCCGTTGCAGGCGCGGTTTTGTTTCCTGCAAAGGGATGGGCATGGACCAGCCTGCTTCTTTCTATTGCGGCCTTGGCATTGTGCCTTTCAGCATTTGAAGCCCGACAGATTCGGGCAGGGGAGGCGGCCATTTTAGCTGTGCTGTGCGCCTTATCTGTTTGTTCCCGTGCCGTTTTTGTATGGCTGCCTCATTTTAAACCGGTAAGCGCTATGACGGTAATCTGCGGAATGTATCTTGGGCCCCAGGCAGGATTTTTTACTGGGGCTATGACAGGACTGGTGTCCAATTTTCTTTTCGGGCAAGGTCCCTGGACGCCTTTTCAGATGCTCACATGGGGACTGATCGGCTTTTTATCCGGACTGCTTGCAAAGCCGCTGCGAAAAAGCCGGATTCTTCTTTTTATACACGGCGGACTATGCGGCGTTTTGTTTTCCCTGCTGATGGATCTTTGGTCTATGGTGTGGCTTGCAGGCGAGCCTAGCTTTTCCGCATGGCTGGCGCTGGCAGTTGCTGCGCTTCCCATGACAGTCACATATGCCTTTTCTAATATAGTATTTCTTGCGCTGCTTGCAGGCCCTATTGGCAAAAAATTGGACCGCATGCGGTTGCACTACGGATTTTTTGCATTTTGAGGGAAAAATAATAAAGAGGGGGACTCCCTCTTTTTATTTTTGGAAGATACTGTATTCTCTTATAAAAATCCTGTATGGTGTTGACTTGACGGCTCCATTAGTGGTATAATAAAATCCTATAAATGGGCTTTGAAATGGGATTTGCCAATGTGCGGAAAAGGGTGTGGGAAAATATGACGGAAAATGTGCTACTGTTCGCTTCCTCTAAGGGAGGTGTAGGAAAATCCACTGTGGCACTGGGTCTGGCTCGCGCGCTTGCCGCGGAAGGCAGGCGTGTACTTCTGGCGGACTTTGACTTTTGCAGCCCCTGTCTGGATTTGCTGTGCGGAGTAGAGGATCATGTTTTATACACGGTATCTGATCTGGCGCAGGAGAAATGCTCTGTGGAAAACGCCTTGCTTCGTCCCTGTGAACAGGAACTGTATCTTCTTCCGGCCGTCCAGGAGGACTTGCTTTCCGCGAATGGAGAGGGACGTATGTCGTCGGAACAGAATACGCTTTTGGGAAGTGCTGTGCAGAAAGCGGCAGAACAGATGCAGGCGGATTTTGTTCTTATAGATACAGGCGCCGGCGTCAGTACCGGCTTGGAAGCAGCGGCTGCCATTGCGCATAGCGCCGTTATCGTGGCGGGACATACCCCTGCCAGCATCCGTGCCGCTGGTCGAAGCGGCCAGCGATTGCAGACGTGCGGCGTTACAGATGTGCGCTTGGTTATCAATCCCTTTGACGTACAGGGGGCGTGCGCAAAAAAAAGTGTACGCCACAGTATGCTGGAGATCATGGATGGAACGGGGATCCCGCTCCTTGGTGTGGTGCCCTACGATTATGCACTTACGCTGGAACAGGAAGGGCATGGTGCGGCCGGAGAAGCTGCCCCTGCACTGCACAACATTGCCCGGCGGCTTCTTGGGCAAACGGTTCCCCTATTTTCAGGACTTCCTAAAATTCGCAAGCGAAAACGCACGTTATTTCGATAAAAATCCGGATATTAAAAAGGAAAGGCATGGTAATTTGCATTATGGAAATCGCTTTGATCGCAGATGACGCAAAAAAAGAACTTATGACTCAATTTTGCATTGCATATTGCGGGATTCTCTCTAAGCACAAGCTGTGCTCCACCAGTATTACAGGCAGATATATCGCGGAGGCAACAGGACTGGAGATTGAAAAATTGCTTCCCGGCAGCCACGGCGGCGTGCAGCAGGTTTGCTCGCGGGTATCCTACAACGAGATTGACGTGGTGCTGTTTTTCCGCAGCTCCGAGAGAGGGGCGGCCCCTAAAGAAGAGGAATACGAGCTGCTGCGCGCCTGCGACGCACAGAACATTCCTGTAGCGACCAATATCGCCACGGCGGAAATTTTGATCACTGCACTGGATCGGGGCGATTTGGATTGGCGTGAGATCGTTAACCCCAATTCTGACTATAACAAAAGAAAAACGAAACGGTTTTGATGAACATGCTGAAAATACTGGCCGTGGGGGACGTTGTTCGTACCTGCGGCGTGGATTATCTGTCCGGCGGAAGGCTGCGCCGCTTGCGGGATGCCCTTGGCGCGCAATTTGTAATTGTCAATGGAGAGAACTCCTCACATGACAATGGTCTGTCTCCCGACAGCGCCAGAGCAATTCTGGAAGCGGGGGCCGATGTGATCACCGGCGGAAACCATACTTTGCGCAGAAGAGATATCGTCTCTTTTTTAGACGATCATGAAAATGTGCTGCGGCCTGCAAACTATCCCGCCGATGCTCCAGGATACGGATATACTATCGCCGAATGCGATGGCAGCCGGGTACTGGTAATCAGCCTTTTGGGTACTACTTTTATGGAACCGCTGGACAGTCCCTTTAAGACGGCAGATTCTATTCTTTCAAAGACTGCCGGGCGGTACGACTTTGCTCTGGTAGATATCCATGCGGAGGCTACCAGCGAAAAGCTGGCGCTTGCCCGGTATCTGGATGGCCGGGTGGCGGCGGTCTTTGGTACCCACACCCATGTGCCCACTGCTGATGTACAGGTGCTTCCCGGCGGGACGGGATATATTACCGATTTGGGCATGACCGGATCCCAGGAAGGGATTTTAGGAGTAAAGACAGAAAATGTGCTCCATAAGTTCTTGAAGCGGACGCCCGTATATTTTGAGCCCGCAACCGGACAGTATGCGGGTCAAGGCGCATTGTTTACTATTGATCCTGCTACTGGGCGCTGTACCGGAGCGGAGCGGGTAGATTTTTAAAGAAACGCGTGTGGGCTGCAAAATTTTGCATCTTATACCGCCAACGGGCGGAATGGAGAATATGATACCATGAATCCTTATACACTTGAAACATATATCCTATCCGGCGGTGTAGATGATACCCTGCTTTCTTGTACTACTCATGGACGGCTGGACGTCCGCCGCCGGCAGCTTGCCGATGCCGTGGCCCGTTTTGCCGGACTATTTGGTGAAGAACGTCCCGTTTCTCTATATTCTGTAGGGGGACGAACGGAAATTGGCGGCAACCATACAGACCACAACCTAGGCCATGTGTTGGCTGGAGCGGTAGATATGGATATTTTGGCGGCAGCAGCGCCCAGAGGGGATGGGCGCGTTGTCATCCACAGCGAAGGCTTTGCCCCGGATACGGTGCTGCCGGAGCAAACTGCCGCACCAGATTCTAATTCTTTTTTTACATCCCGCGCAATGATTGCCGGCGTGATCCGTGGATTTTTGAACAGCGGCTTTTCTGTGGGCGGCTTTGATGCTTATACAATGTCTTCAATTCCCCAAGGATCAGGCCTTTCCTCTTCAGCGGCCTTTGCCGTGATGGTCGGCAATATTTTGAACCACCTCTATAACGGGGGAGCGGTTAATAACGTGGAAATTGCCAAAATCGCTCAGTTTGCCGAGAACACCTTTTTCGGTAAGCCCTGCGGGCTGATGGATCAGTTGGCCTGTGCTGTGGGCGGCATCGTCCATATAGATTTTGAAAATCCCGGAGAGCCTGCAATACAAAAGATTCACTGGGATCCCGAAAAATCCGGATATACCCTGTGTATTGTCAACACCGGCGGCAGCCATGCGGACTTGGGTGAAGAGTACGCTGCTATTCCCCGGGAAATGCGGCAGGTGGCGGGTCTGTTTGACCGTCCCGCCCTGCGGGGGCTGACAATGGAAGACTTACTTAGCCGTGCAAATGAAATTCGTAGCTTTGCAGGAGATCGGGCGCTTTTGCGAGCCATCCATTTTGTACAGGAAAACCGACGGGTTTGCAAAGAGGCGGATGCTTTGGCTGCAGGAGACACCGATACGTTTTTACATCTGGCGTTGGACAGCGGACGCTCCAGCTTCCAATATCTGCAGAACGGTTATGCACCTGCAGCTCCCAAACAGCAGGGACTGTCCGTTGCTCTATGTCTTACAGAAGCCTTTCTTTTCGGACAGGATGCTGCTTGGCGGCTTCACGGCGGCGGTTTTGCCGGTACGATCCAGGCGTTTGTGCCTGCCTTACTTGCCCATGATTATAAGCAATATATCGAATCCTTCTTTGGGCCGGACGCCTGCCATTTTGCGGCGATTCGACAGGCCGGGGCGGTATGCCTTTGGAATGGGGACGGCGCCCTGCAGAAGGATAAAAATTTGCACTGCTGATTGCATTTGCAGGGGGCGCGGAGGTACTGCGGCGATGCCGTAAATATAACTTCCTCCGGGCCAGGAATGATTCTCCAAACAAATTTTTAAGTTATGAAACTCAATCTACCTAATAAGCTTACACTCATCCGGATTTTTTTGGTGCCTGTATTTATGATTATTCTTATTGCAGTACCCAACGATACCGTGTGCAGGGCTTTGGCTGCGTTGGTGTTTATTGTAACCGCCTTTACGGATATGCTGGACGGTAAAATTGCCAGAAAACGAAATTTAATTACTAATTTTGGCAAATTCATGGATCCCTTGGCAGATAAATTTATGGTGTTTGGCGCATTGCTGGCCATTTTGTACCGGTTTGCGGATATCCGTCCTGTATTTATTTGGGCGGCAACCATCGTTATGTTCCGAGAGCTGGCGGTTACCTCCATCCGGCTGATTGCAAGCGGGCAGGAGGGATTGGTTATTGCGGCAAGCTGGCTTGGAAAGGTTAAAACAGTCACCCAGGTGGTATGTATTGCTACCGTTCTGCTGGAGCCTGTGGTGCTGCCGTGGAAGCCCTTTACCCAGTGGCATATTTTGTCTTACATAACCATTGCAGCTATGATTGTGATGACGATTTGGTCGGGGGTAGATTATCTGCGTCATTACTGGAAATTTGTAACACCAAACGAATAAATTCTATATAGAAAAGGAGCCCGGATCTCTCCGGGCTCCTTCCCTGTTACTTCTTGCGCTTAGGCACGAAGGCGAAAATCAGGGCGATGATAATTACGATGATAATAATGGCAATGATAATACCCCAGACCCCCGCATTGCTTACATCTTCTTCCACATCTTCCACAAGGTCGTTTGTCGTATCTTTATCAGAGGTGTCCTTGTCCTTATCGGAAGTTGCAGCCTCGGTGTCTTTATCGGAGGTGCCTGCATCTTTGTCAGATGTAGCAGCTCCGTCGGATGTGTCACGGCTGTCGTCCATCCCATCGGAGGTGTCGCCGCCGTCATGGTCCACATCGTTGTCTACAGTACCGTTGTCCGGATCTAAAATGTCTCCGTCAGCGTTACCGTTGCTGCTATCCCCGGTATTGTTTCTGGCCATTCCCATATCACCGGGAAGCATATCGGAAACGGCGACTTCCTTCGCCGCATCCTCCTGCAGAGTACCGGCGCTTGCGGTAATGGGCAGAATCAAACATACAGTTGCTGCAATCAAAACCGCAAAAAATACCGATATCCCCTTTTTGTATTTTTGTAACTTCATTGTGCATGCTCCTTTATCTTTATAATGATAGATTTTTGCACAGTGATAGTATCTCCCCTGCAGGGGCAATCTATGTACCGGGGATAAAGTTTTTTCGTAAGAGCAAAAAGCGCATCGTGCGCGTAGTATCATATTTTTTGAAAGGGTATTTCAATATATGGACAATAAACGATTTCAGAAAAAAGACAATGGCTTTATCTGCGGCCATTGCGGCAAGACGGTAGAGCCGTTGGGATTTACCTCCAGAAATCATTGCCCTTTTTGCCTTTGGAGCCGTCATTTGGACGAGCTGCCTGGAGACCGCGCCAGTGACTGCGGTGGTCTGATGGAACCGGCATTTGCTGAACCGGATCCGAAAAAAGGCTATATTATTCATCATCGATGCACCAAATGCGGCGCACTCCGACGCAATCGGGCTGCTTATGGACCAAGTGTAAAAATACAGCCGGATAATCTGCGAAAGATTATTGCCCTCACAGGCCGGCATGACTGACAATACAAACGGAGTAAATAATGGTATACGAAAAAGAAATTTTTATCAGTGAATTTATAAGACTTACCCAGGAATCGGGGCTGGACTGCTTTGGCGATACAGCCATTGGCGCGCGACTGCACTGTATTGCCCAAAATTTAGATGAACAGGGCCGCCGTTTCAATCTTACAGCCATCACACAGCCGGACGAGGTGCTGCGCAAACATTTTATCGACAGTCTTTTTGCGGCAAGAGAGGTGCAGACGCTGCTGGAGGAGGGCCATTCCCAGGGAAATACCCTGCTGGACGTAGGCAGCGGCGGCGGATTCCCCTCCCTGCCTATCGGTGCGGCATTGAGCCAGATACATGTGACCGCTCTAGACAGCACCGCGAAAAAAATTGCGTATATCCGCGATACCGCAACCCTGTGCGGTATAGAAGATTTTCATACAGTCTGTGCCCGTGCGGAAGAAGCGGGGCGGGGAGAGATGCGGGAGCGCTTTGCCTTTGTTACAGCACGTGCAGTAGCGAGACTTCCTATGCTTTTGGAACTGTGCGTTCCTTTTGTACAGCCAGGCGGGTATTTTATTGCTATGAAAGGCAGCAGCGCAATGGAAGAGGAGCAGGAGGCCCAGCGTGCCGCAGAGCTTTTATCCTGCAAACTTCTGCGCGTTACGCCATATTCCCTGCCTAAGCTGGAAGAAAAGAGATTTTTACTGATTTACAGAAAAATTTCACCTACATCGCCTACATATCCCCGCTGCGCGGCACGGATTGCAAAAAAACCGCTTTGACCGTCATTCCCCTGCAGTACCGGGGAAAATTTTCCAAAGGGCTACAAAAACAAATTTTTAATTCGCCCCTGATTTTCCTTTATATCTTATCCGGCCATGCTATCCTATATGTAGAATTTTTTAAAGTAAAGGATACATAAAAATGGCAGGAACAATGTTTTTTCAAAAAACAAAAAAAGTGCAGGCAGAGGAAAGCACAAAAATTTTTGATGTGCCAGCCCCACGAGAAGACAGCGGACTTTTTTCGTTAGGGGAAAAAAGTCGGGTGCAAATGATTTTTATGCTCTCTCCCGGGGAAATCACCCCGAACCCTTCCCAACCAAGACGATTTTTTACGGAGGATGCGATTTTGCGCCTAGCGGACAGTATCCGTATCCATGGAATTATTCAGCCGCTGGCGGTGCGCCGGCCGGAAGGAGGCAGCGGATATGAGCTGGTTGCAGGGGAACGCCGTCTGCGTGCGGCAAAGCTGCTGGGGCTGGAGCAGGTTCCGTGCGTGCTGATGCAGGCGGACAGCGAAGAGTCCGCCCATCTTGCAATTATCGAAAACATCCAGCGGGAAAATTTAAACATGTTTGAGCAAGCTGCGGCCATCTATACGCTAATGCAGGTTCATTGCCTCACCCAGGAGAAAATTGCGTCTCAGCTATCTTGTTCCCAGTCTTATGTCGCCAATAAGCTGCGGCTGCTGCGGATCCCGGAGGAAGAACGGGACGAAATTTTGTCCGCATCCCTCACGGAGCGGCACGTACGTGCACTGCTCCGCATAAAGGACAGCGCACAGCGCAGAAGTGTGCTGCATACCATCATTCGCCGGGATATGAATGTTGCAGCGACAGAGGAGTATGTGGACAGGCTGATCGCGCAGGCAAAAGAAGCGGAGCGGGAGAGAGGTGAATCCAAAGGCTCGACCCGGCTGATCATCCGGGATGTACGCCTGTTTTATAATACCATTGATCGCGCGATTGAGACGGTACGCACCAGCGGGATTCCAGTGGAAACCTGCCGCCGGGAGACGGGAACGGACACCGAAATTGTAATCCGGATCCCGAAATCGTGAGATTTATTATAAATTTATACAGTTTTTCGCTTAAAAATATTGACACCAGGCCGGGATGCGTCTATAATAATTACAAATAAAATAAGGATGCCTAAAAGACATTTTACAATGTGAATGGTGTAAAATGCTTTTCATCCTAAATTTTTGTACCGGCATGTGTTTGTCGCAAATGTGAAAAGGATCATGGTATAATTATGAAAAACGGTGTTTTCTTTGCATACAGCTATTTTTACTTTTACTTTATGGTAAAAGAATTTTGTGCTGCATGAATAGCCGTTTTTTATACAAAAACAAGGAATTTCACGCAGCAGTAGCTGCGTGATTTTTTTGTATGAAAGTATTCCCGCAAAATAGAAAGGATCAAAGCAATGATAGCAGTTTTACGGCAGGACGCCACAGAATCTCAAATAGAAAGCCTGTGTGACTGGTTTCAGGAAAAAGGACTGGATGTACACATTTCCAAAGGCGAATATCAAACCATTATCGGGCTGATTGGCGACACCAGCCGTATCGATACAGACCTTTTATGCGGGCTGAGTATTGTAGAATCCGCTACCCGGGTTTCTGAACCTTATAAAAGTGCAAACCGGAAATTCCATCCACAGGACACCGTGGTGAAAATATCTGATACCGTTCGAATCGGCGGCGGCCATTTTGCCATGATCGCAGGGCCGTGCTCTGTAGAAAGCGAGGAACAAATCGTCACGGTGGCAAAAGCTGTCCGGCAGGGCGGTGCCGCTGTGCTGCGCGGCGGCGCGTTTAAACCTCGTACATCTCCCTATGATTTTCAGGGCCTGGGTGCCGATGGGATTCACATGCTGATACAGGCTGGGAAGGCTGCCGGCATGCCCATTATCACAGAAATCATGAACGCATCCCAATTGGATTTGTTTGAAGAGGTGGATATCATCCAGGTGGGCGCAAGAAATATGCAAAATTTTGATCTGCTGCGGGAATTGGGCCGTTGCGGCAAGCCTATTCTGATCAAGCGGGGCTTGTCCAGTACCATCAAGGAACTGCTGATGAGTGCAGAGTATGTGATGGCAGGGGGCTGCAGCGATGTGATTTTGTGCGAGCGGGGAATCCGTACCTTTGAAACTTATACTAGAAATACATTGGATCTTTCCTGCGTAGCAGTACTGCGGGAACGTACCCACCTACCTGTGGTGGTGGATCCCAGCCATGCTACCGGCGCTGCCCGCCTGGTAACGCCCATGGCAAGAGCCGCTGCTGCTGCCGGCGCGGACGGGATTATGATTGAGGTGCATAACGATCCGTCCGCCGCCTTATGCGACGGGGCGCAGGCTTTAACGCCGGCGCAATTTGCATCTGCTGCGGCAGATGTGCTGGCAGTGCGCAGGGCCCTGGGAATGGAAAAGGATGGGGTGAATTAATATGGTTGTAGGCATCGCAGGACTGGGCCTGATTGGCGGGTCCTTGGCAAAAGCATATAAGGAGTCCGACCAGGATGTGACGGTTCTTGGATTTGACCGGGATACCTCCATCACCCATATCGCCCAAATTGACGGCGTTCTGGATGGAGAACTGACCCAGGAGCGCATTGGAGAATGCGATTTGATTCTCATTGCCCTGTATACGGGGGCAGCCGTGGAGTATTTGGAGAATATTGCTTCATATGTCCGCCCGCAGACTGTGGTGGTGGACTGCTGTGGAACCAAACGTACTATCTGCAAGGCAGGTTTTGCTATCGCAGAAAAGTACGGCTTTATCTATGCCGGGGGTCATCCTATGGCAGGATCTCAGTATTCTGGGTATAAATACAGCCGGGCAAATTTGTATCGAGGGGCTTCTATGATCCTTGTGCCGTCCCGCTTTGATGATATTCATCTTACTGCCCATATTAAAAGTTTACTGGAGCCGGTAGGATTTGGCCGCATTACTATAACTACGGCAAAGGAACACGATCTTATGATTGCCTTTACTTCCCAAATGCCCCATGTGGTGTCCAACGCCTTTATTAAAAGTCCCACAGCCCGGGCTCATAAGGGATTTTCGGCGGGAAGTTATAAGGATCTGACCCGGGTGGCGTGGCTCAATGAGGAGATGTGGACAGAACTATTTTTTGAAAACGCAGATTATCTGCTTCGGGAAATGGATTATTTCATTGACGCCCTACAGGCATATCGACAGGCTCTGGACAAGGGAGACCGAGAAACAATGAAGCACCTGCTAGCGGAAGGCCGCCGGTGCAAGGAGGAAATAGACGGATAGATGAAAACCATACAAGTACACGCATCCAGACAGTATGATGTCTTTATCGGAAAAAATATTTTAAAGGATTTAGGAGGGCATATCCGTTCCTTGTTTAGCCCGGAGACCCGCATTGCCGTTGTTACGGACGACACAGTAAACCGTCTCTATGGGGACGCATTGGAAAGGGCCCTGGATGGAATTGACTTTGTTAAGTTTGTATTTCCTGCCGGGGAGAGTTCTAAGTCTATCTCTACATACAGCGCTTTGCTGGAATTTTTGGCGCAGCATCAGCTGACCCGCACAGACGCCATTCTGGCCTTTGGCGGCGGCGTAGTGGGGGATCTTGCGGGCTTTGCCGCGGCAACGTATTTGCGGGGAATTCCATTTATTCAGGTTCCCACTACCCTGCTTGCCGCCGTGGATTCTTCCGTGGGAGGTAAAACTGCCGTTGACCTTGCAGCGGGGAAAAATTTATGCGGCGCGTTTTGGCAGCCTCACCTGGTATTGTGTGACTATACCCTTTTGGATACCTTGTCCGATGAGATTTTTGCCGATGGGATGGCGGAGGTAATCAAATACGGCGTTATTCGGAACGCCGCCCTGTTCCAACGGCTGCATCAACCGGTACGACCCGATCCGGAGGATGTGATTGCCGCATGTGTAGCGATTAAACGAGATGTTGTAGAAGCGGATGAACGGGACAGCGGCGTACGTGCGTTACTGAACTTCGGTCATACAGCAGCCCATGGAATAGAACTTTGCTCTGACTATCAGATTTCCCACGGCAGAGCTGTAGCAGTGGGTATGGTCATTGCCAGCCGCGGAGCCTGCAAGCTGGGTTTGTGCCAGGAGGATATAGCAGACCGACTTTGCGAACTGCTTGCTCTGCATCAATTACCTACTCGATGCGACTTTTCTCCTAGACAGCTGGCACAGGCCGCTCTGTCTGACAAAAAGCGGGCCGGCGATACCATTACGCTGATCCTGCCGGAAGAAATGGGCTTGTGTGTTCCCTATAAGATTCCTGTTTCCCACCTGGAAGACTTTTTCTGGGCCGGAATGGAATCAGAATAAACAGACACAGACTTGACCAAGAAAGGCATAGGCATTATCATGACTGTTACTGTCAACGGCAAACATCTGGCGGGGAGGATCCCCGCAGTTTCATCAAAATCTATGGCCCACAGACTGCTTATCTGTGCCGGCCTTGCAGAAGAGAAGACGATTATAGGCTGCAGCGCCCTGAATGAAGATATAGAAGCGACTCGGCATTGTCTGGAAGCAGCCTTTGCCCGTATTTCTTATGAGGCGGGCATGTTTACCGTTGTTCCTGAAAGAAAGGGACATCGAGCCGAAATGGATTGCGGTGAGTCTGGCTCTACCCTGCGGTTTCTCCTTCCTATTTTGGGGGCGGCAGGAATTGACAGTGCACTGCATCTGCGGGGCAGACTGCCGGACAGGCCCTTGTCTCCTCTGCGGGAAGAACTGATCCAGCATGGATGCATTCTGTCAAAGGCAGGCGGAAGTCCCCTTACTATACAGGGCAGGCTCATGCCCGGTTCCTATACTTTGCGTTCCGATGTGTCTTCCCAGTTTATATCCGGCTTGCTTTTTGCGCTCCCGCTTTGTAAGGGAGACAGCACTATCACCCTTACAGGGAAAATGGAGTCTGCCGCCTATGTGGACATGACCTTGTGGTCTTTACAGGCATTTGGCATTTCCATTGTGCCCATAGCAGATGGGTACGCTGTCCCCGGTGGGCAGCAGTACCATTCCCCTGGAAAAATTGACGTGGAGGGAGACTGGTCGGCGGCGGCTTTCTGGGAAGTATGCAGCTTCCTAGGGGCGCCGGTGGAGGTAATCGGCTTGCAGGAAAACTCTCTTCAGGGGGACCGTGCCATTCGTGATGTGCTTCGGGAAATGAAAAAGGGAAACTGCAAGGTGGATGCTTCTGATATTCCAGATTTGGTTCCGGTATTGTCGGTGGCGGCTTTGGGCAGTTCTGGAGAGACGGTGATTTACAATGCCACCCGACTGCGTTATAAGGAAAGCGACCGGCTTGCCACCTCCGCCGCCATGCTGCGCACGTTGGGGGGACAGGTGCAGGAATTGGAGGACGGCCTCATCATTCAGGGTGGCGGCGCACTCCATGGCGGGGTGGTAGACGCTGCCGGCGACCATCGAATTGCTATGTCCGCTGCTGTGGCCTCTGTTTTGTGCGGAGACGTGACGATTCTCGGCGCGCAGTCGGCCAGCAAATCCTATCCGGCTTTTTGGGAGGATTTTGCAAAGCTGGGCGGCAGTGTAGACTACATAAATTAGGAGATTACTATGGCCAGTATGTACGGAAATAAAATTAAAATATCTATCTTTGGGCAATCTCACTCCCCTGCAATTGGAGTTACTATAGACGGACTGCCTGCAGGGCTGCCCGTTGATATGGATGCGTTAAACCGGTTTCTCGCCCGGCGTGCACCGGGACAGAATGCCCTGTCCACCTCCCGAAGAGAAGCGGACGCCCCTGAATTTTTGTGTGGCCTGTATGAGGGCGTCACTTGCGGTGCGCCTCTTACGGCTATTATCCGCAATACAAATACCCGAAGTGGGGACTACGCAAATCTTGCCGACTGTCCCAGACCGGGGCATGCGGATTACCCCGCATCTGTGAAATGGAACGGGCACCAGGACCCCACAGGCGGCGGGCATTTTTCCGGGCGGCTTACCGCTCCTCTGTGTATTGCCGGGGGTATCGCCCTGCAGCTGCTGGCTCAGCGGGGCATATGCGTGGGCGCTCATGTGGCGCAAATTGAGCATGTATATGATACGCCTTTTGACGGTGTGAACGTAAATGCCGATTTGGTGCAAAAGATTCGGGAAAAAACCTTTCCTGTGGTAGACGACGGCGTCGCCCCCTCTATGGAGGCAGCGATTCTTGCGGCAAAGGGAGAGGCCGATTCTGTAGGCGGTGTAGTGGAATGTGCTGCCATCGGTGTGCCCACCGGCGTAGGGGATCCTATGTTCGATGGACTGGAAAGCCGGCTTGCCGCTATGCTTTTTGCCGTTCCCGCAGTGAAGGGCGTGGAATTTGGGGCAGGATTTGGCTGTGCGTCTATGCGTGGCAGCGCGTGCAACGATCCCTATGTGATTCGGGACGGCGCGGTGCGCACCACTTCCAATAACAACGGCGGTATTTTAGGCGGTATTGCAAATGGAATGCCCATTTTGATTCGGGCGGCTTTTAAGCCTACATCTTCCATCGGCATAGAGCAGGAAAGCGTATCTCTTTCCCGGATGGAACCGCAAAAGCTTACCGTACACGGGCGTCACGATCCCTGTATTGTTCTGCGTGCAGTGCCGGTAGTAGAGGCGGCAGTGGCCCTGGCGCTTTTGGACGCAATATTATAATAAGAGTGAGGAACAATTTTATATGGAACTGGATTTAAATACACTGCGAGAGGAAATTGATGCTATAGACCGGGATATTGTAAAATTGTTTTGTTCCCGGATGGAGATTTCCGGGAAGGTATCTGCCTATAAGGCCCAGCGAGGGCTGCCCGTACTGGACGCGGCAAGGGAGCGGCAGAAGCTGGCCCAGGTAGCCGGTCAGGCTGGAGAGGACATGGAATCCTACGTTTGCACCTTGTACAACGCTATTTTTGAAATGAGCCGTGCGGAACAGGAAAAACGGATGCATCCCACATCGGATACAGTAGACGCTATCCGACAGGCGCTGGACAATACACCGAAGATTTTCCCCGCCCATGCCGCTGTAGCTTGTCAGGGAACAGAAGGAGCATATTCCGCCCTAGCCGCAGAAAAGCTGTTCCGCTATCCTGCGCTGCACTACTATGAAACCTGGGAAGAGGTATTTGAAGCGATTGATTCCGGAGAATGTGCCTATGGTGTGTTGCCATTGGAAAACAGCAATGCCGGATCGGTCACCCGGGTGTACGACCTGATGATCCGCCATCATGTGCACATTGTGCGCAGTACCCGTGTTCATATCGATCACCAGCTTTTGGCAAAGCCGGGCACGAAAGTATCACAGATACGCGAGGTTTTTTCCCATCCGCAGGCGCTCTCGCAATCCAGAGAATATCTCGCCGGATTGGGTGTCAAGGTGACTCCCTGTGAGAATACCGCTGTGGCGGCCAAAATGGTGGCAGATTCCCCTAGAGAAGATGTGGCTGCTTTGGCCTCGCGCTCCTGTGCATCTCTATACGGACTGTGTCCGCTTGCCACCTCCGTACAGGACAACGGCAACAACCACACCCGGTTCATTTGCATTTCTAAGGCGAAGGAAATCTATCCGGGTGCGGACAGGACAAGCATTATGGTGGTAACGCCGCACCGGCCCGGCGCTTTGTACCAGGTGATGTCCTGGTTTAATGCTCTTGGCATCAACCTCATTAAGCTGGAAAGCCGACCGATCCCGGATCGGGATTTTGAATTTATGTTTTATTTTGATCTGGATGTTTCCGTATATGCGAAGGAGTTTCTCCAACTTATGGGTGAACTGGAGCACATGTGCGAAGATTTCCGCTATCTTGGTTCCTACAGTGAAATCGTTTGATCCATAAAGGAGGCCCTATGACATTCGGTCTTTTAGGAGAACATCTGTCTCACAGCTATTCTCCTCTCATTCATTCCATGCTTGGAAAGTACACGTACAAACTCTTTCCTATCCCTAGGGAAGAACTTGCAGCCTTTCTCAAAGAAGGGGATTTTAACGGGCTCAATGTTACCATTCCTTATAAAAAGGCAGTGATTCCTTATCTTGCAGAACTATCTCCAAGGGCCCGAAAACTTGGCAGCGTGAACACGATTCTGCGTCGGGCGGACGGCAGTCTATATGGAGACAACACCGACTACGGAGGGTTCCGGTATATGCTCCGCGGGAGAGAATCTCTCATACGTGGAAAAAAGGCGCTGGTGCTTGGCAGCGGCGGTGCATCGGTTACAGCAGTACAAGTGCTGCAGGATATAGGTGCCGGTGAAGTGGTAGTGATCTCCCGCAGCGGAGCGGACAATTACGACAATTTGGACCGCCACGCAGACGCGGCTTTTTTGGTAAATACCACGCCTGTGGGGATGTATCCGGATAACGGAACGGCTGCGGTGGATCTTACCCGCTTGCCGGGACTGCGCTGTGTGGCAGATATTATATATAACCCGGAAAAAACAGCGTTGATGCTGCAGGCAAGGTCTTTGGGGATCCCTGCTATCGGCGGGCTTTCTATGCTGGTGGCGCAGGCCAAATTTAGTGCGGATATCTTTCTTGGAAAAAAACAAAAGGATGCTGTTATTGAGAAAATCCGGCAGAAGATCAGCGGCCAAATGAAAAATATTGTCCTGATTGGAATGCCCGGCTGTGGAAAGTCTATTATTGGAAAGCGACTGGCAGCAATTCTTGGCAGGGAATGGATCGACATCGATGCCGAAATCGTAAAAGCGGCGGGGAAACCCATTCCCGCGATTTTTCAACAGGACGGGGAGGATGCATTTCGTCGGCTGGAAACCCAGTGTGTAGCGCAGGCTGGAAAGAAAAGCGGCTGTGTGATCTCCACTGGCGGCGGCGTAGTTACTCGTCCGCAAAATAAAGATTTGCTCCGGCAAAACGGCACCGTTGTGTATATTTGGCGGCAGATGACCGAAACTTATAAAGAGCAGCTTGGACTTGGAAAAAAGGGCGCGCAAAACCGCCCCCTGCTGGCACAGCATTCTCCAAATGAACTGGAGCAGCAGCGTCGGCCTCTATATCTGGCATGGTCGGATGTAAAGATCTTGAATATTGGAATCCAGGAAACGGCATGGCAACTGAGTTCCTTTTTGCGCTTATCTCCTGTGGAAAAGAAAAAATCCTATAAAAAACATAAATGAAAGAAGGGCGTACAAATGAAGATACTTGTTATCAACGGGCCGAATCTCAATTTGCTGGGATTGCGGGAACCGGATATTTACGGTACGGAAAGCTATCAGGCACTGCTGGATTCCATAGATGAAACCTGCCGCAAGGCAGAGATAGAATATGAAGTATTTCAGTCTAATCATGAAGGTGCACTGGTCGACAAAATTCAGGAGGCATACGGCAATTTTGATGGCATCGTCATCAATCCGGCGGCGTATACCCACACCAGTGTCGCCATCCTGGACGCATTAAAGGCAGTAGGCTTGCCTGCTGTGGAAGTGCATTTGTCTGATATCAATCGCCGCGAGTCTTTTCGAAAATTCTCTTATATATCGGCGGCATGCCTCAAAACCATTGCCGGCAAGGGCTTTGCAGGATATTGGGAAGCGCTGCTCTTTTTAAAGGAATATGAAAGGAAGTCCCGGCATGATTTTTGATATACACACCCACTGCTTTCCCGATGCCCTGGCCCCCCGGGCAATCGGAAAGCTGTCTTTCGCCTCCGGCGGGCTGCACCCTCATACGGACGGCACTCTGTCTTCTCTGGAGAATTTAATGCGTGCGCAGGGGGTAGACGCCTTTGCTGTGCAAAATATCGCTACCAATCCGGGACAGATGAAAAAGGTGAACGATTTTGCCGCCTCTATGCAGTGTGCGCATATTTATCCGTTTGGCAGCGTCCATCCGGACGCACCGGATGCACTGGAAGAGTTGGAACGGATTGCAGCACTGGGTATGCGGGGGATCAAGCTGCACCCGGATTATCAGGACTTTTTTGTAGATGATCCCAAGATGTTTCCCATTTACAAAAAAGCTTCAGACCTAGGGCTTATAATCCTTTTTCACGCGGGACAGGATTATGGATATAGAGCGCCCTTCCATTGTACCCCTGTACGGCTGGCAGCCGCGCTTAGGAACATCGACTGCCCGGTAATCGCCGCCCACTGGGGTGGAGCGGGAATGGGAGAGGACGTGCTGCGGCATCTTTGCGGGCTGCCCCTGTATTTTGATCTCTCTTTCGGATATGGAACAAAGCCACGAGCAGAGGCTTTGGATATTATCGAAAAGCATGGAACCCACCGATTGCTGTTTGGGTCCGACTGCCCCTGGCACACCCCCAAAATGGAGATGCGGCTTCTGGACACGCTGGAACTCTCTGCGGGGGAACGAGAGGATATTTTTTGGAATAACGCCGCAAAACTTTTAGGAATGGAAGCGGAAAACTGAGAGAGTAGATTGCCATCGGCAACGCATTTGTCTTAGACATACTTATCCTGCAGTTGCTGGAATTTCAGCACATACCTTTGCGTTTCTCCTCACTTTGTTGTCAGAGGAGGTAGGGATTGGATTGAAAAGGGAAGGGGATTCTCCCTTCCCTTTTCTGTGTTTTTGGCTACTTTTGTCACACCACAAAAGTAGCTTCTTTCCTTTTCCTCATGGAAAAGGTACATGTCCTTCTCCCCTTACTGAAGCAGATGTATGAGCGCATCGTCTCAACAAAAGGTCTGCAGCACCGCGCCGATTCGCTCTGCCGCGTAGGAAAGCTCCTTTTCCCCTGGCAGGAATACAATTCGAAAATGGTCCGGCCTGTTCCAGTGAAACCCTGTTCCCGGGGTGACGAGGATGTGTTCCCGCTCCAGAAGCCGAAGCGCAAACGTATGATCATCAAAAGCAGGATACAGACGCAGCTGCACCTTTGGAAATATGTAAAAGCCTGCTCTGGGCTGGCAGACACTTACTCCGGGAATTTGGGAGAGGCCTTGGCATATGGCTTCCCGCTGTCGGTAAATTTTTCCGCCGGGCATCAGCAGCGCCTGCATATCCTTAGCAGCGGCCAGCGCCTCAGGAATAATTGTCTGAGAGGGAACATTGGAGCACAGCCGCATAGACGTAAGCAGATTCATCCCTTGGATGAACCCCTGCTGCCCGGACCAATCCCCACACAGGCACATCCAGCCGCACCGGAATCCCGAAACAAGATGGGATTTGGACAGGCCGTTGAAGCTCACTACCGGGACATCCGGGACGGCGGCTGCCACAGCCACATGGGTATGCCCGTCCATAACCAGCCGGTCGTAGATTTCATCAGCAAATAAAATCAAACCATGCCGACAAGCGACTTCCCCGATTTGGGCTAATAACTCCGGCGGATACAGCGCGCCAGTGGGATTGTTGGGATGAATCAGAACAATTCCCCGGGTTCGCCCGGTAATCTTTCTTTCTATGTCGGCTATATCCGGATACCATCCGGCGGCTTCGTCGCAGATGTAGTGAACGGCCCGGCCTCCGGCCAGCTGCACCGCGCCGGTCCATAGGGGATAATCCGGTGCGGGAACCAAAACCTCGTCCTCGTTTTCCAAGAGAGCTTGCATAGACATAAGAATCAACTCGCTGACGCCGTTGCCGGTATATACGGTGTCTATATCATACGGCTTCATACCTTTTTTTCTGCAGTACGCCATAATCGCCTGGCGGGCACTAAGCAGTCCTTTCGAGTCGGAATATCCTTCCGCTTCTGTCAGACGATTCATATAGGTACGCAGCAGATGCTCCGGTGCCCGCAGCCCAAATGGAGCGGGATTGCCAATGTTCAGACGGAGGATGGACGCTCCTTGCTTTTCCATTTCATCTGCTGCCTTTTGAAGCGGACCGCGAATTTCATAGTGAATATTTTGCAGTTTTGCAGGCAGTCCCTGCTCTATCGATAAATTGGTGTACATTGTATTCTAATCCTTTCCTTGGTAAAACAAAAAGTCCTGAACGCATACTGCGTTCAGGACGAAAAAATTCCGTGTTACCACCTGATATTCAAAGAAAGCGCTGCCGCTCTCTTTGCACTCTGTCGGCACAAAAATGCCGCTTCTCTGTAACGGGAGAAACCCGTCTGCGCCTACAGATACATCCTTCGGGCAGCGACTCCAAGACTGCTTCGCCGGGGGTAAGCCAAGGATTTGCACCGATCATCCTCTCTCTGCAGACTGCCTATCCGCCTACTCTTTCTTTTCATTGTCTTTTGCATATTTGCAGGATCCGTTTTTTGGTCCGGCTTTTATACTGCATAAACATCATAACATATGTACTTTTCTGTGTCAATGGAAATGATATCCTTCTAAAATCCATACTTTCCGTTTGGATAGGGAGGGAAACAAAAAGGGTGGAAGAATACTCTTCCACCCTTTTTGGAAATCCCCGCAAACAGATGTATTTTCATACAATCTATTTGCGGGGGATCATCCAACTGTACGACCCACCGTGCCGTGTAAAGCCATAATTAAGAAACCCTGCCCTAAGCAAGGTGGTGTCCTATACCCGCACTTCGTGCTTCCAACATCCGATTCCGCCTGTCACATAAGGAGAGGCGGGCGGGAGGCCTGCATTCCCGTTTTGGGGTCGAACTCCATGAATCAACTGTGGGTTTAATTAAAAACTTTATCACAAACACCGCAGGCTGTCCGTTTATTTATTCTTCGTCGTCTGCCTCGGCGCCTTCATCGTAATCAATATCGGCAAATTCATCGTCAAAAATGTCAGCGATCCGGTCAAACTCCTCGTCATCCTCAATAGATACCAGAACGTCTTCTCCATCTTCGTCTTTTTCGCCGCGCAGGACAATATATTCTGTAGCCTCTTTATCATCGTCTGTGCAGGGAATGAGAGCATAGTACGTAACGTCATCTACCTCTACCGTTCCGATCAGCTCGTAATCATCCTCGTTGCCTTCTTCATCGGTGAGTGTGAAAACATCACTCTCAAAAAGTTCGTCTGCCATGTTTAATCTCCTTTGTTGATAGAGTTTGCTTGCTACTATTATTCTATACATTTGGGTCCTTTTTGTCAAGTATAAAAAGCAGCCGTTTTCCGACAGGAGAGGAAATTTCTGCCGACTTTTGGCATATCGAGCCAGCGCAGCCTTATTTTCCTGCCTTTGTTGTTTCCAGCGCGCGGATTCTGTCCCGCAGATACGCCGCTTCTTCAAATCGCAGTTCTTTTGAAGCTTTTTGCATTTCCTCACGCAGCCGTTGTATTTCCGTCTCCATTTCCTGACGGGTAAGATGTTTTTTCTTTCCTTTTTTGGGTGTATCTTCCGCCGCACTAATTTTAATTAGTTCGCTGATTTGCTTTTTTATGGTTGTCGGCGTGATGCCGTGTTCTTCATTATATTTTTGCTGGATTTTCCGCCGGCGTTCTGTCTCACTCATGGCGCGCTGCATAGAACCGGTGATCTTGTCCGCATACAAAATTACTTTTCCGCCGGCGTTTCGGGCCGCGCGGCCGATAATCTGAATCAAGGAAGACTCGCTGCGCAAGAAGCCTTCTTTATCCGCGTCCAAAACTGCTACCAGCGTTACTTCCGGCAAGTCGATGCCTTCCCGCAGCAGGTTAATACCTACCAGAACGTCGAACACTCCCATACGCAAATCCCGGAGCAGTTCGCTGCGTTCCATAGTATCTACGTTGTGGTGAATATACTTCACCCGTATTTCCTGTGTATCCAGATATTCGGTAAGGTCTTCCGCCATTTTTTTGGTAAGCGTGGTAACCAGCACACGCTCTCCTTTTTCTACCCGGAGGCGAATTTCTCCCAGTACGTCGTCTACCTGGGTAGCGACGGGACGTACTTCCACCTGTGGGTCCAACAATCCTGTAGGACGGATAATCTGTTCCACAATAGCTTCGGCGTGGCTTCGCTCATACTCCGCCGGGGTAGCGGACACCATGACCACCTGGTTCAGTTTGCTCTCAAATTCTGCAAAATTCAGGGGTCGGTTGTCATATGCGGACGGCAAACGAAATCCGTAATCTACCAGATTGGTTTTGCGGGCATGATCTCCCCCGAACATACCTCGTACCTGGGGGATCATTACGTGAGATTCATCAATAAACAGCAAAAAATCCTTTGGGAAATAATCCAACAGGGTATAAGGAACGGCCCCCGGCTCCCGTCCTGCAAGGATCCGGGAGTAGTTTTCGATGCCGGAACAAAATCCGATTTCCCGGAGCATTTCCATGTCATACCGGGTGCGCTCTTCAATTCGCTGTGCTTCCAGGAGCTTACCCGCTCCCTCAAAATAGGCAATTCGTTCTTCCAATTCCTTTTCAATTTTACCCAGTGCCTTTTCCATTTTGCTGTGGTTCACCACGTAATGGTTTGCAGGATAAATGGCGGCATAATTCAAATTCTGCAGGATTTTGCCGGTTAGAGGATCAAATTCCGATACGCGGTCAATCTCATCCCCGAAAAATTCCACCCGGATGGCTTTGTCCGTCTGGCTAGCGGGAAAAACTTCCAGGGTGTCCCCCCGCATACGGAAAGTATTACGGATAAAATTCATATCATTTCGATTGTAACTAACGTTGATCAGCCGTTTGGCCAGCTCATCCCGCTCCATTTGCATACCAGGACGCAGGGCCAGCACCTGTGCGGCATATTCCTCCGGGGGGCCTAGGGAATAGATACAGGACACGCTGGCTACGATAATTACATCCCGCCGCTCAAACAGAGCGCTGGTTGCACTGTGGCGCAGTTTATCAATCTCATCGTTAATAGACGAGACCTTTTCAATATACATATCCTTTCCGGGGATATATGCTTCCGGCTGATAATAGTCGTAGTAGGAGACGAAATATTCCACCGCGTTATTTGGGAAAAACTCACGAAATTCACTGCAGAGCTGTGCCGCAAGTGTTTTATTATGTGCGATAACAAGCGTTGGCCGGTTCATTCTGGCGATTACGTTTGCCATGGTGAAGGTTTTTCCGGATCCGGTGACACCCATGAGCACCTGGCCTTTCATGCCACACTCCAGTCCCCGAACCAGACTGTCAATCGCCTGTGGCTGGTCGCCGGTAGGCTTGTAATTTGATACTAATTCAAAATGGTCCATAGGGTCTACCCCCTTGCATTTGATAAATTTAGTATACCACGCTTTTTTATAAAAAGAAAGAGGGAGCGCCTGGAAAAACCATGCGCTCCCAAAATCCTGTGCGACTTTAAATACGGATGATACCAAACACATCCAGTATAGAAGATAAAAGGATCAAAAGTGTAAATATCGGTGCAATATATTTGATCATAACGGTAAAAAGCGTTTTCCTTTTGAAGGGGCCGCTTTGTTCCATTTCTGCAATCAAAGTTTTAGGCTTTAAGAAGTAGCCTACAAAGAGACAGGTCGCAAAGGCTACCAACGGCATAATTACGCTGTTGCTCAGGAAATCGAAAAGATCCAGGAACTGCATACCGATGATTTGGACGGTGCTCCACGCACTGTATCCGAGGCAGGATAAAAGTCCTAGAGCCACGCAGATTCCAAAAACCAGCAAGCATGCAGGACGCCGCCCGATTCCAAGCTTATCCCGGAAAATGGAAACGATGGTTTCCATAAGGGAAATAGCGGAGGTCAGCGCTGCAAATAAAACCATCAGGAAAAATGCCGTACCAATAAAAGCGCCGCCGGGCATAGATTCAAAAACCTTAGGCAGCGTTACAAACATCAGTCCGGGTCCTTGACTCAGAGCGGCTTCGTCTCCCCCTGAGAAAGCAAACACCGCCGGAATGATCATCAGTCCCGCAAGAAATGCTACGCCTGTATCGAACAGTTCAATCTGTCTTGCAGATTTTTCTACCCGAATGTCCTTTTTCATATAGGATCCAAAGGTAATCATGATTCCCATGGCCAGAGACATGGAATAAAACAGCTGTCCCATAGCGGCCACTACTGTCATAATGGAGAATTTAGAGAAATCAGGCCGTAAGTAATATATGACCCCATCTATAGCACCGTCCATGGTGCAGATGGTATAAATACTGATGCCGAGAATCAGCGTGATGAGCACAGGCATCATGATTTTGCTGACTTTTTCAATGCCTTTTTCAACACCGAACAAAACGATAATTGCCGTAATTCCCATAAACAGCAAAAACCAAACGATAGGCTCCGCAGTTTTGCCAATATAAGCTCCGAAATAAGCGTCGTTCGCCATAGCAGCGCCTTGACCGGTAACAAATCCGGCAAGATATTTCATCACCCATCCCCCGATTACAGAGTAATAGGGCAAAATGATCATGGGAACCGCAGAGGCAATATATCCCAAAAAGGAAAACCGCTTATGCAGAGATTGAAACGCACCGATGGCGCTGAGCCGTGTTTTTCTTCCCAGAGCAATTTCGGCAAGCATAAGAGAAAATCCAAAGGTAGTTGCCAGCAAAATATATACAAGCAAAAAAATTCCACCGCCATACTTGGCTGCCAGATACGGAAACCGCCAAATGTTTCCAAGCCCGACAGCGGAACCAGCCGCTGCCAGAACAAATCCAATTTTTCCCGAAAAGGAACTTCTTTTGTGTTCCACAGGTCGTAACCTCCCTATATGTTTTATAAAAGCAGTTCCAGCCGGTGGACCGCCCAAAATAATTCATATTTTATTATACACATATTCGTCAAAAACACAACCTTTTGTTACAATCTTACTGAAATAATATGTAGAATGGAGTCGCTTTTGCCATGCAGCATTTTGTATGCTGCATGGCAAAATAATAGTAGATTTTCTGTTCTTTCTATGATACAATATACACGTATACGTACATACCGGGAGGCGTTCATGAACTTACTACATATGAAATATGCCGTGGAAATTGCGGAGGTTGGTTCCATCAATAAAGCTGCGGAAAGACTTTATGTGGGACAACCGAATTTGAGCCGCGCCGTAAAGGAATTGGAAACTTCGCTGGGTGTAGCTATTTTTGACCGTTCCTCCAAAGGGATGTTTCTTACACCGGACGGAGAAGTATTCATTCGTCTGGCCAAAAACATTCTGAAGCAGGTTGACGAAGTGAAGGGGATGTTTCAAAAGGATGCGGTGCGCAAAAAGCGTTTTTCCATTTCCGCCCCACGTGCCAGCTATGTGGCCGACGCCTTTGCTAAATTTTCCAGACTTTTGGGCGATGATGCAGAAGTGGAGCTCTTTTATAAAGAAACCAATTCCATGCGGGCGATTAAGAATATTTTGCAAGAGGATTATAAGCTGGGAATCGTTCGGTATGCAGAAGCCTACGACAAATATTATAAGGCCATGATAGACGAAAAAGGGCTTGTATGCGAAATGATTACGGAGTTCCGCTATGTGCTGGTGGCAAGCAGGGAAAGTCCCCTTGCCGGAAAAGGAAGTATTACCTATGATGATTTGGAAAGCTATATAGAAATCGCCCATGGGGATCCGTTTGTCCCGTCGCTTCCTCTGGCAGAGGTGAAAAAAGAAGAACTGCCGGACAATATTCGCCGGCGGATCTGTGTATTTGAGCGGGCCAGCCAGTTTGAATTGCTCACACAAAACCCGGACACATTTATGTGGGTGTCGCCGGTTCCAAAGGAACTGCTGGAGCGATACGGACTGGTGCAGCTGGATTGCAGCGAGAACCAGCGTGTGTACAAAGATGTGTTGATTCATAAAAAGGAATATACCTTGTCTGAATTGGACAATTTGTTTATCTCCGAATTATGCAAGGCAAAACGAAATGTATTTGCATAAAAAGCCCCTATGGGGGCTTTTTTCTATCTCTCCCTACTGCTATTGCTCCCTAATAATACAGAAGATTCCATTCAACATGGGTTATATCGATAAAGATAATACCGATATAACAAAGAGGCATTTCACAAAGCGCGCGAATTTTGTTAGAATATTGCAGTGCAAGGGAAACACAGCAGTGGAAGGGAGGCGTCGTTTTGCAAAACCGTGAAATATCCCGGGCTACCCTTGGAAGGATTCCGTCTTACTTGCAGTATTTGAAAACTTTGCCACCGGGAGTCCAAAATATTTCCGCTACCACCATTGCTAAGGAGCTTGGACTGGGAGAGGTACAGGTTCGTAAGGACCTGAGCTGCGTCAGCGGCGCAGGCAAGCCAAAAATCGGTTACAATGCCGCAGAACTTGCCGACAGTCTGGAAACCTATCTCAGTTGTAAAAACGGCGGTGCTGTAATTGTTGGCGCGGGGAAACTGGGCCGAGCACTGCTGGACTACAGCGGATTTGCAGGATATGGATTAGAAATTTTGGCCGCCTTTGACCGTGCAGTAGAAGCGGAAGAAAAAAGCGAAATGGGCAAACGGATTCTGCCAATGGACGGATTGGAGGAGTTCTGTAAGACCCATGCGGTACAGATTGGGATTATTGCCGTGCCCGCAGGGGAAGCGCAAAATGTATGCAGCCGTTTGGTAGAAAACCGCATACGAGGAATCTGGAGCTTTGCACCCTGCAGCCTTACAGTGCCGGAAGAAGTCCAAATAGAATATGAGAACATGGGATTGGCATTGGCGCACTTAAAAATACAAATAAAATAAGCAGTAAACATTAGGAGGGAAATAAATGGAAAAGCAAAGAAAGAAAGTGGAGAATGTGGAGAGCCTGGAAGAGGCGCTGGGAAGAGTAAGAGCGGCGCAGGCAGCATACGCAAAGTATAGCCAGGAGGAAGTAGATAAAATCTTCTTCGCAGCAGCATCGGCGGCAAACAAGCAGAGAATACCGCTGGCAAAAATGGCAGTGGAAGAAACAGGAATGGGCGTAGTGGAAGATAAGGTAATCAAAAATAACTACGCATCGGAATACATATATAACGCATATAAAAATACGAAGACATGCGGGGTAATCGAGGAAGACAAAGCATACGGGATCCAGAAGATCGCAGAACCCATCGGAGTAGTGGCAGCGGTAATCCCTACCACTAACCCAACGTCAACAGCAATCTTTAAGTGCCTGCTGGCGCTGAAAACCCGTAACGGTATCATCATTAGCCCCCACCCCCGTGCAAAGGAATGCACCATAGCAGCAGCCAAAATTGTATTGGAAGCAGCAGTGGCAGCCGGAGCGCCGGAAGAAATTATCAGCTGGATTGATGTGCCAAGCCTGGATATGACGAACCTGATTATGAAGGAAGCGGATATCATCCTGGCAACAGGAGGCCCGGGAATGGTAAAAGCCGCATACTCCAGCGGAAAACCGGCAGTAGGTGTAGGCGCAGGAAATACCCCGGCAATTATCGATGATACCGCCGATATTCTGCTGGCGGTGAACTCCATCATCCACTCCAAAACCTTTGACAACGGTATGATCTGTGCATCTGAACAGTCTGTAATCGTGCTGGATAAGGTGTATAAAGCAGTGAAAAAGGAATTTGCAGACAGAGGCTGCTATTTCCTTTCTGCTGAAGAGACAGAAAAGGTACGGAAGACCATTATCATCAACGGAGCATTGAACGCGAAAATCGTAGGCCAGTCTGCCCATACCATCGCCAGTCTGGCAGGTGTGGATGTGCCGGAAAAAACAAAAATTCTCATCGGAGAAGTGGAAAGCGTAGATATCAGCGAAGAGTTTGCCCATGAAAAACTATCTCCCGTACTGGCAATGTACAAAGCCAAGAATATCCAGGACGCTTTTGCAAAGGCGGAACAGCTGATTGCAGACGGAGGATATGGCCATACTTCTTCAATCTATCTGAATGCATCTACCGAACAGGCAAAGCTGGATGAGTTCGCAGCGCGGATGAAAACCTGTCGAATCCTTGTAAACACCCCCTCCTCCCACGGCGGTATAGGAGATTTGTATAACTTTAAGCTGGCGCCGTCCCTGACACTGGGCTGCGGATCCTGGGGAGGCAACTCCGTATCGGAAAACGTAGGGGTAAAACACCTGATCAATATCAAGACTGTTGCAGAAAGAAGGGAAAACATGTTGTGGTTCCGGGCGCCGGGGAAGGTATATATGAAGAAGGGCTGCCTGCCCGTTGCACTGGATGAGTTGAAAGCGGTGATGGGCAAAAAGAAGGCATTTATCGTAACGGATAACTTCCTGTATAAGAACGGGTATACAAAAGCCATCACGGATAAGCTGGACGAAATGGGAATCCAGCACACCACCTTCTTTGATGTGGAACCGGATCCGACTCTCGGATGTGCAAAACGCGGAGCAGAGCAGATGTGTGCATTCCAGCCGGATACGATCATCGCCTTGGGAGGCGGATCTGCAATGGATGCGGCAAAGATTATGTGGGTGCTGTATGAGCATCCTGAAGCAGACTTCATGGATATGGCGATGCGGTTTATCGATATCCGCAAACGTGTATACACCTTCCCGAAGATGGGAGAGAAGGCATACTTTATCGCAATTCCCACATCGGCAGGAACAGGATCGGAGGTAACGCCCTTCGCAGTCATCACAGATGAGAACACAGGGGTAAAATATCCCCTTGCAGACTATGAGCTGATGCCGAACATGGCGATCATTGATGCAGATTTGCACATGTCGGCACCAAAGGGGTTGACGGCAGCATCGGGAATTGATGCGGTAACCCACGCAGTGGAAGCATACGCGGCTATGCTGGCGACAGACTATACAGATGGGTTGGCGTTGCAGGCATTGAAGACCATATTCGAATATCTGCCCAGAGCATATGACAACGGACAGACGGATGCGGTGGCAAGAGAGAAGATGGCCAACGCAGCAACGATGGCAGGTATGGCGTTTGCAAATGCATTCCTTGGGATCTGCCACTCTATGGCGCACAAGCTGGGGGCATTCCATCATCTGCCGCATGGTGTGGCAAACGCATTGATGATTGATGAGGTCATTCGATTCAATGCATCGGAGAGTCCGGTGAAGATGGGAACCTTCTCCCAGTATGACCATCCGCATACGCTGGCGCGGTATGCAGAGATTGCGGACGCATTGGGATTGGGAGGCAAGACGGACACAGAGAAGCTGGAGAGACTGATTGCAGCTATTGACGAACTGAAGGAGCGGGTAGGAATCAAGAAGACGATTCGGGACTATGTGCCGGACGAGGAGGACTTCATGGCCCGTTTGGACGACATGGTTGAGCAGGCCTTTGACGACCAGTGCACTGGTGCCAATCCCAGATATCCTCTCATGGCTGAACTTCGTCAGATGTATCTCAATGCTTATTTTGGTCAACATACTGTACTGTAAAAGAAAGGTTGGGTGTTGCTATGAACTTGGATCGCATGATCGCTGTCAGAAATAACAAAACCATCTATAGGGATGGAGAGCGCTGTCTGAAGGTGTTTCAGGAGGACTATTCCAAGGCGGACGTGCTGAACGAGGCATTGAACCAGGCACGGATTGAGGAGACAGGACTGAACATTCCAAAGATTTTGGAAGTTAGTATGGTGGAAGGGAAATGGGCCATTGTTTCCGAATATATCAAGGGAAAAACGCTGGCACAGCATATGCAGGAAAACCCCAAAGAAAAGGAACAGTATCTGAATCTGTTTGTAGGCTTGCAATTGGAAATGCATAGCAAAACTTGTCCGATGCTGGGCAAGCTTAAGGATAAGATGAATCGAAAAATCAGCCAGACAGAGCTTTCGGCCACAGTACGTTACGATCTGCACACGCGACTGGAGGCAATGCCGAAGCATAACAAGGTATGCCATGGAGATTTCAATCCGTCCAATATCATTATTGGGGAGGACGGCATGCCCTATATTCTGGACTGGTCGCATGCAACTCAGGGAAACGCTTCTGCAGATGTGGCAAGAACCTATTTGCTCTTCTGGCTTGCAGGTGATATTGCCGGAGCGGACAGATATCTGGAGCTGTTCTGTGAAAAGAGCAATACAGCAAAGCAGTACGTACAGAAATGGATGCCGATTGTGGCGGCTTCTCAATTGGTAAAGGCTAACGAAAACGAACGGGAATTCTTGTATTCCTGGATCAATGTAGTAGATTACGAATAAAGGACTGGAGGGTATCAGTTATGAAAATTACAGTTTGTATTGGTTCATCCTGCCACATCAAAGGATCCCGCCAGGTGGTGGAGCAGCTGCAGTATCTCATTCACGAGCATGATCTTGGCGATAAAGTAGAGCTTGCAGGTACCTTTTGCATGGGAAAATGTCAGGAGGGCGTCTGCGTCACTGTAGACGATGCATTCTTTTCCGTAACTCCTGATACGGTAAAAGCGTTTTTCCTGGAAAATGTAGCCGCAAAGGCGTAAATATGTCTATCATACCAGGCGCCCCTAGGGGCGCCTGGTAATCCATCCAAGAGAGGTTATACATATGATTATACAAATCTGCGTAGGCTCCTCCTGCTATCTGAAGGGCTCACAGGATATTGTGGCGCTGTTTGAAGCCGCTGTGGCAGAGCATGGACTGGATGCCGACGTCACCCTTGCCGGAAGCTTCTGCACCGGTAAGTGCAACCGGGAAGGAGTCACCGTCGTAATTGACGATACTGTACACACCGGGATTACGAAAGAAAACTTCCAAGCATTCTTTGCAGAGAATGTGCTTCGTCCTCTCTCTGCAGAAAGGAACTGATCTATGGATTGCCTTACCTTAAAAAAATCCAACTGTAAAAACTGTTATAAGTGTATCCGCCACTGTCCGGTAAAATCGATTCGCTTTTCCGGAAACCAGGCGTATATTATCGGCAATGAATGCATTTTGTGCGGACATTGCTTTGTAGTATGTCCCCAGGATGCCAAACAAATCGTGGATGAAACGGAAAAGGTGCGGGTATTACTGCAAAGCGGCGATCCGGTAATTGTCAGTCTTGCGCCTTCCTTTGTAGCCAATTATGAAGGAGTGGGCATCGGCGCTATGCGTGACGCTCTGAAGCAGCTGGGCTTTTATGATGCAGAAGAAACCGCCGTCGGCGCTACTATCGTAAAAAACGAATATGAGCATATGATAAATGAACAGCAGCGGGATGTGATTATTTCTTCCTGCTGTCATTCTATCAACCTGCTGATTCAAAAGTATTTTCCCGCACAGCTTCCTTATCTGGCAGATATCCTCTCCCCCATGCAGGCGCACTGTCAGGATATTAAGCGTCGGCATCCAAACGCCAAGACGGTTTTCATCGGCCCCTGTGTCGCAAAGAAAGATGAAGCAGCCTTTTACGAGGGAATTGCAGACGCAGTGCTTACCTTTGATGAGCTTACCCGATGGCTGCGGGAGGAAAATATTGAGCTGCGCCGGGAAATGGACGCAGACGAAAACAGTCTTGCCCGTTTTTTCCCCACAACCGGCGGCATTTTGAAAACGATGCTGCAGGATAATCCTGCATATTCCTATATGGCTATTGATGGTGTGGAAAACTGTATAGCAGCCTTGCGAGATATTGCAGAAGGAAAGATTCATCATTGCTTTATTGAGATGTCCGCCTGTGTGGGTAGCTGTGTAGGTGGACCGGTTATGGAGAAATTCCACCGCTCACCGGTACAGGACTATATGGCGGTGTCTCGCTTTGCCGGTAAAAAAGACTTTGCAGTGGATCAGCCGGATGCTGCTTTCCTGCAGAAAACCTTTGCCGCAATTCCCCGTAAAAATCAGATGCCCTCTGAAAATGAAATTGGAGATATTCTCCGGCAGATGGGCAAACATACACCGGCGGATGAGCTGAACTGCGGTTCCTGCGGGTACAATACCTGTCGGGAAAAGGCCGTGGCTATCTACCAGGGAAAGGCGGAGGTTTCTATGTGTCTGCCTTATCTGAAGGATAAAGCAGAAACCTTCTCCGACAACATTGTCCGCAACACCCCGAACGGTATCATTGTACTCAATGAAAAGTTAGAGGTACAGCAAATCAATAAGGTGGCCTTGAAAATCATGAATCTGCGCAGTGCTGCCGACGTGTTGGGAGATGGGGTCATCCGAATTTTGGATCCGAAAGACTTTGTGGAAGTACTGCAAAAGGGCAGAAATATCCGAGACCGTCGGGTATATCTGGCAGAATACGACAGATATGTGGAAGAAACCATTGTATACGATAAGGAATATAGGTTGCTTGTATGTATCATGCGGGATGTGACGGAAGAAGAAACCGCTAGGGAGAAGAAAGAAAGCATCAGCCGCCAGACGGTGGAGGTTGCCGACCGGGTGGTAGACAAACAGATGCGTATCGTGCAGGAGATTGCTTCTCTACTGGGAGAAACAGCCGCTGAAACGAAAATTGCTTTGTCGAAGTTAAAGGAGTCTATCAGCGATGAATAATTTGTGTGCTGATATCGGCTGGAAAAGCATCAACCATGAGGGAGAACAGCTCTGCGGAGATCATGTGGATATCGTGGAGCAGGGGGACAATTCCACTGTCATCGTGTTGGCAGACGGGCTGGGCAGTGGAGTGAAAGCCAGCATTCTTTCCACACTAACCTCCAAAATTATTTCTACTATGATGGCGGAGGGACTGCCGTTGGAGGAATGCGTGGCTACCATTGCGGCCACTCTTCCCATTTGCTCCACCAGAGGTGTGGCATACTCCACTTTTACGATTATACATTTGATAGAAAACGAGCGGGCGGAGCTGATCCAGTATGACAATCCCCAAGTGATTCTGCTGCGGGATTGCAAAAATTTTGAATATCCCAGAAGTGAGCTGAATATTGACGGCAAGAAAATTTATAAGTCTGTGATTGATTTGCAGGAAAACGATATTTTTATTGCTATGAGCGATGGCTGTCCCCACGCAGGAATTGGCCTTGCTTACAATTTCGGCTGGAAACGGGAAAATATCATTGATTTTATGGAAACTTTTGCCCATGTGGGATACACCGCGAAAACGCTTTCTACCATGCTGGTGGACGAATGCAATAAGCAGTATGGTTATCGCCCCGGCGATGACGCTACTGCCTGTGTAATCCATATCCGACGCCGTGCTCCTATGAATATTCTGTTTGGTCCCCCCCGAAATCGGGACGACTGTAATCGAATGATGTCGTTGTTTTTCTCTAAAGAAGGCAAGCACATCGTTTGCGGCGGTACCACCTCTACTATTGCATCCCAGTACCTTGGGAAACCGCTTAAGGCGAGTCTGCATTTTGATCACAGCGATGTGCCGCCTATCGCGGAGATAGAAGGGATAGACCTGGTGACCGAAGGGGTGATCACCATAAACAAGGTGATCGAATACGCCAGAGACGTACTGGATAAGAATGAGCTGTACGAGCATTGGAGTACAAAGCGAGACGGCGCGTCCATGATTTGTCGTTTGCTGTTTGAGGAGGCGACGGATATCAACTTTTATGTAGGGCGGGCGGTCAATCCGGCCCATCAGAATCCTGAGCTGCCCATTACATTCAATATTAAAATGAATTTGGTAGAGGAGCTTACCGACTGCCTGCGGCAGATGGGTAAACGCATCAAGGTAAGCTACTTCTAAAGGAGATACAGGGATATATAATGAGAAAATTCGATACAAAAGTCCAGCATTTGAAATATAAAGTTCTGCGGGAGGTGGCAAAACAAGCTTGGGACGACACCCTCCTGGACAATCTGCTGGAAATTCCAAAAAAAATCGTACCCGGAAATATGCCAACTATGCGCTGCTGCGTATATAAGGAACGCGCGATTTTGGGGGACCGGGTAAGACTTGCCATGGGGGGAGACAAGGAGAACCCCAACGTGATTGAGGTAATCGAGACGGCTTGTGACGAATGCCCAATGGGCGGATACGAGGTTACCAACTCCTGCCGAGGCTGCCTTGCGCATCGGTGTGAGGACGTGTGCCCCAGGGGCGCGATTTCCTTTGACCACAATCATGTGGCCCATATTGATAAATCCAAGTGTGTAGACTGTGGCGCCTGTGCAAAGGTGTGCCCCTATACGGCTATTGTCAATCGAAAACGTCCATGTGAAAACGCCTGCAAAATCAAGGCGATTTATATGAACGAAAATAAAGCCGCCGCCATTAACAACGATAAGTGTATATCCTGTGGGGCGTGCGTGTATCAGTGTCCGTTCGGCGCTATTATGGATAAATCCTATATTTTAGATGTGATCGACATTATCAAAAAGAGCGAAAACAATCAAAAATATAAAGTGTATGCCGTAGTAGCTCCGTCCATTTCCAGCCAGTTCCGATATGCAAAGTTGGGACAGGTAATCAGCGGTCTGAAGAAACTTGGATTCCATGCTGTAGTAGAGGCGGCTCTGGGGGCAGATATGGTTGCCTGGGCCGAATCGGAAGAGTTGGCCGAAAAGGGATTTCTCACCAGTTCCTGCTGTCCGGCCTTTGTAGACTATATTGAGAAGTTTTTCCCGGATCTTAAGGAATTTGTATCCCACAATCTTTCTCCTATGGCCACCATTGCGAAATATATCAAAGAGCAGGATGCCCCCTGCAAAATTGTATTTATCGGTCCCTGCACCGCCAAAAAGGCAGAAGTGCAGAAAGAGGCTGTTCGGCAGTATGTGGATGTGGCCATGACTTTTGAAGAACTGCAGGCGCTGTTTGACAGCAAAGATTTGGAAATTACCGAGCTGGATGAGGACGTGCTGGACAACGCTTCCTATTTCGGCAGAATTTTTGCAAGATGCGGAGGCTTGGCCGACGCGGTAGCCGAAGGGCTGAAAGAACACGGTCTGGATGCGGACTTCCAACTGAAGGCCCTTTCCTGCGATGGTATTGAGGCGTGCCGTACCGCCCTAATGAAGAAAAGCAAAAATGTCCTGGATGCCAACTTTATCGAGGGAATGGCCTGTATCGGCGGATGTATCGGCGGCGCCGGCTGTCTTACCCACGGAGAGAAAAACAAGGCCGAGGTGGACAAATACGGCAAAGAAGCATACGAGAAAACCATTACGGATGCGATTTCCATGTTGAAGTAAATGGAATAGGAAAGGCTCCCGCCTAGGCGGGAGCCTTTTGTTATACAATTTGATAGAGAGATAAAAGAATCCTTCCTTATAACATCTTATTTGGAAAACGCTTCCGTCTGGCTATCCAAATAAGACTGCAAAATCAACGTGGCGGACAACTCGTCCACCGCTTTTTTACGTTTTTCACCCCGTACATTAATTTCTGATAGAATTTCGTGGGCGTTTACCGTGGTGAGCCGCTCGTCCCATAAAATTACAGGCAGGCCCGTCCTCTGTTCCAGCATGCCTGCAAAGATGCGGCATTTTTCGCTCCGGGCCCCTTTCGTTCCGTCCATATTTACCGGGTCCCCGATTACAATGCCCGCCGCCTCCCGGCGCTTGGCGGCTTGTGCAACACCCTCCACTGTTTTACGCATACTTTTTGATACCACGCATCCGGCGCCGAACGCCATTTTCCCGGCGCTGACCGCAAGACCTGTGCGGGTATCTCCGTAATCCACTCCCAGCAGGATCCCCGTCATCGTCCGCTCTCCCGCATCTCTGCAGCAAAATCCTTCACCTGCTGCAGCGTAGGTACAGAGGGAACGGCGCCCTCTTTTGTCACGGACAGGGCTGCGGCATAAGTGGCAAAGCGCGCCGCCTCTAAAATATCCCCTTTTTGCAAATAGGCATAAGAGAGGGCCGCCGTGAAAACATCCCCCGCCGCAGTGGTATCCACTGCCTGTACTTTGTGGCCGGGCACTAAGTGATAATACTTGCCGTCATATACAAAGGATCCCCTGCTGCCAAGCTTGATTACCACATATTTTGTCTCTGTCACTCCCGCAAGGTGGATGGCGGCCTTCAGACAATTTTCTACGCTGTCTGGTACGATACCGGTAAGAGCAGCACATTCTGTTTCATTGGGGGATAAAATTTCTGCCCTGCCCAAATTTTCCAAGGAAAAACCAGGACGTACAGGTCCTGCGTCTACGAACAGGGGAATATCGTTTTCTCTGGCAAATCGGGCGGCAGCGAAAACTGCCTCGTCCGGAATTTCCAGCTGAACAAACACTCCGTCAGGATAACAGGTAAAGGCCTCTTCAACATTTTCGGCAGACAGCGTGCCGTTTGCACCCGGATATACAATGATTCGGTTGGCGCCATCCTCTTCTTCTACCAAAATAGAGGCAAGTCCGGTGGGGGATTCGGCATCTTGAAACACAAACCGGGTGTCGATTCCTTCCTCTCCATAAATCCGTTTCAGTCGTGCGCCGTTTTCGTCCCGTCCAACTTTCGCGCAAAAAACTGCGTCTGCACCAAGACGGGCAAATGTTACCGCACTGTTGGATCCTTTTCCTCCAGCTACATATTTACAGGATGCACTTTCCAGCACTGTTTCCCCTTGTTGGGGCAGCCGTGCCATACGCTGGACAAAATCAATATTGGCCGAGCTTACAATGAGTATTCTGTGTTTCATAGGAGGCTCCTCCGTTTATAATTATTTTTAGTATACTATGAATTTTATTGAGATGCAAGGCGTAGTTTGTAAAGTTTTGGGGAATCATTTAATGTAAATGCATTGATTTATTCATATCTGCTCTGTATAATAATAACAATTCCCTGCCGGTGGCAGGGAAAAAAGATTACTGTGAGGGAGTAGCCGGCATGTTTGCGGTAGAACTGCAAACATGTGGATTGTCAACAACACTGGTCTGCGCAGGCAGACTTGGCAATCCTTTATTCGCCAGACTCACAAATGAAAAGAAAGAAGGAGTATTCTGGTGAAACTGTATCAGGCAGAAACAAAAGAAGTTCTGCATCATGTGGGAAGCAGTATGGACGGCCTGGATGCGGGCGAGGCGAAAAAACGCCTTTTAGCAAACGGAAAAAACCGACTGCAGGCCGGGAAAAAGAAATCCTTGGCCAGCAAGCTTTGGGAGCAAATTCGGGATCCCATGATCCTGGTGCTGATTGCCGCGGCAATCATATCCGGTGCCTTTGGAGAAATCGCGGATATGGTCATTATTTTGGTCGTAGTGGTGTTAAACGCGGTGCTGGGTGTTGTACAAGAGGGAAAGGCGGAACGTGCAATTGAGGCACTGCAGAAAATGTCCGCCCCTTATTCCAAGGTGCGGCGAAACGGCGCTGTGGAAAAAATTCAATCGGAGGATATCGTCGTCGGTGATATTGTTCTTTTGGAAGCGGGAGACAGCGTTCCTGCAGATATGCGGATTTTGGAGGCAGCCAGTCTGAAAATCGAAGAGGCGGCGCTGACCGGCGAATCCGTTCCTGCCGATAAAGCTGCAGATGTCTTGGCGCCGGAGGAACAGGATGTTCCTTTGGCAGATCGTACCAATATGGCTTATATGGGAACAAGCTTAGTGTACGGCCGGTGTGAAGGAGTCGTTACCGCTGCAGGTATGGATACGGAAATGGGCAAAATTGCCGGGATTCTTTCTGATACAGATACGGAAAAAACACCTCTGCAGCAGAAGCTGGCAGGGCTTTCCAAGGTTCTCAGCATCGGTGTTTTTGGAATCTGTGTGGTGATATTTATCATTAACGTGCTCCGGGGAGGTGGTTTTGCCGGACCGAATGTATTGGAGTCCTTGCTGACCGCTATCAGCCTGGCTGTAGCAGCGATTCCCGAAGGACTTGTAGTTGTGGTAACGGTGCTGTTATCTATCGGCGTGACAAAAATGAGCGGGAAAAATGCCATTATTCGCCGGCTGACTGCAGTAGAAACATTGGGCTGCACCCAAATTGTGTGCTCCGACAAGACGGGTACGCTTACCCAGAATAAAATGACTGTGGTAGCGCACTACGGTGAAGAGACTGTGCTGCGGGCGGCAATGTATCTTTGCAATGATGCACAGGGGGAGAACGCGGACCAGATGATAGGGGATCCCACGGAAACGGCGCTGCGCGTGTTTGCCATGGAAGGCGGATATCACACGGATATTCCCCGCGCTGCGGAAGCCCCCTTTGACTCACAGCGAAAGATGATGTCTACCATTCATGCGATGGAGGGGCACTTTGTTCAATATACCAAGGGCGCGCCCGACGAGGTACTGGCCCGGTGTACCAGCGTAATGGAAAACGGAATAGCGGTTCCGCTGACCCAGGAACGGCGGCAGGAAATCCTTACCCAAAACAGCGAAATGGCAGGCCGTGCATTGCGTGTGTTAGGCGCTGCCTGCAAAACATACGATACCCTGCCGGCAGATACGGCTGCTCAGTATCTTGAGACGGAGTTGACCTTTATCGGACTGTGCGGTATGATCGATCCGGTCCGTCCCGAGGTAAAAAAGGCTATCGTGGCCTGTGGTGAAGCTGGTATCCGGCCAATCATGATCACCGGGGACCATAAGGACACTGCCGTTGCTATCGCAAAGGAGCTAGGTATTTTGCAGGATGCATCTCAGGCAGTAACCGGAGCGGAACTGTCCGAAATGGATGACGCAGAACTGGAACGGCGCATTGGAGATATCGCAGTATACGCCAGAGTCCAGCCGGAGCACAAGGTACGTATTGTAACCGCCTGGAAAAAGCGGGGCAAAATTACCGCAATGACCGGCGATGGCGTCAACGATGCACCAGCGTTGAAGTCGGCGGATATCGGCGTGGGTATGGGGATTACCGGCACCGATGTTACAAAAAATGTTGCGGATATGGTGTTGGCAGATGACAACTTTGCCACGATTGTATATGCTGTGGAAGAGGGACGTCGAATCTATGAAAACATCCGCAAGGCGATTCAATTTCTGCTTGCGTCCAATTTTTCGGAGGTGGTGTCTATTTTTATTGCTACTCTGGCGGGGCTGCGTTTGTTTGCCCCTGTGCAGATTTTGTGGATCAACCTGATCACCGATACTTTTCCGGCAATGGCGCTGGGGATGGAACAGGCGGAAGCGGATGCGATGCAAAAGCCGCCGAGAGACGCTCGGGAAACGATGTTTTCCGGCGGACTGGGAATCGATGTGGTTTTGCAGGGGGGAGTAATTGCCGCACTGACCTTGTGGTCCTTCTTTATTGGAAACGCCCGGTCGCATGTGACCGGTATGACAATGGCTTTTCTCACTTTATCCATGTGCGAGATTTTCCATTCTATCAATATGCGCAGCAGAGACAAATCGCTGCTACAGGTGCGCAGCCATAATAAGCTGCTTACCGGAGCTATGATTCTAAGCTTTGTACTCACAGCAGGCGTGATCTATATGCCTGGTCTGAATACAGCGTTTTCTCTGGTAGCGCTGTCCGCCGCTGAATTTTTTGCTGCGCTGGGCGTTGCACTAGCGATTATTCCTATTGTGGAAATCGCAAAATGTATGAAACGGCATTTGAAAAAGTAAGATTCAATTATATTATACAATTTTTTATGGAGGAAGAATTTAATTATGGAAGACGGCAGTCCATGGATTGCTATACTCATTACAATCGTACTGGTAGCGATAAACGGCATGCTTGCGTCGGCAGAAATCGCCATGATGGGGTTGTCCGGCACAAAGCTGCAGGCGTCCGCGCAGGCAGGGGATAAAAAGGCGCGTCTGCTGCTCACAATGAAGGAACATCCAAGCGACTTTTTATCTACCATTCAAATTGGCATTACCCTTGCAGGGCTTTTGTCCGGCGCCTTTGCGGCAGATTCCCTGGCAGCGCCGATTACAGCTTTTGCGGCAGAGATGGGCGCAAAGGGAACTATACTGACTGTAATCGGTGGCGCGAGCACGTTTCTCATTACATTGCTGATGACCTTCTTTATGTTGGTGTTCGGGGAATTGGTACCAAAGCGTATAGCTATGGTACGCCCTGAAAAAACCGCGAGAGGAATCGTCTCTCTTATTCATATCCTTTCTAAGGTAACCCGTCCGCTGGTGTGGTTGCTTTCTATCACCACAAACGGTGTGCTTCGATTGCTGCGTGTAGAACAGGGAGAAGAAGGCGAACGTGTTACGGAAGAAGACATTCTGCTTATGATGCGCGAAGGGCAGGCCCAAGGCGAGATTGAAGAGCAGGAGGTGGAGCTGCTCTCCAATGTATTTGCTTTTACCGATTTGGACGCAGAGCGTGTTATGACGCATCGTACGGAAATTGAGGACATAGAAATATCCTCCACAGTTGGACAACTGATTGAACGTATGGCTGAGACCGGTCATACGAAATTCCCTGTAACCAAAGAGGATATCGATGAGATTGTAGGCGTGGTGTACATGAAGGATATCTTTCCCCTGTACAGCAGAGACGGTTCCGTTGCAGTGAAGCCTGTTTCCGAATATATGCGTCCTCCATACTTTGTTTTTGAAAAAAAGCCGGTGGATGAAATTTTTGCCAACATGAAAAATTCGGGAGAACAGCTTGCGGTAGTGGTAGACGACTATGGCGGCACCTGCGGAATCATTACGATTATGGATATAATCCAGGAAATTGTCGGTACGGTAGAAAAAGAAGAAACGGTTTGTAAAAATGAGGACGGCTCCTGGACCGCGGATGGACAAACACAGTTTGCATCGCTGTGCGATTGCTTGGGCTTGCCAGCGCCGGAGGAAGACTACGATACGCTGGGCGGGTTTATGCTAGACAGCCTTGGATATGTTCCCTCCCGAGATCAGACGCCGGAGGTAACCTATCAGGGATACCGTTTCCAAATTACACAAATGGATGGGGCGCTTCCCCGGTCTGTACAGATTTGGCGGCAGCCGGAATCTGTGGTTGCAGAGCAATAACATATGTCCCGCTCCAAATAAATGGAGCGGGACTGCTTTTCAGGGTATAAGCGTAACGGACAAAAAGTGAAGAAAGGCATAGTCAAAAATATGAAAATTGGACTTTTGCTGGAAGGCGGCGCCATGCGTGGCTTATATACCGCTGGTATTTTGGATGTATTTATGGAAGAGGGTATACATGCGGACACGGTGATGGGCGTATCTGCCGGGGCATTGTTTGGCATGAACTATAAGTCGAGACAAGTCGGACGTGTGCTCCGCTACAATCTGCAGTATGCCGGAGACAGACACTACATGGGCTTTTATTCTCTCCTTACCACGGGAAATATTATGAACCGGGACTTTTGCTTTAACAAAATTGTAAACCAACTGGATCCGGTGGACTTTGCGGCATTTCGGGAAAATCCGATGGCGTTTTATGCCGTAGTCACCAATATGGAGACGGGACAGGCGGAGTATATACCGATAGATGATTTACAAAAAGAAGAACAACTGGAATATCTGCGGGCATCCGGGTCCATGCCTTTTGTCTCCCGACCTGTGCCGGTAGGAGGCAAAAAGTATTTAGACGGCGGCATTGCGGACAGCATTCCCATTTCAAAAATGTTGGACATGGGATTCGATAAAATTATAACGGTGCTCACAAGACCTGTAGAATATCGAAAGAAAGAGAGGGGGAGACGACTGCCGGAGATATATTACAGAAGCTATCCCCATCTGGCCCATGCAATTTATGCGAGATATAAAGACTACAACGCTTCGATGGAGCTTGTGGCAGCTCTAGAGAAGGACGGAAAAATATTTGTACTGCGACCGTCTAGGATGGTGCCCATTCGCCGGATTGAAAAGGACAAAGCAAGAATACAGGAAATGTATGATTTGGGAAGGGGAGACGCGTTGGCGAAACTGGCGTCTTTGCGGGACTTCCTATCTGATTGAATTGATATATAATTAAAACAGAGCGTGCCGTCTATTCGGCACGCTCTGTTTTGTTTGTCGTTATCTTTCCCCACAAAGGCGTTCTGTGATAAATTTATAAAACATATCAATATATCGCCAATAAACGGCGCAGTGGCAAAGCCTGCCTGCCTTTTCATCGATGTTGGTATACCCTCCGTCGTCAATGGTGAGATACAAGTCCTCGGTAATCAGATTATAGTCTCCCATTTCTGCCATGTAAACAGCGGCTAAGTCGTACAGAGCGGTACTGTGCGTTTTATAATACGTGCAATTGTTTTCTTCCATCCAGCAGTCAAAGTTTTCCAGAATGGTTTCTACAATGGGATTGGAGGCGCGGGCGGCTAGCAGCTTTTGGTAATTGTCGTCTCCAATTACAAGATGTGCGGTCACGTCCAGCGGTACTGCGGTAATTTTCCAGGGCGCGGCCAAAACCTGCCTTGCTGCCGGAATATTGGCCCGGATGTTGTAGTCGGAGTCTTTATGTATATCGTCTAAGCTGTGCCCCTGGTAAATACTGCCCATGGTGGCGATGATCTCGCATTTTTCGGCGATGCGGGGTTCTCTCTCCAACGCCGCGGCAATATTGGTCATAGGGCCTTCTGCAATTATGGTAACAGGTTCGCTGCTTTGCATAATGGTATCTACAATCGCCTGCACACCGTCTGCATAGACGATGCCGGGATAATCTCCCAGTGTGTAGTCTCCGAGCCACGGTCGCAGGTTGTAAATTTTATCGGAAGTCCGTAGTCCGATCCCCACAGGAACGTCTGTGCGTCCGGTTTGCTCTAAAAATTTTGCCATGACCGCTGCCCTGTGGGTGGTATCGTCCAGGCAGGACACCACCAGCTTGAGGTCCAGCGCCGGTGATGCCAGCGCAAGCCCCAGTGCCCAGGAATCATCTATATCTCCGGCAATATCGGTATCCAAAATAATGCTTTTTCCCATTGGATATACTCCTTTTGCAATCTGTGACGGCGCATGCGCCGCTATATTGTACATATCTCTCCCGTTTTTTATAAAGCTTTATCTTCCCGCTTCTATTACCTTTGTTCCGCCGTCCCAGATAAGCTTTACCGTCACCGGCTCCGTAGATTCGATTGTTACCCGAGGTTCCTCGTTTTTGCTGCCCCGTTCTTCACACAACAGCGTCAGCGTTGCACTTTTTCCAAAGGGATATCTCTCTACGCCGTGACGCTCCAGCAGGTTGATGTGCCAGAAAATCGTGTTTTTTTCCGCATCCGGTTTAATACCGATCACATGCTCCAACAAGACGGCGATGGGCACAAGTCCTGTCCAGCCCACAAAATCACCTTTGGCCGGATTTCCCGGTCTGGCCTTTCCGTCTTCTCCCGGGAAAGGCGCATAGTTTTCAAAGACTGTGCCGGTTTTTTTATATACCTGCACCACATTTTCCAAGTGATTCATGGCTATTTCATGAGACAGAGCAAACTTGCCGTATTTGTCCAAACCGCCCAATACCATATAGTTAGTAGGCGCCCAGATGCCACCGTTCCAGTATCCGCCGTCTTTGCCAAACCATGGGTGGTCTGCTGATAGAGCAGGAATCCGGTGAGGACATTTAAATTCTTTATCATTCTCCAAGTGTGCCACAAACCGCTCCACCCGCTCTGCCGGCACCGCCTCGGCCATCAGCGCCCAGTATGCGCCAATGTGCTTCACCATGTTCAGTTCTCCGTTTTTCCACAAATCATAGTAAAAAGCCGTATCCTCGTCCCATAGCTTTTTATTAATCACCTGCTCCAGGATGTCTCGTTCCTTACGCAGATGGGGAATTTCCTCTTCCCGGCCCAGCAGACGGGCCATTTCCATCAGGATATTGCAGTTCATCAATTCCTGAAGACACGCGTCGTTCCAGACCATATGTCCGTGGGAAAACATAATCACATATCCGGGTTGCTGCCGGGGCAGATTATCCATGCCGCAGCCCCACCCGCTGGACCAATATGTACCATCGGGCCAGGTATGATTCAGGCGTAGCCATTCGTGATATGCCATCAGCGGCGGAAACACTTTTGCAAGCCGCTCCATGTCACCGAAGTTTTTGAAATATTCCCATTCGCACCAGGGCATAATATCGGGTCCGGTGGCAGCGGGATCAAACCGGGTAAACCGGTCTTCTCCGTTTTCTTCAATGATTTCCCGGCAAATAAAGCCGTCTTTATGCTGAAGTGCGTAAAAGTTATCCAGGGTGCCCTGGAAATTGAAGCTTCTGCTGCCATATTTACCGAACATAAGGATAAAAGAAGAATCCCACATAAAAAGGCAGCCATTGAAGGCAGTGTCAATAAAATTGGAGACAAAACCGGATCCGGCCTGGGGTCGGCCTAAGTTTCCAAAAGCCAGTTCCCATGCCTTCCAATAGCAGGAAATAGCATCTGCATGCCCCTGCCAAACAGGACTTGGCAGGCGGTTACGTTCCTGCTCAAAGGTAGGCAAGGGTGTATTTTCCACTTCTTTGCCAATAAACACATTTTCTGCAGCGTGGGGATTTTGCACTAAGGATATTTCACAATTTTGTTTAAAACTCATAGAAGGATTCCTTTCCGGTGAATCTTTGTGGATATTTTATCACACCCCGCCCCTTGTGTCTACGCTTTTTTGAAAAAATACAAAGCGGTTGTGAGGGACTTTAAGCACATCCCCGAAACTGGGAATATACTGAAAGAAAAAGAAAGATAGGGAGTATTATGTTTTTTCATACATATCAAAATCCGGAAATCATAGCCCGGCTCCGTGGTCGTGCAGATGCGGTAGCAAAAGTGTTGGGCAGCAGAGAATATCGGGCAATTCGGGGCATGGTAAGCTTTTACCAGCTTTCAAACCAGGTGCTTGTGCAGGCAAATTTTGTGGGGCTGCCGGATGAGATTCGACAATCCCAAAACGGAAGGGCCTGCGGCGGCAGCGTTTTAGGTTTGCATATACATACAGGGGGCAGCTGTACGAGAAACGATACGGATCCCTTCGCCGACGCGGGCTCCCATTATGACAACACATTGATAGCTGGGGATGGAGAATGCCCACACCCGTATCATGCGGGGGATCTGCCGCCGCTGTTTGTCAACGACGGCAGTGCGTTTATGATTGTAGCCACCAATCGGTTTACCGTTGAGGAGGTTGTAGGCCGTACGGTAATCGTTCACGCCCATGTGGACGATTTTCACAGCCAGCCGGCAGGAGATGCGGGGGGAAGGATTGCCTGTGGTGTGATTCGGGGCTAGAGGCGTCTATCCATTTATGCGTTGTATTGCATCCTCAACGATTTTGTCCGGATCATCCCCGTCTGCGCCGGCGTCACAGTCAACGATGATTTTTTTTAATTTTGGGGCTTGTTATGCGGTCGACGATTTCTTCTGGCAGCATAGGATTATCCTCCATATCATGATTGACAAAGTATAATAGATGGGGTAAACTTGTATTATATAATTTTTGCGCGAATGGGGAGAGGCATATGTTGTTTTCCGGGATTTTGACGCAGTTGGAAATCCATCAGGGTCCCGTGGCACTTACGGGGCACCTTCATCCGGATTATGACAGCGCCGCGTCTTGTCTGTTGATGCGGCATTTTTTGAACCAGCTAGGGATAGATGCGCAAATCTGTCTGTATGGACAGATGGAGGCCCACGGCGCTGCCCTGCTGGAAAGGTATGGCTGGGATTCGGCGCCGCTATTTTCTCCCCTTCCAGAGGATGCTTTGCTGATTCTATGCGACTGCCACACTACCAAGCTGCCTGGCAGAGTGATCGCCTGCGCCGACCACCATCCTACAATGGATGCGCCGGATATTCCCGTATACCAAAATAAGCAGGCAAGCTCTGCCGGCCGCGTGATTTATGAGGCGGCAGTGGCCCATGGCCTTGTGACGGACAGAGAGGCGGATTTTCTCGCCTTGTCCTCAATTTATATGGATACCCTTTCCTGCAGCAGTTCTAAATTTCAAGAGAGGGACAAGCCGTGGATTCGGGAAACCGCCGCCCGGTGGGGCTTTGATATGCCTGCTCTCCGGCGGGAGGGGCTGTGTCTTACAGATTTGTCTCAAAGTGTGGAAATACTTTGCCAAAACGGGTTCCGGGACTATACCTTTGGGAAATACCGTGTCGCCTCCAGCTATCTGCAAGTGGAGTCGGAGGAGCCGTCTTTGGTACGGGACCTGCTTTGCCGCTGCGCGGAAGCCTGTGAGACACAGGGATATGACGTCTGGATTTTTCTGTACTATATCCCTCTGAAAAGGACTACAGACGTGTACCAGTATGACCGGTACATAAAAAAGTGGACGCGGGAACACCACACTGCGCTTCTCTCTCGGGGAAACAATGTGATTCCCGCCCTGGAGCGTTCTCTTTTGGAATAGTATTATTATATCGGTTTTTGCGGGAATGTCAACGATAAACAGGCGCGCGATTTACTCTGTAACCGATAGAGAAAGGAGCACTGTAGATATGATAGCAATAGCAGCAATACTTTTTTATGGAATCGCAGGAGCTGCTTCTGTGATTCTTTCCCATACCCGGCTCAATCGAAAACGGTGTCTTGCAACGGGATATTTTTTTCTAGCTGCCGGCGCCGCCGGATTTTTTGGAGCAGGGATTCCTTCCCTTTTATACTATGTAAAAATGCAGACGAACGGCGGAGCGGACACGCTGTATCAGCTTATATTTTTTGCTGTTTTGGCTGCTGTATTCCTTTGCCTTTTTGTGGTAATGGTCTCTATCTTATCCGACCGCAGTCGCCTGATCCGGCCAATTGCTGTGCTCACACCCTTTTTATGGGCAATTTTTCTGTATTTAGGCGTTTGGGGCTGTACAGTCTTTACAACAGACAGTAGATCGCTTCTGCTTCTTGGGATTTCCCTTTGCTCCCCTCTGCTGCTTTGCCCTGCAGCTGCTTTCCTGCGTGCTGCCGTGATACTGAAGCGTCCCGGTGTTCTGGAAAAAATTCTTTTCATGCAGGCGCAAAAGGAAGAGAAGAAGGAAGCGGGACGAGTCCGGCGTATGCAAAAGAAGCGGCTACGTTCCCCCCGGAAAAGGCGGAATACAAAATAGGCCAGCCCTTGACACGATTCGCCTGCAACGGTATAATATTAGATGAAGTTCGGTGTAATATTTACTGCCTAAAGAAAGGATTTTACATACATGAAAAAAATTATGCTTGGCAATGAGGCAGTCGCAAGAGGACTGTATGAAGCCGGCGTGCGTTTTGTTTCCAGTTACCCTGGAACACCCAGTACGGAAATATCCGAATTCGCTGCAAAATATGACGAGGTGTATGCGGAATGGGCGCCTAATGAGAAGGTGGCTCTGGAAGCTGCTATCGGCGCAAGCTTTGGTGGCGGTCGTTCATTTTCCGCTATGAAGCATGTGGGTCTTAACGTAGCGGCTGACCCCCTGTTTATTACGGCGTATACTGGCGTAGGCGGCGGTCTCGTCATTGGTGTTGCGGACGATCCGGGCATGCATTCATCTCAAAACGAGCAGGACAGCCGGCATTATGCAATCGGTGCAAAGCTGCCTATGATCGAGCCTGCCAACTCTGCGGAATGTAAGGAATTTACAAAATTGGCTTACACATTGTCCGAGCAGTTTGACACACCCTTTATCCTGCGGCTGACCACGCGCGTGTCCCACTCCGGCAGCGCAGTGGAATTGGAAGAGCGGCAGGAACATCCCATCAAGGAATATACCAAGGATCCTGCAAAGCATGTGATGATGCCCGGAAATGCCAAACGCCGTCATCCCGTGGTGGAACAGCGTCTGGCAGAGCTTGCTGATTATGCATACACTACCCCCCTGAACCGAGTAGAGATGGGCGGCACTACTGTGGGTGTAATCACAGCGGGCAACTGCTACAACTATGCAAAAGAAGTTTATGGGGATAGCGCTTCTTATTTGAAGCTGGGCCTGATTTATCCTCTGTCTGAAAAGCAGATTCGGGAATTTGCAGCCTCTGTAGATTCTGTGGTGGTAATAGAAGAACTGGACGGTGTGATTGAGTCCTTCTGCCGTTCCTTGGGCATCCAGGTCACCGGCAAAGATGTACTTCCCTTATGCGGAGAATATTCGCAGGAGCTGCTTCGGGAAAAGCTTTTGGGCGAGGAACCCTGCACCGTTTCGGTAGCAGACGAGATTCCTGTGCGCCCGCCGGTGCTTTGCCCGGGATGTCCGCACCGGGGTGTGTTCTATACCTTAAAGAAAATGGGATTGATGGTGTCGGGGGATATCGGCTGCTATACCCTTGGAGCAGTGGCACCCCTAGGCGCTATGGACACTACCCTTTGCATGGGCGCGTCTATTTCTGCTCTTCATGGTTTCAATAAGGTGCAAGGAGCCGAGGCAAAGTCTGTGGCGGTGATCGGCGACTCTACCTTTATGCATTCCGGTATGACCGGCCTTGTAAATATCATTTATAACGGCGGCGCATCTACCGTGGTGATTCTGGATAACCGGATCACCGGTATGACTGGTCACCAGCAAAATCCCCTCACCGGGCTGACGCTGAAAAATCAGCCTGCTCCCTACATTTGTTTGGAGGATATTTGTGCGGGTCTGGGTGTGGACAGAGCACATATCCGTGTGGTGGATCCTGCAAAGCTTTCCGAGCTTGAAAAAATTCTGAAAGAAGAACTGGATGCAGATGTTCCCTCTGTGGTGATCTGCCGGCGTCCCTGCGCACTTTTGAAGGGTGTGGAGAAAAAGCCCGCCCTGCGTGTAGATCGGGAAAAGTGCCGCGGCTGTAAGGCGTGTATGAAGATCGGTTGCCCCTGTATTTCTATGGAGGCAGGAGAAGACGGCGTAAAGGCAAAAGTGGACGAAACCATGTGTGTCGGCTGCGGTTTGTGTGAAGAAATGTGCCCCTTTGGTGCATTTACATCCACGGGTGCATAAGGAGAGGGAAATCATGATTACAAAGAATATAATGATCGTCGGCGTGGGCGGACAAGGTTCTCTGCTGGCTAGTAGAATTCTAGGTGCTGCTGCCACAGCAGGCGGATATGAAGTGAAAATTTCTGAGGTACACGGCATGAGCCAGAGGGGCGGCTCCGTAGTGACCTATGTGCGTTACGGGGAGGAAGTAAGCTCTCCTGTGATTTGTCAGGGTGAGGCAGATGTGATTTTGTCCTTCGAACTGCTGGAAGCAGCCAGGTGGCTGCCCTTCCTGCGGCCCGGGGGCACATTGATCACTGCAACCCAGGAGATCAACCCCATGCCGGTAATTATCGGCGCGGCAGAGTATCCTGCAGACCTTGCTAAGAAAATTGGTGAACTTGGCATAAATATTATTGCGGAAGATGCGGCAGCTATTGCGGGGGCAGCCGGGAACGGCAAAGCTGCTAATGTGGCTCTTATCGGTCTTGGCGCCCATGTACTTGGATTTGACACTGCCGTGCTTCGGGGTGCAGTGGAGGAATGTGTTCCGGCCAAAGCGAAAGAGATTAACCTGCGGGCTTTTGATATGGCCGCCAGCCATCAAAGGGCGCAGTAATGGTGGATCTGTTGGCGTTGCAAAAGCATTTTATCCTGACCCACCTGCGGCCGGGAGATACTGCTTGTGATTTTACCATGGGAAACGGACATGATACGGCATTTTTATCGAAAACAGTAGGCGAAAACGGTCAGGTGGCGGCTTTTGACATTCAGCCGGCTGCTCTGGAAAGCACTGCCCGCCGTCTGCGGGAGGAAGGCTGTCCGGATAATTGGCGTCTGTTTTGCCGTTCCCACCATTTGGCGGGAGAGGTCGTTCCCGGTCCCATTCGTGCAGGAATGTTTAACCTTGGATATATGCCGGGCAGCGGTAATAAGGCGCTGACTACTATGCGTGAAACTACACTGCCGGCAGTGGAAGGCGCACTTTCCATGCTGGGGAGGGACAGCATCCTGCTGGTGGCGGTATATCCGGGTCATTCAGAAGGTGCTGCGGAAGGAGAAGCGCTTCAGAAATACTTTTCTACGCTCAGCCGGTACAAGCTGAGTATCGGGAAATTTCAGATGCTCAATTCTCCTGCATCCCCATATTTTATGATTGCAGAAACGAAATAAACCTTTAGAGGGGGCGAGGCTGTGAACAATAAAACATATGGCTCACGCCCTGTCCCACGAGGCCATGTAAACGCGGAAGGAACGGTGAATCGACCAAGGAAACAGGGGATGCCTCCTCCGGGAGCGGGTGTGCCCCGCCATAAGACGCGAACAGCAGGGGCCTCCCCTGTGCAGTCCCCGTCCAAGCGTCCTGCTGGCCCAGCGACACGAAAAACGGGCGCCGCTCCACCGACACGTCCGCCGCTCCAGACAGGGAAAGCACCCGCACGTCCGTATGGAAACAGGTCTGCTCCTCCCCCGCGGCCAGGAGCAGGACAAAGAAGGCCCGTTCAGGGGCAGCGTCCAATACAAACAGGCGGTCCGCGCGGCCCCCGTCCGGCAGGTGCTTCCAGCGTCGGCAGGCCCGGATGGATTTATCCAGAGCGTGGAGGCGCCAAAAACAGGGCAGAGCTTGACCGGTACTACCGACAGCGCCGGCAGGCGGAGATGCAGAGAGCCAGACAGCGGCAGGAGGCGGCACGCCGCGAAGCGCTGCGTCAAAAGAAACTGCGGCGAAAAAAACTTGCCGCGCAGGTGCGGGGCATCTTGCTGCGATTTGCCATTGTATTTTTGCTGGTTTGTGGAATTTCAGCGGGGACTTATTTCTCTCTGTTCTATGGAGACAGCGGAGAAAAGCCTGGCGCTGTTACGTATAGTATGGGTAAAGACGAATCTTTTGAGGCGGACGGCGCCACTGCTTATTATAATGGCATTTTATATGTAGACTTTACGCGGTTGGCCGCACTGTTGGATATGCCTATGGCCGGGAGCATCCATTATATGCGCTTTATTATCCCATCTGATGAAAGTAACGACAGTGCGGGCAATGGAACAGAGGAAATCGTTTTGTTTACAGTGGGGTCTTTTACTGCAAATATTAACGGCGTCAATGTGAATATGACCGGCCCCTGCCGCTTGGCAGCAGACACAGCGATATGGGTGCCCCTATCCTTTGTGGAACATTATATGGTAGGCGTTACCGTAGAGCATAAAAAAGCAGATGAAATTTCTCTTTTCCGCACGCCTGTGGAAGAGGGCAAGGAGACATTGGAACCCCTTTCCTTTCGGGTTAAGGCACAGGCGCCTATTGCTCCGGTGATATATGATCCGAATGCAGAAGGATGACACGGCAGTGAGTAGCATGAAAAACATTATTTTGATTGGGATGCCCGGCTGCGGCAAGAGTACGGCAGGCGTTTTGCTGGCCAAAACCTTAGGATATAGTTTTTTAGACACGGATTTGCTGCTGCAGCAGCGGGCGGGGAAAAAATTGTATGAGATAATCCGAGACGATGGTATAGATGCGTTTTTGCAGTTGGAAACCGATACGGTAGCAGCTTTAGAAGACACAGACAAAATGGTGATTGCTACCGGTGGCAGCGTGGTGCTGGGGGAGGCCGCTATGGCTCGTCTTGGCAAAATAGGGCAAATTGTATATTTGCAGCTGCCGCTTTCCCAGATACAGCAGCGGATTTCCAACATCAAAACGCGTGGAATTGCTATGGGTCCCGGAGAGGGGCTTGAAGATGTATACAATCACAGAGCGCCCCTATATGAACGATACGCGGACATCACCGTATCTGCAGCGTTTTCTTTGGAAGAAACCGTAGAGGACATTGTTCGCAGCGTAATGTAAAAAGAAGGCCGAGGGCCTTCTTTTTTATTGGCAAGTTATGCTTCTTTTTTCTCATGATTTTCTATGCGCAGCTTCAGCTCCTGCATTTTTTCGTCTGTTTTAGCAATAGTATCTGCACATTCCTTTAGTTCCTTAACAATATCCTGTACACCTTGCGATTCGTTTTTATACCGAATCTGATGTTCCAGACTTGCCCAGAAATTCATGGCCACTGTTCGGATCTGTATTTCCACCCGAATGTTTTCCTTTTTCATGGAGAAGAAAACGGGAATTTCTACTACCAGATGAAGGCTGCGATATCCGCTTTCCTTGGGGCTTCGGATGTAGTCCTTTCGCGCAATCAAATGCACATCGTCCTGTTGAATCAGCATTTTTTCTACAGCATAAATATCTTTTATAAAAGGACAGATTACCCGGATGCCTGCTACATCGTTCAAATGGCGGGAAATAGCTTCGACCGTTACCGGCTGGTTTTGCCGCTTCAGCTTTTCCGCAATACTATAGGGTCGTTTGATGCGGGACTGAATGGTTTCAATAGGATTTTGCTTAGTAGAAGCAGACAATTCGTCGTTTAGGATTTCCAGCTTTGTAGTAATTTCTCGAATGGCGCAGCGATATTTTGTCATCAGTGCTTCAAACTGGAACAGTCTGTCCAGCAATTCGTCTGGAATTTCTTCTTTTTCATCACCGCCAAAAAAGTCTTTTAGCGTTTCCCGCTGCCGGGTCACACGATTATCATATATTGTAGCCATTTCTTTTTCCTGCACATTCTCATTGAGATTATATTTTTTGCTGCGCTTTTTTATCGTCCAACTGCCTCAGGACTTTTTTGAATTGGAACGTAAAGAGGACGGTGGTAAACGCCACTGCGAAAAAATCGGCGACAGGTTCCGCTGCATATACCGCCCAGGTTTTGTCTATGGGCAGAATGTGGGGCAAAATGTAGATCAACGGGATCAGCAAAACGAATTTCCGCATCACGGCCACGATAATAGACGCTTTCGCATATCCGATAGAGGTAAAGGTCATCTGGCAAGACATTTGAATACCAAACAGCAGCAGACATGCTATGTAAATGCGCAACGCCGTTTTTGTGAAGGCAATTAGCTGGACATCGGAGGTGAACATAGCGGCAAAGCCTCCTGGGAACAGCATGACAAGCAGCCATAAAAGCGTGGCATAACACATATCTGCCCGCAGCAGCAGCCAAAACGCCGATTTTACCCGTTCTCCGTTGCCGGCTCCGTAGTTGTAGCTGATAATGGGTTGCGCACCCTGACCCAATCCCTGCAGGGGAAGCATGGCAAACTGCATTACGCTGGTGAGAATCGTCATAGCACCTACCGCAATATCACCGCCATAGCGAAGGAGGGAAGAATTGAAGCAAACGGAGATAACGCTTTCGCTTGCCTGCATAACAAATACGGCTGAACCCAGCGCAAAAGCAGGCAAGACCATTTTTGCCTGCAAACGAAAATGTTCTTTTTTAATACGCAAATGGGTCTTTTTTCCAAACAGAAATGCCAGCACCCATATGCAAGATACTGCTTGAGAAAGGATAGTGGCTAAGGCAGCACCCTGCACTCCCATATTTAGTCCGAAAATTAGAATCGGATCCAATATGATATTTACCACTGCGCCGATTAGTACGGACAGCATACCGGTTTTGGCAAAACCCTGTGCGGTGATAAAAGCGTTCATACCCAGCGTTAGCTGCACAAAAATTGTGCCAAGGGAATAGATTTGCATGTATTCCACACTGTATCGAATCGTATTTTCACTTGCACCAAAGGCAGACAGCAGATCCTGATTCCAAATAAGCAGGGTGCCTGTCAGCAGCAGAGAAATCAGGATTTGCACAATAAAGCAGTTTCCCAGTGTTTTTTCCGCAGCGTCAGGGTCCTTCTTTCCCATAAAAATAGAAGCGCGGGGCGCGCCGCCATATCCAGCAAAAGCGGAGAACGCGGTTACAATCATAATCAGCGGCATACAAACGCCCACACCGGTCAGCGCCAGAGCCCCTACGTCGGCAATATGCCCAATGTAGATCCGGTCCACGATATTGTAAAGCATATTGATAAGTTGGGCGGTCACTGTAGGCAGGGCAAGCTTTAGCAACAGCTTACCAACAGGTTCCGTCGCCAAAAAGTTTTTGTCGGATTTCATGTTGTATTTCCTTTGGCATACTATATTTCTACTAAATATTTTACCTTAAATTGTATTCTTGTCAAGGATTGCGTCGATTCCTTAACTGTTTGTTTACAGTATAAGAAAGAGAAAAGCGGAGTGCCCGATAGGGCCTCCGCCAATGTTTTCGTGTCGTATAGCACAAGTTATCTGATGCCGTATTTTTCAATAATATAATCCATATCCTTATCCCCTCTTCCGGAGAGGTTGATCAGAATGGAGCCATTGTTCATCTGCTTAGCTAGCTTTATACCGTAGGCAACGGCGTGGGAACTTTCGATAGCTGGGATAATACCTTCCATTCTGGAAAGCGCAAAAAACGCGTCGATGGTTTCATCGTCGGATATAACATCATACTTGACTCTGCCCAGGTCATGCAGAAACGCGTGTTCAGGACCGGATGAAGGATAATCCAGGCCGCTGGCTACCGAATAAACCGGAGCAGGACCTCCGTCCGCATCCTTGAGCATAATGCTATTAAAGCCATGCATGATGCCTTCTGATCCGTATGCAAGGCTTGCAGCGTGGTCCCCAAGGGCGGGGCCCCTTCCCAAAGGTTCAACGCCGTAGATATCTACAGGATCATTGAGAAATCCGGAGAAAATGCCCATTGCATTGGAGCCGCCGCCCACACAGGCGACAACGGCGTCCGGCAGTTCGCCGGTCATTTCAATAAACTGTTCTCTTGCTTCAATACCCACAATGCTTTGAAAATCCCGTACCATCATAGGGAACGGGTGGGGACCGACTACAGATCCAATGCAGTAAATGGCGTCTTTATATTCTTTACAGTATGCCATAAACGCAGCGTCTACAGCCTCTTTCAGCGTTTGCAGGCCGTCGGTCACCTCAATTACATTGGCGCCGAGAATTTTCATTCTGGCTACATTGGGGGCCTGCTTTTTAATATCTACAGCGCCCATATAAATATCGCATGAAAGCCCAAAGTAGGCGGCGGCAGTGGCAAGAGCAACGCCGTGCTGCCCGGCTCCCGTCTCGGCAATCACCTTTTTCTTACCCATATATTTGGCGAGAAGGGCTTCCCCCATACAGTGGTTTAGCTTGTGTGCGCCGGTGTGGTTCAGATCCTCACGCTTCACGTAAAGCTGTACATTGCCAAGCCTTGCGGACAGTCTTTCCAGATAAGAGACAGGCGTGGGTCTGCCTTGAAACTCTTTGCGGATACGGCGCAGCTCGCTTATAAACTTACTGGATTTGCAGATGGTATAGTAAGCCTCCGTGATTTCATCCATGGCGGTCTGCAGTTCCTGTGGGATATAGGATCCGCCGTATTTACCGAAAAAGCCGTCCGCATCGGGATAATTTTTGAAGTAGGTATCAAAATCAATATGGTTAAACTGCATTTTTAAATCCTCCGAAATCGTAAAAATATTCGTTTATTTGGTTTTTAATAGGGCGATTTTGTGTGGCGCCGCCATCGTTTTGTATGTGCTGTCATAAAAACCTCCAATTTGCTGGACCAAATAGAAAAACTCCTTTGACGTATGTTTTGTCAAAGGAATTAAATAAAAATGCCCTCGACAAAATACACTTTGTCAAGGACGAATACTGTACATTGTTTTCATGTACCACGAATCCGCGGTGCCACCTTGTATTCACGGGAACAAACCCGTGCACTTTGCAGGATACCTGCATATCCCAGGCAACTGACGTATGCCTGCACGTTGCAGAATACTCTGTGAAACCACATTTGACTGCACCCTCGGCGGTCCATTTGACAACTTTTGTTTCCTACCTGACTTCCAGCATCGCAGGCTCTCTGTAAAGGCATCATTGCCGTTATCTCCGCTTCAACGGTTTATTTTTACAATATTTATTTTTATATAGTATACCACCGCCGCTGCCATTTGTCAAGCGGGAAAGCCTCTCTTTACTGTCGGGATATTTTCAATGATAGATTCTGATAATATCTTCTGCAATTTCGCGCCTTGTCACGCAGCGATCCATCGCCTGCTTTTCAATATAGCGGTGCGCTTGGGGTTCATCCATTTTCAGTTCCCGAATGAGAAGCCATTTTGCTTTATTGACGATCCGAATTTCTTCCATTTTTTCTTCAATGGAAAGAGTTTTTTTCTCTGATTTTCTCAGTCTTTCCCTGGCGCTGGACATCCAGCCAAGGGCAATGAGAATGGTGGGCTTTGCGGTGGGCTTTGCAAGCGTAAAAACGCCGTGCTCCGCAACCTTATCATAAATTTCGTCATGCAGCTCTGCTCGCACCAGCAGAAGGACAACCGTTCCCTTTGCACTGCAGGCGTCGATTGCAAAGCGGACGCCCATATCGTCCGGCAGCGGCGCGTTGACAATCACAAAATCAAAGGCATGTTCTGCAAAAGCTCTCCTTGCGGCGCTTACGCTTGACACAAAACGGATGGGGCTGTATTTAGATTCGGGGAGCAAAGCGGATATGGCATTGTTAATCGTTTCTGAAGCCGAAACCACCAGAACGCTGTAGCCCTGTTCCTTCAGACTCATTTTGCTCCCCTCCTTTCCGCTTGCCGCATGAACTTATCTGCCACAGTAGATATCTAAAATCCTAGCCGGCACATGTGCTTTGATAAAGGCGCTGGAATCTGCCAGCCTGCGTGCGGCGGAAAGCTCCTGCGGCAGCCGTTTAAAGTGCTCTAAGGTTGCCGCATCTGCCGTATATAAATTTACATTCGCCGCCGCGGGCAAATCCAGTTTGTTTTCAATGCCGAAAAGGCCTGCATAGATCAGCAGAGCAAAAGCAAGGTATGGATTGGCTGTGGGATCCGGAGAACGCAGCTCCGCGCGGCGATATTCCCCGATTGCAGCCGGGATTCTTACCAGCTGGGAACGGTTTTCACTGGACCAGGATATATACTCGGGCGCTTTGTTTTGCCCGAACCGCTTATAGGAATCCTCCGTTGGATTGAGAAATACGGTCATGTCCTCCACTTTTGCAAGGATCCCGGCAATCATATAACAAAGATTTTCGGATCCCGTACAGGACTTTACAGACATATTGATATGAAACCCGTTTCCCGGATTATCAGCAAGGGGTATAGGGGAGAAGTCCGCAAAAAGTCCGTTGCGGTGAGCTGCCGTTTTTACAACAGTTTGAAAGGTCAGCGCGTTATCCGCTGCCGTCAGCGCATCGGAATAGCGAAAGTCTATTTCGTTCTGACCAAATCCTTCCTCATGATGGGAACTTTCCGGGCGAATGCCCATTTGTTCCAGTGTGAGACAAATCTCACGGCGTATATTTTCTCCTCGATCATCGGGAGCGATATCCATATATCCTGCCGTATCATGGGGTTCCCGCGTAGGTATGCCGTTTTCATTCAGTTTGAACAGGTAAAATTCCTGTTCAGCGCCAAAAGCAAAGCTGTATCCTGCCTTTTGCGCATCAGCCATAGCCTTTTCCAACAGACTGCGGGTGTCACATTCAAACGGCGTGCCATCAGGATAGGATATTCTTGAAAACATGCGGACTACCTTGCCGTGTTCCGGCCTCCATGGAAGCAGCATCAGCGTTTCGGCAATCGGATGCAGCAAAAGATCGGAATGTGTTTCACCCCCGAATCCTGCGATTGCAGAGGCATCGAAAGCAATCCCATATTCAAAAGCACGAGGCAGCTCCTGCGTCATAATGGATATATTTTTCTGTTTGCCGAATACATCGCAGAACGCAAGACGGATAAATTTTACGTCTTCCTCCCGGACATACTGCATAACCTCTTCCTTTGAATATTTCATACTGCATCTCCATTCCTGCTTTTTAATTGGCTACATACATCTGTTTATACGGGTTCCTGCTGTCGGGGGTAACTACGGTAAAGGGAGCGGCCAGCACAGTCTGTATATCATATCCGAACAAATCGCAATATTCGGCAATATATGTCTTTAGTTCTTCCAGATCCGCAGCTCCGGCGGCCCGCGCCGTAACCTGATCCGGAAATTTCACATTGCTGCAGTCGGAACGCAGAAACATTTTTCCGCCGTGCATTCCGGTGCAGGGGAAATAGCCTACAATTTTTTTATCCGGGGCCGAAAGCCCAAGCACAACGATTACGCCGCCTGCCTGATATTCACCAAGGAAGCTTCCGGCGGTGCCGCCAATCACCATGACCGGCATTTTTTCATTGTATGCTTTCATGTGGATCCCAGCACGGTATCCGGCGTTTCCCTTGACGAAAATTCTGCCGCCCCGCATTGCATATCCTGCTGCATCTCCTATATTGCCGTGGACAATAATCTTTCCTGCATTCATTGTGTCCCCAACGGCGTCCTGCACGCTTCCGTTTACAGTAATGCAGGCGCCGTTCAAGTATGCGCCCAGCGCGTTCCCGGGGATCCCCTGGATTGTGATATCTTTTTGAGACATACCTGCCGCGATAAAGCGCTGTCCGCAGCAGCCTACGATGCTGCAATCCTTCTCTGATTTGCGGAGCGTATCGTTTAAAGCCTTGTAATCAAGGCTTCTCGCATCAATTACCATAATATTATACCGCACCTCCAAGCTTTTTTCTATAGATTTAGAGATAAAAAACGGCAAAAGTGCTATTTTCTCATCTCCAATATGCGTTTTTAGCGTCATTCTCCCGCATGGGAGATGCCCAAAATTTCCAACTCCTTAGCTGTCATACCGATTCCGCGCAGCATCAGACGATTGCCTCGCAGAGACTCGATGGAATTGATCCCCATTCCGCCCATTAGTTCTTTGATCTCATGCTGCCATGCATGCATCAGATTGATAAGGCGCTGGCTTCCCGTATCGGGATCCAGACGTTTTACTAGTTCAGGCCGCTGCGTTGCAATTCCCCAGTTGCATTTGCCGCTTTGACAGGTACGGCAGAGGTGACAACCAAGAGCAAGAAGCGCTGCTGTCGCAATATAACAAGCGTCCGCTCCTAGGGCAATGGCCTTGATCACATCTGCCGCACTGCGGATAGAACCGCCGACAACGAGAGAGACATCGTTACGGATTCCTTCGTCCCGAAGCCGCTGGTCGACAGCTGCCAGTGCAAGCTCAATGGGGATTCCCACATTGTCCCGGATCCTGGTAGGCGCCGCGCCTGTGCCGCCGCGGAATCCGTCTATGGCGATGATGTCCGCGCCGCTTCTGGCAATGCCGCTGGCAATTGCGGCGATATTATGTACGGCTGCTACCTTTACAATTACCGGTTTTTTATATTCGGTAGTCTCTTTCAGGGAAAAAACAAGCTGCCGTAAGTCTTCAATGGAATAAATATCGTGGTGGGGCGCCGGGGAAATTGCGTCTGATCCTTCGGGAATCATACGGGTGCGGGAGACGTCGCCCACAATTTTTGTACCAGGCAGATGTCCGCCGATACCCGGCTTAGCTCCCTGTCCCATTTTAATCTCAATGGCTGCACCTGCTCGCAAATAGTCCTCATGCACGCCGAATCGCCCTGACGCAACCTGCACAATCGTGTTTTCACCGTAGCAATAGAAGTCTTCATGCAGTCCCCCCTCACCGGTGTTGTATAGGATGCCAAGCTCTGTGGCGGCGCGGGCAAGAGCAGCATGTGCATTATAACTGATGGAACCATAGCTCATTGCAGAAAACAGGATGGGCATGGAAAGAGTAAGCTGGGGAGGAAGCTGGCATTTCAGCCTGCCGTTTTCGTCCCGCTGGACCTGATGGGGCTTTTTTCCGAGAAATACGCGGGTTTCCATAGGCTCCCGCAGGGGATCGATAGGCGGGTTGGTTACTTGGGAGGCATTGATTAAAATTTTATCCCAGTATACGGGCATAGGCTTTGGATTGCCCATAGAGGAAAGAAGAACACCGCCGCTGTCAGCCTGCTTGTAGATTTCCTTGATCGTATCGCTTTGCCAGTTGGCATTTTCCCGGAGAACGCAGTCGCTTTTGACGATTTTCAGCGCTCTGGTGGGGCAGAGCGCTACACAGCGCTGACAATTTACACATGCGCTCTCGTCGCTGATCATAACGCCTTTTTCAGGATGCAATGCATGTACCTCATTGGCGCACTGCCGTTCACAGACTCTGCAGCCAATACAGCGCGCAGCATTGCGAATGACTTCAAATTCCGGATATACAAATTCTGCACGCATCAGTATGCACCATCCTTTACTTTGACAATAACCGGCTCGCCGCCGGCGGGGGCCCAAATACCGGTAGCGTCCGGCTCCATCATACGGATTGCCGCCTCCTCGCTGGCAATAAATACTTTGTCGTCCTTTTCTCCAACTACCATGGAACGGAGCTTAAGGCGGTCGTTGAGTGCCATCAGTCCGCCGTTAAATCCCAGAACGATGGAAAACGGTCCTGTTATCAGCAGGCTGGGAAAGAGGGTACGGAGATAAATATGTTTTTCTTTATCTTCTATATCTGTTTTATCCTCAATGGTGCTCCAAAAGGGTGCGGCAATCACGCTTGCCGCTTCATCGAGGGTCAGCCCTTGGATCCGTACAAGATAATCCATTATATAGGTAATTACCTCGGTGTCGGTTTGCAGGGTACATTTATAACCAAACATTTCTATAAAGCGTCGGTTGGCGTCGTAGGAGGAAATTTCTCCATTATGTACGATGGAGTAATCCAGCAGCGCGAAAGGATGCGCGCCGCCCCACCATCCGGGCGTGTTGGTGGGGTAACGGCCATGGGCCGTCCACGAGTAGCCTGCGTATTCCTCCAATTTATAAAAAAGAGCTACATCTTCCGGAAATCCTACCGCCTTAAAGGTTCCCATATTTTTTCCGCTGGAGAAAACATAGGCTCCATTCATTTCCGTGTTAATTTTCATAACGGTGCGCGCCACAAATTCTTTTTCATCCAGCTGTAAATTTGCAAGAACGGATTGCAGCGGAGCTACGAAATATCTCCATATAATCGGCTCATCGGTAATTGCCGGGATTTTCCGGGTGGGAATAATTTCCGATTTTACAATTTCAAATCGTTCTTTTAAAAATATCTCACAGTTCTTCCGGGTGGAACGTTCGTCAAAAAACATATGCAGTGCATAAAAATCCTTATACGCGGGGTAGATGCCGTATCCTGCAAATCCGCCCCCCAGCCCGTTGGAACGGTCATGCATCGGCTTCATGGCGTCGGCGACTCGTTCGCCGGACATTGTATTTCCCTCTTTTGATATAACAGCGGCAATCGCACATCCGGAGGGGATTCGTACCTGGCCTTCTAATTTCATATCAGCTCTTTTCCTTTCGGGAAAATCTAAAAAAACAAAGGAGCACATTCCCACGCAGATGTATTCTACATGGAAATGAACTCCTTTGCTCATTTGCAAGCATTATACATCTTTACTTGCATTTTGTCAAGGGAGAAAACAAAAAAATTTGTATTTTTGCAGGTTTTTTAAAAAATATTGCAAAAAAGTCTTGACAAAACCTTCCTGCAGGTGTAATATGGAAACGTAAAGGCAAGGGCGTCTTACATGGTGGGTGATCCGCCATGTAAGCGTCTTTTTCTTTTCTGCAAATAAGAAGGAAGCAGCAAAAAAATATTTGTAAACCAAAGGCAAAGATGTCTTTCGTGCTGATCAGCAGAGAGATGTTTTTGCCTTTAATTTATTACTTAAGAAAAAGGAGATAGGATCATGGAAACTGTATCGGAATATTTTGGAAGCCTGGTGTTTGACGACAGAGTAATGAAAGCAACGCTGAGCGCTAAGGTGTACGGTTCTTTGAAAAAGACGATTGATGAGGGCACTACGCTGGACATCGGCGTTGCAAATGCAGTGGCAGCCGCAATGAAGGATTGGGCAATTTCTAAGGGAGCCACCCATTATACCCATTGGTTCCAGCCCCTTACCGGCATCACGGCGGAAAAGCATGATAGTTTCATCTCTCCTTCCCCGGACGGCGGCGTAATTATGGAATTTTCCGGCAAGGAGCTGATCAAGGGTGAGCCGGATGCATCCTCCTTTCCCAGCGGCGGCCTGCGCGCAACCTTTGAGGCGAGAGGCTACACCGCATGGGATCCTACCTCCTATGCGTTTATCAAGGGGCGGACCCTGTGTATTCCCACAGCGTTTTGTTCTTACGGCGGCGAAGCGCTGGATAAGAAGACACCGCTGCTGCGCTCCATGGGCGCGCTCAATAAACAGGCGCTCCGTATCCTGCGCCTGTTTGGCAATGACACTGCAAAATGCGTCCGTTCTTCTGTAGGCCCGGAACAGGAATACTTCCTTGTGACGCAGGAAATGTATGATCAGCGGCCTGATCTGCGTTTTACGGGCCGTACGTTATTTGGTGCAAAACCGCCCAAGGGGCAGGAAATGGACGACCACTATTTTGGTGTAATCAAGCCTAGAGTCGCAGCGTTTATGGAAGAACTGAACCATGAACTCTGGAAGCTGGGAATCCTAGCGAAAACGGAACATAACGAGGTTGCTCCCGCGCAGCATGAGCTGGCCCCCATCTATACGACTACCAATATTGCAACCGATCACAACCAGCTCACAATGGAAATCATGCAGAAAACTGCAGCAAAACACGGCCTTGTCTGCCTGCTTCACGAAAAACCCTTTGCCGGTGTAAACGGCAGCGGCAAGCACAATAACTGGTCGATTGCAACCGATGCAGGCCAGAATCTGCTTTCCCCTGGAGAGACGCCCTATGAAAACGCGCAGTTTCTCTTGTTCCTTTGTGCGGTAATCAAAGCTGTGGATGATTATCAGGATTTGCTCCGCATTTCCGTAGCCACTGCCGGCAACGATCACCGATTGGGCGCCAACGAGGCGCCGCCTGCCGTCGTTTCCATTTTCCTGGGAGATGAGCTGAACGCGGTGCTCCAGGCCATTGAAAACGATACGCCGTACGAAGGCGCTAAAAAAACGCAAATGAAGCTGGGCGTGAATGTTTTGCCAAAGTTCAATCGGGATACTACCGACCGCAACAGAACATCTCCCTTTGCATTCACCGGCAATAAGTTTGAATTTCGTATGCTTGGATCCTCCAACAGTATCGCCTGCGCAAACATTATGCTGAACAGTGCGGTTGCCGAAAGTCTTAAAATTTATGCTGATCGGCTGGAAGGGGCGCAGGATTTTGAAACTGCTCTCCACGAAATGATTCAGAAGACGATTCGCGACCATAAGCATATTATTTTCAACGGCAATGGTTATGACGATAGCTGGATTAGGGAAGCTACAGAAAAACGCGGCCTCCTCAACTATCGTACAACACCTGACTGCATGCCGCATCTGCTTGACAAGAAAAACGTGGATATGCTGACGGGGCATAAGGTATTTTCCGAAGCGGAGCTGCGCTCCAGATGCGATATTATGTTAGAAAACTACTGCAAGACCGTTATAATTGAAGCGAGTACTATGGCGGATATGGCTAAGACACAAATTGCGCCTGCCGTAGAGGGATATGCGGCGGAGGTTGCCAAAAGTGCGGCGGCAAAGAAAGCGCTGGATGCAAGCCTTGCCTGCAGCTATGAGCTTGGCGTTGTAAAAAAATTATCCGCTTTGACCGACAGAATCGCGGGTAAGGTGGAAGAATTGGAGGACGCACTGCTGTTTCTGCAAAAGGCTGAGGACATCTTTGCGCAGTCTGCTATGATTCGCGACAGTGTACTGGTAAAAATGGGAGAACTGCGCGTTGCCTGCGATGAGGCAGAAACAATTACTGCAAAGAGCTGGTGGCCCTATCCGACATATGCTGATTTGCTGTTCAGCGTAAAATGAGAAAGAAGAGGATCTGTTTTGGTGGTAGAGGAACTTACAAGATTGGTAAAAAATGCTGTCACCAGTGAGGTTTTCGGCGTCTGGTTTCTGATCGGCGCCGCGCTGGTATTCTTTATGCAGGCCGGATTTGCAATGGTTGAAACAGGATTTACCAGAGCAAAAAACGCGGGCAATATCATAATGAAAAACCTGATGGACTTTTGTATCGGAACAGTTGTGTTTATATTGCTTGGGTTTAGTCTTATGATGGCGGAGGATTATGTCTTTGGAATGATCGGTGTGCCGAATCTGGATATCTTAACGGATTTTGGTGCGTTTTTAAAGGGCGGAAATGCTCCCGTATTTGTGTTTAATCTTGTTTTTTGCGCGACTGCTGCCACAATCGTATCCGGGTCTATGGCGGAGAGAACAAAGTTTATCTCCTATTGTATATATTCCGGCGTCATATCGCTTTTGGTATATCCCATAGAGGCCGGTTGGGTGTGGAATGCAAAAGGCTGGCTCGCACAGCTTGGATTTCACGATTTTGCCGGGTCGGCGGCGATTCACTCTGTAGGCGGTATTACCGCTTTAATCGGCGCCATCATGGTGGGTCCGCGGCTTGGGAAATATATAAAGAATAAAGCCGGTAAGGTGGAGAAGGTGAATGCGATTCCCGGTCATTCGATTACGCTGGGCGCGCTGGGCTGCTTTGTCCTTTGGTTTGGATGGTATGGCTTTAACGGCGCGGCTGCCTGGGACGGCGAAGCCCTAGCATCAATTTTTGTAACTACAACCATTGCACCTGCGGCTGCCACCTGTGCTACTATGCTCTTTACCTGGATCAAAACCGGCAAGCCGGATGTATCTATGTGTCTGAACGGTGCGCTAGCAGGGCTTGTCGGCGTAACGGCCGGCTGTGACGCAGTAGATGCCCTTGGTTCCGCCGTCATTGGTCTCGTGTCTGGTATCCTTGTTGTTATTGTTGTAGAGGGGCTGGATCTAAAGCTTCACATCGATGATCCTGTAGGCGCGGTAGGCGTACACCTTGCAAATGGTATTTGGGGTACGCTTGCAGTCGGGCTTTTGGCAAATCCTGCCGCACCGGCGGGGCTTGAGGGCCTATTTTACACGGGAAGCTTCAAGCTTTTTGGCATACAGGCTCTCGGGATAGCAGCTATTCTTGCATGGACTGCTGTAATGATGACCATTACCTTCGTTATTATCAAAAAAACCATAGGACTTCGTGTTTCGGCTGAGGAAGAAATCAAGGGACTGGACAGTACCGAACACGGTCTGCCCAGCGCATATGCGGATTTTGTTCCGGCTGTGGAAGGGCTTGATTATGGTTATGAAGAAGCGATCTGCGTATCCGGAGAGATTCCTGCTGCTGAAGCTGTTCCTGTACAAAGAGTCCCTGCGGTGGACAGCGGTGATTCAAGGCTTACCAAGATCGAAATCATCTGTAAGGAATCCAAATTTGAATCGCTTAAAGCTGCCATGATGGAAATCGGCATTACCGGTATGACAGTATCCCATGTGCTCGGCTGCGGCGTACAGAAGGGCAAGCTGGAATACTACCGCGGCGTGCAGATGGAAGCAAATCTGCTGCCGAAAATTCAGGTTGATATCGTTGTCAGCAAGGTTCCTGTTCGAAGCGTCATTGAAACAGCAAAAAATGTTCTATACACAGGACATATTGGGGACGGCAAAATATTTGTTTATGATGTGGAAAATGTTGTAAAAGTGCGTACCGGTGAGGAAGGGTACGATGCCCTGCAGGATGTGGAATGAAACGAGCCGTCTATTAGAGAAGTCTGGGCCTTTGTATTTTAAATATTTTTAAAACATTTCTTTCGTATAGTTGACAAATTACGCAAAAAAGAGTATAGTATTAAAGCAGGGCAAAGGCGTCTTTGCGAATTCTTTTCAAAAGCCTTTATTTTCCCGTGTGCAAAAAGACAATAGCAGATAAAGGCAATGGTGTCTTTAATGTATACGCATTAAAGCAGCATTGCCTTTTTTGTCGAAAGTCAGCCAGAGAGAAATGGTGCAGGCAAAGGACGCTTAACAGAAAAACGGATAGATGGCGTCTTCCAGCGAAGAGCAAACAATAAAAGGACGGTAAACGCAGTGGACGATAAAATACTTATTTTGGATTTCGGCGGTCAGTATAACCAACTGATTGCCCGCAGAGTTCGGGAGCAGAATGTTTATGCTGAAATCAAACCATACAACAGGATTACGGTGCAGGAAATAAAAGACGCCGGATATAAAGGTATTATTTTTACCGGTGGACCAAACAGTGTCTACGATGCATCGTCACCCCATTATGATCCGGATATTCTGCAGCTTGGCATACCGATTTTGGGTATCTGCTACGGTGACCAGCTGCTTGCATACATGGCGGGCGGCACGGTTTCCAGCGCCGAAAACTCCAGCGAATATGGAAAAACGACTGTTTTTACTACCGAAAATATCCTTTTTCAGGACGTTCCAGGTGAAAGCATCTGCTGGATGAGCCATACGGATTTTATCAGCCAGCCCCCGACAGGGTTTGCAGTCATTGCCCATACTGACAAGTGCCCTTGTGCGGCCATGTGCGATACGGACAGAAAGCTGTATGGTGTGCAGTTCCACCCGGAAGTGACGCATACGGTTTACGGACAGCAGATTCTTGCAAACTTTCTTTTCCATATTTGTGCATGCGAGGCGGATTGGAAAATGGAAAGCTTTGTGGAGCGCTCCATTGAAAAATACCGCCGAAAGCTTGCCGGCAAAAAAGTACTGCTTGCACTGTCAGGCGGGGTGGATTCTTCTGTTGCCGCCGTTTTGCTCCACAAGGCAATCGGTCAGAACCTGACCTGCGTATTCGTGGATCACGGGCTTCTGCGCAAAGGCGAAGGAGACTTTGTAGAGCAAACCTTCCGCGGTACATTCGGCATGAATCTGATCCGGGTAAACGCCGAAAAAAGATTTCTCGATAAACTTGCCGGTGTGTGCGACCCGGAGACAAAGCGTAAAATCATTGGTGAAGAATTTATCCGCGTATTTGAAGATGAAGCGGCAAAGCTTGGAAAAATCCACGTTCTTGCCCAGGGCACGATCTATCCTGATGTGGTGGAAAGCGGCAAGGGGGATTCGGCGGTAATCAAAAGCCACCACAATGTGGGGGGCCTGCCGGACGTGATTTCCTTTGAAGAAATCGTTGAGCCGCTGCGGGAGCTTTTCAAGGATGAAGTGCGCAGCGCCGGGATTCAGCTTGGCATTCCCCATGAACTGGTATGGCGGCAACCCTTTCCCGGTCCGGGACTTGCAGTCCGCGTAATCGGTGCGATTACCAAGGAGAAGCTGGAGTTACTGCGGGATGCGGACGCAATTTTCCGCGAAGAGATTTCGTCTGCCGGACTAGCAGATAAGACCAATCAGTATTTTGCTGTGCTTACCGATCTGCGCAGCGTTGGGGTAATGGGAGATTTTCGAACATATGGCTGCACGGTAGCGCTCAGAGCAGTTACAACGGACGACTTTATGACGGCTGAATGGACGCGGCTTCCATATGAGGTTTTAGAAAGAGCGAGCAGCCGGATCACAAACGAGGTGGCGGGTATATCGAGAGTGGTGTATGATATTACTTCCAAGCCTCCGGCGACGGTGGAGTGGGAATGATAGGATTTTGCATTCGTTTGCACGTGAAAAACATCATTGCAACTGCCAGTTGACACATTTCCATACCTGAATGGTGGCTATGCAACCAATGATATTGTTACAATAACACCATGAAAGAAAGGAGTGCCGACAATGAATATGGCAGACAGAATACAATATTTAAGAAAAACTAAAGGAATATCTCAAGAGGAACTTGCAGATAAGGTAGGCGTTTCACGACAAGCTGTTTCTAAATGGGAAAGTGAACAAAGCACACCAGACTTAGAAAAAATAATTATAATGAGCGACTTTTTTGGAGTAACGACAGATTACATTCTAAAGGGAATTGAGCCGGTAGAGGATGAAGAGCAAAAAAGCAAAGAAATTACAAGTAAGGTGCTTTATATTTCATCAACAACCTTTGTTGCGATTGGGTTATTTTGTGCATTTGGCGCGTGGCATGAGGCGCAAACAATGGAAACTGTTTGGGGTTCAATGATTATCCAAGCAGTTGGAATTGCCGGATATTTTATTGGGAAATTATTGTCGGCAGAAAAAGCTCCCTTTTATGTTGCGTGGCTGAATATGATTGGGAGTGCTTTTATGCCGGCTTCTATGATGACGGGATATATTTCAATACTCGTTTTCAAACAAGGGTGGATTGCACCTTATCCCATTGGAATATTTCATACTTTCGTTTTTGGCCTGGTATTCTTTATCATTTGTGTTATAAGTTTTATCTTTATAAGAAAACAAACAAAATCAACACCTTCCATATAGCAAAGCGTTCCAGTTTGTCAAGTTGGTAGGTATCGCGATTAGATACTTTGAATATACCGAGTGGGAGTAAGATACGTGCAAAATATATGGCCTGCCCCACTCACGTAAATCGAAAACGGTTTGCCAAGGTAAAGGCTGTAACTACACAGAGAGTAAGAGGTATAGCATGATGTACTCCCAGTTGGGGATTCATGAAGAGTGCGGCGTATTTGGCGTAATCGCCGCCAAGCCTGCCGATGTCGCAGGTATTTCCTATTATGGATTATATGCGCTGCAGCACAGGGGGCAGGAAAGCTGCGGTATCGTTGTCAACGATGATGGCGTGTTTGCATCGCATAAAGACATGGGACTTGTCAGCGAAGTTTTTTCAGAGGATGTCCTGTCCCGTTTACCAGCCGGCACAATGGCGGTTGCCCATGTACGCTACGGCACTACCGGGGGCACAAACCGCAATAACTGCCAGCCAATTGAGGTCAATCACCAAAAAGGAAGAATGGCGCTGGCGCATAATGGCAATCTATCCAATGCGGCAGAGCTTCGAAATGCGTTGGAGCTGTCCGGCGCCATCTTCCATACTACCAGCGATACAGAGACTATTGCATATATTATAACAAAGGAACGACTGCAGGCGCCTTCTATTGAAGAAGCCTTGAGCCGGGCTATGCATACGCTGGATGGAGCCTATTCCCTGGTACTGATGTCGCCGCAAAAGCTGATCTGCGCACGGGACCCATATGGATTTCGTCCCCTATGCTATGGAAAGACGCCTGACGGCATATATGTGGTCGCCTCTGAGGGCTGTGCCATTCGGGCCGTTGGCGGGGAGGTTATCCGGGATGTGGAGCCGGGAGAAATTTTGGTATTCAGCAAAAACGGAGTGGAATCCAGAAGAGAGCATTGCGGCAAAAAGGACAAAAAGCTTTGTATCTTTGAATATATTTACTTTGCGCGCCCCGATTCCGTTATTGACGGGGTTTGTGTTCATGACGCACGGATTCTTGCCGGAAGGATTTTGGCAAAGTCGCATCCGGTCAAAGCGGATATTGTGATCGGCGTACCCGATTCCGGACTGGATGCGGCTCTTGGGTTCAGCGAGGCATCGGGGATTCCCTATGGTATCGGCCTTTTGAAAAACAAGTACATCGGCAGAACCTTTATATCTCCTGGAGATAGACTGGATAAGGTTAAAATCAAGCTTGCGGCAATGGAGAGCGCCGTCAGGGGAAAGCGGGTAGTATTGATTGACGACTCTATTGTCCGCGGCACTACAAGCGGACGCATCGTAAATCTTCTGCGCCAGGCGGGCGCAAGGGAAATACACATGCGTATTTCATCACCGCCTTTTCTGCATCCCTGTTATTATGGAACCGACATCGATTCCCAGGAGCATTTGATTGCCTGTAAATACACCACGGAGCAGATTGCTCAAATTATCGGCGCAGATTCTCTAGGCTATCTTCCGGTAGAAAGTTTGCATTGTCTTATCGGCAGTCACGGTTTCTGCAGTGCCTGCTTTGACGGTAGCTACCCCACAAGGATTCCGGAGGATACCCGAAAAGACCGGTTTGAACAGCGCCTGTCGGATGTTAAAAAATGAGGTGAACTGCATGGATTTTAACAGAAAGATTATTTTAGAGGACGGTCAGGAGTACTTTGGGTATTCCTTTGGAAGTGAAGAGGATAGGGTATGCGAAATTGTATTCAACACCTCTATGGTGGGCTATCAGGAAATCGTTTCCGACCCGTCTTATACTTATCAGGCGGTTGTTATGACCTATCCCCTGATCGGCAACTATGGAATGGCAGAGGACGACTATGAGACCAAAACGCCTACCATTGGCGCGCTGATCGTTCGGGAATACAATGACGAGCCTTCTAACTTCAGAAGCGCCGCCACACTTTCCGATGTTATGAGGAACTATCATATTCCCGGAATATCTGGCATCGACACACGAAAGCTGACCCGTTCCATCCGCGATGGGGGCAGCCGAAAGGTTTTGATTACAAATGCTGCCACTCCCATAGAGAGGGGCCTTGCGATTCTTGGAGAAACGGAAATCCCCAAGAATGCAGTTTCCCGGGTGAGCTGTGATACCATGTGGATTTCCAGGGCGCAGCCGGAGAAATATCACGTTGTGGCCATCGATTGCGGTATGAAAATGAATATTGTCCGCTCCTTACATAAACGCGGCTGTAAGGTAACGGTTGTGCCGTGGAACACGCCTGCCTGCACCATCGAAAATCTGAATCCTGATGGAATCTTTATTTCCAATGGTCCTGGTGACCCTACGGACGTGCCGGAAACCATCGCTGCGGTAAAAACACTGCTTGGCAAATATCCAATATTCGGAATTTGTCTGGGCCACCAAATTATTTCGTTGGCGTATGGAGCCAAAACCTATAAGCTGAAATTCGGCCACCGGGGTGGGAACCATCCGGTTCGAAACCTGGAAAGCGGTAAAATTGAAATTACATCGCAAAACCATTCCTATGCGGTAGACGGCGGTAGTCTTGCGGGCACGGCGATAACAGCAACTCACATCAATTTGCTGGATCAGACTGTGGAAGGCGTAAAGTGCGTTCGGGATAAGGTGTTCAGCGTGCAGTATCATCCTGAAAGCGCACCTGGTCCCCAGGACAGCGCCTATTTGTTTGACCGCTTTATAGAAACAATGGAAAGCTGCAAATAAGCATATTTTGCAGACTGTCATCTTATTTAAATGACGACGGATGGAGGAAAGAAAGAGCAATGCCCAAAAGAACGGATATCAAAAAAATTCTTGTTATCGGCAGTGGTCCTATCGTAATCGGTCAGGCGGCGGAATTTGACTATGCGGGAACACAGGCGTGCCTCGCCCTAAAGGAAGAAGGATATGAGGTAGTTCTCTGCAATTCTAACCCCGCCACGATTATGACCGATACGTCTATCTGCGACAAGGTTTATATGGAGCCCCTGACGCTGGAATATATCGCTAAGATCATACGCTTTGAGCGTCCCGATGCGATTTTGCCCGGAATAGGAGGACAAACCGGACTGAATCTTGCAATGAGTCTGGAAAAGAAAGGCATCCTTTCCGAATGCCGTGTGGAATTGTTGGGAACACAAAGCAGCAGCATTGCCCAGGCGGAAGACAGAGAGCTCTTCAAAGCGCTTTGTGAAGCGCTTGGCGAGCCTGTTTTGCCTTCCGATATCGCCAATTCTATGGAAGAAGGTGTGGCGGTTGCGAAAAGAATCGGATATCCTGTGGTCCTTCGTCCTGCGTTTACCCTTGGTGGTACTGGCGGCGGATTTGCCGATAACGAGGAAGAGCTTCTACCGCTGATGAAAAATGCGCTTTCTCTTTCTCCAGTTGGCCAGGTGCTGATTGAAAAGAGCATCAAGGGATACAAAGAAATTGAATACGAAGTGATGCGGGATAGCAATGACACTGCCATCACAATCTGCAATATGGAAAACCTGGATCCTGTTGGAATCCATACCGGCGATTCCATTGTGGTTTGCCCGTCACAAACGCTAACCAACAAGGAATACCATATGCTCAGAGACAGTGCGCTGAAATTAATTCGTGCATTAAAAATTGAAGGCGGATGCAATGTACAGTTTGCCCTTGATCCGAATTCTTTCCAGTATTATCTTATCGAGGTCAACCCCAGAGTATCCCGTTCTTCCGCCTTGGCTTCCAAGGCCAGCGGGTATCCCATTGCTCGTGTGTCTGCCAAAATCGGGGTTGGAATGACGCTGGATGAAATTCAAATTGCAAATACGCCTGCGTCCTTTGAACCAACCCTGGACTATGTGGTAAGCAAAATGCCTCGTTTCCCATTTGACAAGTTTGCAGAGGCGGACAACGCGCTTTCCACGCAAATGAAAGCCACCGGCGAGGTTATGAGTATCGGCAGGACGGTAGAAGAGAGCCTGCTTAAGGCGATTCGCTCTCTTGAAATTGGTCTGTATCATTTGCATAGCGGCAAGTTTGATGCCATGTCAAAATCGCAGCTGCTGGAGTATATCAAAATCGGTACAGACGACCGCATTTATGCGATTGCCCAGCTTTTGCGGCTTGGCTGCAAAACACAGGATATAACGGCGGCAACCGCTATAGATCCATTCTTTATTCGCAAGTTGAAAAATATTGTAGAAAAGGAACAGGTGCTGAAGGATAACCCCGGTGATATCAATACTTTGCGCGAGGCAAAGCAAATGGGCTTTTCCGACAGGGAGATTGGGGCGATTTGGAACAGAACAGAGACGGAAATCTTTCGTCTGCGGTGTGAACACAGCATCGTCCCTGTATATAAAATGATCGATACCTGCGCCTCTGAATTTGACAGCTATATCCCGTACTTCTACTCTACCTATGAAGACGAAAACGAGTCCATCGTATCCAAAAAGAAAAAAATCATTGTGCTAGGTTCCGGCCCCATCCGCATCGGCCAGGGGGTAGAGTTTGACTATTCCACTGTACACGCCGTGCAGACCATTAAGGAAGCCGGCTACGAGGCTGTTATTATCAACAACAATCCTGAAACGGTTTCTACTGATTACACCTGCTCCGATAAGCTGTATTTTGAACCTCTGTGCGTGGAAGATGTTATGAATGTTATAGCGCTGGAGCAGCCGGAGGGGGTTATCGCAACCCTGGGCGGTCAGACAGCAATCAACCTGGCGCAGCCCCTGCGGGAGCGTGGAGTCAGAATCATCGGCACGGACTGCGATGCGATTGAGCGTGCGGAAAACAGAGACGCCTTTGAGCGGTTGTTGTCCTCGCTGGAAATTCCCCAGCCGAAGGGGCGCGCCGTAACCAGTATAGAGGAGGGCATCCGGGCTGCCGAGAAAATAGGATATCCGGTGCTTGTTCGACCCAGCTTTGTGCTTGGCGGTCGGGCAATGCAGATTGTGGCTAAGGAAGAGGCACTCCGGAATTATTTGAAAACCGCCGTGGAAATCGATGAGGACAAACCCGTGCTGGTAGATAAATATATCCGCGGCAAAGAGGTTGAAGTCGACGCTATTTGCGACGGCAAGCAGGTATTTATTCCCGGAATTATGGAGCTTGTGGAGAGAACTGGTGTACATTCCGGCGACTCCATCAGTATTTATCCAACCTACAGCATATCCGCAAAGGTCAAAAGCACGATTTTGGATTATACCGAACGGTTGGGGCTTGGAATCGGCATCGTGGGTCTATTTAATATCCAGTTTATCGTAGACGACCATGAAGACGTTTATATCATCGAGGTGAATCCCCGCTCTTCCCGAACGGTGCCGTTTCTTTCAAAGGCGACTGGCTACAGCCTGGCAGATATCGCCACGCTTGTTATGCTTGGAAAGAGCCTTGCGAAGCAGGGGATCATGGAAAATTATCCTAGGGAAAAAAACCGTTATTATGTAAAGGTTCCCGCATTTTCGTTTTCTAAGCTGTACGGAATGGATGCATATCTCTCTCCTGAAATGAAGTCAACCGGAGAAGCAATTGGTTATGATAAAAAGCTGCATCGAGCGATGTATAAGGCGATGATTGCCTCTGGAATCAAGGTGCAGAACTATGGCACAGTGGTCGTCACCCTTGCCGATGAGGATAAGGAAGAGGCCCTGCCTCTCGTACGCCGGTTTTATGATATGGGCTTCAACATCGAAGCCACAATAGGCACAGCCCTCTTTTTAAAAGAGCAGGGCATTCGTACCCGTATCCGCCGTAAGCTCTCTGAGGGCAGTGAAGAGATACTGGAATCTATCCGGGCAGGATATGTCAGCTATGTAATCTGCACCCGTGCGATCCTTTCCGGAGTACATTACGAGGATGGCGTTGCTATTCGCCGCTGCGCTTCTCAAAACAACATCACGATGCTTACTTCCCTGGATACGGTAAAGATGCTGCTCGAAGTTTTGGAGGAAGTAACCATTGGGATATCTCAAATAGACGATGAATAACCGGGGAGGTATGTAGTTATGCACTTTACAAAAATGCACGGACTGGGAAACGATTATCTGTATGTTTACGGTGCGGTTCCTGAAGATATTGCACAGCTTTCCAGAGAACTGTCCCAGCGGCATTTTGGGGCCGGATCTGATGGAATGATTTATATTTCTCCCTCCGATATTGCTGACTTTAAAATGCGTATTTTCAATGCGGACGGCAGCGAGGCGAAAATGTGTGGAAACGGTATCCGCTGTGTAGGCAAATATGTGTATGACAAGGGGTATACCGACAAAACCCACTTGAAAATCGAAACACTGTCCGGCATAAAATATCTTGATTTGCAGCCCGTTGGTGGGAAGGTAAAAACAGTAGCTGTTCATATGGGTGCTGCTGTGCCGGAGAAGGACAGAGCTTTGGAGCTGGACGGCATCCAGGTATGCTGTACGCCGGTTTCGGTGGGCAATCCCCATGCAGTTATTTTTGTAGATGATATTGAAACCGCGCCGCTGACGGAGCTAGGACCAAGGCTTGCGCATCATGAAGCATTTCCTGATGGCGTGAATGTGGAGTTTGTCCAGGTTCTTTCAAAAAACGAACTGCGTATGCGTGTATGGGAGCGAGGCAGCGGCGTAACAATGGCTTGCGGGACCGGGGCATGTGCCAGCGCAATGGCGGCGGTGGTTAAGGGGCAGTGCAGCTATGACGCCCCCATATATGTACGCCTGGACGGCGGTACGCTGAACATTCAGATTGCCCCGGACAATACGGTAACGATGACGGGGCCTGCAGAAACCGTTTATGAAGGGGAGACAGTGAAATGATTACACCTAATATGCATTATGCGGATTTAAAGGATTCTTATCTCTTTTATAATATCGCCCAGAAGACGAAAGCGTATCTGGAAGCTAACCCAGATAAATATCTTTATCGTATGGGAATTGGCGATGTATCTCTCCCACTTCCGGCGGCTGTTATTCAGGCACTGCACGATGCGGTGGACGATCAGGCCGCGAAGGATCATTTTCACGGTTATATGCCGGAGTGCGGCGCGCCGTTTCTGCGGGAGACCATTGCAGGGTACTATAGAGAGCGGGGCGTGCAGATATCTGCGGACGAGGTATTTGTGTCCAGCGGCGCTAGCGACGAACTAGGGGACATTCTCGATTTATTTGATCCGCGCAGCAGCGCGCTTGTGATTGAACCGGCGTATCCGGCTTATGTGGATGCCAATATAATGGCTGGCAGAAAAATTCTGCATCTGCCTTGCGGGCAGGAAAACGCATTTTTGCCGGCGCCGCAGGAGGATACGAAAGCGGATATACTTTACATATGTTCCCCGAACAATCCTACCGGTGCGGTGTTCAGCCGCAGCCAGCTGCAGGATTGGGTAGATTTCGCCAATGAAAACGGTTCAGTGATTCTGTTTGACGCCGCTTATGAAGCCTTTATCGAGGATCCGGCTTTGCCCCACAGTATTTTTGAACTGGACGGCGCGCAAACCTGCGCTATTGAAATTTGTTCTCTTTCAAAAACTGCAGGCTTTACCGGTACCCGACTGGGATACACTGTAGTGCCCAAGGCGCTTTGCCGCAGCGGTATGCATTTTCATGAAATGTGGGTACGCAACCGCACCACAAAGACAAACGGGGTTTCCTACATTATCCAAAAGGGCGGCGCCGCTGTATTTACACCGGAAGGACAGCGGCAGATTCGGGAAAATATCGCTATTTACAAGAAAAACGCCAAGGTTCTTATGGATGCGCTTGACGAGCTTGGTATCTGGTACTGCGGCGGGAAAAATGCTCCGTATATTTGGATGCAGTGTCCGGATGGTATGGGCAGTTGGGAATTTTTTGATTATCTTTTAAGGGAAATTCAAGTAGTGGGAACGCCTGGAGAAGGCTTTGGAGCCTGTGGAGAAGGATATTTTCGGTTCTCTACCTTTGGCAGTCCTGAAGATACAAAAGAAGCGGCCCGCCGCATTGCCGGACTGCTTGGAAAGAAGGGATTATAATGCGTGATTATAAAATAGAATTTGAAAATAGAGTTGCTTTTATAAAGTCTGTTTTAGCCCGGAGCGGTGCCGCGGGTATCGTTTATGGAAATAGCGGCGGCAAGGACTGTGCTTTGGTGAGTATTCTCTGCAAGGCCGCTTGCGACAATACGGTGGGAATCATCCTGCCGTGTACATCACAGCGAAATTATACCCAGGATGCCGCTGATGCCATGGAGGTTGCCGATAAGTACAATATCGAAACCCGTACAGTAGACCTTACCCCTGTCAAAGAGGCGGAGATACAGGCGCTTAGTGGAGTTACTGCGTTGAATACGCCTGCGCTTGCAAATATGGCGCCCCGCTTGCGCATGCTCACGCTGTATGCAGTTGCGGCGGCAGAAAATAGACTTGTCGCTGGAACAGGCAATAAAAGCGAGGCGTATGTAGGATATTTTACAAAATGGGGCGACGGCGGCTGCGACTTTAATCCCATTGCGGATCTTACCGTTACCGAGGTTTATGCATTTTTACGGTATCTGGATGCGCCGAAATGCGTAATAGAAAAAGCGCCGTCGGCAGCGCTCTTTGATGGGCAGACAGATGAAACGGAAATGGGCGTTACCTATGCGGAGCTCGATGCTTTTCTTGCGGGAGAAGATATCCCGGAGGATAAAAAACAGATTGTGGAGCGGATGCATCGGATAAGTGCGCATAAGAGGGAAGGTATTGCCGTTTACAAAGGCTAAGAAAGAATATCTCGTTTAGAATAAAAACCCCAGCCCTATAGGGCTGGGATTTTTATGAATGGCAGGGGCACAAAGACTCGAACTATAACATTAAATTTTTATGTTTTATGATAATTCCTAAATAATCCTTTAAAATATAGGGTTTTGCGGTTTTTATAAAAATATATAGTTCTATGTTTCTGACCCTTTATGAAGCTGTAAAGGGTAAAATAAAGGGTCAAAACATAGCTTTTATAAGGGTCAGAAGCATAACTTATAGATTGTGTGAAACTTCTTCAGTGACGATCAAAACCACCATATTGAGTAAACAGCATCAGCGCAATAAATACCGCATCGAATACAATAGCTTCTGTTTCGCATTGCTCCGAGGAGAGAGGGCAATGCTCTTCCAAATGCCCCATTATGATATGTCCGACTTCATGGGCAATCAGTTCGCGTTGCTTCCACAGTGGGGCAGTATCGTCATAAAAAATTATATTTATGCCCTCTCCTTTACCAGTCACATGAATTGCATATGCTTTACCGCAGCTGTCACCCTTCGTCAGACTTTTGCAAATATCCTGTGCGATTTCTTCTGAAAAACCTTTCACAATAATCCCCTGATCCTTGCATATTTTGTTTAAGATATCCATTGTAGTCACACTTATTCCTTTTGATGTTTTGTAGTCCAAATTCGTCAATGTCTGTAATTTAATTAAAACAGGCAAAGTTTTCAATGTTTTGTTTTGATGTGGTTTTCTCCTGTTGATAAGATCTAAAATCGCATTTAAATGCCGTTTTTTAAGCGTTATACGGGTATTGATGCATGATCCCTGTCATACAATCGCAAATCTGCGGTATTCTGTAGGGATTGTATACCTCTGGGCAATGCCCGGCAGTTCCTTTTTTAACGCTGCACTATCCAGCCGAGAAGATTTTACCCGTATATACGTGATCTTGTATTCGCCGGTTGTGATTTCCTCACAGTTTCCCATTTGTGCCTTGATCTGATCCTCAAGGCTTGCAATCTCTGTTTGCAGTTCTTCCAGCGTGCGCTTGAATTTCCGCAAATTCTTCACTGTGCTTTTGAGTTCGTTTGTGTTCATGGTGATGTTCTCCTTTTTTTGATTTGGTGAAGCGGCGGGCGGCTTTAAGTTTATCTCGCATATGCTTTTCTTATCCATTCCCGTTCTTATGTGGCATTCTTTGTTTCTGGCTTCCCTTTACCTTGCGCCCTTATTATACACTAATTCGTGTCAAATGTCAATGGATATTTGTAACTTTTTGATTTATTTTTATAAATATCCTTGACTATATACATCTTTTAGTGTATAATTGACACATTGAAAGGAGTGGTAATATGGCACTAACTATGGGTGAAAAAATAAAAATAATTTTAAAGCGTAGAAACATGACGCTTGCACAGCTTGCCGAAAGGACAGGACAATCAAGGCAAAATATGTCAAATAAAATGAGCCGAGACAATTTTACAGAAAAGGATATACTTGAAATTGCAACTGCATTAGATTGTACTTTTATTGCAAGTTTTAAAATGAATGACACCGGAGAAGAAATATAATCCTATAATCGAGGTGTACAAAATGGCAGTAAGCGAATCACAAAAGAGAGCAAATCAAAAATGGGATAAAGAAAACATGACCACATTGGGATGCAAAGTATATCGACATGAAGCGGAAGCGTTTAAAGAGTTCGCTAAGAAACAAAATAAAACTTCCAATACCCTTTTAAAGGAATACGTACAAGAATGTATAAGGAAAAACCATGGAGAGGGACAGGACACATGAATAATTACCCCGATAAATACAGCCTTACATCGGAGCAAAGCATTTTCCTTGCCAAAAAAAAGTGGGACGAAAATGTGTATTGCGGAATGCGTATGGAAAACCGCGCTGTTACTTTCCCGCAAACGAAAACCATATTGAATGGGGTCAATGTGCCAAATGTGCAATTGGATGACATACAGGCAATTATGAATATGCGGGATGCATGGAAGTACCTGCTTAATACGGTGGACGAATCCTTGAATTTAGCATATATCTGCAAATTGAATGAGCATATAGCCAGAAATGAAGCTCTTGCATGGGGCACATTGCGTACAGGTACCGTAGGTATATCCGGCACGGATTACATGCCACCTGTACCCGTAAAAGAGATCGTAGAACAGGAATTACATGCGATCATGGAGAAAGATATCTCTGCTACAGAAAAAGCGCTGGATGTGTTCCTGTGGGGAGTGAGAGGGCAGCTATTCTGGGACGGAAACAAACGTACAAGCATGACGGTAGCAAATAAAATCCTTGTATCGGCAGGAGCAGGAATACTGACCATTACAGATAAGCATATGGAACATTTCAACATATTGCTGCTTGACTATTACAACACGGGAGAGGGTGGGAATTTTAAAGCGTTCCTATACGAAAACGCCATACAGGGAATACAGCTATAGGTGGCGAGCAGCAATGTATCATTTTGTTGAGGTCAACAAAATCGAAATGGCATGGAGGAATCATGAATATAACACGATATGACGAGCAGGAAAGCGTTAAGGATGCAATAGATAAAAACGAACCGTTAATGGCTGTGATTTCCTTTGACAGCAAAGAAGCATATGTCAGTCATCTGGATGTGGGCGTAGAACATCACATACTGCTGCGCAAGGTTGGATATACCGGAACAGAAATTGATCGGTTCTTTCGGATTATATTTGACAAGGATGGGGCAGACTGGACGTTTATTTGTCCCCAGGATTATAAAAACATTCCGTATAAAGATCGGCGGATTAAAGCGTTCTATCGTGACGGAATCAGCGCTATTTCTGAATTTCTTTCTGAAATGGGTTATTTGTGTGATATTAAAATACCGAAACGGTATAAACGGCATTTTGATATGATGCTGGAGGATGAGTAACTTCAAAGAGAGGGACGGACTCGCCACCGTTCCAACAAGTCGGCATAAAATTGTGCATTGGAATATTGTGCATAAGTGTTTGTATGACTTAGGTGCGGCAGTCTCCTATACGGTTCTATGTGCCCACTTATGGGCATGAAGATTCGCCAAAAGTGGCGAAAGAGGATAAGCAAACCGAAAGAATCGTTCTGTCAGATAGAAACAAATTGGTTTCTATCCCTTTTTAGGGTGCCGGAAATGCCGGATATCATAGGGCATTTATGTATCGGAATTGTACCATTTTTGTGCCGATACAAGTGTAAACTAAAATAAATATCCCCCTCTTTGTAAATATACAGAGAGGGGGATATTTGTTATATAAACCGCGTTGTTGGATACCCTTTTATCGGTGCAAAATATGCCCTGATTTATGTGCAGATACGCAAAAACATACAGTGCATTTAAAATTATTTTAACCTCCGGATTGCAAAACATGCAGTTTTTAAAAATCAAAAAGGGGTAAAAATCCTTTTCTGTGAAAGAGAGGAACCCTAAACAGTTCCCTTGCCCTCACCCTGTAGACACATACTGGGGGGGCACGCGCGCGTTTTTATAGAGCTCCGGAAATTACTATTTGTAATCCACCGGATTATTAAAAATCATTCAAGTGTATGCACCCCTGTCCAGATGCTTGATCGCTGCTGCTTCCACGCTGCTTGTACCTGTGTCCCTGAAAAATGCCAGTCTGGTATGCTTCAGCCCGTTGCTATAATATTCCGCCATATTCAAAATCCTTGGATCCCGCCTGAGTGCGCGTAATGCTTCTTGCTTTATCCGGAATGTATTGCCTGTTGTGTGCATGTGTAAAAGCTGCACGCAGTCCTTTAATGGGATTTCATGGAGAAAATGATACCAGACGATTTGCCGTTTCTGATCCGGGAGAACGTTTACCGCCTTATACAGTTCCTCATACATCAGGGACTGTTCTACAGCTTCAAAGGGTTCTGCTCCTTCTAGATCCTCTATCATATCTTCTAGCCGCAGCCCCTCGTCTCCCTCTCCTGCAATATCTATTTCCAGACTTGTACAAGTGTTGAGCGGTGCATATCGCTGCCCTGCTGTCCGAAATCCCAAAAGCCCGTTTACTACGTTTTTTAGGTGGTATTTGATATACGTATTGAATGCATAGCCTGCATTCGGGTTATATGCATCCACAGCACGCAGCATGACAAAAAAGCATTCCTGAAAGATATCATCCTGTGTAACGCCTGTGGCTGCGCATTGCCAGTTCTTCGTTTGTCATTGACTTTCTGATCCGCCTTTCGTATAATATACAAAAAGACGGATCCAGCTTACAGATCTGTGAACCGGGAGAGGGCACGCACGCCCTCTCTTTTTTATATCAGCCCGAGCTTTTTCTGCGTTTCATAATAATCGTTTGCCGCTTTGATTCTTCGTCTGCTTGCGCCGTTCGCTTCTATTGGCGTGCATCGTTCCAATATACGGTCATATATTCTTGCGTTGCTTAATTCAGCAGGCTTTTTGATTTCCTCTATGGTGAGATTGGTCGTTATAATAAAAGGCTTTCCGGAATTATATCGGGTGTTGATAACATCAAATACAATTTCCTGCATGTATTCCTCTGCTCCAAGATCATCTATTACAAGCAAATCAAAAGTGTTAAGGTTGTCCAAATAGTCTTGTTTGCCGTACCTTTGATCGTTTAATTTGTGTGCAATTCTTGTGAAGCTGGTAACAAGGCACGGACGTTCCATTTGCATCCCGTCTTTGCTTCCCGCAGTTGCAGATGCACCATACTTTCCGTTTCATAAAACCGAAATCAAGAATTGTTTCTTTCGCTACGTTACAATGTCCGCAATATATAAGTCCGTCATCCCCTACATAATCGGTCGGATCGGGTACAGTGGGTACTCTTTCGGCAATTGTGCCGATGATTGCATGCATATCCATATGCGCCCTCCTTAAAACAGGTGGTCGAGATCCGTCATTGCCTGGTTGATCTTGACCCTTGCGCCCGGCTTTTCATTTTTTGCCCAGTTGCATATTGTCGCGTAATGAGACATGTATTTTGTTCCTTTGGATGCGATATAACCGGACAATCGTTCCATCCTTTCCAAATAGTCAGGGAAACGGTTCTTCAGCTTGTCCAGTTCTCCGTCACTAAGCAATACATTTTCATATTCGCCGTATTTATGTTTGCTGGTTTTTGGTTTTTTAGGTGTTGAAGATCCTTTCTTTTCAGGTTTTGTTTCGCGTGCCGGTTCATCCGGTGCGCATAATATATTATCCTTACCTATACTAACCTTACCTAACCTAACCTGGGTTTCCATTTGGTATACCGTTGGTATGTCATTTGGTATACCAGTTGGCAACCAAGCATCATTTTTCAGTTCGTATTCCCCGGTTTCAGTAGCATGCAAAAGGCGCATTTCATCCCTGCAGGCAGTTCCTTTGTACCGGTTTTTTCGTATGTAATTGTGCAGTCTCCAATGCCTGATTACTATGATTCCGCTTTCAAAAGCAATTATATAACCTTTGGCAAGGAGCAGTTTTAAATCGTCCTCATTTGCACCAACCATTCTTTGTATTTTCTTAGGATTATTTACAAGGCCGTCATCATCCGCCCGCATAGACAAATGAAAGTACAGGTTTTGCGTTGTCGGCGGCATATCCAGGAAGGTGTCGCTGTCTATTACCGTTTTTGAAAACATTCTTCGTTCTGCCATGTATATCCTCCTCTGTTTCGGAGAGATCAGGACTTTTCGTCATGCACTGCTGCAAGTGTTTGTCCGTCTAACCATTGAAAAAACTTGTCTCGGTTGACGAATTTTCTGCCTCCAATACATACAACAGGCATATCTTCTCTGTTTAGCAGTTGATAAGCCATAGTTTTGGTTACCCCTACTTTTTGGAGATCTTTAGCGCTCATAAGCAGCGGAAATTCTTCACGAATGATTTGATTTGTTTCCATTTTGTTCTATCCTTGGGATAAATATGAGCTGCTCTATATTGTTGCACTGTTACAGGTATACGAAAAAGTGAGTTGATCAGGCTGACATGGGACTGTGTGGACTTTATGCGCGGGAGCATAACTGTAAAACAGCAGCTTCAGTTGTCTCCGGACGGTTCCTACTACTTTACTACACCTAAAAATGACAAATCCCGTACAATAAGCGTTGCGCCTACAGTTATAGATGCTCTCGGAAAGCAGCTGCGCAAGCAAATAGAAGAACGAACTGCCGCGGATGAGCTATGGCAACAAGGCGAATTCCAGAATATCGTATTTACAAATGAATTCGGCGGACATATGAAACCAAAGACTATACATAAACGGTTCAAGGCAATTGTAACTGAAATGGGTTTGCCGGACATGCGGTTCCATGATCTGCGTCACACCTATGCAGTTATGTCAATACAGGCAGGGGACGATATAAAGACTGTACAAGAAAATATGGGACACCATACAGCAGCTTTCACGCTGGATGTGTATGGGCATGTGACAGAACAAATGCGGAAGAACAGTGCATCCCGAATGGAACAATTTATACAACTTATACAACGAATTATAAGCTGATTGGGAATCGGTTGAAAAGTGCTTTTACTATGTTTTCGACCCTTTATGAAGCTGTAAAGGGTAAAACAAAGGGTCAAAAGCTATTTTTGCATAAGAAAAAGTCCCATAAACCTAATGTTTATGGGACTTCCTTTTGGCAGGGGCACAAAGACTCGAACTCTGGACACGTGGTTTTGGAGACCACTGCTCTACCAACTGAGCTATACCCCTATATTGATTGCCGCAATGCGGTAACAGTACGTATTTTAGCATAAATCTGTATATTTTGCAATAGCTTTTGCAAATTTTTTTACTAAAAGTATCTCCCAGTGCACGAGAGGTCCGTGCACTGGGGCGGCGCCAAATTTTCTTCATACGATCCGCTGCTGCTTACTGCAGGTAGGAGACTACCTTGGGAATATCTCCGGCCCCCATAATAAGAAACATATCCTTTTCGCCGCCATGTTCGTTGAGATATGCGGCAATATCCTGAATTTGCGCAATAAACCGACATGCGGCTCCGTTTTGAACAATCGCGTCCGAAAGGCGTTCCGCAGAGACACCGTATGTGTTCACTTCACGTGCGGAATAAATGGGGGCCAGCACGATTTCTCCCTGCCGCATTTTGGAGAGCGCGTCCGCAAAGTCATCAAACAGCCGGCTGGTTCTGGAATAGGTATGGGGCTGGAATACGCAAAAGACCCGTTCAAAACCCATTTGCGCGGCGGCGGAAAGACTGGCGGCGATTTCTGTAGGATGATGTGCATAGTCGGAATAGATAGCTGCGCCGCATTTGGCGTGTCCGCAGGGTTCCATGCGCCGTCCCAGTCCCTGAAAAGAGGCAAGCGCTTGGGATATGTCTTTGCCGGATATACCACACAGATGTGCGGCGGCGGCGGCGGCGAGCGCATCGCACACGGCGTGGGCGCCGGGTACACGGAGGGATACAGTACACAGCAGTTCTTTTTTATGCCGAATGTTGAATCGGGCGCATCCCTTTTCAAAAGATATGGTATCAGCGCAGTAGTCTGCCTCAGGTTCTTCCACCCCAAAGGTGACCAATTTCCCGGAATATCCTTGGGCAGCACGCATCACATCGTCGTCCGCATAGTTGACAAGAGCGATGCCGTCGGGACCGGTACGCTCTAAAAAGTTATGGAAAGAGGCGTGAATTTGTTCCATGGAATGGAAATAATCCACATGGTCCATTTCAATATTTAATATTATGGCGATGGTAGGGTAAAAATCTAAAAAGGAATCCATATATTCGCAGGCTTCAAAAATAAAGTAATTTTCTCCCCCGATTCGGTGCGCGCTGTTCTGGCTAACCATCCGTGCGCCGCAGCTTACAGTAGGATCTGTCCCTGCATCGGAAAATACTTTTTCCAGCATTGATGTGGTGGTGGACTTGCCATGCATACCACTGACACCAATACGGCAGCCATAGCCGGACATCAAATATCCAAGATAGTCGGCTCTGGAGACACATGGGATACCGGCGGTATGTGCGGCGGCATATTCCGGATTGTCTGCTGGCATAGCTACGGTGTAGACCAACATGTTGCAGTCTTCTACGTGAGAGGGATCTCCCTCGTAATATACCGTAATGCCATTCTCTGTCAGCTGGCGGGTAATATCAGATGGGGTACGGTCATATCCGCTGACAATGTGACCCCTCAGCTGCGATACCCGCGCCAGAGAGCACATGCTGATGCCTCCGATCCCTGCAAAAAAGATTTTCTTTGGGCCCCCGGAAAGCATTTTTTCAATTGCAGCAGCCCCAAAATGTGTATTTTGTAGTGCCATCGTTTAGACCATACCTTTCGTTGCTTTTGAAGCGATTTTGCCTATGGGAAATGCGGCGCGACATTTTATATAGGGCCGCAAATAGGGTTGGGAAATAGAATATCTGCCACGTCCAGTGAATTTTCAAACATTCGTTTCCATTTTATTCACAAAATTCGCCAAATTTTTTAAATGAGATTTTCATATTCTGTCACAGTATTATTATATCATTTTACAGAAGTTTGTGTTATAGTTATATTGTACCATAAATTTCTGTAAATACAAAGCCCGGCGGCAAATTTTTTGGTACCACGCATACTGTCAGAAAATCAGTGGATAATAGGAACAGCAATTTCATTCAACTTTATGAAAGGAAGGCTACTATGAATATCACAGACGTGAAAATTCGAAAACTGTTTGAGGACGGTCCTATGAAAGCTATTGCATCTGTCACATTTGACGATCAGCTGGCCGTACATGACATCAAAGTGATTTATGCTCGCGATAAATATTTTATCGTTATGCCCAGCAGGAAAAATGCAGATGGCACCTTCCGGGACATTGTGCATCCCATCAACGGTGCGTTTCGTTCGGAACTGGAAACAGCGGTTATTCAGGCGTATGATGGAGCGTTGGCTCTGGCGCAGACGGAGGCCGTATCCGCGGGGCAGGCAGATGAAGATTCTGCCGAAAAATAAAAAAATCTCGCCGGGGCATTCACAAAAGCAACAAGGAGGCTGCATGCAGCCTCCTTGTTTTTTCATTTTGCCCAGTTGTTTACGTAAGGGAATCCTTATGCTTCTTCTGTTATATTGATTTCCCCATGTTCCGTTTCATATTCACGTATGCACTTCTTGCACAGATATTCCAGAAGATTACTTGCGCTTCTGGTTTCTGCTTTTGCAATGATCTTTACCTTGCGCAGAACGTCTTCGTCTAAGTGAAAGGTAAACGGCAATTTGTTTGTAGGCATTTTTCCTGTCTCCTTTGGCACTTATGAATAAATATTTATATATTATTTTAGATGATTCTTTAAATTATTTATACGCAAACAGTTGTTAATATATGCAATAACTGTTGTTTCTAAAATGCAAAAAATAACATATTTTACATAAAAAAGAATAAAGATAAAATTTTGTGTCGAATGCAAGAGAAGCCCGCCTTTCCTGTATTCAATATAGAAAAAATTTCCTATGTCCTGCATATTTGTAAAGGGGAAGGCAATACTACCGGAGAAACAGCCGGGAATTTCTCCGGGAAAGGACGTGACAGCATGATCAAAGGATGCCAGAAAAAGATCATCCACATCACCAATACAGGCAGCCCTTATTTTGAGGAGGCATATCTGATTCTCCGCCGCGGCGGGGATTTTTCCGATGACGAATGCGTCAGTGAAATGGATATTGTGCAGGAGGCTGTGAAAATCGCTGAGGGAAGCAGCGCAGCATTGTCTCCCCGCCGGGAGAGAAAGCGTCGTCGCCGCAATCAGGCATTTTGGGGTGGAATTTCTCTTTGTTCCTTTTTGTTTGGCCTTGTGATGCTCATTTGTTCTCTCGTTCGCTGATCTATTGACAGCGGGACTTTTTTGTGTATAATAGTAAATGGAGTAATTTGTTCGTGTTGTCCCTTGCGGGACAGTTGCCTGAAACAGCAGTTTTGTTTTGGGCTTAAAAGACAGGCGCGTGGCCGCCTGCGGTAGCAATTTGTATTTCCTATAAGATAACAAAAGGCAAGAAACGATATGTACCGCCGCCCTCGGACATATCGCTGTACCCGGACGCGTGTTCGGGTTTGCTTGTGTTACACTTTTTTGCGACCGGCCTGTCTTTTTGTATATTTTTCAAAGAAGAAAAACGAACGGGATTGCGTACCAAAATAGGGCGGCGCAGTGCGTCCAAGGGGGATTCTGTGAAAATGGAGTGCGCCTCACTTCAAATATACATTTTTCACAGGTAGTCAGCCGCAATAGTTGACTAAGAAGAAAGGAATAAACATAATTATGGCAAAAAATAAACTCAGAGTTATGATGCTGGGTGGATTGAACGAAATCGGAAAAAATATTGCTGTTTTGGAATACGGTGAGGATATTGTGGTAATTGACTGCGGCCTTGCGTTTCCTGACGAGGATATGCTGGGTATCGATTTGGTCATTCCCGACATTACCTATCTGGAGAAAAATGCCTCCAAAATTCGGGGCATTTTTCTTACCCACGGTCATGAGGACCATATCGGCGCGCTGCCTTATGTGCTGCGTAGCATCAATCCGCCGATTTACGGCACTCGTTTGACCTTGGGCATTTTGGAAAATAAATTGGCAGAGCACAAGCTTACAAAAAAGGCTAAGCTTATTACCGTAGAAGCCGGCAGCGTGGTAAACGCCGGCGTGTTTAAATGTGAATTTATCCGGGTGAACCACTCCATTGCAGATGCTTGTGCCATCGCGGTGCGCACTCCTGTGGGAGTTGTGCTCCATACCGGCGACTTTAAACTGGATGTTTCCCCTATCGACGGCAGTATGATGGACGTCACTCGTCTGGGTGAGTATGGAAACGAAGGCGTGTTGCTGCTTATGTGTGAATCCACCAATGTGGAGCGGTCCGGATATACCCCGTCGGAGCGTACGGTCGGCCATTCGCTGGATCATATTTTCCTGTCAAACTCGGATAAGCGAATTATAATCGCGACTTTTTCGTCTAATGTGCACCGGGTGCAGCAAATTATCAATACCAGTGTGAAATTCGGACGGAAGGTAGCAGTTACCGGACGCAGTATGATCAATGTTGTAGGCGCGGCGGTCCGGCTGGGCTATATGAAGGTTCCGGAAAACGTGCTGATTGACCTAAACGACATTAACAAATATCCTAGTGAGATGGTTACCGTGGTTACCACCGGTTCCCAGGGAGAGCCTATGTCGGCCCTCTACCGGATGGCCTTTTCCGATCACAGCCAAATTGAGCTGTCTTCTAAGGATTTGGTTGTACTGTCCTCTCATGCAATTCCGGGAAATGAACTGCTGGTGGGACGGATCATCAATGAGTTATATAAGCGGGGCGTCAACGTATATCATGATGATCCCGAAGTGCATGTGTCCGGCCATGCCTGCCAGGAAGAACTAAAATTGATGCACAATCTGGCGCGGCCTAAGTTTTTTATGCCTATACACGGAGAATACCGGCATCTTATGCAGCATAAGGAACTCGCGGAGTTTATGGGCATGGATCCGAAAAATATTTTTGTCACCGCTACCGGTGATGTGCTGGAGTTGGATAAAAACAGCTGTAAGCGGGCGGGCACCGTTCCTTCCGGACGAGTGCTCATCGACGGATACGGTGTGGGCGATGTTGGCAATATCGTTCTGCGGGATCGACGTCATTTGGCGCAGGATGGGCTGATTGTAGTGGTAGCTACGGTAGATGTGGAAGAGAAGACGCTGGCCAGTGGTCCGGATATTGTTTCCCGTGGGTTCGTTTATGTTCGGGAGGCAGAGGAGCTGATGGAAGAGGTGCGGCGGATTGCCACGAAGGTGCTGACCGATGCATTGGATTCCGGCGTCACCGAATGGACACAGATGAAAAACAGCGTCAAAGAGAGTTTAACGAAATATTTGTTCAGCAAAACCAAGAGAAAACCAATGATCCTGCCTGTGATTATGAATGTATAAAAGGAAGAATGGAAAAATGGTCAGACATATTGTCATTTGGAAATTAAAAGAAGAGCTTACGGGAGAACGCCTGGAGCTGATAAAGCAAAATGCCAAGGAGGCCTTGGAGGGCCTCCTTGGACAGATTCCGGGTTTGCTTTCTGCTGCGGTGGAGGTGGAGGGACTTGCAACCTCAACAGGGGATATGATGCTGAACACTGCGTTTACGGATGAAGCGGCGCTGCTGGCCTATCAAAAGCATCCCCTGCATCAGGCTGTTGCCGATACATATGTGCGGCCTTATACCCATGCCAGAATGTGCATGGATTTTGCAGAGTGATGCGGCCGGAACTGTTGTCGCCTGCCGGCGATTTTGAAAAATTAAAAAGCGCCGTCTATTTTGGAGCGGACGCGGTGTACCTGGCCGGCAAAGCTTTCGGTATGCGGGCCGCCTCTGGGAATTTTACAGATGAAGAACTGGCACAGGCGGTGGAATATGCCCACAGCCGGGGTGTGCGGGTTTACGTTACCGTTAATATTATGCCGAGGGATGCGGAGTATCCTGCCCTCAAGCGGTATTTGCAGTATTTGCAGGCTATTGGTGCAGATGCGGCGATTGTATCCGATTTGGGCGTTGTCGCCCTTGCCAGTGCGTGCGCACCAAATCTGGAAATTCATATCTCTACCCAGGCTTCTACCGTATCTGCCGCTACATGTATGGCGTGGCATAAAATGGGGGCGCGGAGGATCGTTTTGGCAAGAGAACTGTCCTTGGAAGAAATCACGTCTATACGGAATGCTCTTCCTGATGAGGTGGAACTGGAAGCCTTTATCCATGGTTCCATGTGCGTGGCTTACAGCGGCCGGTGCCTTCTTTCTCAGTATTATGTTGGGCGTGACGCCAACCGGGGCGCATGTGCCCAGCCATGCCGCTGGATTTACTCCGGAGAGATTGCAGAGGAAAAGCGTGCCGGTGAACGGCTGCCTATTGTAGAGGACGGGGGGGAAAGCTTTATCATGAGTTCTAAGGATATGTGCATGATTGGACATGTTCCAGAGCTTGTGCAGGCCGGAATCAATAGCTTAAAACTGGAAGGCCGGGTTCGCAGCGCGTACTATACCGCCGTTGTGACGAATACATATAAAATGGCCCTGGATGCTTATTTTAAGGACCCGGCAGAGTATCGCTTTGATCCGGCTTTCCAGCGGGAATTGGATTCCGTATCCCATCGGGAATACGGTACCGGCTTTTTCTTTCATAATCCGAAAACGGAGCCGAATCTGGTCACGCAGCCCGGATATATCCGGGAAAAAGCATATCTGGCTGTGGCTGTCGGTTCTGCTGACGAACAGGGACGTGTTCCCTTTGTTCAGCGCAATAAAACGGTACGGGATGCTGTCGTCGAAATTCTTACTCCCGGCCGTCCTGGCCGCTCCTTTACGGCGGATGCTATGTGGGACGCCGCCGGAACTCCCCTGGAAACGGCCCCCCATCCGGGTATGACGTTTCTCTTGCGCCCTCCTTTTCCGGTGCAGGCAGGGGATATTCTGCGGGAAGGCTGAGTGCATTTATATTTCGCCTCCCCGATGTAAATACTGTAAACTTCCAAGAAAGGCACGTCTCTTATGCTAATGATCGTTGAACTTATTAAGTCGCTGCTCCTGGGCATTATTCAGGGGATTACCGAATGGCTTCCTGTGAGCAGCACCGGTCACCTGATCCTTTTTAATGAATTTTTTCCTTTAAAGGAAACCTCCGATGCTTTTATGTCCATGTTCGATGTGGTCATTCAACTAGGCTCCATTCTGGCGGTAGTGGTGATCTATTTCTCGCGGCTCAATCCATGGAGCAAAAAGAAAACCCCTGCCGAAAACAGCTATACCTTGAAAATGTGGGGCAAAATTATTGTTGCGGTTCTTCCTGCGGCAGTGATCGGCCTGCTGTTTGATGATATTATCGATCAGAAGCTGTCCACTTTTGTAGTGGTGGCCATTACCCTCATTTTATATGGTGTAGCCTTTATCATTATTGAGCGTACGCGCAGCAAAAAGCCATTCCGAATCGAAAAGCCGGAAGATATAGATATGAAAACAGCCTTGTTTATTGGTATGTTTCAGGTCCTTGCTCTGATTCCTGGTACCTCTCGCAGCGGCGCTACCATTGTAGGCGCAATGCTTCTGGGTGTGTCCCGAACTGCGGCGGCAGAGTTTTCTTTCTTCCTGGCTGTGCCCGTCATGTTTGGCGCCAGCGGCCTGCGGGGACTGAAATATGTTGCTAAAGTGGCCTCTGGTGAAACGGCGATGTTTGGTACAACAGAGCTGCTGGTTCTTCTGGTGGGTACGATTACCGCCTTCCTGGTGTCCTTGGCCGTTATCCGCTTTCTAGTCAGCTTTGTACGCCGTCACAGTTTCGAAAGCTTTGGTTGGTACCGTATTGCCTTAGGCGCCGCGGTGCTCCTCTACTTCTTGTTTGTACATTAATAAAATTCGGCGTTGTCATAGCTATGGATTGTCTTTTTCCCTATCCATTTTGCCGTGACAGCGCCTGCGGTTTTTTCAAAGGAGATGCCTGTGAAATACGATACTTTGTCCCAGGAAATACAGGACCGAATCAGTTATGACCGACAGTATGGCACGCTTCCCCAAGTGGGCTTTTCCGACGACATAGCCCGGCGCAGAAACCCTGAACGGGATCTCTCGACTTTGTGGAGGCCTCCTTTTGTTCGGGATACGGAAAAAATTCTCCATTCTGCATATTATAGTCGTTTTGCAGACAAAACCCAAGTATTTTCCTTGTATAAAAACGATGATATCACCCGCCGTGCCCTCCATGTGCAATTGGTGTCTCGGATTGCCCGTACGATTGGCAGTGTCCTATGCCTCAACCTGGATCTAATTGAAGCTATCGCCTTAGGCCACGATATGGGCCATACACCCTTTGGACATGCGGGTGAAACCTATCTGGACGAGCTGTATTTTTCAGAAACAGGCCGTCACTTTGCTCATAATGTCCACTCTGTCCGGGTTCTGGACGGTATCTTTCCTTATAATATAACGCTTCAGACCTTAAATGGCATCCTGTCCCATAATGGAGAGATTGAATGTGATGAATACCGTCCCAGCCCTATGGAGAGTTTTTCTGATTTGGATGCGGCGATGGAAGCCTGCTATAAAGACCAGACCAACAACCGCAGCTTGATGCCCTCTACCTTGGAAGGCTGTCTGGTGCGCATTTGCGATATCATTTCTTATTTGGGAAAGGACCGGCAGGACGCCCAAAAGGCAGGACTTATCGCAAAGGAAGATGCTTTCGAATATGGTGCTATCGGACGGATCAATGCAGAAATTATCAATAATTTGAGCGTCAATATTATTGAAAATAGCTACGGAAAACCCTATATCAAAATGGACCAGCGGTATTTCGATGCACTTTCTGCCGCTAAACGCAGCAACTATCAGCAAATTTATCAAAGTCCTGCTGTGGTTGGTCCGCAGCGGGATGTCATTCGGCCTATGTTTGAGCGCCTGTACCGAAAATTGGTAGACGATGTAAAAACCGGCCGCCGGGAGTCTCCCGTGTTCCGGGACCATATTGCATTTATAACCTCCGGATCCAATCGTCACTATGTGCGTCCGCTTCCTTATGAAGAGACGGATCCTCATACCATTGTCACAGATTATATCGCATCTATGACGGATGATTATTTTGTGGAATTGCACCAGTATCTCTTCCCACGGGAGAAAACCATACAATATCATGGATATTTTCAGTGAAACAGTATTGACAAGCACGTATTTCTTTGCTATAATAGGCAAGCGGAAATCATATAAGTCCTTTTCGCCTATTTGCTGATATAGCTCAGCTGGCAGAGCACGTCATTGGTAATGACGAGGTCGGCGGTTCGAATCCGCCTATCAGCTCCAAAAACCGTTTGCAATTGCAAACGGTTTTTTTGTTTTTACCTCGTTATAGATGACAACGGTGGATTTATGCAAACTTTTTAATTGGTAAAAAAGTAAATATTTTGAAACGAAATCGTTAAAAAATAGAATGCGCCTGTTTTTACAAATTTCGCCGTAACATATTGATCCTGTGGTATGTATTGCCTCAATCCATAAGGTGGTTTGTAAAAAATACATGCTTTTTCTGCCAAATCCAGTCCGTATGCCCTGTAAAATGCACAAAAAAGTACCGCAAAAGTATTGACATTTTGTTATAGGAATGCTACAATAATTTTACCAAAATTATATGGAGGTTTTTCCTATGAAGAAAGTATTAGCACTTGTGCTTACTTTGACAATGCTTGTAGGTACGCTGGCTGTAGGCCTGTCGGCTGCCTACCAAGTTTCGTACACAGATGGACCTAAGTACGAAAATGTGTATACGGTTCCCTTTGGATCGACTGCTGCAAAAGTAACATATTTGGAGATCGGTGGTCTCTCTGCCACGAACCGCAATTTCCACTTTGATTTGTGGTTCCTGTCAGAAGATGGATACCTCGGTTCTGACGCTACTTATGGTAGTGACAACAGATGGTATGTTACCTCTTCAGAAATCGGTATCAAGCTAAATCAGGAAAACAAAACGATTCCTTATGCGTTTGATATCAACACAAAGTATTCCATTAAAATAAGAACCGGCGACGCTGAAGCAGGCAAGACGGACATTTTCGTCAACGATGTGAAGATTGGTTCGGTAGACGGTCAGCTTCCTCACGAAAAAACCTTATTTAGCGGCGGTTTGAATATCGCTATGGACAACATTACAATGAGCGATGGTAACGATACACAGTTCTCACGTGATTTTGATGGAACAGAGAAGGGTTCAGGGCAGGCTAGCGGCGATAAGATTACTGGTATTGAATACAGACGTGAGCTGGGCTTGAATCACGCCGTAGCTGCTGAAACACCGGCCGCTACCACTGTAAATGTGGGTGACAACTGGAAAAATGAAGACGGCACTTATACAATTGGCTTTGATATCAGCTTCACAGGCGAAGAAATTGTAAGGGCAGCAAATCATGCACTGACATCTGACGGCGATGGCATTTCCATCACCAGTGATGCAATCGGTGTAGGAACGACCACTGCATCTTATACTTTTAAGGCTGATGAATGGTATTATGTAGAGTATGCTGTTGGCACGACAAAAACTCAGATTTTTGTAAACGGTGTGGAAGTAACCGGCGACAGTGATTTTCCTGTACTGTCCGGCGCTTCTCTTACTGATACTGGCCTTACCTTCACCGCTGAAGGTCTGGCTATGGATAACCTCAAAGTAGGTAATGCTGCTGCAATTGATTTTGAGGGTAATGACTGGGCAGATTCCTTTACTGGCGACGGCCTGGTACAGAACGAATATAAAGTTCCGGAGATCAACCTTTTTGATCACATTTCCACTGACACTGTAGAAGGCGAAGGCTTTATTCTGAGAAGTGGATTCAATAGTGATAAGAACCCCAATCCGAAGACGCCGAACGCTGCATATCTTACCCAGGATAAAGCTTACACTGCTGCCAGCTATGCTGTAGTTTTTGACGTAGCATTGTATCCTGACCAGGAAAATATTACGAACTTCAGCGACAAGTACAACAACGGTACATGGGTTGAATTTGTTATCAATAAAATGGCAGACGGTGATAACAGCCGTGTGAAATTCGGTGACAAATTTGTAGGTAAGGGCAAAGACCTGTGGTACTATGGCGAAGATGCTACAGGCGCTCCAGATGCTGTAAAAAATATGACTCCTTGGGCAGCTGGTGATTTCCATAATGTAGCACTTCTTGTTGCATACGGTAGTGTGACTCTGTATATTGACCAGCAAGAAGTGTACACCGCGAATACAGGTATGCAGTTCTTTGATGGAGTTAACATTTTATATATGAATAACGGTACTGCTGTTATTGATAACTATAAAATTTATGATGCAGAATTTACACTGAAGACCGATGGATTTGAAATTGGCGACGGAGAAAGTTCCTTTACAAAGGTTGACGATGTAAAAGCAACCGGCGAAGATTTCTGTAATGCAAACGGACATGTGTACAGATGGGCAAGAACAACAGAGCCTAAGTGCTATGACGAGGGTACAAACACCTATACATGTTATATTTGCGGTGCCGCTGATCCCCAAAAAGAAGTAGCAAAGCTGCAGCATAGCTACTATGACTATGACTTCACCCGTGTTGAAGAAAATGATGAAGGAAACAAGATCATTTACACCACATGTAAAACAAGCAGTGGCTGCACGGAGAAGAGATTTGCTTTCCTTCCTGAAGCAGATACCTATACAGGTGAGCTGACGTTCTTCCATGACTTTACAGATGACTTCATGGAGATTACATCAAGTAAAGAAGAAGTTTCCTTTATCTTTGAAGATGGTGTTGCCAGATATACGGATAGCGAAGGCAACTACAACCGTATTAAGTTGGGTACAAACCGCAACGGTTCTGATCTGAATAATAACGGCTTTACCATTGGATTTGATTTCATTTTCAACCATACTTATGATACTCCTGCAACTGAGTCCTATGGTCATGTGTTTGCTCTTAATATTGGTAAACAGGCGCTAGGCCAGGCACAGGTTGGCTACGATGCTGATAATGAAGTATTCTTTATCAGAGGGTATAATGGCGCTTTCAAACGTACCGACAGTTCTACGATTAAGCTGGTTCCTGGTGAGAAATACAACTTTGAAGTGAAATTCTACACCCCTGAAAATGCAGCTGATATGATGAGTTCTGAGCTTGCTTTGTATGTAAATGGTGTGAAAGTTGTAGAAATGGCACCTCGTGACGCTTGGGCGCAGTGCAAATATGGCTCCGATGCGATTGATGCTTTCTACTTCTGGAACTATGGTATAGCGTTTGATATGGATGATTTCCATATCGGTAGCCGTGACTTCTCCTGGAACAAGGATTGGAATGGCGACGTAGATGGTGACAACGATATCACTGTATCGGATGCTCTGCTTATGAGACAATATCTTGCAAAGATTATTGATGAAGAGGGATTTACAGCTAAGTCCAGAGCAGATGTGAACTTTGATGGTTCTATTGATGCAAAAGACCAGCTTCGTATCAGAAAACATCTTGCAGAGGAAAACGCATAAGCTGTATAAGCTTAGCAAGAAAAAGCCTCCACATTTGTGGAGGCTTTTTTTACGTATAATAGCTATTGTAGGAAAGAATAAAAAATAATAGAGAAAAAGTCAAAATATTATAAAATATGCTTGTATTTTTCAATGAAAAAAATAAAAATGACTTGACATTCAGGCGGCAAACAACTATAATAAAAATGTATCAAAAACTTGGAGGTAAAATCCAGATGAAAAAGTTTATTTCATTGCTGGTTGTTGCAGCAATGCTTGTTGCCGGACTGGTAGCTGTTGTTCCGGGAACAGCCGCTGATCTTCCTGAATCGGATCTATATACCCATATTACAGGAGAAATCAGCGAAGACAAAACTACGTTGACAATGACGGTAACCCTGGGCAATAACCCTGGCCTGTGGTGCTACAGAGCCTTTGTTGGCTACAATGCAAGTGCATTGAAGCTCACATCCATCGAAAATAAGGATGTGTGGTCTGCACAGGAGTACCTTGCCGGTAATATCAACAGCAACCCTGTAACATATTATGCGCAGTCTGTTTCTTATAATGTAAACAATACAAATAGTGGTGTTGTTGCTGTTTACACGTTTGAAATCCTTAACCAGGATGCTGACTTCAATGTGAATCTGTCTATCAACCCCAAAGAAGTTTTTGGTGTAACAGACGATGGAACCAAAGTTCCGCACACAATGGAGATCATCAACGAGTGTCCGCAGTATGTTCCCATCGATACAACTGTATTGGATCAACTGGCTGCTGATGTGCTGGCTGTAGGTGAATATGATGATTTGACGGACGAGCAGATCGCCGATATGCTGGCTCTTTATGAAGACGTTCATGCACTGGAAGGCAGAGCAGCAGCTTATTTTGCAGAAAGCCACGCAGATGCAATCGAGAAAATTGATGGATTGTATGCTGCACATTTGTGGGCACAGGAAAAAGTAAAATTAGATGAACTGGGTGCAAGAGTTGAAGCGCTGCCTGCATATGCAGAGATGAGCGAAACGCAGGTGCAGGAAATGCTTGCGCTGCGCACAGAACTTGCTGGCTTGGAAGGCCAAGCAAAAACATATGTGGAAACTACATATGCAGACGCAATTGCACGTTTGGAAGCTTCTTATGAAGCATTCATGCACGAGGAAGGTCTGAAAGCATATGGCGCGAAATTGGCTGCCCTGCCAGATTTCGACCAGATGACGGAGGCACAGATCACAGAAATGTTGGCTTTGCAGAAAGAACTGGAAGCCCTGACTGCTGACGATTTGACCTATGTGAAAAACACATTTGCAGACGACTATGCAAGATTTGAAGCTTCTCTGGCTGCTTATGCTCGTATTGAGGAATTGAAAGGCGTAGGCGAAAAAATAGAAGCGCTGCCCGAATATGCACAGATGAGTGCAGCACAGGTAGAAGAGATGCTTGCTTTGGTTGAGCAGCTTGATGCAATGCCTGAAGCAGATGCAACCTATATTAAAGAAAACTACAGCGATGCTTACACCAGACTTGAGGCGTCTTATGCAAGATATACACGCGTACAGGAACTGGATGCATTGGCTGCAAGAATTAGTGCACTTCCTGCCAGCTACTATGACATGACAGAAGATCAGGTTGAAGAAATGCTGGAACTGGTAGCATTGATGAAAACAATTGAAGATGCTGCAGATCAGCAGTATTTACTGGACAATTATGGAGACGCGCTCACAGCATTGGCAGCAAACTATGTGCTGTATCAGCAGGATATGATAGTAAAAGAGTTGATTGCACGTCTGGAAGCGCTTCCTAATTACGAAGAGATTACAGAAGATTCTCTGGATGAAGTAACAGAACTGTATGAGATTATATTGGGCAGTTCCTTTGCTCCGCAGCTCAAGCAGGATGTTCCCGAAGCATATGACAACTTTGTGAATGCATTCTTTAAACTGGTTTACGGCGGCACAGATACAGTAGATATGGATCAGGTTAATGCATTTATAGAAGATGCAGAAAAACTGTTGGCTTCTGATGCAGCAACAGCAGAAGAAAAAGCACAGGTAATCGAGCTGCTGTATTCTCTGGTACTTATGGAAGAAGAGGATTCTATTAACTCTGATTATATTGCGTTGAACTATCCGGATACTTTCTTTGGTCTTGTTGCAAAGTATGTTGAAATCCTTGCTACAGAAGATGTAGATCTTGAACTGCTGGCTAGCTTGGAAGAAAAAATTCTCGCATTGCCGGCATATGAGGACATGACAGACGCTGACAAAGCAGCTTTGGAAGAAATTATTGCTGCAATTGGCGGGTTGTCTCCTGTTGAATTGGCACAATTTAAGCTTAGTGCTGCAGAGGCATATGAAACATACCTTGCCCTGTATAAAGCATATGAGGCTGATAAAAACGGAACAGAACCAGAACCTCCTGTAACGACTGCTCCCGAAGGAGAGGATACCACTGCTTCTGCAGGCGGCGATAAAAAGCCTCCGCAGACTGGCGACAACATGATGTATATCTTTATTGCAGCAGCAGTTGCAGCTGCAGCATGTACAGCAGTTGTCCTGATTCGTAAGAAGAAGGAAACGGTATAAATTTTTAGAATAAAAAGCCGCAGGTAAAAACCTGCGGCTTTTTTGTGTAAAATCCTTCTGATGTTCATAAAATTCTGTTGCAAAGCGCTAGTGCATCCTGTATAATAAAAGTATTATTACAAGAAGTAAAAAACGGAAATGAAGGGAAGATATAATAATGGTTCAGTCAGTAATTGAAAAACTTCAAAAGGCAGATCCCGAGATCGGTAATGCCGTTGCTGCAGAATTGCAGCGGGAAAAAAGAGGCTTAGAGCTTATTGCCAGCGAGAATATGATTTCAGAAGCTGTAATGCTCGCAATGGCGACTCCCCCTGCAAATAAATATGCAGAAGGCTATCCGGGCCGCAGATATTATGGAGGTTGTGAATGCGTGGATGTAATTGAAACCATCGCTATTCAGCGTGCCTGCAAGCTTTTTGGTGCAAACTTTGCTAATGTGCAGCCTCACTCTGGCGCACAGGCCAATACCGCCGTTTATATGGCGCTGCTCTCTCATGGGGATACCGTTATGGGTATGAACCTGGCACATGGCGGTCACCTGACCCACGGCAGTCCTGTAAACTTTTCCGGTATAAATTATAATTTTGTTCCTTACGGCGTAGACGAGAATGGCTTTATCGATTACGATGTTATGGAAAAGACTGCAAAAGAATGCACCCCCAAACTGATTATCGCCGGCGCATCTGCATATGCCAGAACCATCGATTTTGAGCGGATTTCTAAGATTGCTAAAAATGTAGGCGCCATGTTTATGGTGGATATGGCACATATTGCAGGTCTGGTTGCAGCAGGACTGCATCCTTCTCCGATTCCCTATGCGGATGTGGTTACCACAACAACCCACAAGACGCTGCGAGGTCCTAGAGGGGGACTGATTCTTTGCAATGATGAAGAAATAGCAAAAAAGATTAATAAGGCTGTATTCCCTGGTATGCAGGGCGGCCCGCTGGAGCATATCATTGCCTCCAAGGCAGTTTGTTTTGGGGAAGCTTTGGATCCTTCCTTTAAGGAGTATCAGAAAAAAATTGTAGAAAACGCGAAGGCCCTTGCCGAAGGACTTCTTGCAGAGGGCTTTGATTTGGTATCCGGAGGAACGGACAACCATTTGATGTTGGTAGACCTGCGGCCTATGCAAATCACCGGCAAAGAAATGGAGCAAAGATTGGATCAGGTTTATATCACTGTAAATAAAAATTCTATCCCCAACGATCCGGAAAAGCCATTTGTCACCAGCGGTATTCGTGTTGGTACGCCGGCAGTGACGACGCGCGGTCTAGGCGTTTCCGAGATGAAGACGTTGGCAAACCTGATGGCTTTGGCCGCAACAGAATTTGATGCCAAAGCAGATTATATCCGGGACGCAGTTACGCAGATTTGCAAGCAATATCCTATCTATGAGTAAGTGGGGGCAATTTGCTTGAATCCAACCAAAGGAAGGTAAAGGATATAACGATGAAGAAAACAGGATTTTTGCTGGTGACGCTTCTGCTTGCCCTGAGTATGGTTCTGGGCGGATGTGAAAAAATGGATTCGAGTGTTCCCGCTGGTATGCAGCTTGCCTCATCGGAAGATGCAGATTATTTGTTTTATGTGCCGGAAGGCTGGCGGGTGGATAAATCCTCACTTTACACTGCTGCCTATTTTTCTTCTGGAGATGCCACCAGCATATCTGTTACAGCATTTGGCGTGAATATGACGGGCGATACTGTTTCTTCTTGGTGGGAAAGCTATACTGAACAGTTTGCAGGCATCTATGAAGAAATGGAAGTGACCGCAGAAGAAGAGGTCGTATTGGGCGGCATTGATGGAAAGAAATATGCATTTGATGCAACGCTGAACGAGAAGGAATATCAGTATATAATTGTTGCTGCTCTACGGGAAAACTATATATATTATATTACCTACACTTCCACCCCGAAGTATTACGAGGATCATCTGGATGAGCTGGAGCTGGTGCTGGAGCATTTTGCATTTAAGTAAGGCGTAAGGATATGAAAGAAATTTACTTGGATAACAGTGCAACAACGAAACCCTCAGAGGCTTCCCTGCAGAAAATGCGGGAAGCCTTGTGCATATGTTATGGAAATCCCGGTTCTGTCCATCGGCTTGGAATAGATGCCCATCGTCTGTTGGAAGAAGCAAGGCGGTATGTAGCGCTATCCTTGGACGTGCGTCGGCAGACAGACGGGCAAATTTTATTTTGTTCCTGTGGAACGGAAGCAAACAACCAGGCAATTTGGGGAACTGTCTATGCCAAAAACAGACCAGAGAAAAACGGCAGCAGGGGAAAGATTCTTATTACGGAAGGAGAACATCCTTCTGTTGAAAACACCGCTGTAAGATTGGAATTAGACGGATTTACTGTAGTGCGTGTTCCAACCCGTCATGGGGTGCTGGATTTGGAATATTTGGAGCAGGAAGCAGACGACAGTGTCATTCTGGCGTCTATGATGTTGGTAAACAATGAGACCGGCGCTCTGTATCCGATCCGCACCGCAGTGGACATTGTCCGCCGGAATAGTCCCGGAGCCGTGGTACACTGCGACGCAGTGCAGGCGTATATGCGCATTCCCTTCACACCGGCTGCGCTGGGAGTGGATCTGTTGTCGGTAAGCGCCCATAAGATATACGCCCCCAAAGGTGCAGGGGCATTGTATATTTCTCCCCAAATGATTCGTGGGAAACGGATCATTCCTCTGCTCATGGGCGGTGGCCAGGAGGGAGGGCTGCGCAGCGGTACGGAGAATGTTCCGGCAATCGCCGCTTTTGGTGCAGCCGCTTTAGAGGGAATGCAGGAGGCAGAGACGCGTGCTCAGGTACTGCATCGTCTGCGTGCCGTCCTTTTGGAAAAGCTGCATCTTCTGGTGCAAATCAATGCGCCGAAAAACGGTGTGGATGCAATTGTTAATATAACACTTCCCAATATTAAAAGCGAAGTGATGCTGCGGGCTTTGTCTGCCGCGGGTATCTGTGTCAGCGCGGGAAGCGCCTGCAGCGCTCGGACAAAAAAGATAAGTCCTACTCTTTTGGCATTTGGGCTAAGTCAGCGCGATGCAGATTGCTCTTTACGTATCAGCCTGTCTCATCAGAACACAGAGGAAGAGCTTTTGCAGTTTGTAGATGTGCTGGACTATGAAATACACCGTTTGGCCCGCCTGCGATAAGAATTGCAGTTTTGTGGATCCTAAGAACCTGTTTCATAAGCAAAAAGCGTCCCGCTGCGGCGGGACGCTTTTATTTAAATCATTTAAACAGACATGGGAAAATTGATTTCGCGTACATATTCGGGAAAAACATGAGCCGTCAAATTAAAAGACAATGGAATCACATCATATTTTCCAACAGCAACCATAGCAACCGTACAGTTTCGTGTGATATTTGGTCCTAGACCAGCCCTGCCTCCAGTCAAAGAGGAGAACAAAGCGTTCATAATGCCTCCATGTGTTACAGCCACGATTACCCCTTCGTCACTTGCAAGGCACAGTTGAGAAAGCGTGCGTTTCATGCGCCGAGCAGCATGGGGAATACTTTCCAGATCCTTGGGATATTCGGCTGGCGTGGGATAAATTTCTTTCTTTTTCTCAGGGGTCAGTCCGGACAGGGAGCCATAGTCCCGCTCGATCAGCCCTTCTTCAATAGTGGGGCTTGCAATACGAAGGCTGTCACAGATATAAGATGCCGTATCGTAAGCCCGTATTAAGGGAGAGCTATATACTTTTTGCGTGTTCAGCTTGCTGTTGATAAGAGCTTTTCCCAAGAACGAAGCGCAGTAGAGCGCCTGCTTTCGGCCTTCTTCATTTAGAGGAATATCTTCCCTGCCCTGCAGCCGCATCTGCAAGTTCCATGCGGTGAGACCATGACGCACCAGAAATACAGGTTTACGTTCTTCACAAAGTAGGGCAGTCGCTTGTGCAGGTGTACAGAACAGCAGAGGATTGCCTGGAGTGGATGCAAAATTGATGTGTGCACATTTGCGATCGTTTTGGTCCATACAGATTTCCCCTTCATAAATTACTATCCATATTATAACAAAATATGCACATGTTTGTCAACCAGCGTTACAATCAAACCGTGCCTTACAAGACAGAGGATTTTCTATAGCAGATAGGGGAAAAACTATTGAAAAAAACGGGAAGGTATATTATAATGAAAGCAGGCCTTTTTTACAATAAAACCAGTGCATATTTACTGTATTGCTGCTTTGTTCAGCAAAGATTATAAAAATTATTTGGGAGATTGTTATGAAAAAGAAGCTGCTTTCTACTCTCCTGGTTCTTTCCATGCTCCTTACAGCTGTTGTCATTGCCGTACCGGCTGGTGCGGCATCCTTTCTGCGGGGAGATATTGACGGAGATGGTGAACTGACGCCTATGGATGCTTTGGAATTGACCAAATATCTAGCCAATGTAACCAATTGGATTGAACTGGATCTTGCCGATGTGGATGGAGATGGTGAGATTCTTGCGATGGATAGCTTGATGCTCAAGCTGCATTTGGCTGGAGCAATTGATATAACGGAAAAATATCCCGTGCCCGATACCAACGTCGGAACCATCACTATTGCAGGAAAAAATATCGGGAAATATACCATTTTGGCAGCAGACCCCGACAACGCCAATATTGTGTTTGCGGCCGAAGAACTGCAAAAATACGTAAAGGAAGCCTGCGGCAGAACCCTGCCCATTGCTTTGGGTGTCTCCTTTGATCCCTATCAAATTGTACTGTGCGCCGATGACGGATCCCGCAATTTAGGAGATGACGGATTTTCCATTTCTGTTTCTGATGGAACACTGACTATCATGGGCGGCGCTGCAAGAGGCGTGATGTACGGTGTGTACGAGCTGTTGGAGGAATATATCGGCTATCGCTTCTTAGGGTATGACGACAAAGTGCTGTATACAGCCAAAACGGTAGATCTGCCAAATGGAATGCGTGACGAACAGGTCCCTTCGGTGCGGTATCGCTGTGTCACCATTGATCCTTTTAAAAATGATTATACATATTCTTCTGTAATCAAGCGCAAGCTCAGCGGATGCAGCGCCCAATCCAGTATGCTGCGGCCGGAGTATGGATACGGAATCCAGCGTCTGTTTTTGAACGCACATTCCTTGGACTACTTTATTCCAGACACGACTGTGCCTTGTCTGTCATTAGAAACCTCTTATGAAACATGCCTTTCTAATATGAAAAAGCTGCTGGATGAGCGAATCGCCGCCGGCGGTGTTGTGGGCAAGGATATTACAGAAATTTCCTGTGCCTATTCTGCGGAGGGCCGATTCTGCGTGTGCGCAGAGTGCAGCGCTACCTATCAGGCGGAAGGAAGTCAGGCCGGTGTACTGGTGCCCTTTGTAAATCGGATTGACGATGCTCTGCGCAAAGAATACCCTGGCATTCGGGTAATTACCAACGCGTATGGAGACGTGCGTATCCCGCCAAAGGATGCGGTACTGAATGAGGAAGTCGTACTGCTGTATTGTTGGAACGGATGTGCAAACCATCCTATAGGAAGCGGAGAATGTGAAGTGGACGGCAACAGCCTAGGCTATTCCAATATCAAGGAAGAAGCCTATTATCTTGGATGGACGGAGCACTGCTCACAAACGTATATTTGGTACTACCCTACAAACATCTATTATCTGCTGTGCCCGCAGCCGAATCTTGCCAATCTATATAATGACTTTGTCTGGTTTATGGAACATAAAGCTACCGGTTTTTATGTAGTGGGCACGGCCGGCAGTTCTTTTGAGGGACTGGACGCATATCTTCTTTCTGAGCTTATGTGGGACGGCGGTATGGTAGAGGAAGAATACATCCTGCGTATGGAAGAATATCTGCGGGCATATTACGGGCCGGGCTGGTCGCATATATATACATATATTCAAATGCTCATCCAGGCTGGAGACGAAATGGGCTGTGTTCTCAACGACTATGAATATCCTTTTGATATCTATTCCAAAACCTATTTTGCAGCTCACTTTGACACGATGCAGGAATTGTTTGCAAAGGCTATGTCAGCCTGTGAGACAGACTGGGAGCGGGAAAATGTCCGCCGTTTGTCGGTGCATATGCTGTTCCTGGGCTACAGCGCTACATATGAGGATCAGTATAAAAACGGTACGGAGGCGCAACGCGAAGCCTATGCGGCTGGATATCGGACATGGTATGATATGGTGAACGAACTTGGTATTCCGGTAACATATAATCAGACCGGTATTGAAAAAGCTTTTTCTCTTGCTGTTAGCCCTATGCAGTTTGTGTATGGGATTGATGGACAACGATAAAGATTATATAAGAAAGAAAGGATTGTACAATGAAATTTGGAACACTGTATGCTTACTGGGTAAGCAATTGGGGCGCAGACTACTGCGAAATGGCTAGAAAAGCGAAAAAAGCCGGTTTCGATGTAATCGAAATTGGCGGCGGCGATTTGGTGAATATGAGTGACGCACAGCTTGCCGAGCTGAGAACCGTAACAAAAGAATTGGGACTGGAGATTTCCGCAAATCTTGGGCCGCCCAGAGACAAGGACGTATCTTCCGGAGATCCTGCTATCCGTCAGGCCGGCGTTCAATTTTTGGTAGACATTATGCATCAGATGGTTAAAATCGACTGTAATACGTTAATTGGCGCCCTGTACAATTGTTGGCCCTATGATTTTAAGGATTTAGATAAAGATGCGTTGTGGGAGCGTGCAGTTAAAGGTATGCAGGAAGTGGGAGATGAGGCAGACCGCCTTGGCATTACCATTTGCCTGGAGATTCTCAACCGCTTTGAAACAATTCTACTTACCGATTGCGAAGAGGGCATCCGCTTCTGTAAAGATGTAGGCCGCGATTCTGTGAAGCTGCTTTTGGATACGTTCCATATGAATATTGAAGAAGATGATCTGCCTGGTGCGATTCGAAAAGCTGGAAACCTTCTTGCCCATGTACATGTGGGAGAGGGCAACCGGAAATTGCCTGGCATGGGCCACTTGCCCTGGGCCGAAATCGGTCAGGCACTGCGTGATATCGGCTATGACAAGATGGTCGTTATGGAACCCTTTATGAAATCCGGCGGCACCGTTGGCAGCGACATTAAGGTATGGCGTGACCTGTCCGGCGGCGCAGATGAAGCAGGCATGGATAAAATGATCGCAGATTCTCTGCTGTTCTTGAAAAAACAGTTTGTCGGCGCTTAAACAGCGAGCGCGGAAAGGATAGAAACCAATGGCAGAAATTATGACCATGGGGGAGATCATCGTTGAGATTATGCGGGACGGTGTGGATCAACCCTTGGATAAGGCAGGTGTGTTCCGGGGACCGTATCCCTCTGGGGCACCGGCTATTTTTATCGATACAGTAGCCCGTTTGGGTCACAGAGCCGCCATTGTAGGCGGTGTAGGCGATGATGATTTTGGCAAGTGTCTTTTGGAGCGTCTGGAAGGAGACGGGGTGGACTGCTCCTGCGTGATCAAAAATGATCGGATTTCCACCGGCTGCGCCTTTGTTACATATTTCTCTGATGGAGAAAGAAAATTTATTTTTCATATTGGAAACACCCCTGCCGTCCTGGCGCCTGCCCCATCGGCACAGAAGCTGGAGGGTCTTGGATTTTTCCATATTATGGGCTGTTCTCTCATGGCGGATATGGCCTTTGGCCGCCGGATCGTGGAAACCATGCGAGCAGCTAAGACTGCCGGTGCAAGGATATCCTTTGATCCCAATGTCCGCCCGGAACTGATGAAGGATCCTGAGGCAAAGGAGCTTATTGCGGCAGTATTGGAACAGACCAACGTGTTCCTGCCCGGCAAAAGCGAACTACGTATGCTTTCCGGATGCCAGGATATAGAAGAAGCAGTACAGGAACTATTTCGGGTGCATCCTGCTTTGGAAATTATTGCGCTGAAAAATGGGAAAAAGGGATGCATCATATATACTAGGGAAAAGCAGTTTGCATTTGGCGTATATGCTGTGCCTGTGCTGGATGCTACCGGAGCGGGTGACAGCTTTGACGGTGCGTTTTTATGCGCCCTGCTGGAGGGAAAATCCATTGAGGACGCGGCGAAAATGGCTACGGCAGCTGCTTCACTGAATACGGCAGCTTTCGGTCCTATGGAAGGGGATATTTCCCGAGAAAACGTAGAAAAAATGATTGCGGACAATATTTTGGAATGACCTTTTGCGGTACAGGCATACCGTATTTAGCCATGCTGAAATTATTATAAATTCAAAGAAAGGTATAGAGAGTACCAAAAATATGTATACAACAAGCAAAAAAATGATTCAAAAGGCCCGTGCAGGGGGATATGCAGTGCCTGCATTCAATGCAGAAAATTTGGAGATGGTACAGGCGATTGTTGCCGCAGCCAGCCAAATGCGCTCTCCTGTGATGATTCAGACTACCCCTACTACAGTAAAATATCTTACCTTGCGTCAAGCAGTGGCAATGGTGCGTGCTGAAGGAGAGGCTGCCGATGTGCCGGTAGCGCTCCATCTGGATCACTGCGAAAGCTTCGAGGGTGTGCGGGATGCTGTACAGGAGGGATACACTTCCGTAATGATTGATGGTTCCAAGCTGCCCTATGAAGAGAACATAGCGCTGACCCGCAAGGTAGTGGAGATGGCTGCTGCCCGTGGTGTTACCGTAGAGGCGGAGCTGGGTACGGTAGGCGGTAAGGAAGATGGACGCAGTGCAGACATTGCGTATACCGATCCGGCAGAAGCAGTGGATTTCTTTACCCGCACCGGCGTGGATATTTTTGCTGTTGCTATCGGTACAGCGCATGGCTTCTATAAGGGAGAGCCGAAGCTGAACTTTGAACTTTTGGCGACTCTGCGGGATAAAATCGATGCACCACTGGTGCTGCACGGGGGATCCGGCATTCCCGATGAAATGATCCGTCGTACCATTGAACTGGGAATCAACAAGGTCAACTTTGCAACAGAACTGCGTGCAGCAGCGACAAAAGCAGTGCGCAGCGCTTTGGAGGATGCAGGGATGATTGATCCTAAGAAATATATGGGTCCGGCAAGAGAGGCTGTAATTGCGCTTTGTAAGCACAAGATACAGCTTTGCGGCTCCGATGGAAAAGCAGACTAAATACTTAAAGGATAGGCGTAGAAAAAGGGACCGCACTTTGTGCGGTCCCTTTTTATTCATACATATGCTCCATCAAAAAGTCTGTAATTGTATCAAAGGGGATTATGTCTGTATTATCGTACAAATCTGTATGCACCGCCCTTGGAACGATCAGTAGCTTTTTATTATCTCCTGTCAGCTTTTTAAAAGCATCCTTGCTAAAATAGCAGGAATGCGCCTGTTCTCCGTGTACGAGCAGTACAGCACTGCGTATTTCACTGCTGTATTGCAAAATAGGCATGTTTAAAAAGGACAGGGCAGACGTTGTATTCCATCCCTCGTTGGAATTGAGAGATCTTATATGATATCCCCGATTTGTTTTATAATAATCGTAATAATCTTTTACGAAAAAAGGCGCGTCTGCGGGAGGCGGGTCTGCAACGCCTCCCGATCTTGCATAGCTTCCATTTCTGTAATCTACAGTCCGCTGTGCATTTAAAGCTTTGCGTTTTTCATAGCGCACATCCGCACTGTCTTCCTCGTCGAAATATCCTTTTGCATTTACACGGGTCATATCATACATGGTTACAGCCACTGTCGCCCGAATCCGCGTATCAATTGCGGCCGCATTTAGCGCCATACCGCCCCATCCGCAAATACCAAGAATACCGATTTTTTCTGGGTCCACCGTATCCTGAACGGACAGAAAATCTACAGCGGCCTGGAAGTCTTCTGTATTGATATCCGGAGAGGCAACATACCGGGGCTTCCCGCCGCTTTCTCCTGTAAAAGAGGGATCAAAGGCAATTGTGTAAAATCCTCTCTCTGCCATTGCTTGTGCATATAATCCGGCGGCCTGTTCTTTTACTGCGCCGAAAGGGCCGCTAACTGCAAGAGCCGGCCGCTTTTCTTTAGATGCTTCTTTCGGTTCATACAAATCAGCCACCAGCGTGATACCATACCGATTGTGAAATGTGATCTTTCTATGCTGCACCTTATCGCTTGGGGGAAATGTTTTGTCCCATTCTGTTGCTAAAATGAAATTTTCTTTCATGTCCAAATCTCCTTCACTAAATTGTAATGCCCATGGCGTACGCTTTTTCTAATGCCGGATGCTCGTCGATTGCTCCGGGGTCGTTTACCCCACCAGCAAATACTGTGCCGGCAAGTGCGGCCTTTTCAAAACAGTCGATCCATCCCTGCAGCCCGCTGATGGCCCGCCTTGGCACGTGGGGGGTGTCTTCTGCCGCCGCTGTGAGCATATAAATATCCCGGAATGCGTAATCAGAGGAATACAGCGGATTTGCCCGATCCAGCAGGGTTTTCATCTGGCCGCTCATCTCATAATAGTAAATAGGAGTGGCGAAAGCGATAACGTCTGCTTGGCGCATTTTTTCTACAATTTCCCCAGCGTCATCCTGTATTACACATGTTTTTCGGTTTTGGCAGGCCAGACAACCTTTGCAAAAGAAAAGACTTTTTTGCTGCAGCGTAACTTTTTCTGTAAAGTTTCCCGCGGTTTTAGCTCCTGCAAGAAATGCATCTGCAAGCGCTTCCGAATTACTCCCGCTGCGCAGACTGGTACTGATTATTAAAACTTTTTTTGCCATTTTTAAGCCTCCGTTAAATATATTGACAGGGTCGCTTTTCTTTGATACAATTAGTATAAATCCTAAACTTAACTTTAGGTCAATACCTTTTTTGAAATATTTTAAGAAGAATGAAAAAGAGGCGTTATGTATACCATCGGTCAAGTATCGCAGCTGTTTGGATTGCCTGTTTCCACTTTGCGTTATTACGACAAAGAGGGCCTGTTTCCAGACATCAAACGGGTTTCCGGGATTCGTCAGTTTGATGAAAAGGAAATAGAGGCCATTCGCGTAATCGAGTGTCTGAAAAAATCAGGTATGGAGATCAAAGACATTAAGCAATTTATGGAATGGTGTGCACAGGGCCCACAGACATATGTCCTGCGCAGGGAGCTTTTTTTAAAGCAAAAAGCTGACGTAGAAGCGGAGATAGAACGTATGAACCGTGTGCTGGACATGCTTTCCTATAAATGCTGGTATTATGAAGAGGCGATTCGGGAGGGAAATGAAGAACGCCTACAGTCTATGCAGCCGGAGGATATGCCGGAGCGTATCAGACAGGCTTATGAAAACGCGCACAGGTAACGAAAAACGGAGCCCAGGCTCCGTTTTTTGCTATCCTCCAAAAGAGGAGGCGCCAAATACAGATGCAATGTATTTGGCAATATCCGTATTTTCTACAAGGGTACTGTGAAACATTTCAGTACCGGCGCCAATAGCATATACCGGCACAGGTGTACCTGTATGCTCCCCGTCAGAGGTCCAGGAATAGATACCATCCTCTGAAACAGTCAGGCCGCCGGTTTCATGATCCGCAGTCACAATTACGGCAATATCCGGATGACAGACTGCCGTGAGGGTCGCATAGGCGACACAGTCGTTCAGCCTGGAAACGGTACGAATAGTTTCGTTGTAGTCCAGCTTGGTAGCATACTTATCTATCATGGCTTCCTCTGCCATCAGAAAAAAGCCGCTGTTGTTGGAGGACGCTGCATGGAGGGCCTTTTGCAGCTGACTCAAAAACGCATTGTCATCGTAGCTGCACCAAAGAAAATCACATGCAAGCTCGCTTTCTGAAAGGGCCTCTTGCTGCTGCTCTATAATGCTGTAGTCGAACCGGTAGCTGTGATGTACCAAAAAGCTGTTGGGTGTTGCTCCAGTAATTCTGTCTGTAGAAAGAATTGCAGTGGTTTTCCCGGAAAGAGAAGCAAGCTCCCGTACATTTTGTACAGAACGCAGGGACTCGGTTTCGCCGCCTAAAAATGCATTTGGACGCATACCAACTACGCCATTGCGGGTTTTCCAACCGGTAGCCAGCGCTGTGGCCGATGCAGCGGAGTCTGTCACGCCGCCAAGGATGTTATTCGTGGATGCAGTTCCTGCTACTGGTAATTGCGCCGCCCAAAACGTTTCAATAGCCTTTTGGGCAGTGGGCGTTTCCGTTCCCTCCATGTCTCGCACGCGCGCTTTGGGATCGCAAGCCATTTGGATGTGGTTTTGCCCCATACCGTCTCCGATGATCAAAATGACGCTTTGCGCAGCTTGCGGATGGTATTTTTGCATTTGCTTTTCTGTGGGAATGGTGATATCGACTTGTGTATTCCATGCATCGCTGCTGCGCAGCAGTTCATGCGTAAGATATCCCACACCGCCGCCAACCATAAAATCGGACCCTAAAAGTACAATTTTGGTATCCTCTGCATAAATCATATAGGATAATGCGGGAAACTCTGCGCTGTCTTCCGTATCTATCCGGTTCGTATTTCCAATGAGAATTTCATATTCCGTTTCCGCTTTATCGTCTGTAACAATGGGCAGCCGCACACCGCAGAAGTTTTCTAATGTGTCGCTAAGCTGGTCTGCCGCCCAATAGGCGAAGTCTCCATCGCTGCTTTTAGATACTACAATTTGATATGCGTTCAGTTTTGCACCATTGATGGTAATAGAAGCGTACCGCGTGCCTGGATTGCTGATTCCCGCAAGATACTGGCGCAAAACCTCAGCATCTATATCTGTAATCGCCTCATCAAAGCTTACATCTGCGTTTTTCGCAGAGATAGGAGTGAAACGGCCGGACAAGTATCGATGCAAAGCACATGCATCCCGCATGTCTACAATTCCATCACCGTTTACGTCTCCGATCAAATAATCTGCTTGAATCGTACAACCGCTCCATAGAAAAAGACTGCATAAAAAGAGCAGAAGGACTGCCGGGGCCAAATGTTTTCGTTTCATGGGTATTGGAAGCAAAGCAGGGAACGGCTAAAACCGCATTCGCTTTTTTCCTTTCTTTTGACGTAGGATTGCTGTGCCAAAAATATATATTAATGTAAAAATGATTGCAGAAATCAGCGCAGCGATAAAGAAACGGCTTTTTGTAAACTGTTCAATTTTGTGAAGCCCGTACAGTAGATCGCTTCGGGATACATCTGTAGTAGCAACGAGCTGAGAAGTGCCAATAACCTCACCATCATAGATGGCTGTGACACTGCCTACTACCTGTCCCTCGTGTACGGGAGCCTGCAGCGATTCACTATTTGTAATATAGCTGATTTCAATTTCTTCTTCTACATTTATATCAGAAGGGAGATATACCCGCAGCGTATCTGTAGACACCAGCGTTACATAGTCTACCGCCGTAGAAAGTGTAACGGGAATTTCGCACACGATCTGTTCGGGAGAGAGAACTTGGGTATATGTAAAGGAATCAAAGGCCCAGTCTAGCAGATTTGTTGTATTGATGTAGGAATAAACTTTTCCATCTATCGTATCTGCACCCATTACCACCGAAATATAGGTCAACTCTCCGTCTGTGGCGGCGGTTACAACGCTGTGCCCTCCTTCTGGAGTAGAACCTGCATTCATACCACGCGCTTGCTCGTTATAATAATTTTTATCATAGTATACGGACAAAAGACAATTGCGGTTATGCAGTGTACGTGCCTCGGAGCGATTGGTTGCGGGCATAACGTACCGCACAGATGAGGTGGCCTCCATAAATAACTCCAGACTGTAAGCGTATTTGGCGATTTGCGCCGTATCCGCCGCAGTGGAATACATGTTTTCATCGTGCATACCGGTAGGATTGGTGTAGTAAGTGTGGTGGGCGCCCAGCTCCTTGGCCTTTGTATTCATCAATGTTACAAATTCTTCTGTAGAACCGGATATGGTATGCGCCAGCACATAGGCTGCATCGTTTGCACCATTGACCAGAAGCGCCCGGATCATGCTGTCTATAGTGACCACTTCGCCTGCTGCAAGCCCGATATTGTTCCCTCTTACCGCTGCCATCATTTCTGCTGTTACAGTAATATTTTCGTTTAGTCTATCGGATAGTTTTTCTATGGCAAGAATACCTGTCATAATTTTAACAGTAGAGGTGGGATAAAGCTTTTCTTCGGCATTCAGTGAAAAGACAGCCTGATTGTTTTCTAAATTGTAGAGATAGATCCCTTTTGCGTTGGAGACAGTGGGGTCCTCCAGCGCCGCAGCCGGCGCGCACAGGAGGACGGCTTCTGCTGCAAAGAGTATTACGAGCATCAGGACCACTGCAAGCCTTTTCTTTTTGTGCATTGAATTCTATCTCCTTTCTTACGTAGAAACGCATCCATAGCGGATGCGCTGCAAGCAGGACGACATTAGCCGCCATATGTAGTTTCGAAATAGTGGATTGTGGTTTGTATATCGCGCTGCACTTGCGCTTTCAACTGTGAGATATCTTCAAATCGAACCTCATCCCGCAGACGGTGAAAAAAATTCACCTGAATTTCTTTTCCGTATAGAAGTCCGTTATAGTCAATAATATGGGTTTCACAGTTTACCGGAACATGTCCTCCCGTAACTGTGGGCCGCACGCCGATATTGGCTACCCCTAAAAAGATGTCTTCACCTACGTTGCAGGTACAGGCATAAATCCCGCTTTTAGGAATGATATGCCCCGCCGGAAAACTTTGATTGATAGTGGGAATACCAATGGTTCGTCCAAGCTGCTTGCCCCGTACTACAGGAAAGGATATGGAAAAAGGATGGCCTAAAAGTTCGTGGGCCATATCCATGTCTCCGTCCAAAATACAGCTGCGTATAGCGCTGGAAGAAACAATTCGGTTTTTCCATAAAACCGGTTTTTCAATTAAGACGGGGATTCCTGCAGGGGCGAGATACGCCTGTAGTGCGTCTGCATCTCCTACCCCGCCTTTTCCAAAACGAAAGTTAAAACCGCAGATCACACTCCCAGCCAGAAGCCGCCCCGGAAGATACTGTTTTGCAAAGGCAGCGGGGGTCTGGGAGCGAACTGCTTCAAAATCCTCTAAAACCGCATAATCCAAACCGCACGCAGCGAAAAGCCGCAGCTTAGTCTTTGTATCGGTAAGAAAGGGTACTGTATCCGCGGGTTTTGCAAGGCGCGTAAACGTCCACGCAGCGCTACTGGAGCAGCCTGCGCTTTTGGCCTTGGAAAACAACTGTTGATGTCCCCTGTGTATCCCGTCAAAATTTCCCAGGGCCACGGCGGCGCCTGGGGGAAGCGCATCTACCTGCATGTAGGCAGGAGCGCCTGTCTTGGCGTTTATTGACAATTTATAAACAATCATGCGCCGTATCTCCTGCTCCTGCCTGGTTTTAGGATTCAGCCCAGCCCCAAATAGTATTTTACAAGGGCTCCCATTAATTCGTCCCGGTCAATCCGGCAAATAAGCGCCCGCGCATTTTTGTGATTGGTAATGTAGGTAGGATCCTCAGAGAGAATATATCCTACCATCTGATTGATGGGATCGTATCCTTTTTCCTGCAGCGCCTGATATACTGCCGTCAGTATATCCCGGATGGTTCGATCCCTTTCGTCATGAATGGAAAAGGTTTGGGTTTTTGCGTGGGGTTGATCTGCCATTGCCAGTCTCCTTTGTTCAACCGATTTGTTCGATGTTGTAAGGTGTGGTTTGATATACGAAGTAGTTTAGCCAGTTGGAATACAACAGGTTTGCATGGCTACGCCAAGTGACGATGGGATCCTTTGTATCATCTCCAGCCGGAAAATAATTTTCCGGCTGGGCTGGGTTAAGACCTGCAGCCTTGTCCCGCAGATATTCGCCTTTTAGAGTTTCTCCGTCATATTCCGGGTGCCCGGTGATAAAAATCTGGCTGCCGCCCTGATTGGATACGGCGAATACGCCTACCCGATCTTCTTCCCCGGAGGCAAGAATTTTTAACTCCGGCACAGCTTCAATATCCTGTCGCTGCACTGTGGTATGGCGTGAGTGGGGGATCATAAAGCTGTCGTCGAATCCCCGCAGCAGAATAGAAGTTTTCCGGTCCTTCTTATGCGGAAATATCCCGGATAGCTTTTCCGGCAGGGGATATTTTTCAATGCCATAATGATAATACAACCCGGCCTGTGCGCCCCAACAGATATGAAGGGTGCTGGTTACGTGCGTTTTCGACCACTCCATAACTTGGCATAACTCGTCCCAGTAGGAAACCGCTTCAAATTCCATTTTTTCTACCGGCGCACCGGTAATAATCATGCCGTCAAATTTTTCATTCTGCACATCCTCCCAGGTACGGTAGAAAGAGAGCATATGCTCAGCGGATGTATTGCGTGCCATATGCGTAGCTGTATGCAGCAACTCCAGTTCTACCTGCAGCGGCGTATTGCCCAGGAGTCGGGCGAGTTGAGTTTCCGTAGTGATTTTTGTAGGCATCAGATTCAGGATGGCGATTTTCAGTGGCCGTATGTCCTGGGTGATAGCCCTATTTTCTGTTATGACAAAAATATTTTCGCTTTGCAGCGTCTCCGTTGCGGGCAACGCGTTTGGAATTTTAATTGGCAACGGCTTGTCCTCCGTTATGGTTAGTTATGCCTTTTGTGTATATTTTTATACCTGAGACAGGGCGTTTTCGATGTCGGCCAAAATATCATCGATGTTTTCGATACCCACCGACATACGGATCAAGTCTGGGCCGATGCCTGCATCTACCAACTGCTGATCGGTAAGCTGACGGTGGGTAGTAGACGCGGGATGGAGTACGCAGGTACGTGCATCTGCAACATGTACAACAATCTGCGCCAACTGCAGATGATTCATAAACCGCATTGCTGCATCTCTGCCGCCCTTCACCCCAAAAGATACAACACCGCAGGACTTACCGCCCAAATATTTTTGACATCTTTCATATTGTGTGTTCGAGGGCAGTGCAGGATTGTTGACCCAGCTGATTTTATCATGTCCTTCCAAATATTTTGCCACGGCCAGACCGTTTTCAAAATGGCGTTCCATACGAAGGGCGAGCGTTTCCAGTCCCAAATTCAAAATGTACATAGCGATGGGCTGGGGCGTTGTGCCCAGATCCCGCATTAGTTGTACACGGGCTTTTGTGATATATGCGGCGCTGCCAAAATCCCGGGTGTATACTACGCCATGGTAGCTTTCGTCCGGTGTAGTCAGTTCGGGATATTTTCCGCTGGCCTGCCAGTCAAATTTTCCGCTGTCTACAATGACACCGCCTACTACAGAAGCATGTCCGTCCAAATATTTTGTGGTGGAATGGATGACGATATCTGCACCAAACTCAAAAGGACGGCAGATCACTGGTGTAGCAAATGTATTGTCAATGACCAACGGAACATTATGGGCATGCGCAATCGCGGCAAACCGTTCAATATCCAACACGTTCAGCGCAGGGTTTGCAATGGTTTCTCCAAATACCAGTCGGGTTTTCTCGTCAAACAAGGCGTGAATTTCCTCGTCTGTCATGTCCGGTCTGGCAAAGCGCACTTCAATGCCCATACGCTTCATGGTGACGGCAAACAGGTTTACGGTGCCGCCGTAAATGGTGGAGCAGGAAACAAAATTTTCTCCGGAGCTTGTAATGTTGAAAATAGAAAGCAGAGAAGCAGCCTGACCGGAGGAGGTGCACATAGCGCCTACGCCTCCTTCCAGAGCGGCGATTTTCTCTTCCACACACGCTACAGTGGGGTTTGAAATTCTTGTATACATATGTCCGGGTGCGGACAGGTCGAACAGCTGACCGAGATGCTCTCCGCTGTCATATTTATAAGTGGTACTCTGATAGATGGGAAGCACGCGGGCTTCTCCGTTGGAGGGCTTCCAGCCTTCCTGGATGCACTTGGTCTCTACATGAAATTCTTTCACAATTTTTCTTCCTTTCCTGTTACCCGGATTTTTTGTGCTATTAAAACACACAATACATTATATAATAAATTCCATTTTATTTCAATAGAATCCCTGTAAATTCACAGTAAATTCAGACATTCAGAAGAAGTCGGCATGAAAACGACTTGCGCAGGCCTTGAATTTGTGGTATCATAAGCAGTGTAATCTTGTATTGCAACAATAGGGAAAGGAGGCAGTGATGTATGCCTGTCGTTCAAAATGTGGGCGGAAAGCTTGGAGTTTATGTACATGTACCTTTTTGCCGCAGTAAGTGCGCATATTGCGATTTTTATTCTTTCGCTCCCGGAGACGATACAATCTATGAACGCTATATAAATGCCCTGCTTTCCCATATGGAATATTATAAAAGCGCTGTATCCCAGCGCACGCCGGACAGTGTATATATCGGCGGAGGAACTCCAACGGCTTTGCCGGAAGAACAGCTGCTTCGATTGGTTCGCGGGGTGCGCCATACCTTTCATTTGGCTAAAAATGCAGAATTTTCTGTAGAGGTAAATCCTGCCACTGTCACATATAGAACATTCGTCCGTATGCGCCGTGCCGGCGTAAACCGGATCAGTATTGGATTGCAATCTGCCCATGAGGGAGAACTGCAGGCCCTGTCCAGGATCCACAGCCGCGGGGACTTTGAACAGTGCTTCCGGGACGCCCGGCGGGCAAAAATTGAAAATATTAGTGTGGATCTTATGTTTGGGATTCCCCGGCAGACACAAGAAAGTCTGCTAGGGTCGGTTGATTATGTTACCCGGCTGCGTCCGGAGCACGTTTCGCTGTATAATTTAAAAATTGAGCCAGGCACTCCTTTTTACAAGCTACGGCGTCAGCTGTCTCTTCCCGATGAGGATATGGAGTTTGATATGTACCGTGCCGCCTGTGCTATGCTGGAAAAACGGGGATACAAGCAGTATGAGATCAGCAATTTCGCCCGGCCGGGGAAGATGTGTAAGCACAATCTGAAATATTGGAACTGCGAAGAATATTTGGGTCTTGGCCCCAGTGCCCATTCTTATTTTAACGGGACCCGGTTTTCTTTTGTTCCCAATGTGCAGGCATATATCAAGGGGATTGAGCATATTGAAAGCGATATCGGCATTACAGTTTCTTCTGAAGAGATAAAGGGAAAGGCTCGGATGGGCGAATATATTATGTTGAAGTTCCGCCTTTCGGAGGGACTTCCCTTGGGAGAATTTCAGCGCACCTTCGGCAGTGATTTTCTGGAATTATACGGCGCCAAGCTGCCCTTTTATTTGAAAAAGGGTTATATGGTACGGCGAGGAGATAACATTGCGCTGACCCATGCGGGGATGTTTGTATCCAACTATATTTTATCAGATATTTTAACCTTCGAGGATTTGAACGCCATTTCTCCGGCGAATCAGTTTTAAAAAGAGGGACGATGTCCCTCTTTTTGATTTCTCTACGCCGCGGGAACGAAAAGCGCTCCCGTTTACGGGAGCGCTTTTCTTATTTTCTTTTTTCGGCGATTTCTAAGAGAACCTTTTGTATAAAGTCGTCCACAGACAGGAGTCCGCCTTCTCCCTCTTTCCGGGCACGGACAGATACTGTTCCGGCTTCCTGTTCATCGGCCCCTACAATGGCCATATACGGAACCTTGGAGAGCTGTGCTTCCCGTACACGATAGCCAATCTTTTCATTGCGAGCGTCCATTTCTACCCGGATACCGGCGGCCTGCAGCTTATCGCGCACCTGCACAGCATATTCTTCAAACAGATTGGACACTGGCAGCACGGTTACTTGTACAGGCGCAATCCACAAGGGCAGCGCGCCGGCATATTTTTCTAATAGCAGCGCCAGGGTGCGTTCGTAGCAACCGATGCTGGTACGGTGGATGATATACGGCGTTTTTTGCGTATTGTCTGAATCGGTATATTCCATACCAAATTTTTCAGCCAGCAGCATATCAATCTGCAGGGTGATCAGCGTGTCTTCCTTACCGTGGACGTTCTTGATCTGAATGTCCAGTTTAGGTCCGTAGAAAGCGGCCTCATCAATACCGATTTTATACTCTAGCCCAATTTCGTCTAACAGGTTTTTCATGACTGCCTGGGCTTCCTCCCACTGTTCAGTGGTACCTTCATATTTTTCCCGATTATTGGGATCCCACTGAGAGAACCGGTAGGTGCAGTCCTCTGCCAGACCCAAAAGTTCAAGCATATAGTTTGCAAGCTCCAAACAGCCCTTGAACTCTTGGGCAAGCTGGTCGGGGCGCAGCACGATATGTGCTTCGGAAATCGTAAACTGGCGTACACGGATTAGTCCATGCATTTCTCCCGAATCCTCGTTGCGGAACAGGGTGGAGGTTTCTGCAAGCCGCATAGGCAGATCCCGGTAGGAACGCTTTTTATTTAGATATACCTGATACTGGAAGGGACAGGTCATCGGCCGCAGCGCAAGGCATTCCTTGCTTTCGTCATCCGGATCGCCCAAAACAAACATACCGTCCCGGTAGTGATCCCAGTGTCCGGATATTTTGTACAGTTCACGCTTTGCCATGTAGGGCGTTTTTGTGAGCACGTATCCTCGGCGGGCTTCTTCATCTTCTACAAACCGCTGCAGAGTCTGGATTACCTTTGCACCCTTGGGCATCAAAATCGGCAGTCCCTGGCCGATTACGTCTACTGTAGTGAAATATTCCAATTCCCGGCCAATTTTGTTGTGATCCCGCTTTTTTGCTTCCTCAACCATAGCCAGATATGCATTTAGCTGGTCTTTTTTGGGGAAAGCCGTACCGTAGATACGCTGCAGCATTTTGTTGTTGCTGTTGCCTTCCCAGTAAGCACCTGTACAGGAGGTAAGCTTTATGGCCTTTACAAGCCCTGTAGCAAATAGGTGGGCGCCGGCACACAGATCGGTAAATTCTCCCTGCCGGTAGAAAGAAATTTCCTCGCCCTGGGGCACGCGGGAAATCAGCTGTACTTTGTAGGGCTCTCCTGCAGCCTCCATATGAGCGATTGCCTCATCTCGAGACAGCGTAAATCGCTCCAAACGTAGGTTTTCCTTTACAATTTTCTTCATTTCCCCTTCCAGCTTTGTGAGAATTTCGGGGGTGAAAGAAATTTCTGAATCAAAATCGTAGTAAAATCCGTTGTCAATGGCAGGCCCAATTGCCAGTTTCGTTTCGGGATACAGGCGTTTTACCGCCTGGGCCAGAATGTGGCTTGCAGTGTGATTGAATACCCGCTGTCCTGCTTCATCTGCAAAGGTAAGCAGGCGAATGTTGGCGTCCTGAGATACTACGGAAGTAAGATCCATGACCACTCCATCGATTTCAGCAGCGATTACCTCCCGGGAGATAGCGCCCGCCTGGGCAGCCAAGTCGTATATAGAAGCTGCCTGCTCGGGTTCCATTGTTGGACCGTTTTCAAATTGAATCCGCATAATTTTTTATCCTTTCCTTTTTTCTTACGGTACGGGAAAAGAAAAAATCCCCGCACCGACAAAAATGTGTCGGGGTGAGGACAATGTCCGCACGGTTCCACCCGAGCGTTTCACTCAATTATTATAAAATTTACACCTGCGGCTGGTACCATCCGGCTGTCGCGTCCGCTTTTACACCCACCAAGCAGCTCTCTTTGCACGACAAGATAAAAATCTACCGGACAACATGGTCCGCATGAATATTTGTATATATCAACGTAGCATACCGTGGGCCGCTTGTCAAGGGGGGAAAACAGAAAAATTAATATTCCACAGTATTTAGAAAGGAAAAAATAAATGTATACTTTTGAAGGATTAGAAATAGAGGCCCAAAAAGCAAAAAATCTAAAAGAGCTATTTGGTTCCTGGAAGAAGGCGCATCACGCAGAAGAAAATCCGGAAAAAACCTTGCCTATTTGTCCTATCTCCAAAGAATATCCTGGATTCGATGCATTTAGAAATTTTTTCTATCCGGACGGATATTTATGCGAGAAAAAATATAATAAAATTCTTATTATTTGCAGAGTGTCCAATGTGATCGAAGATATTGATAGACAAGAATGCGGGGAAAATTTTTGGATGAGGGAAAAACAAAAAGATACAGGGAAATATTGGACTTTTATTGAGAAGGCGCTTTTTTGCCTGCCTGGTAAAAATAACGCTGCGTTTTGTGCATTTATGAATCTAAATAAACGAGGTGGATTTGCAGGACATACACCGAACCAATTCAAACAGTATGCTATAAAATATAGATGTTTCATAAAAAAAGAAATAGAGCTTTTGGGACCGAAATATGTCATTTGCGGCGGTGTATATGATACTATAAAAAATTTGTTGCCCAACTATGTGGAAGGCGTGATGGATTGCGGGCATCCATCCAGGGGATTTCACCTAAAAAAGATAACGGATGCAGTTGGAAATATCATGAATATTCCAGGCTTGTGGCAAAAGCAAAGTTGGTTTTAATAAAAAAGCTTCTCCGAAGGAGAAGCTTTTTTATTAAAATTTCACAACAGTACCGGTTTGGGCAGACTCAAACGCTGCCATAATTACCTGCATAACTACACGCATCTGCGCATGGTTTACCAGCAAATCTGCTTTGCCGTCGATGGCGGCGCAGAAATTGCGATAGTAATCGTGGACGTCTGTTTTGGGAAGTTTTATAGAAAGTTGTTCCATGGAGCGTCCTGTCCGGGGCGCCATCGTCTTGGTGAGTCCTGCCGCAGCCTTTACCGGCAGGATGTTGTCGTGGTCGCCCCATTCCGTGCAGCGTACGACTTGCACATCGTCTCCCCAGGTACCGAACAAGGCTGTGCCTGTTCTGCCTCGCATATACATCATTGGCAGCGGGATAAAGTTGTAGGTGCAGATTTCTGTATGCAGCATCTTGCCGCTTTTCAAATATACATCTACAAAGCAGCCATCATCTACCGGAATCCCCGTGAGATAGTCAAAGCGGGCGTATACCCGGTCAACGTCATACCCCAGCATCCACAGCTGCTGGTCCAGCATATGCACGCCCCAGTCGTAGAGCATGCCACCGCCCTGTTCCACTGTTTTACGCCAGTCCCCCGGCACGCCGTGATCACCGTGAATGCGGGATTCGATACTGATGATATCTCCAATTGTGCCTTCATCTGCAAGCTGCTTCATAGCTACAAAATAATCATCAAAACGGCGATTTTGGTGCACGGAAAATTTTTTGCCGTTTTTCTCCGCTGCTGCGATCATAGCGTCTAAAGCCTCACAGGACATGGTCACCGGTTTTTCTACAATAACGTGTTTGCCTGCTTCCATTGCCTGCACAGCAATGGATTCATGCACATCATTGGGCGTTGCCACCACTATGATATCGATTTCGGGAACTGCCAGCAGAGCGTCCAAAGATGGATATACAGTATATCCGTCTGCCTGGGCCTTGCCTCTTTTTTCCGGATCAATGTCATACACACCGGCGACTTCTGCTACATCGCTTTCTTCAAAGGGGATGGATTCCAAATATGTGGTGCCGGTAATGCTGCAGGCATGCCATTGTCCCATGCCGCCGTATCCGACGATGCCAACCTTTTTCTTCATTGCTTTACCCTGACCTTTTGCATTTTAGATATAGTAAACATTATAGCCACAGAAACCGGGATGTCAAGCAGATGAAAAAAATTAAATGCGGGAAATTTTTATTTTGTTAAAAAACGCAGTTTTCCCCTTTATTTGCCGAGGGGATATGCCAGTTTGCACAGAAAGCGCGGCGGACCCGGCGCTATCATTTCCCAAAAGCGTAGCAGATTCTCTCACATAAAAGAGAGGCAAACTGATTTTGCCATTTTTCAGAACACAGCTTTTGGGCGTCGTTTGTATTGGTGGAGTATCCCATCTCAATTAGAACAGATGGAACCTCTGTATACTTTGTAACGATGAAGGAATCTTCGTATGTATCTTCAAATATGGTAAAGGTGTCGGTCAGTTCCGCATTTAAACATGCTTTTTTTAAGTTGTTGGAAAAGCCCCGTAAAAAGGAGCGGTTGGGATTGTCCTCGCAGTAGTCGATGGACATGCCGGAAACCTGCGGTGCGTTTTCAACGGAATTTACATGCAAGGACACAAAGAAATCCAGCCCCCCGGCCGTCTGACGATCCAGTACATTTTCCCAAATCACCCGTTCATAGGCGCTAAACACATTGTTGTCAATCATATTTTCCGGCTTATAGGAAATACTATGCTGGTCCGCCAGTTTGGTGATTTCTTCTGAGGAGGGAAAGGTACTTCCGTCATGAGTAAGGATCACGGTAATTCCTTCTTTCTCCAGCTTGTCCCGCAGCAGTTGTGCCACGCGGATGGTGATTTCATATTCATAGGCACCTATATAAGCTGGTCCGCACCCCACATCGCCAAATCCATGACCGGCGTCAATGCATACGGCGATGTTGTCTTTTCCCGTACGGGGAAAGTCCTCTTCTTCCTGACGATCCTCTGCATCGTCCTTTGGCGGATTCGACTCTGCGCTGCGGCAGGAGAAAAAGCTGCTGCCAAGCAGGGTCAAAAGCAAAAACAATGCCAGAATTTTTCCCCAGTTCTTCATCTATGTTCCCCCTCCTACCGGGGCAAGTACTTATTGTATGCTTTTTTGCTGTTGAAACATTGCCCGGATATCGTCGTAGCTGGAATACGCGGCATCCCAGCTCCAGTGATTCAAATCGGGATATTCTGTGTAGTGGATTTTCTCCCCGCCTACCGCCTGAATGGCCTGCACCATATTTCTGGTACCGTCGGCAGGCACTTCCGGATCCAATGCGCCATGATATGCCCAAATCGGGATATTTTGCATCTGTTCTGCCTTTGACGGGTCGCCTGCACCGCAGCATGCAAAAGCAGCGGCAAACCGTTCCCCGTGACGGGCCAGGGTGTCCCATACCGCAAAAGATCCCATAGAAATACCCATAAGATAGATTCTGGATTTGTCGCAGCTATATTTTTTTAAGGTATAGTCCAGCAGCTCCAGCGCGGTTTGAATGTAGACGGTCTCCGGTGTATCGTCTACACGATAATTGCCCAGTCTCCAGTCTGTGTCCACCCACTTTTTGTCTATGGGACATTGCGGTGCAATGATAATGGCATCGTACAGGGGGCTGTTCGGATCCTGCATAGCTACAGGCAGTCCGATCGCAAGCTGCATAATGTTATCGTCCCCCCGTTCGCCGGCAGCGTGATAAAACAGCACAACGGGATATTTCTTTTCAATGCTGTAGTTTTCCGGCAGGCGGAGGCGGTAAGGCGCCGTCCATTTTGTGCCTTCAAAGGTTTCAAAGGAAAAAGAGTCTGCAAACATATATATTGTCCTCCAAATTGATTGCTGTGAATATTCTACCATGAAAAGGGTTTCGTTTCAACAAAAAGGGCCGGAATTTATGAAATTTAACAAGTTCGCAAAGATGCGGCGGTGTATATCATCTCTCTCCTTTTCCCGATAAAGCCGGGCCCCCTTGATGAGAAGGGGACATCCTTTCCAAGAGAAAGGAGGAGGACATTCCTTGTAAGCTTCCTTCCTTGTTCGTCCCTTCTGTTGCATTCGGAAAATGATTGTGTTATTATATTGATACAGTTTTACATGCGGAGGCCAGTCGGGCTATGTATAAAATATTGATTGTCGAGGATGACGCTGCCATTGCGGCAGCGGTGGAAAATCAACTTGTTCGGTGGGGATATGAAACGCTGTGCGCCGGGGATTTCCAGCATGTTTTGGAAACCTTTACGTCTTTTGATCCCCAACTGGTACTGTTGGATATCTCTCTCCCCTTTTTCAACGGATATTACTGGTGTCAGCAGATTCGCAGTCTGTCTAGTGTTCCAATTATCTTTTTATCTTCAGCGGGGGACAAAATGAATATTGTCATGGCCATGAATATGGGGGCGGACGATTTCATCCCCAAGCCTTTTGACCTTACTGTGCTGTGCGCCAAGGTGCAGGCATTGATCCGCCGAACCTATTCGTTCGGCGCGTCCACTCAATTGCTGGAACGGGGAGGTGCTATCCTGAATTTGGCGGATGCTACACTTCAGGTCCAAAATCAGAAAACCGAACTGACAAAAAATGAATTTCGGATTCTGCAGCTGCTGATGGAAAACGGAGGGAGTATCGTCTCAAGGGAGACGATTATGCACAGGCTTTGGGAAAGCGATGCTTTTATTGACGACAATACGCTCACCGTTAATATGACTCGCCTGCGCCGCAAGCTTGCAGACGTGGGTCTTTCCGATTTTATTATAACGAAGAAAAATGCGGGATATATAATTCCGTAGAAAATATGCCCTGTGAAATCGACTACGAAGAAAGATTGGATCATACGTATGTTTTTTCAGTATTTGCGGGATAGAAAAATTCTTCTTTTCCTGTTGTTTTTGCTCATATTGATTTTTATGGTGGTGTTTGTCCTGTTTCGAATCCCTCTCCCCGCAGTGCTTTATGCAGCGGCTCTATTTGGCGTGATAGGGGTTCCTGTGGCTGTAAAGGATTTTATGCGCTATTGCAGGCAGCATCGCATACTTTGCCAGGTTTGCCGCGGTGATATTGTGTTCTTAGAAGAGCTTCCTGTAGCGAAAACTTTGGAGGAGCAGGATTTTCATGCCCTTATCATGCGTTTGTGCCAGGATAGGGAGTTACTTTTGGAAACACAGATGAAAATGCAACAGGATGCAGAAAATTTTTACACCCTGTGGCTGCATCAGATTAAAACGCCGATTGCAGCCATGAGTCTTCTGCTTCAGCAGAATACCGATTTAGACGTGTCCCAGCTGCGTCAGGAACTGTTTAAAATTGAGCAGTATGCCGGCCTGACGCTGGAATATCTGCGAATTGGTTCTATTGCCGCCGACCTGTGCGCTCAGCCTTGTAACCTATCCGATGTTGTCCGGCAGGCGATAAAGAAATACGCACCTGTTTTCATATATAAAAAGATTGGAATTGTTACCGAATCACTGGATTGTACTGTGATCAGCGATGAGAAATGGCTGGTATTTGTGACGGAACAGCTTTTGTCCAATGCGCTGAAATATACTGCTGCCGGAGAAATCCGCGTTTGGAGTGAATGGGCAGAAGACACGGGAACGATGCTGTTCATGCAGGATACGGGAATCGGGATCCGAAGCGAGGACTTGCCACGCGTAGTTGAGCGGGGCTTTACCGGCAGCAATGGCCGGATTGATAAAAAGGCTACCGGACTTGGACTGTACCTTTGCAATATGGTATGTCGAAAGCTGTGCCATAGGCTGTCTATTACGTCTAAACCGGGAGAGGGTACCTGTGTCTGCATTCACTTTGGCAGGCAGGATGTGCAGGTGGAATAACAGCCTTACAAAAATGTAAGAATAGAATGGAAAATGTAAGCTGAATCTATGGAAACTGTATCAGCGGTTTAGTACAATGATCACAGATTATACAGAAAGGACGATATTTATATGCCGCTGTTAGAAGTAAAAAATGTAAAGAAAATTTATACCACACGCTTTGGAGGCGCACAGGTACAGGCCCTGAGCGCAGTAAATTTTTCTGTGGAACGTGGCGAATATGTAGCCATTATGGGAGAATCCGGATCAGGTAAGACTACGCTGCTCAACATTATCGCCTCCCTGGATCGGCCTACTGGGGGAAAAGTGCTGCTGGGCGGGGAGGATGTAACGTCTATTGCGGAAAAGCAGTTGTCCATATTTCGAAGAAAAAAGCTGGGATTTGTGTTCCAGGACTTTAATTTGCTGGACACCTTTTGTATCCGGGACAATATTTTTCTGCCTCTGGTGCTCTCCGGCGAGAATTACAAGAGGATGGAGGAACGGCTGGAACCCATTGCAAAGAAGCTGCATATAGAAGATATTTTAGAGAAGTATCCGTATGAGGTTTCCGGGGGACAAAAGCAGCGGTGCGCTGTAGCTCGTGCGTTGATTACCGGACCGCAGCTTATTTTGGCGGATGAACCCACCGGCGCGCTGGATTCCCGCGCTTCCGACAATCTGTTGGATATGTTTTCGCAGATCAATGGAGAGGGGCAGACAATTCTTATGGTGACCCACAGTGTAAAGGCGGCGAGCCATGCCTCTCGTGTGCTGTTTATCCGGGATGGGGAGGTATTTACCCAGCTGTACCGGGGAGAACGGACCAGGGAAGCCTTTTATGCGGACATCGCCTCTTCGCTTACCCTGCTGTCTGTGGGGGGTGAGGAGCATGCGTAAAGGATTTCTCCCCCGACTGGCAGCTACCGGGCTGAAAAATAACCGGCAAACATATCTGCCGTATTGGCTCACCTGTGCCGGAACGGTCATGATGTTTTACAATATGTGTGCACTGACCTTTCACACCTCCACTATTAAAAGCAGCAATTTAAGCACGCTTATGTCTATAGGAATAGGCGTAACCGCTATCTTTGCAGTCATATTTCTTTTCTATACCAACAGCTTTGTGATTAAACGGCGCAAAAAGGAGTTTGGGCTTTACAATATCCTAGGCTTAGAAAAAAAGCATATTGGAGTTACTATGCTTTTTGAAAGCCTGTATGTATATCTGGGCAGTATGATTCTAGGGCTTGGGCTTGGCGTGCTGTTCAACAAGCTGGTCACGCTGATTTTATATCGGATTTTGGACTTTGACCCCAATTTTGGTTTTGAAGTCAGCTCCCAGTCTATTGTATATACTGTGGTGTTGTTTGCAGGGATTGCAGTATTGAATCTTTTGTTCAACTTGCTGCAGGTGCGGTTGGCCAATCCCATTCAACTGCTGCGGGACAATAGTGCCGGAGAAAAGGAACCGAAGGCGAAGTGGATTTCCGCCCTTGCCGGGGCCCTCACCCTGGGAGCAGGATATTGGATAGCTCTGACCATTGCGTCTCCCCTGGATGCTTTTGGAATGTTTTTTGTGGCGGTGATTTTAGTAATTATAGGCACGTATTTGCTATTTACGGCCGGCAGCATTATTTTCCTGAAGCTGCTGCGAAAAAATAAAAAATATTATTACAAGCCCGCCCATTTCACTACCATATCCGGTATGATTTATCGGATGAAGCAAAACGCCGCTGGTCTTGCCAGTATTTGCATTTTATCTACCGCGGTGTTAGTGATGATCTCTACCACTGTTTCTATGTTTGTAGGGATAGACGACTTACTGCATACCCGGTTTCCCCAGGAAATTGATATATCGGCTACATATCTTCCTGGAGCAAATTTTGACAGAGACGCACTGCTGTCCTACGTGGAAGGAACAGTATCCGAAGCGGGCCGGCAGGTGGAAAACATGGAGGTTTCCACTTCTTTGACAATATCTACCCAGCGAAAAGGCAATGCCTTTGTTTCCGGCAGTGATGCAGATGTTTCTTCTGCAATACATCTGCTTGTCTTTTTGTCAAAAGACGATTATTATGCACTGTCCGGTGAACATGTTTCCGTGGGTGCGGGAGAGATCTATGCCTTGGGGAATGTTTTTGATGGCAAAGAGGCAAAGGAGTGGGATTCCATTGATATTCTGGGATGCTCCTTCCGGCTGGCAGGTACAGGCGGCGCCTCTCCCGAAATTGGTACATATACTGCGTATCTTGCAGAAATCTGCTACCTGGTAGTCGATGAACTGGATACAGCAGCGCCTGTGGCGGCTGCTGCAAAAGAGCTGTATGGGGAATCATACGATTCCTTTACCTGCCATATTGCATTTGATACGGACGGCACCCAGGAAGAAAAAATGGAGTTGGCCGGACAACTGAAAGAAATACGAAATCTGGAGTTCCCCGGCGCCGAAAAAATCACATTTTCCGGAAGAGAATTGAGCCGGACCAGCTTTTTTGACACATATGGCGGCCTGTTTTTCCTTGGAATTTTCTTAGGGGCGCTGTTTTTGATGGCAACCGTGCTGATTATTTACTATAAGCAGATTGTAGAGGGATACGACGATAAGGAGCGTTTTTCTATTATGCAGAAAGTAGGGATGAGCCGGCAGGAAGTGAAGCAGACGGTACGCACCCAGGTGGTTATTGTCTTTTTCATTCCGTTGCTGACGGCAGTGGTGCATATTGCTGCAGCTTTCCCCATTCTTACAAAGCTTCTGTATCTTCTAAATCTGCAGAATGAGCTTTTGTTTCTCGTGTGCACCATATGCACCGTTTTGGTGTTTGCCCTGATCTATTCCATAGTGTATTCTATGACCGCCAAAACATATTACAAAATTGTATATCGCCGTATGTAATAGCAACATATCCAAAAACGCAGAAAACCCTTGATTTTTCATCTGCATGGTATTACAATAATACTACTATGTTTTACCAATACAGATAGGAGATAAAAATATGGCAACACGTTTTAGAAAAATCGGGGTGCTCACCTCCGGCGGAGACGCACCCGGTATGAATAACGCAGTGCGTGCCGTAACGCGGGCCGCCCTTGCAAGCGGCGTTGAGGTAATTGGAATCAACGGCGGCTACAGCGGTCTGGTAAACGACAACGTACGCTCGCTGACGGCCCGGGATGTTTCCAATGTAGTAACCCTGGGGGGAACAATCCTGTATTCAGACAGATGTGCGGAGTTTAAGACGGAAGAGGGCATGGCGCGGGCGATTGCCACCTGTAAAAAATATGAAATTGACGGAATTGTGGCCTGCGGTGGAGATGGTACGTTCCGAGGTGCTACCGATCTTTCAAACCGGGGTATTCCTACCATTGGTATTCCCTGTACCATCGACAACGACATCACTTCAACGGAATATGCTATCGGTTATGACACCGCTATGAATACCGTAGTAGAAATGGTGGACCGCTTGCGGGATACCTGCGAATCCCACGCTCGGTGCAACGTAGTGGAGGTTATGGGCAACAATGCCGGCGGTATCGCTATGCAGACAGCAATTGCCTGCGGCGCAGTAGCTTGTGTGATCAACGAAGTGCCTTTCGACGAAGCGGCTATGTGTGAGAAGATCAAGCGGCTGAAGGATGCCGGTAAGCGGGGCTTTATTGTAATCGTGTCGGAGCTGATTCCCGATTATGCGGATCCGGCGTTTGCAAAGCGCATTCAGGAGAAAACTGGCGTGGAAACAAAATTTGCGCGTCTCGCCCATGTGGTGCGGGGCGGAAATCCAACGCTGCGGGATCGGGTAGCAGGTGCCAGAATGGGATCCCGGGCTGTAGCGGAGCTGCTTGCGGGTAAATCCAATCTGGTAATCTGTGAACAGAATAATGAAATTGTTTCCATAGACATCAATCTGGCACAAACGGCAGACCGGCTCTACAAAGGCAAGGCGGGGATGGAAGCCTTGGAGGCTTACGGTAAAGAAGAGCAGCAGGCGATTCTTGACGCCGGTGAGAAAAAGCGTGCATACTTTAAAATGATGAACGCACTGCTGGACGAAATTTCCGGCTAATTGGAAAAGAGAACCGCGAAGCGGTTCTCTTTTGCTGTTCACAAGGAGCAGAAAATGAAAACAATAGAAAATCAAATTTTTGATGCGGAACGTACCTTATACGGCGAAAAAAATATACATATCATACGCTGTACCTTTGCCGGACCGGCAGATGGGGAGAGCGCATGCAAAGAAGGTGCAGACATTATCGCAGAGGATTCCTGTTTTGGCTTGCGGTATCCGTTTTGGCACAACAGTCGTCTTACTCTTTGCCGCTGCGAGATGACGGAGCGGTGCCGTGCTGCACTTTGGTATTGTGACCATGTGACGATAGAAAACACGAAGCTGCATGGGATCAAAGCGCTACGGGAGTCCGGGGACGTGCAAATGCAGGACTGCGATATTATTTCTCCGGAGTTTGGCTGGTCGGTATCCGGACTTTCCATGAAACGATGTGCCGCAGTGGGGGAATATTTTTTGCTGCGTGGCTCGAACCTGCATTTTGACCATGTGGAGCTTAGTGGAAAATATTCCTTCCAGTATATCCAGGACGCTGTCTTTGAAAATTGTGTTTTTCAAACCAAGGACGCCTTCTGGCATGGGAAGAATATTACAGTGAAAGACAGTGAAATTCGCGGGGAATATCTGGCATGGTATTCCGATGGGCTTACGCTGATCAACTGTAAAATTACCGGCACACAGCCGTTTTGCTATTGTAAAAATCTCACGCTGATTGACTGTGAGATGCACGACACCGATTTGGCTTTTGAAAAGTCTCACGTACAGGCTGCAATTATCACACCGGTTGTAAGCATTAAAAATCCCTGGAGCGGCAGGATTACCGTTCCGTTTGTAGGCGAGATCATCCGTGACGACCCGCAGGCGGCAGGAGAAGTTATTATAAAATAAAGATAAGAAAAGGGACCGGCGCTGCCGGTCCCTTTTCTTATCTTTATTTATCCTTATGGGCCTTTAGAATTTTCCAGGTAGCATCAAATACCTTTTCACGATTAATGGACTTCAGATACAGTATTTTATGCCGTGTGCTGTCAAAGGCATATACACGCTGATCGGTGAAAATAGGTGCAGGAATAATCTCCATTTTGGCACAGTCCGGGTTATCCAGAATAGCCGGTGCGGCAATATCCCAAATGGTGCGTACCCACCCCGGATTTTCGCCTGCATCCCTCCATGTCTGTTCGGAAATGCCGGCAAGGTAGTCACAAACAGTGTTGTGTCCCATCAAATCCCGGGTCAGTTCAATGTTGGTGGTCAGCACGCATACGATAAACCATGCGGGACACAAAAGCAGCGGCACGCCGGAGTTAAGCAGAATCTGGCCGGCAGTGAAATCCTGTACCAGGTTGAACTCTCCCAGATTGTCACTGTCAATCTGATTGCCGCCCAACCAAATCACCACCATGTTGTCTTTGATAGAGGGATCCAACATCAAAGCGGAGGCGATGTTGGTAATGGCGCCGATTGCCAGCACGTATACAACCTCGTCGGAGTTTTTTACAAAGTCAATCAAATGACGGGCCGCCGGGCTGTCTACCGGACCGCCGCTTACTTCGATAGTCGTGCGGCTGCCTTCAAACACCGGTGTAGTATAATCCGGATCAAGCATGGCAAGAACCTTTTTAATCTCATCGTAGCTTTTTACCATGCCGTCTTCAAATCCGTCGCTTTTATCATTGTGAAAAGGTGCGGCATATACGGCCTGCAGATCGATAGAATCTGCCAGGTAGCAGTATGCAATGGCATATTGGTCATCGATTTCATTGAAAGCGTCTGTATCTAATATGACTTTTTTTGTCCGGCCGCTTTTAATATCCGCAAGAAATTGTTCAATGGTCATTGATTCCCTCCAGGATTTGCAGGAACGATCCGCACGAAAGAAAAGTTTTGATGCGGAGCTTTTGCAAAATAAAGTATAGTTGGATTCATTATACACATGCCCTAGGGAACTGTCAATGACTCAGCAGAAAATTCTTTGAATTATATCTTACTTTTCTGCTATGGACACCACGGTATATCCCGCTTCTTCCACAGCAGACTGCAAAATAGCGTCCTCCACCACTTCAGAAAGAGTTACAGCAGCAGTTTTGGACTCCAGATCCACCAAAGCGGAGGAAACGCCGGAAAGCTCTCCCAGCGCCTTTTCCACACGCGCTTTGCAGTGTCCGCACATCATACCTTCAACTGTCAGAATTTTTGTCATTGTAGAAACTCCTTTCATATTCTGCGGCAGATCGCCGTTAGAGACGGCATCTGTCGTATCTGTTATTTTGTCTTTGAAAAAACGCAGCCGCAGGGCATTTGTCACCACGCAAAGGGAGCTGATACTCATAGCCGCTGCACACAGCATAGGACTGAGCAGTAGCCCTGTGGCGGGATACAACAGTCCCGCTGCTACAGGAATACCAAGCACATTGTAGAAGAACGCCCAAAACAAATTCATATGGATATTGCGCAGTACCGCGCGGCTCAGAGAAATTCCTCTTGCCGCGTCCAGCAGCGTATCCCGCATCAATACGATGTCGGCTGAGTCCATGGCGATATCCGTTCCGGCTCCTACAGCGATGCCTACGTCTGCCCGCACCAGGGCAGGCGCGTCGTTGATCCCGTCTCCGGCCATAGCTACCGTCCGTCCCTGTTCCTGCAGGGTGCGGATACTAGCTTCTTTTCCTGTAGGCAATACCCCGGCAATCACTTCTTCGATGTCCAGACGCTCGGCCACAGCGGCGGCTACCTGCGCATTGTCGCCTGTAAGCATAACCACATGTAGCCCCATTTTGTGAAAGGTATCGATGGCCGCCCGACTGGTAGGTCGCACTTCGTCTGCCGCAGCAACAATGCCTGCCACTTTCCCTCCTGCTGCAAACAAAATAGGGGTTTTTCCCTGTCCGGACAGCTGCGCGGACAGGGTTCGAGCTTCTTGCAGCCCGGCAGGGTCTTGCTCTAGGATGCCTTCTTCCATCAAAAATGCTTCGTTTCCAGCCAACACTTCTTTTCCTGAAAAGGTGATTCGCACACCCCGGCCCGGTACTGCGGCAAAGGACTGCCCCTGGGGAACCTCGATTTCCTGGCTGCGTACATACTCCAGTACTGCCGCTGCCAAAGGATGTTCGCTTCCCGCTTCCGCTGCAGCGGCAAGGCGGAGAAAATCCTCCCTGGTCAGATTCGGATCCAGTACCTTAGCGTCTGTCACTGCCGGGCGTCCGCTGGTAATAGTGCCGGTTTTATCCAGCACAATAGTATCTACACTGTGGAGCGTTTCCAGCCCTTTTGCCGATTTTATGAGAATCCCCATCTCCGCGGCCCGTCCGGTTCCTGCCATAATTGCCACAGGTGTGGCAAGCCCCAGCGCGCAGGGACAGGACACTACCAGCACAGAAATGGCGCAGGACAGGGCAAAGGAAAACGCTGCTCCGGCAATCAGCCATGCCACAGCTACAATGAAAGCAATAGCGATAACAACCGGCACAAACACACCGCTGATTGTATCTGCCAGTCGCGCTACCGGCGCCTTAGAACTGCCTGCCTCGTCTACAAGCCGAATCATTTGGGCCAGCGTCGTGTCCGCGCCCACTTTGGAGGCGGTGAAACGAAAGGTTCCGTTTTGGTTCACTGTAGCGCAGATTACGTCGCTGCCCGCTCCTACCTCCACCGGGATGCTTTCTCCTGTAATGGCGGCCTGGTCTACATATCCGCTGCCGCTGATTACCGTTCCGTCTGCGGGAATACTGTCTCCCGGCCGGATCACGATTACATCCCCTACTACGATTTCACGGGCAGGTATTTCCACTTCTCCATTGTCCCGGATTACCGTGGCGGTAGCAGGCGCCAGATCCATCATCTTATCCAGCGCCGCCGTAGTTTTGGATTTCGAGCGTGCTTCCAGGTATTTTCCGGCGGTGACCAGGGTAAGGATCATGGCACAGGCTTCAAAATACAAAGAATGAGCCAAGTGCCCGTCCAAAGCGCCTCTGCCTGCCGTCCATGCCATCTGATATATGGCGTACACGCTGTATAACAGTGCCGCCGCAGATCCCAGCGCAATCAGGGAATCCATGTTAGGAGAACGTTTCCACAAGGCTTTCGTACCGGAACGGAAAAATTTGCTGTTGATCAGCATTACCGGCAAGGTGAGAAATAGCTGCGTGAGCGCATATACCAGCACATTTTCTTCCCCGGCCAGAAAGGGCGGTAGCGGCAGGGACAGCATCGGCCCCATGGAAATATACATCAGCGGAATCAGAATAATCACCGACCAAAGAAGTCGCCTGCGCAGGGCCGCTTGTTCTTCTGCCTCCCGCTTTCGCCGCTTTTGCCAGGAACGGGTGAAATCCGGAGCGTCTGATTCCTTTTCCGATGTATAGGAGGCCCCGTATCCGATTCCTTTTACCGCGTCGGCAATGACGGCAGGATTTGTTTTCTCCGGATCATACAGCAGCTGCATCCGTCCGGACAACAGATTTACATCCACTTCCGACACGCCGTCAATTTTGCCCACCCGACGAGCTACGTTTGCCTGGCACGCCGCGCAAGTCATGCCTGTAACCTGAAAAGTTCCTTTTGTCATGGGCATACCCCCTTTATTTTAGTTTTTTAATTAGTTCCACCGCTTCTGCTACGATTTCTGTATTTCCCTTTGCCAATTCTCCTGCCACGCAGGTTTCCAGATGCTCCTGAAGCACCTGATAGCTGAATCCCTGTATAGCCCGCTCCACAGCTGCCGTCTGAATCAGTATATCCCCGCAGTAGCGGTTTTCTTCCAGCATTTTTTGAATACCGCCAAGCTGTCCCATAATCCGCTTGAGCCGGTTTTGCAGGCTGTGCAGCGTCGCTTCGTCCCGTGGCGTCGCCTTATGCCGGCAGTCACAGGTTTTTTCTTTATCCATATTGTTTCTCCAATCTACCGCATTATGCGGCGGATGATTTGCGGAAGGCTGCATATATGATACCCCTATGGGGTATCATATATGCATAGTATATACCCCATAGGGGTATTTGTCAATCCCCCATGGGGAGAAATTTTGTACAGATTTATATAAAATAAACGCTGCCATAATCGCAACCGGGCGAGAGTGGGAATAGAATAATAGCAGCGGACGTTTGCAGGCACAAAGGAAAAGAAAGGAATGAAATATGACTTGGGAAATCATTGCAGGATGGATCGCCCTATGTACAGCGGGAATCGGCGCGGGGAAAATCGTCTATGATTTGTCTAGAACACTGACAAAGCTGAATTGCTCAGTGGAAAATCTGAACAGTACTCTTACCACGCTGACCACGGAAAACGGACAGGAGCATGAAGAATTGTACGGAGGCGTGGCAGAGGCGTTGGACGCCCTGCAGGCACAGGAGATTCGCCTGACCAAGCTGGAAGCCCGCATAAAGGATATTACATAGCATTTTTGTGCAGCCGTCGGCATACATAGGTGCATATGCTGTGCGCCTATGGGATTAATGATAGAAAGACGAGGAATCATTTATGGCGTATATCTTTGGAATCGACGTGTCCAAATGGCAGGGCGATTTCAATTTTATAGAAGCGGCGAGAGAAGGCGTTCAATTTTCCATTCTCAGAGGCGCGTATTCCACCAGTAAGGATGCAAAATTTGACCAGTACTATAACGCAGCGGGTGAAGCGGGGCTGCATCGAGGCGTCTATCAGTACTGTATGGCTACCACGCCGCAGGCGGCACGGGAGGAAGCAGCGTTTTTACATGACGCTGTTTTGCGGGGCAGGCAGTTTGATCTGCCGGTTTACCTGGACGTAGAGGACAACACTTTGCGGGCCATCGGCAGACGCCGGCTCACCGATGTGGTGAAAGCATGGTGCGCATATTTGGAGGAACGGGGCTTTTGGGTAGGAATATATTCGTCAAAGTCCTTTTTTAGCACCAATTTATATGACGAAGAGCTGTACCGCTACGCCCATTGGGTGGCGCAGTGGGCCAGAGAGTGTACCTATACTCCTGCGTCCCTGCTGGGCATGTGGCAGTTTGGTGGTGAAACCAACTTGCTGCGTCCAAACAAAATTGCCGGTGTGGTGTGCGATCAGGATTATATGCTCGCAGACTACCCCGCCATGATCCGTGCGGCAGGAGCAAACGGCTATACCGCCGGCGGCAGCGGCGCTCAGGGATATCTTGCCGGCACCAATATCGTCCGTGCGGCGAATACGCTGGTTCGGTACACCACAGAATATACAGGCACCAACAAATACGGCTTTGAAGTAGGCATTGACCGAAACGGTATTGCGCTGAGCGATCCCATTTACGGCGTGGGCAATATGAAAAAGCCTCCGGGGGGCTATGTGCTTTCCGGCCATGGCACGGCGGGGGAATGGCTGTATGGCCATGTAAAGGAAAATTACAAGGTGCGTATCGAAGGAGACCGGGTAGTGCCTATTGTGGGAATCTGGCGCACGTTGAACGGCGTGAACACTATCCGGGGCGAGGACCAGCTGATTTTGTACAACCGGGGCGGGAGCACCGGCACCAATCCCTATGGCTTTGAGGTGGGAGTCGGCTCCGACGGACGCGCTAAGGAGAAGCCCATATATGGTAAGGGAAATATGACGATTCCCGTTGGGGGATTTGTTTTGTCCGGCCATGGCACTGCAGGCGCTTGGCTGTATGGAAAGGTGAACAAGGGCGTGCGGATTCGGTTCGATGCTTCTACCGAAGTGATTCAGGTGGAGTGAGCGCCGCGGGGAATAAGAAAGAATATGTATAAAAGGCCCCCTCGCCAGAGGGGGCCTTTTCGTATATGAAATCAAAAAATCCGCCGTTATTTTTTCGGCGGATAAGGGCCAGATTCGTCTGGTGTGCCAAGTAAATAATCAGCACTAACGTAATAAAGTTTTGATAGCAGTTTAACACAATAAGCTGGGATATTTGCGATACCTCTTTCATAATTAGAATAGGTTCTCTGACAAATCCCAAGATATTTTGCAACTTGCACTTGTGTAAGATCATGATCCTCACGCATGTCTTTGACCCTTGGAAAATACATATACTGCTCCTAATTTTTGGTGATAATACAATTTTACTACTTGGAAAAATAAAATGTCGACTCAATTGAGACGTTATCTTCATTTTTTATTAGGATAGCATATATTTTTTAAAATGTTGGATTTTAGTCCAACATGGGCTAAAATAATTAAACTAGGCCTCCCCATGTAAAGAGATTGCCGCGCGACCCCAGGGAGGATCTTTGAGTAGCCTTCTTTATAAGTTCTTATCTAAACTATCTGTTTCTCCTAAAAGCCAGTTAACACTTACGCCTAAAACTTTGGAAAAAGCTTTCAATTCAATATCATATACAGGACGTTTCCCATTTTCTATTTTTGACAAAATGGATTGTGATATATCCAATCCCTCCACTTGTAATTTAGCCAGCAGCTCCTGCTGCTCCATCTTAGGAATACGCATTGCACGCGCAATGCGTATTTTTTGTCCTGTTGTATTCATCATTATTCCCCACGATAATAAATATTATAGTTAGATTATATATAATATAAAAAGAATAAAGATGCTTTAGAATAATAAATATGCTTAATTATTATATTTGGAAAATTTATGTCAAAAAATTTTACTATTTTCATCGGAAAACGGATTCTTCCCAAGAAAATTATTAAAAAAATCCAGAGAAATTTAATAATTCTTCTCAAAAAACAGATACAAAACGGTGCGGATATTTTTTGCACCAGTGGTACCATCGGCTTTGAAACTGCGGCTGCGTTGTCGGTGATTCGGCTGCGTCGGCAAAAACGGTACCGCCATATCCAATTGATTTTGCTGGATTTCGGACATGCACAGGGACTGTTCTGGCACGAAAAAAGCCGGCGCACCTATGAAAAAATCCGCCTTTCGGCGGATAGGATTGTTCCTGTACCAGGCGGGGACGAGGAAACGGATCTTGCATTATATAAAAGGGTGCTGGAGGAGGCGGACGCGGGCGCATGCCAGGTATGTTGCCTGCCGGACCGGCGGGACGGCACAGCAGAGCTTGTGGAATTGGCCCGGCAGCGGGGATGCAGGATTGTAAATGTGCGGGAAACGAGGTGGGGAAATGGACTATGATACAAAGCAAATGGGGCGGCTGTGGTATATCACATGGAGAATGCATCATTTGTGCAGGGAGAAAAATTGGACTCAGGCGGATTTGGCGCATCATGCCCATGTAAAGCTGCGACGGATTCGCAAGGTGGAGAAGGCCATGTATATTCGTCAGGTGGATATGGATATCCTGTACCGCATTGCGGATGCACTGGAGGTACCGATTGGGGAATTGTTAAAGGGATAGCATAGAAAAAAGCCTTCCTAATTGGAAGGCTTTTTTCTTATTTCATTTCCGCTGTGGGAATCGTGATCACCGATTTGAACAAATCCCCGTCGATTTGGATATCCAGCGTTCCCCCTTGCAGTTCCAGCAGGCTGCGCGCAATGGAAAGACCCAATCCGCTTCCTTCTGTGTTTCGAGACCGGTCGCCTCGTACAAACCGCTCCATCAGTTCTTCGCCGGAAATATTCAGCGGATATGCGGAGATATTTTTAAAAACGATGCAAATGGCGTCTCCGGTATTTTCCATATTTAAATATACCCGGGTACCGGAAAGGGCGTATTTGCAGATGTTGTTCATCAGATTGTCAAACACACGCCATAGCAGCCGTCCGTCCGCCAGGATAAGGCTTTGGGATTCGCAGGGAGAGAGTACCACTTGTATGCCGTTTTTCTCCAAGCGTTCCTCGAATTCACCTACCGTCTGTTCCAGCAGAACTTGGACATTTGTGGGCGCTTTCACTACGTTGATAGCGCCGGATGAAGCCTTAGAGGCTTCCACCAAGTCTTCCGTGAGCTTTTTCAGCCGGGCAGACTGCCGTTCCAGCACCTCCAGATACTGAGACGCGTTGGGGGAGTCCATCCCCTCTTTTTTCAAAAGATCCACATAATTGATGATAGAAGTGAGCGGAGTTTTTATATCGTGAGACACGTTGGTGATCAATTCTGTTTTCAGCCGCTCACTTTGTATTTTCTGTTCCAAGGCCACCTGCATACCGTCCCCGATTCGATTTAGTGTTTCTCCGTGGCGGCGGAAGTCTCCAATCATATCGGGCAGTTTTACCTGATAGTTTAGATTTCCGTCGGCAATTTCCTCCGCACCTTTTTTTAGATGCTTCATATTAATGAGAACCAGGGCAAGCAGAGGCGTGAGGATCAGTTTTTCCACACACCAGGCAAGAAGCAGATATCCGGCGCCGGTGCTGCTGAGGAAAATGAGTTCAATCAGGCTTAGTCCGCCGTAGGCCAGACCAGCCTTCCAAACCAAGGGGAGTCCCTTGCAGATATAGGAAATCCGATTTGCGCCCTGGCGCAAGACACGCCACAAGACAGAAGAAAAGCGGTACAGAACGGTGTTTTTTATTACGCCGCCGGCCTTCAGCCGTGCTGCCACGGAAAGGGTCAGGGCGAGGGCCAGCAAGACGATGCATATACAGCCAAAGCCAAATAGGATGATAGCTCCTATATCGTATAAGCCGCCGTAGGTAATATCCGCTATCAAACATCCAAGCAGAACCCAGCCGAGGATGATTCCGGCGGCATACAAGTCCAGGGGAATCCGGTTGGTACGCTCCAGAATGATACCGTCTGTGTCGGATCTGTGTCCGGCGCCGCAAAGAAGAAATACGAGCGCGGCGGTACAAACAATCACCGATACGATCCCCAGCACAATCAACCCCCATGGAAGGCCGGACGTAACTGCATTGGAGAAATACCGAACCCAGTAGAAAATGTCCATTACTTGGATATCATCTACCCAGGCGGTCACATGAATAGAGTCTTCTGTGTTTATGGGAGTCTCATAAGTCAGCTGGAATACAGGATTTACATAATCTGTCCCGTCCTCTTCATACAGAATCTCATAAGAGAAATCCGACCATTGCGATTCATAGGCAGAAATATATGCATCCAGTTCATGCTCTGTGTCGAATGTTTGGGTGGTTGTTTTCGTATCGTTCCAATAGAACCGGTAGTCAAAGGAGGTTTTGGCGTATACCCCTTTACCGCTGCCATTGGAAAAAATCTCTTCTCCTTGGGCTTCGATAGAAAAGAGCATGTTGGTTTCGCTGGCGCTGTAGGTTTCCTGATACCCTTGCAGCAATTGCGCGGCAGCTTCTCCGGTTTCATCGTAATTTATAGAATATTTATAATGAGTATATATATGGTCTGCTGCTGCTGCTGCTCTGGAGTGGAGCGTGCTTTCCCAAAGGGACGCGGTAAAGGATCTGCCGCCGTCTATATATACACTTTCAGAGAACAGCACAAAAACTCCCACCGCAGACAGCACGGAGGCGGCGAGGCTGATTACAAAGAGGAATACAGCCAGTATTTTAAGTCCCACACTGTAGCGGATTTTATACGTTGTAGTATTCACAAGATATCCTTTCTATGGAGCGGCTCACTTACCGGAGGGGCCCTCCATTTTATATCCCTGTCCCCACACTACTTTCAAATAGCGGGGGTCGGCAGGGTTGATTTCAATTTTTTCCCGCAGGTGGCGGATGTGTACGGCGACGGTGCCTTCCGATCCCATGGGGGCATCCTTCCAGACTTTCTGATAGATATCCCGGGGGGAGAAAACCTTACCGGGGGATTCCATGAAAAGATGCAGAATATCAAATTCCGTGGGGGTGAGGCTAACTTCCTCACCGTCTACGGTGACGCGTTTTTCCCGGTCGTCCAAAATGACGGTGCCTACAGTGCAGGTGTCGCCGTGCATCCCGCCGCCTCCGCCAAGCTGCATATAGCGGCGCAGGTGTGAACGGACTCTGGCCAGCACCTCTACGGGATTGAAAGGTTTGGTAATATAGTCGTCTGCGCCGATGTTCAGTCCGAGAACCTTGTCGGTATCCTCGCTTTTTGCGGTAAGCAGAATTACCGGGACGTTGCTTTCTTCACGGATTTTTGCCGTCGCAGCGATTCCGTCCATTTGGGGCATCATGATGTCCATAAGCACCAGGTGGATCTCATTCTGCCGCAGAATCTGCAGTGCCTCCATCCCGTTGTAGGCTTCAAACAGGGTATAGCCTTCCGGGGTGAGATATATTTTCAGTGCAGAAACGATATCCCGCTCGTCATCACAAATCAGAATGTTGTACATATCCGTACCTCCTGGATGTATGATACCAAATTGCTTTTTAAGAAGCAATCGGGGAAAATCTTAAAAAATCTTTAAGATAAACGATATATGTATTTTATCATAAAATTGCAAAGACTTCTATAGAAAAAAGCAGCAGACAGTGACAAATAAAAAAAGTCTTCCCGTACGGGAAGACTTTTCAATATTACTTTATAGAAAACAGCATATCCCCATAGCTGGGATAAGGCCAGAAGTCTGCAGCCGTAAGCTGCTCCAGCGCATCCGCATCGGTACGCAGCGCCTGCATAGCGGAAAGCACCTTATCTTTATAATAAAAGGCGGCATCTTTAGAATCTGCAAGCGGTTCCGCTCCTGCCAGAGCGGTTTCCAGCTTCTCCAAATCTTCATAGAAAGAGTCAGTCAAAGCAGAAATTTTTTCAATAAGTTTTTTCTCCGCCGTGCAGCCGGCAAAGGCACCTTTCGCTGCTGCATTGGAGGCAAGCTGCGCCGCATAGGCGCTTACTGCCGGGAAAATATCGTGTTTTGCCATGTCGATCATGGTGAGGGCTTCGATATTCAGCGTTTTACAATAGCTTTCCAGGTTGATTTCATAACGGGATTTCATTTCCAATTCTGAAAATACCTTATGGGTTGTAAACAGCGCAATATTTTTTTCATCCAGCAGGTGGGTAAGCGCCTCGGGGGTAGTTTTTAAATTGGAAAGATTTCGACGCTTTGCTTCTTCAATCCAGCAGTCATCGTATCCATTCCCATTGAAGAGTATCCGTTTGTGGTCGCCGATGGTTTTTCTGATTAGATTATGTAGTGCAGAGGTAAAATCTTTTGCCCCTTCCAATTCTTCCGCGAACAGACGAAGCTCTTCCGCAACAGCCGTATTTAAAACCGTATTGGGAGATGCAATAGACTGAGAAGAACCGGCCATACGAAATTCAAACCGGTTGCCGGTAAACGCAAAGGGGGACGTCCGGTTCCTATCCGTATTGTCTTTGGGAAATTTCGGCAGTACATGAACGCCGATTTTCATCTGCACCGTTTCTTTGGAATCGTAGGGGCGGTTCATTTCAATCGCCTCTAAAATTTCCATCAGTTCATCGCCCACGAATATGGACATTACCGCCGGCGGGGCTTCATGCGCACCCAGACGGTGGTCGTTGGCAGCGCTTGCAACGGAAATGCGCAGCATATCCTGATATTCGTCTACTGCTTTGATCACGGCACACAGGAAGAGCAGGAACTGTGCATTTTCATAAGGGGTTTGTCCAGGCTCCAGCAGATTGGAGCCGGTATTGGTAATCATCGACCAGTTGTTATGCTTGCCGCTTCCATTAACCCCTTCAAAAGGCTTTTCGTGAAGCAGGCAGACCATCCCATGCCGCTCCGCCACTTTCTTCATCATCTCCATAGTCAGCTGATTGTGGTCAACAGCAATATTGCTGGTGGTAAAGATTGGTGCCAGCTCATGCTGGGCAGGAGCTACCTCATTGTGCTTGGTTTTTGCCAGCACACCCAGCTTCCACAGCGTTTCGTCCAAATCCGCCATAAAGCTGGAAACAGCTGGTTTCAGTGTGCCAAAATAGTGGTCGTCCATTTCCTGACCCTTGGGCGGCTTACAGCCGAACAGTGTGCGGCCTGTATAGATCAAATCTTTACGGGCCTCATACATTTCCCGCGAGATGAGGAAGTATTCCTGCTCTGGCCCTACCGTGGTTTTAACACCGGTAACGTCATCGTTTCCAAACAACTTCAAAACCCGCAGTGCCTGCTTTGACAGCGCTTCCATAGAACGCAGCAGGGGTGTTTTCTGATCCAGCGCCTCTCCCCCGTAGGAGCAGAAGGCGGTGGGAATACACAGACTGCCTTCTTTAATAAAGGCATACGAGGTGGGATCCCATGCAGTGTATCCTCTGGCTTCAAAGGTGGCACGCAGTCCGCCGGAGGGGAAGGAGGAGGCATCCGGCTCTCCCCGCACCAGTTCTTTGCCGGAAAACTCCATGATGGCACCCCCGTTGTCCGTAGGGGTGATAAAGCTGTCATGCTTTTCGGCAGTGATTCCGGTCATAGGCTGGAACCAATGGGTATAATGAGTAGCGCCGTTTTCAATGGCCCAATCCTTCATGGCATTTGCAACAACGGTCGCTACCTCCAGACTCATACGTTTGCCGTCCTGAAAGGATTTTTTCATGAGCTTATATGTATCCTTCGGCAGCCGTTCCTGCATCACCTTTTCATTGAACACAAGACAGCCGAACATTTCCGGTACAGCTTTCATATATACACCCCCATAAAAGTACATTGATTAAATAGAGAAAGCGCCGCAGAAGCCACTGCAGCGCCGGAATCTTTTCTAAAACCATTATACTGACACACCCCGAATCTGTCAAGTTTTTTTTCATAAAAAAGGCGTATGACTCAAAGGTTTTTGCACTTTATACAAGGGGTATAGAGGACAGCAAGAACGGTTTGTAGAAAATTATAAGTTTATCTGACCAATCATTGTGTGGGTAAAGAAATTATAAAATAATACCTCCGCCGAGCACGCGATCCTCATCATACAGCACTGCAGACTGACCGGGGGATACCGCCCGCTGTGGCTCGTCAAATTCCAGGTGGAAGACATCTCCCCCCACATCTGTTACGGTAGCAGGAAAAGCCTTTTGATTGTATCGGATGCGCGCCTGTACCCGGATTGGCTCCTTTGGAGGCTGGCCTGCAATCCAGTTGACCTGTCCTGCCTGCAGTTCTCTGGAAAAAAGCTTTTCAGATGGCCCCAGCACAACTTGATTGGATGCGGCGTCCTTTCGGATTACATACAAGGGCTCCCGCAGGGAAAGTCCTAACCCACGGCGCTGCCCAATTGTATAGCGAATGATGCCCCGATGCCGTCCCAAAACTCTTCCGGTTTCGTCTATGAAGTCCCCTGGGGGAAAGGTAATGCCAAGGCTGCGTTCGATAAAGCCTGCGTAATCTCCATCCGGCACGAAACAGATATCCTGGCTTTCCTTTTTGTCCGCCGTGCCAAGCCGTCCGGCACGGGCGGCGGCACGGGCCTCCTCCTTGTTGCAGCTTCCAAGGGGAAGCAGCAGAGCGGACAATTGATCCTGGGTAAGAGACCAAAGCACATAGCTTTGATCCTTTGCGGGATCATCCGCCCGATATAATACATATTGCCCGTTTTCATATGCAATCTTTGCGTAATGCCCAGTGGCGATTTTTTTATATCCATCCTGGCGGGCACGATCCAAAAATGCGCCGAATTTCATGGTGCGGTTGCAGGTGATACATGGATTGGGCGTGCCGCCCGCTTTGTATACATTTATAAAATCCTGAATTACCCATTTGTGAAACATATCCTGCATATCGTAAACGGAAAAAGGGATTCCCAAGGCAGAAGCGGCGGACGCAGCGTCCTGCTCTCCAGCGGCGGTGACTTCTGGTGCGAATAACCGCATCATAGCGCCGCCGCAGGTATATCCTTCTTTTTGCAGCAGCAGGGCAGCGACGGATGAGTCTACCCCACCGCTCATAGCGATAAGAACATTCATAACAGTGTGTCCAAAATGGGATCCAGGATACTATTCATGATGGTGTATCCTGCATGGTGCGGATGTAGCCCGTCAAAGGAAAGCTCTGGGCACAGGGTTTCCCCGTCTGTCCCTGTCATGGCGCTATAGAAATCGGCAAAAGCGCAGCCCTCCTCTGCCGCAAGCTCCCGCAGCATCCGATTGGCTCTGGAGGCTGCACGGCTACGAGCGAGATAGGTAGGCACAGGATCACACATAGGCAGCAGGGAACACAGCACGCATTTTATTCCTTCCGCCTGCAGCATACGCAGCATTTTTTGGTAGCACATTTTTAAATAGAGCACCCATCCGCAGATAAGCTGTTCGTCATAGAATCCATCGGTGCAATGGGGGCCGTCCAAAATAGCCCACGTATTATTTATACCGATCATGAGCACGCAAACACGGGGATGCAGTTGGATGACATCGGCCAAAAGTCGGCGGGCCAACACCTGTGCCTGATCCCCTTCAATCCCCCGGTTCAATACTACGCCTCTGCTTCGGAAGTAGATGTCCTCGTCCCAAAAATGTACGATAGAATCCCCTGCCAGCACAAGATCCACCGGTGTTTCACTGCATACGGCCGCCGTGTTTTTGATATCGAATTCAATGCGTCTTCTATCTGCAGAAGGGCCAAAGTCGCCAAAAAATCCGGGGCGAATTACATCATGGATTGCTTTCATATGTAGGACTATACCTTTCCCAATTGATATATTTTGCCCGGCTGCAGCAGCCGGGCAGGAATTTTTCAGCCCCCAAGCCGGATCATTTCATCGATACAGCGGCGGGCTTTTTTTGCGATGTCCGGATCCAGCATAATTTCTTCGCCGTCTCTCAGTATGCAGTCCAGCACATCCGGCAGAGTCGTCAGCCGCATATCTGCGCAAATCAGGCCTTTGGACATAGGATAAAAAGTTTTATCCGGGCATTGCAGCCGAAGATGGGCCACGATGGAATTTTCCGTGCCGATAATAAATGCGCCGGCGGAGGATTCCTCAGCATATTTCATGATGTCTGTAGTAGAGCCTACAAAGTCTGCAAGATCACAAATCTCCGGGGAGCACTCCGGGTGTACCAGTAGCGGTGCGCCGGGGTGTGCTTCCATTGCGGCAAGTGCCTCTTCTTTTTTTACGCCCCCATGGATTGGACATCCCCCATCCATAAAGGTAAAATGCTTGTCTGGCACACGGGCGGCTACATAAGCCCCCAAATTACAGTCCGGAATAAACAAAATTTCCCGACCTGGCAGTGCAGACACGATTTTCACTGCAGAGGAAGAGGTCACGCACACATCGCATACCGCCTTCAGCGCGGCGGTGGTATTGATATATGCCACTACGGTGCAATCCGGATGGGCTTCTTTATATGTGGTGATTTCATCGGGGGAAAGCTGCTCCGCCATAGGGCAGCCTGCATCCTTATGAGACAAAAGCACCCGCTTGTCCGGACACAGCAGCTTGACACCTTCCGCCATAAACCGAACGCCGCACATAACGACTGTGCTGCTTTTTACTTTTGTGGCGGCCACTGCCAGCGCATAGGAATCCCCCACAAAATCAGCCACCTCGGTAATATCTGCCGACTGGTAGCAGTGTGCAAGAATCGTCACATCCCGCTCTTTTTTCAGCTGCAGGATCTGGTCTTGGATCTTTCTGATCATATATTTTTCTCCACTGTTTTTATCCGTTGTGGCAGCAGTGCTCGCAGCCGCTTTCCTTAAACAAATCTGCTTCATAGGCAATGCCATTTTTGTCGTAGTAATCCTTGATTGCTGCCTTGATGGCTTCTTCTGCCAACACGGAGCAGTGGATTTTTACCGGCGGCAGCCCGTCCAGCGCTTCCACCACTGCCTGATTTGTAAGAGAGAGCGCATCTTTCAGAGGCTTGCCTTTGATCAGCTCCGTAGCTATAGAACTGGTTGCAATCGCGGAGGCGCAACCAAAGGTGTTGAACTTTACGTCTTCAATCACGTCGTCCTTAATTTTTAAATAGATTTTCATAATATCGCCGCATTTGGCGTTCCCAACCTCGCCTATACCGTCGGCATCTTCCATTTTACCTACGTTGCGGGGATTTTGAAAATGATCCATTACTTTTTCGCTATAACTCATTGCCATAACTGCTTACCTCCTGATTAACATTCCTGCGGCTGCATCATGCGTTCCCATACGGGAGACATTTCCCGCAGCTTTTCTACTACAACGGGAACTTTTTCAATGATATAGTCCGCTTCTTCTTCTGTCGTATATTCCGATAGTGTGATCCGCAAGGATCCGTGGGCAATTTCGTGGGGCAGGCCGATGGCCAGCAGCACATGGCTGGGATCCAAGGATCCGGAAGTGCAGGCGGATCCGGAGGAGGCGGAGATGCCGTACATATCCAGCATCATCAGCAGACTTTCTCCTTCAATTCCTTCAAAGCACATATTGATATTGTTGGGCAGCCGCTTTACAGAATCTCCATTTAAAAAGGCGCGGGGAACTGTAGATAAAGAAAGGATAATTTTATCCCGCAGGCCGGATACCCGTTTTGTGTAAGCTTCCATATTGGCACATGCATCTTCCAGGGCTGCCGCCATACCCATAATGGCAGGCAGATTTTCTGTGCCGGCACGTTTGCCCCGTTCCTGCGCGCCGCCGCAGATCAGAGGCTCCAGATAAATGCCCCGCTTGCAATATAAAAGTCCTGTTCCCTTGGGACCATGGAATTTGTGTGCGGAGGCGGACAGCATGTCGATACACATATCATCAACGTCAATGTTCACATGACCGGCAGCTTGAACCGCATCTGTGTGGAAAAGCACCTTATGTTCCCTGCAAATCTGACCAATCTCTTTTATCGGCTGGATAGTGCCGATTTCGTTGTTTGCAAACATGACACTTACCAGCGCCGTATCCTCCCGGATTGCGGCTTCTACCTGTTCAGGCGTAACCATTCCATCCCGGGATACATCCAGTAGAGTTACCTCAAAGCCTTCTTTGGTCAGCCGATCCAAGGTGTGCAATACTGCGTGATGTTCAATTTTTGTAGAAATCAGATGCCGCTTGCCTTTTTTTGCTCCCAGATGAGCTGCGGCGATCAGCGCCTGGTTGTCTGATTCACTGCCGCCGGAAGTAAAATAAATCCCCCTGGCATCACAATGCAGACACGCGGCAATACGTGCTCTTGCATCCTCCAGGGCATCGGCGGCAGCTTGTCCTTGCGTGTGCAGACTGGAGGCATTTTCATACTCCCCGCCGTAGTATTGAATCATTTCTGCCAGTGCGTGCTGGGAGATTGTTGTCGTCGCAGCATTGTCGGCATAAACTTTCATTTTATATCTCCTTTATTATGCAGGCGGAAAAACCGCGTTTCAATCTTTCATACAATAAAATAGTATACCACCTCTTATTATATACTGTCAATTGTATATCATGAAAATTTTTACACACTTTTTATAAACCTATTATACTACTATGTTTATAAAAAGGCAAGCACAAAGCTGCCAAATTTTTATCCGTTTAGCACCGGGAAAATAGAAAAAATATATGGAAAAGAAGCGGTACATGTGGTACAATACAACAAAATACTGTCGCTAAAATGGCTAGCTGCGGGGTAGACTCCTTATTTATATTATAGCGACAGCGTTAAACGAAAAAAGGATACAGCTTATGGATAAAAAAGATGAAATCATTGCCAGGCAGATGGAACTGATTCGCTCTATGACGGAACAAAATTTGCGTCGGGTAGGAGCGGATTTGTGGGGCGATGGTACTGCTGCACCGCAGCAGCCGACAAAGACGGCAGCGCCTGATCCTGCACAGGAAGAGGCACGCAAAGAAGATGTCCCCGCACGGGAGGGCATAGAGGAGCTGTTAAAAGAGCTGGAGGGCTATATTGGGCTGGAAAACGTAAAGCGGGAAGTACGCAGTTTGATCAATATTGCACAGATATATCAAAAACGTCGTGAAAACAATCTGCCCGCAGCGGAGCTGTCTCTCCATATGGTATTTTCCGGCAATCCCGGTACGGGCAAAACCATGATTGCCCGCCTGATGGCCCGGGTATATCATTCTCTGGGAATTTTATCTAAGGGGCACTTGGTAGAGGTGGATCGAAGCGGTCTTGTAGCCGGATACGTGGGGCAGACGGCCATTAAAACTGCCAAAGTTTTGGAACAGGCGGCAGGCGGCGTGCTGTTTGTGGACGAGGCGTACACCCTCACCGCCAGCGGAGGGGAAAACGATTTTGGACAGGAAGCGGTGGATACCATTCTAAAAGCTATGGAGGATAACCGAGACGATTTGATTGTAATTGTGGCGGGATATACGGAACTGATGCAGGATTTTGTCGAGTCCAATCCCGGTCTGCGTTCCCGATTTAATCGGTATCTGGAATTTACGGATTACACACCTGAAGAAATGCTACAGATTTTTCTTGGAAATTGTCAAAAAAATTGTTACGAGCTGCAGGAGGATGCCAGAGCGATGCTGTTGTCCTATTTTGAGAATATGACCGCAGCGGGGCGGCGTACCTTCGGCAATGCACGGGGCGTGCGCAATGTGTTTGAACGGATTCTTTCCTGTCAAGCAAACCGCCTTGCCGGAAAAGAGGCGGTCAGCCGGGAGGATCTAATGCAGATTCTTTTGGAAGACATCACCGCCGCAGTGGATTGTTCGTAAAAAAGTGTCAAAAAAATCTTCATCTTTTTTACAATTATTCATAAATTCCTTATTTACAAAGCAGTGGAAAGGATGTATAATAACCTTTGAGCGACTACGCTCAAAGGTTTGTTTTCAATATTAACTATATATACGGAGGAACCCTACATGGCAAGAAGAAAAGTATCCATGGACGGCAACACCGCTGCGGCGCATGTTTCTTATGCGTTCACGGAAGTTGCTGCAATCTATCCCATTACGCCGTCCTCTCCGATGGCGGAAATCACAGACACTTGGTCTGCGACAGACAAAAATATTTTCGGAGAAAACGCGCGCAATATTTTCGGGGACCGGGTTCAGGTTATGGAAATGCAGTCCGAGGCAGGCGCTGCAGGCGCTGTACACGGTTCTCTGGCAGCAGGCGCACTGACCACAACCTATACGGCTTCCCAGGGACTGCTGCTGATGATCCCCAATATGTATAAAATTGCAGGAGAGCTGCTGCCCAGCGTTATCCATGTTTCTGCGCGCTGTGTAGCTTCTCACGCGCTGAACATTTTCGGCGATCACTCCGATGTTTACGCATGTCGGCAGACCGGTTATGCAATGCTGGCAGAAACCAATCCCCAGGAAGTTATGGACCTTGGTGCTGTTGCCCATTTGGCAACCATTGAAGGCCGTGTTCCTTTCCTGAACTTCTTCGACGGGTTCCGTACTTCTCATGAGATTCAGAAGATTGAAGCATGGGATTATGAAGACCTGAAAGAAATGGTGGATATGGACGCCATCAATGCGTTCCGCAGTCGTGCGCTGAATCCGGAGCATCCCGTTCTGCGCGGTTCCGCTGAAAACGGCGATATCTTTTTCCAGCATCGCGAGGCATGCAACCGTTACTATGACGAACTGCCTGCAATCGTAGATAAATACTTTGACAAAGTCAACAAAAAGCTGGGCACTGACTATCAGGCATTCAACTATTACGGCGCACCGGACGCAGACCGCGTGATCATCGCTATGGGTTCTGTTTGCGACGTAGCAGAAGAAGTAATCGATTACCTCACCGCTGCCGGTGAAAAGGTAGGTCTGGTAAAGGTACGTTTGTACAGACCCTTCGTAGCGGACAAGCTGCTTGCCGCTATTCCGCAGACAGCAAAGAAAATCGCAGTTCTGGACAGAACGAAAGAGCCTGGCGCACTGGGTGAGCCTCTGTATCTGGATGTTGTAACCGCGCTGGCCTCCAAGGGCGTTTCTGATAAAACCATTGTAGGCGGCCGTTACGGTCTTGGTTCTAAGGATACGACCCCTGCATCTATTTTTGCCGTATATGAAAACCTGTCCTGCGATGCACCTAAGAACAACTTTACCATCGGCATCGTAGACGACGTAACCGGCCTGTCTCTGGATGAGAAGGCTGCTCCCGACACCTCTGCAAAGGGAACGATTTCCTGCAAATTCTGGGGCCTTGGCGGCGACGGTACCGTAGGTGCGAACAAGAACTCTATCAAAATCATCGGTGACCATACCGATAAATATATTCAGGCATACTTCCAGTATGACTCCAAGAAGACGGGCGGCGTGACCATTTCCCACCTGCGCTTCGGCGATGCGCCTATCAAGAGTCCCTACTACATTACGCAGGCGGACTTTGTTGCATGTCACAACCCCTCCTACATTTTGAAGGGCTTTAAAATTGTAAACGACGTAAAACCCGGCGGAACCTTCCTTCTGGACTGCCTGTGGTCTGCCGATGAGCTGGATGCACACCTGCCTGCATCTGTGAAGTCCTATCTTGCAAACAATGATATTCAGTTCTATATCATCAATGCAACTTCCATTGCCAAAAATGATGTTGGCAATGCAAAAGTAAAGAACACCATTCTGCAGGCTGCGTTCTTTGCGTTGGCAAAGATTATGCCCCTGGAAGAGGCTGTTGAATACATGAAGTATATGGCAACGAAGTCCTACTCCAAATTTGGTCAGGACGTTGTTGACCAGAATCACAAGGCTATCGATATGGGCGCCGGCGCACTGGTGAAAGTAGATGTGCCTGCAGCTTGGAAGAATGCAGGCGAAACGCCCGCCGAGGCTCCTGCTACCGGAGACCGTCCGGAGCTTGTGAAATTTGTCAATGAAGTAGTTAAGCCGGTAGGCAAAATGGACGGTGACTCGCTGCCTGTATCTGCTTTTGCCCAGAGCGCAGACGGTACGTTCCCGCAAGGATCCGCTGCTTATGAAAAGCGTGGCGTTGCCGTTATGGTTCCTGTTTGGCATGAGGAAAATTGTATCCAGTGTAACCAGTGTAGTTTTGTATGCCCTCACGCTACAATCCGTCCCTTTGCTATGAATGCCCAAGAGGCTGCTGCGGCTCCTGCACAAACCCGGTTTACCGCAAAAATGACCGGTAAGGGCTGCGAAGACCTCAAATTTACTATTGCTATCAGCCCGCTGGATTGTATGGGATGTACCCTTTGCGTGAAGACCTGTCCTACCAAGCCGGAAAAGAGAGCGCTGGAAATGGTGCTGCAGGATACCCAGCTGGATCAGCAGGAAGTATTCGATTATGCTGTGAAGAACGTGTCCAAAAAGGATCTGCCTTTTGCACAGAGCACTATCAAGGGCAGCCAGTTCCAGCAGCCGCTGCTTGAGTTCTCCGGCGCATGTGCAGGCTGTGCAGAACCCACATATGCACGTCTGATTACACAGCTGTTTGGTGAGAGAATGATCGTATCCAATGCAACTGGATGTTCTTCTATTTGGGGCGGCAGCGCACCTGCAACGCCTTATACTGTAAATCATGAAAGCGGTAAGGGACCCGCATGGGCAAACTCTCTGTTTGAGGACAACGCAGAGCACGGTTTGGGTATTTACCTGGGTCAGAAAGCGATTCGTGAGCGTCTTATCGGTTACGTGAAAGAACTGGACGCAATTGTTACAGACGCAGACAAGAAAGCAGTAATTACCGCATATCTGGACACGCTGGAGGATGGTGATGCAAACGCTGCAGCAACAGAAGCGCTGGTTGCAATGCTGGAAAACTGCAAGTGTGATGCTTGCGCAGACCTGCGTGCAAAGATTCTCAACGATAAAGACTATCTGTCCAAGAAGTCCGTATGGATATTTGGTGGAGACGGATGGGCATACGATATCGGATTCGGTGGTTTGGACCACGTTTTGGCTACCGGCGAAGATGTAAATATCATGGTATTTGATACCGAGGTATATTCCAACACAGGCGGACAGGCTTCTAAAGCTTCCAATGTAGGTCAGGTTGCACAGTTTGCGGCAGCAGGTAAGGCAATTGGCAAAAAGAACCTTGCAGAAATCGCTATGTCCTATGGTTATGTATACGTAGCACAGATTGCTATGGGTGCAGATATGAACCAAACCCTGAAGGCAATTCGCGAAGCAGAAGCTTATCACGGTCCTTCCTTGATTATCGGATATTCTCCCTGCGAAATGCATGGTATCAAGAAGGGCGGCATGCAGAACTGCCAGCTGGAAATGAAAAAGGCAGTGGAAGCAGGCTACTGGCACATGTTCCGGTACAATCCTACTCTGGAATCCGGCAAGCTGGTCATCGATTCCAAGGAGCCTACCGGCAACTATAAAGAGTTTATCCAGAACGAGGCACGGTACGCGCGCCTTGCGCAGTCCTTCCCGGAAAGAGCAGAACGGCTCTTTACCCAGGCAGAGGCTGCAGCAGCAGAGAAATACCAGCGTCTTGTCAGAATGGGCAAGCTTTACGAATAATAAACAAAAAAGGCTGCGGAAACGCAGCCTTTTTGCATCTTTAATTTCGATAGAGGGAGGGCTATGGCATACATTGTGTCTCAAATAATTCAAAACAAGACGCAAAAAATTTGTTTTTCCCCTTGACAACATCACTATGACAGAGTATAATGCTAACAAATAAAAGCAAATAAACCGATGAAGCGAAGATCAAACCGACGTGGACGTCTACAGAGAGCAGGGGAGGGTGAAAGCCCTGCGGCAGGTCGCCCGGCAAATGGATCGCTGAGGGAATGGAGAAAGGCAGCTTGCTAAGTACCCGGACCGTATGCCTGCGTTAAAGGCAGGGGTGTGTTGGCACTCTGAAAAGCGGCATGTATTTTACATGTAAAAAGGTGGCACTGCAGGTTTTATCCTGTCCTTTTAGGACAGGATTTTTTTGTTTTTACTGCAAAATGTTTATGTCGTATAGTCAAAAGAGCAGCGCTGTACAATATGGGGATTCATAATTCTGCCGATTTCCAGATGAATGGGATGCCTTAGATACTGATCCAGCGCTGCTGCGTCCCGTAGTTCCATTTGGATCAGAAGATCCATATTTGATTCCCTTGCAATACAGTTTTCCAATACCTGCACCGATACTATTTCCTGCGGCATCGCCTCCTGCAGTTTGCAGAATCCATCGGCTATTTCCTGAAAAACAGCCTGAGAGAAAAATCCTGCCTCAAATTTCATAAATACCATGTGCGTCATAGAGCAGCACTCCCTTCTATAATATACATAAAGTATAGCGACCACCTGCTGAAAAATCAAGTCAGAATCCGCTGCGGCGGCTGAAATATATACCATAACGATTGGAGGATCATCATGAAAAAACAAATTTCTATCCTTTTGTTGCTTACCCTATTTGCTGCTTTTCTGCTCGGTGGCTGTACCAAAAACGTGGAACCACAAGAGAAAGACGGCGATCAAAAAACCTACAAATTCGGGATCATCTCCCAAATTGAAAACGGTGCCTTTTTGGATATGCGGGACGGTGTCATCGCCGGTCTGGAAAATGCCGGATATACTGAGGAGAATACGACAATTGATTACAAATGCGCCCAGGGAGACGCGACAACACTGTCCACAATCTGCTCTACGATGGACGATGGTTCCTATGACGCTGTGTTCACCATTGCCACACCTGCAACCCAGGCGTTTGTAAATATGGAATCGGAAACGCCCAACTTCTTCTGCGCCGTATCCGCTCCTGTAGCCGCCGGTGTCATTACGGAGATGGAAACCCCAGATAAAAATGCAACCGGCACATCTAACGCTATTCCTACCTCTGATATTATAGATTTGGCATATACCCTCACACCAAACGTCACCAAGTTTGGGTTTATCTACTGCACAGCACAGGCAAATGCCACAGACACAGTAAAATCTGCTTGTGATTATCTGGAAGGAAAAAATATCGACTATACGGTAAAAACGGTGGAAACCTCCGATGACGTTGGCAGTGTAACCGAGGCGCTAATTGCAGACGGTGCAGACGTAATCTTTATCCCTAATGACGCTGTCGTACAGTCCGGTATCTCGGCGCTGACAGAAATCTGCAAAGACGAAAAAATCCCTACATATTGCTCGTCCGCAACTACTGTGGCTTCCGGATGTCTTGCTACTCTTGCTATTGATGACAAAGGTATCGGTGAAAAAACTGCCGCTATGGCCGACCAGTATCTAAAAGGGAAAGCGGTGGAAGCAATTGCCTCTATTGTGGTAGACGTAGACTACTGCACTATAAACGCCGCGCTGGCACAAAAGCTGGACGTAGCGATTCCTGATGAAGAGACTCTGGGCTATACCATTAAACTATACGAAGAATAAAAGCAAAGGAATTTTGTCATGCTATATGTAACAGCCTTGCAAGAGGGCTTTCTATATGGACTTTTGGCCATTGGCGTGTTTATTTCTCTACGGGTGCTGAATATTCCGGATCTGACAACAGAAGGCTCCTTTGGATTTGGCAACGCTGTAGCGGCCGCTGCAGTAGCTATGGGATATCATCCCAATATTTCTCTCCTGTTTGCTTTGCTGGCAGGCTTTGCTGCTGGCCTTGTCACCGGATTTTTACAAACGAAGTTGAAGGTGCATCCGGTGCTTGCTGGTATTATCACGATGAGCGGGTTATACTCCATCAATTTGATGGTCCGGAGCGGTCCTAACTTGGCCATAGGGGAGGGCTCTCTGTTCAAGCTGGCATATGCCTTTTTGGGCGAAGCCGCCAGCCGTGACGATAAAAAAATTGTCGGAGCAATTCTTGCCGCTACCTTATGCATCTTGATCGTTTTGCTGATAGCTCTGTTTTTCAAAACCCATCTTGGCCTGTGTATCCGGGCAACGGGAGATAACCCGGATATGGTCCGTGCATCTTCCATCAATGTTGATCGAACGAAAATCATTGGCCTGTGTATTTCTAACGGTCTCATCGCCCTGTCCGGCGCACTTATCGCCCACTATGTGGGATATTCCGACGCCAGTTCCAGCAGCGGCACTTTGATTTATGGTCTGGCCGCGGTAATCATTGGAGAAGCGTTGTTTTCCTTGCTTCCCCGGAGCCGACGCGGCGTGACCATCGGCCTGATATCCGCTGTGTGCGGTTCTATCCTTTATAAAATCATTGTAACCTTTGTAGTAGACGCAGAACTGTTTGGCGCAAACAGCGCAAACCTGATGAAACTGCTGTGCGCTGTGATTGTAGCACTCACGCTGATCATTCCTGCTGCAAGAGATGCTTTGATTTCCTGGAAAAATAGATGGGAGGCGCGACGGGCATGAGTACGGATACACCAATGTTGGAAATTTGCGGTCTGTCCAAAACTTTTGGTAAGGGAACGGTAAACGAACATACCGCACTGGAAAATGTAAATCTTACCTTACAGCGTGGCGATTTTGTTACTATTATTGGATCCAACGGCGCCGGAAAAAGTACATTATTCAACGCAATTTGCGGTACCTATCTGCCCGATCAGGGGTCCATTCACCTTGGCGGAACAGATATCACGTTTTTGGCGGAGCATAAACGGGCCAAAAGAATCGGCAGGGTGTTCCAGGATCCAATGAAGGGAACGGCGCCGGGAATGACTATCGAAGAAAATCTTGCCCTGGCCTATACCCGGGCTCACAGTGGGCCTTTGGCGCCGGCCCTTACAAAAAGGAAATCCGACTTTTTTCGATCCGCCCTTGCAAAATACAATATGGGACTGGAAGACCGGATGAAAACGAAGGTAGGATTACTGTCGGGCGGACAGCGACAGGTGGTAACGCTACTGATGTGTACACTGGTTACGCCGGATTTGCTGCTTCTGGATGAGCATACAGCTGCTCTAGATCCGGCAACAGCAGAAAAGATTATGGAGATCACAAACGAAATTGTCCGGGAAAACAATTTGACTACGCTTATGATTACCCACAATATGCAGCAGGCTCTTGTAACCGGCAACAGCACTATTATGATGGACAGCGGATCTATCATTCTTTCCCTGAAAGGGAAAGAGCGAGACGACATGACTATGGACGGATTGCTGCAGCTATATACGGAGAAGAAAAAGAAGGCGTTTACGACAGATAGGATTCTTCTCAGCGGACAGTGAGAAAAAATAATAAAAAGAGGGGGAGTATCCCCCTCTTTTTTTGCTATGCCCTTCCCACCTGCATAACACAGACAGTGATATCGTCTTCTCCTCCCATAGCCTGGGCTGCACGCTCCCCAATTAGGCGGGCGGCCGCTGCCGGTGAATCCATCTGCATCAGTCCGCTGCAAAGCAGCTCATACAGCCAGGGACAATCCTCATAGTTTCCTGTAACTCCATCGCTCATCATGATTACGGTATCGCCATCCTGCAGGTCAAAGGAAATTGCTTCCGCATCCAGCGCCCGAATGATTCCTACCGGAACCGTTTTGGAATGCAGCCGGAACAGCTGGCCTCCTCGAATTACAAAGGAAGGAGCGGCGCCGCTTTTAATAAACCGTGCCCGGCCGGTCAGCAGATCCGCTTCCATCAGATCCACAGTAGTAAAGCACTCTCCTTCACTGCCGCGTATAAAGCAGTTTAACATTTCCAGCGCTCCCTTCATAGGACATCCGGCCATCAGCAGCTTTTCTAAAAATACTGCTGAAATGCCGCTTGTCAGCGCTGCATCCTTACCGCTGCCCATACCGTCCGATACAAGCGTGTAATAGTATCCTTCATTATTTTTAAAAGAACATACGCTGTCTCCGCTTGTCTCATCTCGTATTCCCGCAGAGCTGTAGCGGCCGCTTTTGATTCCAAACATAGGTACGGAATGCATAGCAGCAGATACATATGCCCCGTCTAAAGAAAACTCCGGCGCAGACAGGCGTGCACCCAGTATACTCTCGGCACAAAGCCGAATATCTTCCGCTCCCGCACCGGTAGATAAATCTACCCCGCGCATATAAACATGCCGCTGCCGCTGTCCGTATACGGATGTATCTGTATACGAAAATCCCTGCCGCTGCAGCGCTCGGTGCAGTCCTTCTTCCATTTTTTCATCCCGTTCCCATTGGGTATCTGCCTCTCCTGTTTCCCGCAGCATCTCCGCAATCACCGCATAATCGCTGGCGAAGAGTTCCGTTCGTTGGGAGGCGGTACTCATGTTAGCGGTACGCCGAGCCGACATATTTACCGCATCCAATACGGCATCCATATGATGACAGCGGCGCGCCAAAGGTTCCGGCACGATTTGGGCACTGACCCTGCCATGGGTGGACAGGCGATGGGCCATATTATCAAAAAAGGAACTGACTTGCGCCTCTTCTGCTCCGCTGCAAACAGTCTCGTGGGGACAGCCGCAGCAATACCGTGCCCGTACAGCAGTACAAATTTGGTAGGCTTCCTGCGCTGTGGGACACCGCAGCTTGTCCGACACGCTGAACAGCAGCTTGGAAAGAGACTCCAAGGAGCGGCAAATTCTGGCATATTTGCGCTGGGACTTGTTTGTCTGTACGATTACATCGGCTCCATCCCGCTCCTGTGGCGGCATCAGCAGAGCAGGCAGCTTTGCAGGCAATATACGGAAGGTAAGCAAAGGCGCCATTACGGCGCACACCAGAGCAAGCTCCGGTGCCACGTCTGTTATAGCGGCAAATCCTCCGACGCCTAGGGCCCAACTCATACTGAGCGCTCCGGAGATCAGGACGGCGCCGCCGGGAGACATTTGAAATAAAAGTCCCGCACATAGTGCGGCGATAGGATACATGGGGGCGTATAGTGCCTCTAAAGCCATTCCGCAGAACAGCCCCCAAACAATGCCATAGGTGATTCCGCCGGCATATGTAACATATAGAGTCACAAAATAAGAAAATAAAATACCAATACTAAAGGGAAGTGCAACAGAGTCCAGTGCAAGCGTAAGTGCAAAAAACACACCGCACATTCCCGCCAGCTTCATTTCCCTGGAAGCAGCACGATTTGCTGCCAATTGAAAGGCTGCACAGAATAGAGGATATAGCACGATTCCCAAAATCGCAGCAAATATATCGTAGTACAAGCTGAGGCCGCTGAATATGGAAATGCATCCGGCGGCAATGGCGGCGCAGATTGCTATGCCTATGCGGACTTTGCTGTCCTCATAAAACAGCTTTTGTAAAAATGCCATTTTATCCTTGCCGTCCCAATGGGAGCGGCTTGTAAGTATTCCCGCTGCTGTTCTAGCTGCAAGTACCGCTGAAAGAATCAGCACATACCACAGTCCGCCTGCGGAAATGCCTATCGTTCCCAGAACCGTTCCCGCATAAGCGCACGCAACGCCTGCCCACCCAGATACAGCACACAGCAGTGCCACGCCAAATGGATACACACCAACGATCATTTCAGTAGATCCAAAAAGAAGCCCGGCAAAAAAGATTCCTGCTGGAATAAGTATTCTGTGCAGAACTGCCGGATCGTTGCTATGTACCTTTTCTACTACACGCCGAAGCGTGTTTTTGATTGTTTGGCCTGCTGCCGCAGGCGTTTGTCTTTTGTCCATTGTCACTAACCATTCCTTTCCCTGCTCCCCTGCCGGAGAAAATCTTTCCCCGCAGGCATATCTGTGTCTGTACCGCGGTATATATAGTATGGATAGATTGTACCCTGGGGGAGCGTCAAACTGCGTCTAAACGTCGTATCGTCAAACCACATGTTTTCGGGTTCTCTGACGGGAAAGGGACAAAATAAAAATTCCCCGCACCATTTCCGTCACAACGTGACGGGCAATGGCCGGGGAATCCTTTTTTTGCGATAAATTCATTTCAAAAAAAGAACCTTACCGAAAGGAAACTCTGACTAAAAAATTATACCATCTGGAAACCGTATATTTTTCGCGCTGCCTTATATCTGTCCTTGCAGTTCTTCCAAGCATCCTTTGCAGATTTTTCTGTCTTTGTATGTAATAATATCGTCCGCCTCACCGCAAAAGATACAAGACGGAGAATATTTCTGTAAGATCACGCGATTTTTTTCTACAAAAATCTCTGCTCCATCGCCGGGATTGAGCTCCATCATTCTGCGGATTTCGATGGGTAATACAATTCGACCTAACTCGTCTACCTTCCGCACCATTCCTAATGATCTCATATAATGCCTCCCAAATATTTATCTTTCTGGAAAAAATTATATCATTTTTACATAGATTGTCAAGAGGTTGGTGAAATTTTATGATGGAAAAATGCTTTTTTGTGCTAGTTTCGATATCTTTAGTGTTTGCTCTTTTGACAGGAAACCTACAGGCTGTGTCAAATGCTGTCGTAGATGGGGCTTCTAAGGCGATTACGCTGTTGCTTTCCCTGGCAGGTGCCATGTGCCTGTGGAGTGGGATTATGGAAGTGCTGCGGGAGGCGGGGGCGGTACAAAAGCTCTCCCGTGTTCTGTCTCCAATTTTGCGGCGGGTATTCCCTGAGACATGGAAATCCGGACAGGGCAGCGAAGAAATATGCGCGGCACTTTCCGCCAACATTTTAGGAATCGGAAACGCCGCCACTCCCCTTGCCCTGTCCGCCATGGAAAAAATGCAGGCCGCCAATCCAAATAAAGAACGCGCTACCGACGACATGGTAACCTTTTCAATTTTAGGAGCCTCCTCTCTGGATCTTCTGCCCACGACACTCATTACACTGCGCCGGGCCGCAGGCAGCACCGCTCCCTATAAGATCATATTACCTGTTTGGATTTGTTCCGCTGCGTGCGCGGTAACCGGCGTGTTTTTATCTAAGCTTTGCATTCGGCTGACACGTAAGCTCCCGAAAAAAAGGCGTAAAGAGGCAAAAACATGTCTGAAGAAAGGCGGAGCGGCATGATTGAAAAGGCAGCAATTTTTGTACTGCCCGGTGTAATCCTTCTCGGTGCTATTTTAATGATCCGCCTAGGAAAACGGGGCGGGGAAGCCTTTGTCCGCGGTGCGCGCAGCGGACTTTCCACGACAGTCTCCCTAATTCCGGCTATGCTGATGCTGACGGTGGGACTGAGCATGTTTACCGCTTCCGGCGCGGTAGATTGGCTAGCGCGTTCTCTTTCTTCCGTGTGCAGCACTCTTGGAATCCCGTCGGAGCTGCTTCCTTTGATTGTCACTCGCCCTGTGTCGGGATCTGCTTCTACAGCTACTTTTGCAGACTTGATTGCAGCCCATGGTGCAGACAGTCCGGCTGGACTTGCTGCTTCTGTGATGATGGGTTCTTCCGATACGCTGATCTATGTAATCAGCGTATATTTTACAGGAGCGAAGGGCATACGCAGTACGCGGCACGCGTTCCCTGTAGCGGCTATCGTTATGGTAATCTGTGTACTGCTGTCTTGCTATCTATGCAGAGTCCTGCTTTAGATAAGGCAAGATAAAAAAGAGGGGCACAGCCCCTCTTTTTCTTATGCCAGATTGAGTTTTTTCTTCAAAAGCCGATTGCACAGGGCAAATCCGCCTGCGGATAGTCCTAAATAAAACAAGTTGGAGAAAATCAAAATGAAATGCGTAGTTCCTTCCGGCGTGGAATACAATGAACCCATAAATATTGGATTTTCTACTGTGGATAGACTTATAAAAACAAAAACAAGCACGGTGATAATAGAAATTATCATATTGATCAGATAGTAAAATCCTATCGCTGCCAAAATTTTGTGTTTCTTGGCTACCACAGCGCCAATGGTAATCGCTGTAAAAATCATAAATGTGGAGAAAACTACGGAGACAAGCGTCAGCACCAGAGTTTCCAATCCTATAATCCAGTACGACGGAGTCATATAAGGGAAGATCGTCTGGAAAAATTCTCCGATATACCGGAAGGTATCCATATTTAGAAGGGAACCATAGGGAGCAGCACCGATTAAAATATAAAGGAAAATATAAAACAGGACAGCAACGGTCGTGATAATGACCCATAAAAGAGTAGACCAGGTTTTAGAAAACATATGAGTAGAGGTCTTTACTGGTAGTGTGTGAGTCAGATATCCTTCATCAGAGAAAAAGTGTTTATAAAACCGCATGAATACCACAATGGATGTAATGATAGCAAAGGCGATAAGAATAAAAATACTACCGGCTACAATCAGTCCTAAAACGATACTTAGCAATGTCGCGCCGAAGGTGGAACTAAAGCTGCTGTATTCTATGCTTCCCAGCAGCTTCATTGCAATACTGCCAAGCAGTGTGGTGCCCAGTGTCAGCAGCATAAGCGGCAGCACCAGCCTGGCAGTGTACTTCATATCATAGTGAAATAATTTCTTCAGCATCTGAAAACCTCCCGAAACAGTTCGTCGATTCCTTTGCCCAGTTCTTCCCGGACGTTGTCGGCAGAGTTATACATAACCAGCGCTCCGTTATGAATAAACATAAATTCGTCCAGCACTTTTTCTACATCGGAGATCAGGTGTGTGGAAATAAGCACAGTGGAATCCGAGTTGTAGTTGGATACAATGGTATTTAGAATATAATCTCTGGTGGCAGGATCCACGCCGCCGATGGGTTCGTCTAAAAGATACAACTGCGCGTCTCTGGACATTACCAGCACAAGCTGCACTTTTTCCTTAGTGCCTTTGGACAGTGTTTTCATTTTTTTGTTTGTGTCGATACCCAGGTCTTGCAGCATTGCCCGCGCCTTTTCCGTGTCAAAGTCTTTATAGAAATCTTCAAAATACTGGATGGTTTCCTCTACGCGCATGCCGGGATCAAAATAAGTGCGTTCCGGCAAATAGGATACAATGCGTTTGGTTTCCACACCTATAGGCATGCCGTTTACAAGCAGTTCGCCGGATGTAGGTGTCAGAAGTCCGGCAATTAGTTTGATCAGGGTAGTTTTGCCGCTTCCGTTTGGGCCCAGCAGTCCAATTACCTTTCCTTTGGGCAGTACAATATTAAAGTTGTTCAGCGCCAGATCGCTTTGCCCGTAGCTTTTGCTCAGATTGCGGCATTCAAGAATCGGTAGATTCATCCAATGGTGCCTCCTTTTTCAAAATGTTTATGTTGGATGTTTTGCTGTAGTAAGATTTGGTCAACTGCACCGCTTCTTCCTGTGAATAGCCCAGTTCTGTCATTTTCGCGGCGAAACTTTCTACCAGCTGCTTTGCGATGGTATCTCGTGCCTTGGTGATCACAGCGTTGTCTGCCGTGACAAATCGTCCCGCAGTACCTTGGGTTACCACCAGTCCTTCCTCCTCAAGGAGTCCGAACGCACGCTGAATGGTGTTGGGATTGACGGATGCGGTCAGTGCAAGTTCCCGCACAGACGGCAGTTTTTCGTTTTTACAGTAACGCCCGCACACAATATCGGACTGGATTCGATAGGCGGCCTGCAAATATATAGGAAGAGTTTGATCAAATGTCCATGCCATTACGATGCTCCTTTCTTGTATTATTGTACTAACACAATAATACAAGATTTTTCTGGATTTGTCAATCCCTTTTTTGAAAAAAGATTTAGAAAGGCAATGACGTTGCAGACACAGCTATACATTTTTAGCAACCGATCCATCAGAAAAACTGTGAAGGAAAAACTGCTGATGGAAAATGGGGGATGTTGTTGCAATCCGCCCCGCTTGTGTGTATAATGTTAAAAGATTATAATGCCGATAGGCAATTGGAGACGTATATGATTTGCAGCAATATATTGGAAGCGATGGGGCATACCCCGGTAATTCGGCTTTCCAGAATGACCGGGCCAGATATGGCGGAAGTTTTGGTGAAATTTGAAGGACTGAATGTAGGAGGCTCTATCAAGACCAGAACTGCGTACAACATGATTTTGGATGCAGAAAAAAAGGGACTCATTGGCCCGGGTACTACAATCGTGGAGCCAACCAGTGGAAATCAGGGCATAGGGCTTGCCCTAGTGGGGGCTGTGCGCGGATACCGCACCATTATTATTATGCCGGACTCTGTCAGTGAAGAACGACGTAAGCTGGTACAGCATTATGGAGCACAGGTAATATTGGTACATGATGCAGGCAATATCGGCGATTGCATTGAGGAATGCCTCAACCGCGCACTTACCATGGCGCGGGAGGATCCAAAGGTATTTGTTCCTCAACAGTTTGAAAATGCAGCCAATCCTATGGCGCATAGGCATCACACAGGAGTGGAACTACTGGAGCAGGTGGCAGGGCCGATCCACGGCTTCTGCTCGGGGATTGGAACAGGCGGCACCATTACCGGAATTGGAGAGGTACTCCGTGCCCAAAATCCGGATATTGAAATCTGGGCGGTAGAACCGGAAAATGCAGCTATTTTGGCAGGCGGCAACATTGGCACCCATATTCAGATGGGTATCGGGGACGGTTTGATTCCTCCGATTCTCAACTGCAATATTTACAGCGAGGTTTGTATTGTTACCGATGATGAGGCCCTTGGGACAGCCCGGCAGTTGGCTCGTTTAGAAGGAATGATGTGCGGGATATCCGCAGGAACCAATGTTTGCGCAGCGCTGAAGCTTGCAAAAAAGCTGGGGCCGGGGAAAACGGTGGTGACGATATTGCCGGACACAGCGGAGCGCTACTTTTCCACCCCGCTGTTTGCTGGAGAATAAAAGTAGCTGCTGGTATCACGCAGTATAAGCATAGATATAAATAAAAAATAAATCCTTATTAAGGAAAGGAAGTAAAATGAAAATTTTCACACCGGAAGTGCAGCATTATCGGGTGACAACCGATAAAGGAAACAAATTTTTTAAATACAACGGCTGGCCGTCTATATGTAAGGATGAGCGGGGCGTGCTTTACGCAGTTGCATCCTCAATGCGATTGTCCCATGCCTGCCCCTGCGGAAAAAACTGCATGTATATGAGCTACGATGAGGGCCAAACATGGACGAAGCCTATGGTTCTCAACGATTCTTATGTAGATGACCGGGATATGGGCATCTGTTATCTAGGCGGCGGTAAATTGATTGTCAGCTGGTTTTCAGAGGCCCCTACAAATTATCATGATCAGATTCAGGAATATGATTGGTTTGGCGCGGCGGACAAGGCGATTGTTGCAGGGTTTTCAAAAGCCTGGCGGTTGCTTCCAAAGGAAGAATATCTTGCCTGTGCCGGTTCCTTTGTAATGATGAGCGACGACTATGGAGTAACGTGGAGCGATCCGGTCCGCCTTCCCATACTGGGTCCTCACGGTCCTTCCGTTTGTAAGGACGGTACATTGGTTTATCTGGGCAATATGCTGTATAATGATACGTATTCATATGAAGATGAAAATGGCAAAGAAGTACGCCCACCCATTACCTGCTATACTAGTTCCGATGGCGGCTATACCTGGGATTTTGCAGGGGAGGTGCCGGATACACAGGGCCCCGGCGGCGAGACGGTGAATGCGTACAACATGTTCGAGCCCCACGTTATAGAACTGCCGGATGGCAGGCTGATGGGCGCCATCCGCACCCACAATGAGGAAATGAACCCTGGTTTTACAGTATTTATTACATATTCCGATGATAAGGGAAAGACTTGGTCTAAGCCTACAGGTATTGGCGTAGATGGGAGTCCTCCCCATCTGATGGTGCACTCCTCCGGCGCGGTGATATGTTCCTACAGCTGCCGCACGGATGGCATTCGCTGTGAGCGTGCCGCCGTCAGCTATGACATGGGAGAAACTTGGACCCAGGATTACGCTTTGGACCATCGATTTGGAAATCAGAAGGATATGGGATATCCTTCATCTGTTGAGCTTTCCGATGGTTCCATTCTCACGCTTTATTACCATCCGATTCCCGGCGAGTATTGGACCAGCGTGCAGTGCACTCGCTGGAGACTGATGCCGCAAAAGTGAGAGCCCGGAAAGGAAAAGAAAAATGAAAATTTATACACCAGAAACCCAGCATTATCGGATAACAAATGATAAGGGAAACAAATTTTTTAAATACAATGGTTGGCCTTCCGTATGCATGGATGATCGAGGCGTGCTTTATGCAGTTGCATCGTCCTTGCGTCTGTCTCATGTAGATCCCTGCGGTAAAGGCTGTATGTACATGAGCTATGATCAGGGCAAAACCTGGACAAGGCCTATCGTTTTAAACGATTCTTTTGTGGATGACCGGGATATGGGCATCTGCTATTTGGGCGGCGGCAAATTAATTGTCAGCTGGTTTTCCCAGGCGCCGGATAATTACAATGATCAGATTCAGGAATATGATTGGTTTGAGGAGAAGGACAAGGCTATATCTTGGGGTTTTTCCGAGGCATGGAAGAAGCTTTCCGGGGATGAATATACTTCCAGCGCCGGTTCCTTTGTAATGATGAGCGACGACTATGGGGTGACGTGGAGCGATCCTGTCCGTCTTCCTATAACAGCTCCTCACGGTCCTTCCGTTTGCAAAGATGGCACATTGGTTTATCTTGGAAATGTCTTTCATGAAGACAGTGATGCCCGTCCGCCTATTACCTGCTATACCAGCGTCGACGGAGGTTATACTTGGAATTTTGCGGGGGAGGTTCCTGATACGACAGGCCCCCGGGGCGAGACGGTGAATGCATATAATATGTTTGAACCTCATGTTGTGGAGCTGCCTGGCGGTAGATTGCTGGGGGCGATTCGTACCCACAACGAAGAAATGGATCCAGGTTTTACGGTATTCGTTACGTATTCCGATGATAAGGGAAAGACTTGGTCAAAGCCTGTAGGTACTGGTGTGGATGGCAGTCCGCCCCACCTGATGGTGCATTCCTCCGGCGCAGTGGTTTGTTCCTATAGCTGTCGTACGAACGGCAGTCGCTGCGAGCGTGCGGTTGTCAGCTATGATATGGGAGAAACCTGGACACAGGATTATGCCATTGATGACAGACTGGACTTTTTCTGCGACATGGGATATCCTGCATCGGTTGAATTGCGTGATGGATCTATCCTCTCCGTATATTATCAGAAATTCCCGGGTGAATGGTGGACCAGCGTACTTTGTTCCAGATGGAGCCTGCATCCTTTGGAAAAATAGAAAAAAGCCTTCCTATTAGGAAGGCTTTTCATTTGTATTTTATCAAACAGTAAGTTCCGCGCCCTCTCCCATTGAAGCACGGTTCTGTTCCAGCAAAGCGTCAACGGTGTCTACAAAAGCACAAACCTGCTCTGCGCTGCGTCCGATGTAGTGCTCCGGCTGCAGCTGGGCTTCAATTTCTTCCTTTGTCAGAGGGAAGAGCGGATCCCCTTCGATGCGCTGAATCAAATCATGCCGTTTGCCGTATTTTTTTACCTGTTCTGCACTGGCAATAGAGTGCACACGAATCCGTTCGTGGAGTTCTTGCCGGTCGCCTCCCCGTTTCACTGCTTCCATCATAATGTTTTCGCTGGCCATATAGGGCAGGTTGTCCATCACTCGGGAGCGGACAACCATAGGATTGACAACGATTCCCTGGGAGATGTTGATATAAATATTGAGAATTGCATCTACAGCAAGAAATGCTTCCGCCATAGAAATACGTTTGTTGGCGCTGTCGTCCAGGGTGCGTTCAAACCACTGGGTACCGGCAGTAATGGCCGGATTCAAAGAATCCGTAATCACATAGCGGGCCAGTGCGGCGATTCGTTCACTGCGCATGGGGTTGCGTTTGTAGGGCATAGCGGAGGAGCCGATCTGATGCTTTTCAAAGGGTTCTTCCATTTCCATAAAGGATTGGGCGATGCGCATGTCCCCGGAAAATTTATAAGCGGACTGTGCGATACCGGACAAAACGGACATAACCCGGCTGTCGTGCTTTCTAGTATAGGTTTGCCCGCTGACAGGCACACAGCCTGCAAAGCCAAATTTGGCCGCGATATATTCTTCTGCTCTGGCAACCTTTTCGCTATCCCCGTCAAAGAGTTCTAGAAAGCTTGCCTGGGTACCGGTTGTTCCTTTGGATCCCAGCAGAAGCAGGCCCCCTGCCACGTAATCCAAGTCCTCCAGATCCAGCAGCAGGTCATAGAGCCAGAGGGTAGCCCGTTTCCCCACCGTAGTCAGCTGAGCGGGCTGAAGATGGGTATATGCCAGTGCGGGCATGTCCCGATATTCCATGGCAAAATTCCGCAGATTCTGAATCACGCGCAGCAGCTTGCCTCGAACCAGATCCAGAGCCTTTTTCATGATAATCATATCGGTATTGTCCCCTACATAGCAGGAGGTGGCTCCTAGGTGAATGATGGCGCGTGCACCGGGAATCTGGTCTCCCCAAGCGTGGATATGGGCCATTACATCGTGCCGAAGCTCTTTTTCATAGGAGGCTGCAGCCGCGTAATCCACGTCTTTTTCGTGAGCTCGCATCTGGGCAAGCTGGGCGTCAGTGATGTCCAGCCCTTCTCGCTGTTCTGCTTCTGCCAGTGCAATCCACAATGCCCGCCAGGTGGTAAACTTCATATCGGCTGAAAAGAGATACTGCATTTCGGCGCTGGCGTATCTTGTGGAAAAGGGGCTTTCATAATTTTTGTTATTGTTCATTTTTTGTGGTTTCCTCCTGGGTATCTTCCTGCGGCAGCTGTATCACCGCTGTATTGATTTTTCCGTGGGTTTTCTCGAAATACTGTACGTTGCTGCGGATAATATGCAAAAGATGGTTGTTAAGAGAGTTGTTCTCACGCGCGGCAACGTACAAAAGTTTTTTGTACAGTTGGGAATCCAAGCGTACGGTAAATTCTGCTTTTGCTTTCATAACACATCCTGCCCTTTTGTTTCCTGTAGAATACAGTATACCAGACATGAAATGGAAAATCAAGGGAAGGGTGAAGCCGCACGGATGTAATATTTACAAAAAATAGTGGAAACAGTATGGAAAATATGCTACAATAAAACAGTTTTCTAAAGAACTGGGGAATGATAAGGTGAAAGATACAGATAAAACAGAAGAACAGCGCACGCTGGCAGACCGTTTGCGAGAGTCCCGGGAAAAGGCAGGCCTCTCAGCGCAGGAACTAGCGCAGCGTCTGGAGGTGTCCCTGGAAACCTATGCTACATGGGAGGCGGGAACACAGTCGCCCGATACTGACGCAGTGCGCCGGGCGGCATCTATTTTGCATGTTACCGGAAATTATCTCCTGTTCGGCCTCTCCCGTGAGGGAATGGTAGGGGCTATGTTTCCAAACAAAGCACAGCCGGCTGTGCTGCCCGGGTGGTACGGCTGTCGGATGGCGGGAGCGGCACTGCTTTTCTGCGGCGGAGCGGGAATGCTTCTAATGGCATTTTTGGATCGGGGAAGGGAAAGCGCGGGCGCGATTGTATCGTATCTTCCTTTCCAGATTTTTTTGGCTATATGTGGTGTCGGCGTGGTTTTGTGTATTGTATCAAGTGTATTGCACAGTCGGGATAAGAAAAAGAAATGTGTGAAGGAGCAGGGGTATGGAAAAGAAACAAGTAAATGACACGAGCGTAAAAAAGGGACGGTCTAAAAAGATAATTTGGATCATTGTGATTATCGCTTTGGTGGTTTTGCTTGCAGCGGCCAGCGCCGTACTTGTATATCTGTTTGCAAGGGGTAAGGAAGTGGCGGACGGGCAAAATGTAAATGGCGCCTCCCTTGTGATGGAAAATCAGAAGTGGAAGGATTTTATCTATTCCGTATATGACGATGATACCGCTACGCTCACCGGTTATACAGGGAGCGATATTTTAGTGGAGATTCCGGCGGAAATCAAAGGATATACCGTGAATACAATTGGGCTTGGCTGCTTTAATCAAGAGGAAGAAAGTGTTATGGAAGAAATCGTGCTTCCGGATACAATAAAGCGATTCGAAGCCCATTCCTTCGGCAACGCCAAGAATCTCAAACGCATCACGATTCCCGATGGCACGAAAGAGATTGAGCTGGGAACCTTTGTATACTGCTCCAAGCTGGAAGAAGTCAATATTCCCGATACGGTTACTGAAATTGGAGAGGGTGCGTTTTCCTATTGTCGGGCGCTAAAGGAAATAGAATTGCCACCAGCCTTGGAAGCTGTGGGAGACAGCGCATTTTTTATGTGTACGGCACTGGAAGAAATTGAGATTCCAGACGGAGTAAAGTCCATTGGAGAAAGCGCCTTTGAGGGATGCGCCGCTCTGGAGCAAATCGATATGCCGGATTCTGTGGAGTACATTGGCGCAAATACCTTCAATCTATGCGAAGGGCTGACAGAGATTCGAATCCCTGCAGGCGTTACCGCGATTGAGGAGGCCACGTTCAATAACTGTCTGAATCTGGAAAAGGTGACCTTGCCCACAAACTTGGAGTCTATTGGAATAGCAGCGTTTTATTACTGCGAGAGCCTAAAGTCGATTGCTCTCCCGGATACGCTGAAAAGCATTGGAGAGTCTGCTTTCTGTCACTGTATTTCTTTGTCGGAGATCAGTATGCCGGATTCCGTGGAGACTTTGGGCATATCTGTTTTTGCCGACTGTACAGCTCTAAAAAAAGCGACGCTTTCCAATGCGATAACGTCCATTCCAAATTCTACCTTTGCGAAGTGCAGCAATCTGCGGGAGATGGAGCTTCCTCGTGGACTCCGGGAAATCGGCGTATATGCCTTTGTGGGTTGTGAGCGGATCACAGAGCTTACAATTCCGGACGGAGTTACACTGGTGGATGCATATGCTTTTTCTGGAATGGAAAAGCTTACATCTATCACTGTGCCGAACTCGGTAGATACCATTGGTGAGGGCATTCTTGCCTATACGGATCATGCAACGGTGCGCTGTAACAAGAACAGCAAGATTGCGGAATATTGCAGTGTCAATGAGATCGCGGTGTCTATCATAGATTAAAAAAACGGTAGCATAGCTGCCGTTTTTTTATATACGAGTCAAGGTTACGGAGAAGGGGGACGATGGAGAAATATAAATATCGGGAATGTCCAATCTCCCGCATCGTTTGGTGGGGTCATAGGTAAAGACCGTGCCTTTTGGAGCGTGTGCACATCGCATTTTTTCTATATCATACAGTTCCACGGAAACGGTTCTGCAGGTACATTCCCCTGCATATCCGTTTCCGGTGGGCGTATAGGAGAAGGTACAATATTTTCCGTCATATGTATAGGCAAGCTCTGTGGCTCTGTATGCGCCGGACATATAGCTTTCGGTCACGCCGTCGTCTTCAAACAACGTAAAGCTTTCGGAAAGGGGATGTTCTCCTGCGAAAATTTTTACAATCAGGTGCGTGAGCGGGGTAGTAGTCATTCGGTTGGTATAGGGCTGCATGGGGAGCGGTCTGCCCGCTTTTATGAATAGGGGAAAGGAGTACAGATCATTTTGGGTGGAGACTGCCTGACCGCCGTCATATCGTGCTCCGGTAAAGTAGTCGTACCACACGCCTGCAGGAAGATACACCTGGGAGCGGGCGGTGAAGGTTTCCCCTTCCCCCGGAACACAGACGGGAGAAGCGAGCATAGAGTCGCCCAGATAGTAGGTAGTGGGATGGTTGTATGCTTCTTTATTTTCGCTGTCAAAAAGATACAGGGGCCGCAGCATGGGTACGCTGTCCCGGTAACTCTTATAGGCTATGGAATACAAATATGGAATTAGCATAGACCGCAGATGGAACATCTCTCGCATAGCAGAGCAATAAGGTTCCCCCCATGTCCAGGGACGACGGTCAATTTTTTCATTGCCGCATACATGCAGCCGCAAGGCCGCTGAAGTAATACCGAACTGCACCCAGCGTACATATAGTTCAGACTGTTTCTCAGGGTTTGGGTCTTCAAAGCCGCCGATATCGTGACTCCACCAGAAGCAGCCTACGTTTCCAGCGCTCACAGTCATATAAATTTCAAAGGCCAGGGTATCCCATGTGGAAATGGTATCCCCTGAAAAATAAGCGGGATGCTTATGATCGCCAAAGCCGCCCCAGCGGGAGAAGGACATGCCTCGTCCCCCATTCTTTCTGGAGTGTTCATAGTACAGATAATTGAGCCATGGCAAATGGGCCAGAGGTTCCAGTCCGTTTACGTGGGAATATAGATAGTCCTGCTGCCAGTCCAGCCACCAGAAATCCACTCCCATTTTTTCGTATTGCGTGTGGGTGCTTTCAAAGAATGCGTCCATATAATCCCGATTGCCAGCGTTGAATCGATAGTTTACAACATCTTGTCGGGGATTTTCCCGTTCCTTTGCCGACTGTTTATCCGGAATGTCGGGCACTTCTTCTTTATACTGCTTTTTGCGCAGTAGATTCATAAACGTGGGATATGTTTCCTCATGATCTCGTATCCCATCCGCTGGATGGTCGTTGAGAGTGACGGCAATTCCACGCCTATGCAGTTCTGCAAGCAGTCCTTTAGGGTCTGGAATTTCCCGCCTGTTCCAAGTATACCCAGTCCACCCCAAATTTCCGCCGGCATGGCCGTAACCGAATAGGGCACGGGGATCCCCCTCCTGATAGCCCCAGTCCTGATAATGCCAGTCCATATCCATAACCAAAATATCCAGAGGAAAGTCGTTGGCGTCGTATTCATCCACAATCTGGAGAAACTGTTCTGCACTATACCGCCACCAGCGAGAATACCAGGAACCCAATGTGTATTTGCGGGGCAGGGCCATTTTCCCGGAGACAAAAGCCAGATCCCGCAACGCCGCGGGATAGTCGTGTCCGTAGGCAAAAAAGTATAAATCACATACATGCTTTTCGCTGCGCTTCTGCAGCCAGCCGTCTGCGAAAACAGGCGTGCCCGAATCATCTATCACATACCATCCATCTCGTGACAGCAGCCCGTCTGGGAGTGGCCTGTGCCCGTCTACCCCATCCAGTGTGGCCAGCGTTCCACCTAGATTGCCCTCACTTTTGTCTGCGTATTTCCATGAGGTTTCCACATTCCCGGTGTGAATTTTTGCAGACAGGCTTTCCGGCGTGAAGGGTGCGCCGACATGGTAGGTAAGTGTATATTTTTTCGTAGCAATGGTGACGATATTGCCGTCTTTCGTGCAGTTTGCCTTTGCAGAAGGACGGGGCCGATTGGCAAATAATGTGGCGCCGTCTGCAAAAACGGCGTCGTTGGCATATTCCATACGGATTACCCCATCGGCAATTGCGGTAAACCGTGCGTTCCCCACGATCCATTGATTCATAGAAGCCTCCAATCTGCTGCACCAAGGCGTAACATAATGATACAAAAAAGTTTCATTATGAGGCAAGCAGCATTAACCGTTACATGATACAGGAGAGGGGGAGATTTGTCAACGTATATTTTGCGGTTTTAGCCTGATTTGCGGCTTTTGCGTTATTCTTTGGGAAAGATAAAAGCGTACGGTGATGGAGGCTTGTCTCCGATATGCACATATTCCAGCGCCTGTCCGGTGCAAAATACAGATTTTACCGCAGAAAGGTCGGCGACATTTACTTCCGTTTTATACAGGGGCCCATGTGCGCCAAACCATAAAACTTCGGTATCTTTTGCTTGAAATTCCTCTAAGCTGTAGGCTTCTGCCCAGGAGGCGCCCAAATATACCATACGACTGTCTCCTGCTTCTACATCTAAGCGGATAATGGGCTGTACCGACCGTTCCAGATAACCGCTCTCATGGGTAACGACGCGGGTTCCCAAAAAGGAAAGCGTCTCTCCCGGGGTATATGTAACGATTTCTATCCCTGCTGCCGCAGCTTTTTCATACAACCGATAAGCAGCTTCCGTATCCTCGTTTGGCACCCATATTTGCCGTACCATTTCCCGATTCCACAGCTTTTCTAGGGATTCGATGTGTTTATTATGCAGATGCGTGAGCATCACGGCCTCAATTTCTGTGCAGTAAAGCGGCTTGGATACGGAGGCGCCTCTGCGAAGCGTGGAGTACCCTCCTGCTGTTATGTCGATTAGAAGCGCCTGCTCTCCGTGTGTTACCAACAGACCATCGTTTTTCGCAGCCCAAGTACCGTTGTCCATACCGCTGTTGATCATAACCGCCGCAGTCTGCTCTGCATGTGCCACGCGCCATCCTGTAATACAGCCGCCAAGCACAAATATTGCAGCTATGGTGCAGAAAACCGGGATGCGCCGTTTCCCTTTTTTGGCAGCCAACGCCCATAAGACAAAGCAGAATATAGCAATTGTCAGCAGGGGAGCGAAAGGGTAATATGTAGAGACGCAAATGTTTCGCAGTCTGGCCAGCACTTTGGAGAGATTGATGGTTATACTGCAAATCCCTTGAACTATAGGAAGTAAGATTCCTGTAAACAGCGGAGAGGGGGATACCAGCAGCAAAAGCGGCAGTAGCCAAAGCAGTATGGTAGCAAGCGGACTGAAAATAACACAGGCGATGGGCGCGACTAGGGAAATTTGCTTGAACAGCAAACAGGTCAGCGGCAGCATAAATAATACCACGCAGACAGAGAGGAGAAAAAAGCTTCCCGCTGATTTGGTCCATTGAAGTGCCATGACAAGTACGCCTGTCTTTTGATTTTCCTGCACAAAGGCAGGCTTTTTTGCTGCATGATTGTACAGCAGCACCGCCAGGACGCCCCAGAAGGATAAAAGCAGCCCCACATCTCGCGCAGCGCCAGGGCTGCACAAAAGAATCAAGCATACGGCGATTCCCAGATTGGTAAAGCTGTCGCTTCCTTTTCCCAGAATTTTTAAAAACATGCAGATCAGCAGCATGATCCCCGCTCGTGTGACAGAAGGAGTAAACCCGGAGATGACCATATACAAAAGCGCAATCCCTATGGAAAACCCAGTTCCCCAACGCCGGCCGATCCGCCGTCCAAGCGCGCCGGCAAATCCGGTAATAACGGTCAGATGCATACCGCTCAGCGCCAAAATATGAGAAATACCAAGCCGACTAAAATCCCGCTTGATTCGATCCGGTAAAACATTCCGGTTTCCTAGAAACAGGGCGGAGGCAAATCCCCCTGCCTCATCACCAAGCAGGTTTGTTAAAATGGCGGAGAGATGTTTTTGTAGATTTTTACCCCACAACAAAATTCGCTGTACCGGCGGGACAGACCTGCTGACAAATCGAATATCCAGCGAGACTGCCTCTGCCCGTATCCCTTTGGAGCGGGAATACTCCCGCTGATCCGGATCAAATGTCTGCCGTGCGCCCAGTGCCTCAAAGGAAACGGTTCCGTCTATACCACCGCCTACCTCTAACTTGTCTTCTGTTTCCATGGTAACTGGAAAGCCGTCTTTTTCACCGTCTATGGAATCTATATATACTGTGTAAATTCCACTGTAGGAAGACGACAACTTTTCTTCCATAATAATGCCGGTGATGTGAGCTTGCTGCCCTGCTAAACGATCATAATGCTCTTGCCGTATTTCTTCCCATAAGGTAAACCAACAGGCGATGCTGCATCCGATCAACAGAGCAACTACAAACGGGAGCCAGGTTCCGATCGTGCCCGCTCCCGTATTTCGTCTTTCTTTGATTTTGCATGGCCGAAACCACAAGAGCAGCGCCCCGGCGATAGCCAAGCAAAGCAAAACTCCAAAGGCGATTCGTATTTGTTTTCCCAAAATACTTTGTGCCAAAAGTGTATTCAGACTCCATACGCCGAGATACATTCCTAGGCACCCGCCAAACAAAGGCCGCAGCCGCAATTCTTTGTTCATGTATGCATCCTTCAATCGTCTGATTTGAAAAAGGCAGGATCCATCAGATTTTCTAGAGTGACTCCGTCCAAATATTCTGATACGATTTTGTCCAGACCTCGCCACAAAGGCAGAGTTTTGCATGCCCTAGACCGGTCACACGCTCCTTCCACACATTCGGGGCAGGAAACGGAAGCCATGGTACTTTCCGTAAGCTGGAGAATACTGCCGACTGTGTATTCTCCAGGAGACTTTGCAAGTCGGTATCCACCGCCCCGCCCACGCAGCGCATCTACAAAGCCGGCCCGACTAAGAATCACAAGAATACTTTCCAGATATTTTAAAGAAATATCTTCTTTTTGTGCAATTACCTTTAAGGGGACATAATTGCAGGTTTTCTCGTCGGCAAGGGCCAGCATGACCCGCAGTGCATAACGGCCTTTAGTGGATACGATCATGGATGTACCTTCCTTATAGAAGTTTTTATATATCATAATACAACATTTTTCGTGAAAAAACAAGATTATACGATTATTTGAGGGACAATAGCGTAATTTCTGGAAACAACAAAAAGATTGACAGTTTTTGCACGATTGTGTACAATACTATTATATAAACAAAAACAGGAGGCTGGTATGAAAAAAAGATGGCGTATTGCAGGGGAAACGCTTTTTTTAGCGGCGGCGCTTTTGTTTGCGGGCTGCGCGCAGCCGATGCTGCGTCCTACTTCTACCGCTCCTGCCACAGAGGAGACTACAGAGCAACGCACCGAGGAAGTGCAGTCGACATCTGCTGTCCTGGAAACGACTGCACCCTCTCCTGAAACAACCGCACCACAGACACCTGAAACCACTGTGCTGCCGGTGGAAACCGTGGAAGTGGAGGGCGGCGGACAGATTGATATTTTTGCAAAACCTCCTTTAGAAGAAACAATTCCTGCTGGACAATATGCGCCTTCTGCCCTGATGTATCATTTGATTTTAGAAGAGCCCTACACGAGTCTTACCAATTTATTTGTGCGTCCGTCAGAATTTGAGGAGCATCTGCAGGCGCTTTTCTCCACGGGCTGTGAATTTTTATTTGCCGATGAATATGCTAATACGAAGGGGCGGAGCATTATTCTTACATTTGACGATGGTTATGAGGACAACTATACGGAAATGTTTCCTATATTAAAAAAATATGGCGCTAAGGCGACGATATTTATGATTACAGCCAATATTGATGCGCCTGGTTATCTTACAGAGGATATGATCCGAGAAATGGCAGACAGCGGCTTGGTACAGTTTGATTCCCATACGGTTACCCATCCTTCGTTGACATCTCTCTCCGCGGAAGGGTTGCGGGAGCAGTTTGCGGGGTCTGCTCAGAGACTATGTGATTTAACAGGAAGGTATCCGACAGCAATCTGCTATCCGGGCGGAACACTCAATGATTTTGTAATAGAAGAAGCGGCTCGGTATTACAAATTTGGTTATACTACGGTAAATAGTCCGGATACGTCCGGCTGCAATCCACTGACAATTCCCCGTGTTCGGGTTTCTAGAGGCATGAGCGGCGCGGCGATACTGTCTCGGTTAGGTTGGGGATGATAGTTGAAAAAAGAGGAGGTCATCCCTCCTCTTTTTATAAATTGTGCAACTTGTACATGTGGAAAAAAAACAACTGAATTTATGTGAAAATATCACAAAAAAAGCTTTGGCAAATTTACGTTTACGACATTTTTACAATTTCATCACATTTTGCAATAATGTTAGTATAAAAAACATTTTGACAAAATGAACACTGCATTATGTGATTGGACTGTGAAAAAAACTGTATATATTCGAAATAAGTTAATTATATTAACAATTAAAAAACTTTTTTATGATGAAAGAAGCGCCATTTTTTTCCAACTAAGAAAAATGGAAAGTCCCGGAAAAAAGGAAGTGGATTTTTGAGCGCTTCTCCCCCAGGTGCTCGGCGCATATTATTATGTAGCAACTTGACATGGAATCGGGCTTGTGTTATCATATATTGTATACAAATGGGGCAAAAGGGGAATTTTTGTCCCAGTGGTTTTGTTACGGCCAGATAAAAACAGGTTGTGGCAACTGCTTGGCTGCGTTTGCAGCTTGTTTAGCCCGGGCTGGCAGACCGCCTGCGGGCAACACTTTCAGGAGGATTTCATATGAAAACAGGAAAGGCCAAAAAGCTTCTGGCGTTCTCGCTGGGTGCGCTGATGCTGATTGGATCCGCAGTGCCGGTATTTGCGCAAGATACCGATGATGCGGCGAATGATGGAAAAGGCACCTCTACCGGTGTAACGCTCAAGCAGCTTCAGGATGAATATACGCTGCTGACCTATGAGAATTATAAATCAAAGTATGAATACGAGGATACGCCCCGCACCGGCGAGGAGTTTGTAGTTGACGCACAGGATTACTTTGAAAAGACGGATAATGCTGAAGTGGAAAAGACTACCTGGCAGGGTAGGGACTGCTTGATTGTAGGAGCAAACGGAAGCATTTCCTGGAAATTCAATGTTCCGAAAAGCGGTTTTTATGCGATTCGTCTCAATTATAGTGCCACCAGCGACAGCACAAACGATATCGAACGTCTTTTTGCGCTGAACGGCAAGGCACCGTATGATGAAGCACGTTTTCTGCGTATTACCAAAACGTGGGTATACGAGTATGAGAGCGACGATAGAGAAACTGCGTTTGTAAAAGACTCTATCGGTAATGAACTGAATCCTTCTGCAAAGGTGGATTTTGTTTGGGATGTGTATGATGTGAAGGATCCAGACGGGTACTACACAGTGCCGTTGGAGTTTTATATGGAAGCCGGCGAAAACGTGATTACCTTGGAAGGAATCCGGGAGCCTATTGCCATTGAAAACTTTACCTTTTATACATATGAAGATCCTGCTACATATGAGGAAGTACTGCAGGAATATAAGGACAAGGGTTACGAGCCAGCCGATGCAGACCCTATCAAGATTGAAGCGGAAATGCCTGATTCTGTGTCCAACTATACAATTTACCCAATTTATGACCGTACATCTGCCGGAACCAGCCCGCAGGACCCAGCTTTGATATACAGAAACACTATGGGTGGGGAAAAATGGATCAACTCCGGACAGTGGATCCGATACACATTTGAGTGTCCTGCCTCCGGCTTGTATGAAATAGCACTGCGGTACGAACAGGCGACTGTAAAGGGAATGTATACCTCCAGAAGTCTGAAGATTAACGGAGAATATCCTTTTATTGAAGCAAAGAATTGTCAGTTCCCTTATAATCAGAAGTGGCAGTCCGCCGCGCTGAACGACGGCAGTACTACCTTCCAATTTTATTTTGAAGAAGGCGAAACCTACACGCTGGAATTTGAAGCGACCAAAGGTGCATTTACCGACATTTTACGTCAGGTTGCTGAAACGGTAGACAGCTTGAATGACGACTATTTGGAACTTGTTAAGCTGACCGGCGTTGATCCAGACCCCAACCGGGATTATGGATTTAGCCGGATTATGCCAAATGTAATCAAAGACCTTGGCAGACAGCAGGGCGTGCTTAGCCAGCTGGTAGATTATATATTGGAAATGAACGGAGGGCGTTCAGAAAACACCTCTACATTGGAACAGGCCGCATTGGTAATTGAAAAGATGGTTACCGATGAAAAAGAAATCGCAGCCAATATGGGAGAACTGAAAACCTGGATCTCCTCTTTGGGTACATGGCTGTCTGAAGTGAGTATGCAGTATCTGCAGGTAGACTACATTCAAATCCAACCGGTCGGCAGCGAGTTGCCCCAGGGAAAAGATGGCGGATGGTCTTCCTTTGTATTTGAATTTAAGAAATTTGTCGCCAGCTTTTACACAGACTACAATACAATTGGTGTAGAAGGAACGGATGAAGCCGAGGCGAATGTGACTTTGGAGGCGTGGACTTCCAAGGGGCGTGATACAGCGCAGGTTATGAAAAACTTGATCAACAGTGGCTTCACGCAGAAAACCGGAATCGGAGCAAATGTTAAACTGACCGGTCAAAACGTAATTTTGCCGTCTATTTTGGCGGGAGTAGGTCCCGACATTGTTTTGGACCAGGGCGATCCTACCGAGATGGCAATTCGTGGCGCTATACTGCCTCTGAATGATTTTGATACCTTTGACGAGGTTGTCAGCCGGTTTGCGGAAAGCTCATTGAATCGGTTGTCTCTATATGGAAAGACTTATGCAATTCCCTTTGGGCAAGGCTTTTCCGTAATGTTTGTCCGTAACGATGTAATACAACAGTTAGGCGTGGAAATTCCCCAAACTTGGGATGACGTAATTGCGCTGATCCCAACGCTTCAATTTAATAATATGGAAATCGGATTCCAGGCAAATTACAGAACCTTTGTGTATCAGAACGGCGGAGACCTTTGGGAAGATGAAGGAATGCGCAGTGCATTTGATTCTGACGAAGTGGTGGATGCATTTGACTTTATCAATAGCTTGTATCAACAATACTCTCTGACAAAACAGTTCGATGCGGCCAACCGTTTTAAATCTGGTGAAATGCCGATCATTTTGGCCGATTATAGTCTTTATAATACACTGGTGGTATTTGCTCCAGAAATCAGCAACCTGTGGACCTTCTATCAGACACCGGGCGTTTTAAACGAGGAAACAGGTGAGATTAACCGTTCAGTAGAGGCTGGTGCAGATGGTGTGTATATGACCAAAGACTGCAGAGACTTGGAAGCTGCATGGGATCTGTTGGATTACATCGGATCAAAAGATTATGCAGTAGATTATTCAGAAGAAATGGTAGCCCTTTTGGGTCCCTCTGCAAAGCAGCAGCTTGCCAATCTGGAGGCGCTTGCAGAGCAGCCATGGACCGATTCTGAATATAAGACGCTTTTAACATGTCTGGAGTCTGCCTATTCTGTTCCTTCCTATCCGGGCAGTTACTTTATTGACCGGTATGCAAACTTTGTGGTAAACCGCGGCTATTCGGAAAATGCGGACGCATCAAATATGCTGCAGGAATACACACCTGTTATGAACCGGGAAATCACTCGTAAGCGCAAGGAATTTAAGCTTATGGTGGATGATGAGTGGCAGGCTATCCGCGCATATATGGAAATGGATGATTTTGGCCAGTGGCGCGAATACTGGAATGAAACCTATGATATTACCGAACAGGACGACAACTCCTGCATGCAGTATTCTGAGGAGTATGAATATTCCTTTAGAGATTGGATGGAAGAGAATGGCGTTTCTGTGAACAATTATGAATCCTGGAAGGCAGATGTCAAGAACGGCAAGACAGACCTCTCCTATAAAGAGTGGCTCGAAGAAAGCTGAACCATAATGAATATCCAGTATACAAATGGACCCGGCCTGTCCGTTGGCGGCCGGTCGGGGGCCGCACAAATCTAAATTAGGAGAAGCAACATGGCTAAGAAAGAAAAAGAAGTCATAGCGCATGGAGACAAAACAAGGCTCCAATGGACTTGGCATCTTATGAAACAGTATAAAATCGGCTATGTGATGATTGCGCCGTATGTACTGTTGTTTACTTTGATAACGGTTATCCCGGTTTTTTCCGGTATACTTGTAAGCTTTACAGACTTCAACCTGCTCCAGATGCCGAACTGGGTAGGCCTTGATAACTACATCAACTTGTTTATTAACGATGATTTATTTATCACGGCAGTGAAAAATACTATGATTTTCGCTATCACAGTAGGGCCTGGGTCTTATATTCTGTCCTTTATAGTAGCATGGTTTATCAACGAGCTGTCGCCGAAGGTGCGTGCGTTTGTAACATTAATCTTTTATGCGCCTTCTCTCTGCGGCGGTATCTATGTGGTATTCAACTACATCTTTTCCGGTGACTCCTACGGTCTTTTGAACGGATGGCTGATGAACTGGGGTATTATTGACACTCCGATTTTATTTTTCCAAGATGTAAAAATGATTATGCCAACCGTTATTTTTATTGCTCTGTGGATGTCATTGGGCACCGCGTTTCTTTCCTTTATCGCAGGTTTCCAGGGACTGGACCGCAGCCAATTGGAAGCGGGCGCTGTGGACGGGATTACAAACCGGTGGCAGGAACTTTGGTATATCACGCTACCAAGCATGAAACCGCAGCTTTTGTTCGGTGCTATAATGTCGATCACCAACTCCTTTGGATTTGGTGCGATTGTGACAACCTTGTGCGGGGGTATTCCTACAGACTATGTGGGATACACGCTTTCCCACCATTTGGCTGAGTATGGTACCACTCGGTGGGAATTCGGATATGCATGTGCGATTTCCATGGTACTTTTCTTCCTGATGATCGGATCAAACATGCTGGTACAGAAGATGCTTTCAAAGGTGGGTAAAAGCTGATGAAAAAATTAAGAACAAGAAAGCATCGGGTGGTGCTCAGCCGGTCCATTGGCGGGGATTTTGGCGTTACTATTTTCATGCTCCTGTTGGGCGTGGTCATGTTTTTCCCTATGTACTATCTGATTATTCAGTCTTTGAAGCCTTTGGACGAATTGTTTTACTTTCCTCCCAGAATGTATGTTACGAATCCGTCTTTTGAAAACTTTTCCGATTTATTTAATCTGCTTAACACCTCATGGGTACCATTTTCCCGGTATCTCTTCAATACGGTATTTATTACTGTGTGTGGAACCTTTGGGAACTTGATTCTTTCTTCCATGTGTGCATATGCACTGTCTAAGCTCCCATTCCCCGGACACAAATTTACCTTCCAAGTGATTCAGAAATCCTTGATGATTAACTCGGAAGTAGCACAGCTTATGATTTTCGTTATTATTTCAAAGCTGGGAATGTTGGATTCATATTGGGCTATTATTGTTCCGGCTCTTGCGACGCCGCTTGGCCTCTATTTAATGAAGCAATTTATTGATTCCAACGTGTCTACGGAAATTTTGGAAAGTGCACGGCTGGACGGCGCGGGAGAATTCAGAACATTTTGGTCTATTGCCATGCCTATGGTAAAACCAGCGTGGCTGACATTGATTATCTACTCCTTCCAGGGACTTTGGAACACTGGACAAAATATATATATATATAGTGAACAGCTAAAAACGCTGAACTTCACAATCAACCAGGTATTGCTCGAAGGTATCGTTCGTTCCGGCGCGTCAGCCGCCGCAACTGTTGTTATGATGATTGTGCCCATCGTGGTATTTGTAGTTTCACAAAGCAGAATCATTGAGACAATGGGTTCGAGCGGTATGAAAGACTAAGGAGGTATTTATGAAAAAATCAATAAAAATACTCCTGGTCCTGATGGCATTGCTGTGTGTGCTGCCTGCGACTGCATCTGCTGCAACACCGTATACGACTTATACATATTCCTCCAGTGGTTTTGTATTGTATTCACCAGATGCGTATGTACCGGATGAAGTTGTAGATACTGATTTTATGGGGACAGACGTTTTCGGTAATTCCATTATTTTGGAAGATCCCCGCGATCTGGAAGTGGACGAAGACGGAAATGTATATATTGTAGATGGAAAGCAAAACGCCATTTATGTGCTGGATAAATATTATAAAAGTAAATTTACCATCCGTTCTTTTGTAAACGAGCAAGGGGTTCCTGACTCTTTTTCCGGTGTATCCGGCGTATTTATTACTGCAGATTTTATTTATGCCTGTGATTCAGAAAACAGTCGTATTGTCATTTTTGACCGGGATGGAAATTTTGTGAAGACAGTCGGCAAGCCGCAGAGTGCTTTGATAGCAGAAAATGCGATTTATCGTCCGGTAGCAGTAGCAGTAGACGAATACGGCAGAATGTTTGTGGTATCTTCCACTACGTTTGAAGGTATTATCGTCATGGGTGACAGCGGCGAATTCTATGGGTATATCGGCGCACAGAAAACAACGCTTTCACGGTGGCAAGCCTTTTGGAGAAAATGGGGCAAGAATGACGAGGAAACCATTGTTTCTACGGAATATAATAACATTACCATTGACGAGAACAATTTTCTGTATGTAACAACATCCTCCATAGATGCAGATACGCAGCAGCAGGAGATTAACAATAAAAGCAAGGCAGGCACCTTTGCTCCTGTTAAAAAGTTGAATGTGTCCGGCACGGACATTATGCGAAGAAATGGATTTTATCCTCCCTCTGGCGAAGTAAAAGTATCTACTTCGGAAACAAGTGCAATTAAAGGTGCTTCTGTAATTATCGATGCTGCCGTAGGGCCGCAGGGAACCTGGTCTATTATTGATGAAAAGCGTTCCAAGGTGTTTACGTATGATGATGAAGGAAACCTGCTATTTGCTTTTGGTGACAACGGAAACCAGTTAGGATCTATTGGTAGTATTGAAGCAGTTGTATACCAGGGCGATAAAATGCTTCTTTTAGATAAGGTCAATATGAGCTTTACTGTGTACAGAAGGACAGAGTATGGTGATATTTTGATCAACGCACTGAAGAACCAAAACGAACGCAACTACGATGCGGAAATCAGTGACTGGAGAGAGATTCTCAAACGGAACAACAACTTTGATGTAGCATACGTAGGTATTGCAAAGGCTTTGTATCGTGAAGGCAGTTTTGAAGATGCTATGGATTATTATAAAGCGGCCTATGATAGAGGCGGATATTCCGATTCTTACAAAGAAATTCGAAAAGACTGGATATCCAAATTCTTTATCTTAATTCCAGTTGTTGTAATCTTTATTGCAGTCCTGGTAGTGAAATTCTTTGGATATGCGGCAAAGCGTAACCGACTTGCCGCCATGAAGGTTGGACAGAAAAATATCCGTGAGGAACTACTGTACGCTTTCCATATACTTTTCCATCCCTTTGACGGATTCTGGGATTTGAAACACGAAAAACGAGGTAGTGTACGCAGTGCATTCGTAATTTTGGTTATAACGGTTCTCGCGTTCTTCTATCAGACGGTGGGTACAGGATATATTTTTGGCGGACAGGATGCAAATACAGCTAATATCTTTATGACGCTAGTTTCCGTGGTTATGCCACTACTTTTGTGGGTGGTTGCAAACTGGTGTCTCACTACTTTGTTTGACGGGGAAGGCAGCTTTGCCAATGTGTTTACAGCAAGCTGCTACGCACTTGTTCCGTTGCCGCTTTTGCTTATTCCAAGTACGCTGCTTTCTAACATATTGGTATCAGAAGAAGTAAGTTTTATTTCTATTATCAACACCGTTGCGTTCTTGTGGGTGGGTATTTTGATATTCTTCGGTATGATGATTACCCACGATTATTCCTTTGGAAAGAGCGTGCTGATTGCAGCCGTAACGATTGTCGGCATGATATTCATTATGTTTATTGCGGTGCTCTTCTCAACGCTGATCACCAAAATTATTAGCTTCATCTTTAGTATTGTGGATGAACTACAATATAGGATGTAGGGAAGGAGGTAATTTAAGAAAATGAAAAGAATATTATCTGTCTTCCTGTCCCTGATCACAGTGCTTGGTGCTGTCGCCGTAACAGGATATACGTCTGTAATCGATACTGCCGCAGCATATGAAGACAAGGTGGATGAAGAGGGAAATCCTGTCATTAACTATATTACGAAAGCATATACCTCACCCGAGGCAAAACTAAAGGACATGGTGCTTGCTAGGGAACAGGGCGATTATCAACTGTGGATAGAAGAATTTACAGGTGAAGTTGCATTTGTGGATACCAAAACAGGCGATACTTTATTCTCCAATCCGTATGATGTTTCTGCTGGCTATAACTGGGCGTCTGCATCTACAAAGGAGCGTTTGTTGTCTCAGCTTGCAGTAACATACGAAGAAAACAGCGTGGAAAAAACCATGTATTCCTACAAGGAAGCCGCGCTGCGTGGACAGATCAGCTTTAAAAATATTAAAAATGGTCTGCGTGTGGAATATACGGTAGGAGAATTGATGACAACCCGTCTGGTTCCCCGTATGATTTCCAAGTCTCGTTTTGAGTCTATGATTTTGGATAAAATCCCGGAAGGGATATATAAAGAAAAACTGCTGTCTTTCTACACCCTTTATGATACCTCTGATGTCAGTCTGACAGAGCGTAACGTAAAGGAAATCCAAGCAGCTTTCCCGATTACCAAGCAGTTTGCAGTATATATTTGTGATGTCGAGATCGTATCTAAGGAATTGGAAGATCTGGAGACCATTATCAAAGCATACTGTCCTACCTATACTTTTGAGGAAATGGATCAGGACCATGCGGATTGCGACTATACCAATACAGATAAAGCGCCTGCCAACTTTAAAATGGCGATTGAGTACACCTTTACAGATACGGGAATACAAGCTCGTCTTCCTGCAAACGGTATTCAATTTGATGAGGCCAACTTTGTCTTGAAATCAATCACCATGCTTCCCTTTATGGGGTGTGGTAGTTCTCAGAATACTGGATATACCTTTATTCCGGATGGCTCTGGTACATTGATTCGATTTGAAGATGTGTTTGGTACAAACTATAATGTTGCTGGACAGATGTACGGCGCGGATTATGCGTACCATACGATTTCTGGTCAGCACTCTGAAACGATGCGAATGCCTGTGTTCGGCGTAGTGGAAGACAAATCAGGTGTGGATGAAGCAGCAACAAATCCTGCACAGTCCAGTGATGGGACGGACTCCTATAGGAGAGGCTATCTTGCCATTATCTCTGAAGGAGATTCCATGGCAAACCTTATGAGTGAGCATGGCGGTAAATTGCACAGCTATAACAATGTTTATGCAAGCTTTAATCCCCGTCCCTCTGACACATATAATCTGGCAGATTCTATTTCCGTTGGAAGCAACGCCTCCTGGACGGTAACTACAGACCGGAAGTATTCTGGATCTTATACCATCAACTATGTGCTTCTGACAGATGAGGCTAAAGCCTCTGCGGCAGGTAAGGAAGAATTTTACGAGCCGTCCTATGTGGGAATGGCAGCTGCATATCGAGATTATCTGGAGGATAACAAAATTATCACTCCATTGAGTGCAGACAATATTTCGGAGGATTTGCCTCTTTATCTGGAGACCTTTGGCTCCATTAAAACGACAGAGCGTGTGCTGTCTTTCCCTGTAACGGTAGATACTGCACTGACCACCTTTGACGACATAGAAACAATTTATAAAGAGCTTTCAGAGGAAGGTGTTTCCAATATCAACTTCCGCTTGACAGGAAGCTATAACGGCGGTCTCGATAATACCTATCCCTCGAAGCTTTCTTGGGTGAAGGAACTGGGTGGTAAATCAGGATTTAAAAAGCTGTTGGCCAGCAGCAAGGAAAACAATTTTGGTGTTTATCCTGACTTTGACTTTGCATATATGAAGAGCGAAGATTGGTTCGACGGTGTCTGGGAAAAACGAGATCTTGTAAAGTCTATTGATGACCGTTATATGTCCAAACGAGAATACGATGCCGCAATGCAGAGCTTTGAATCTGATTTTGCGCTGGCAATATCCTCGTCTGTCTATGATTACTTCTATAATAAGTTTGATAAGGACTATAGCAAATACGATCCTGAGTCCATTTCTGTTTCTACACTTGGAAAGGATTTGAACTCCGACTTTGACGAAGATGAACCATATAACCGGGAAGACTCTAAGAAATTTACAACGCAATTGCTGGAGAAACTTTCTGAGAAATATGACGTTATGTTAGACGGTGGAAACGCATATGTACTGCCATATGCCAATCATATTTTGGATATTCCCACAGAGTCGAGCAATTTCCTGCGAGCTAGCGAATCGGTTCCTTTTGTATCCATGGTGCTTCATGGCTATGTAAACTATACAGGTGGAGCGCTGAACATGGAGGGCGATGTACAGTATTCTTTGCTTAAAGCAATTGAAAATGGCGCAAGTCTTTACTTTGTTTTGAGCTATCAAAATACCAATGCCCTGAAAGAATCAGATACATACAACAAGTTTTACTCGGTTGCTTATGATGTCTGGAAGGACGATATGATCAAATATTATGATATCGTCAATGAGGCGCTGCGGGATTTGCAGACTACACAGATTGTAGACCACGTGTTTATGGAAGCTTTGCGTAGTGTAGAGAAGGATGAAACAGAAGGTGGTTCTTCCGTAGATAAGGAAAGCGAAGAGAAAAAAGCTGCTGAAGAAGAACGGCTTAGACTGCGTGCAGAATTGGAAGCGCAGAGAACTGGCCAAGCGCCTAATTACTCTGGCACCAGCAGCGGCAGTACTTCCGGCGGTTCATCCTCCGGCGCAGACACGCAGAAATATGAAACAGTTACCGGATCTGTAGTGCGTGTGGAATATGAAAACGGCACTAACTTCATCATTAACTATAATTCATACGACGTTACTGTAGAATACGGCGGAGAAACTTACGAAGTGGAAGCGCTGAATTTCGTCAGAATCGACGGGTAAGGGAAGGAGGATAATATGGCTTTTTTGAAAAAAACAAAGACCGGCAAGCAGGAGCTTGGCGTTGTAAAAGAAAGAAAACGCGGCGCTAGCCTGCAGGCAAAGAAATCAAGAGCCGGATGGTTGTTTATTGCCCCATTTCTGCTAGGCTTCCTTCTGATTTATATCCCGATTATTTTTGATTCTATTAAGTATAGCTTCCATGAGATCGATATTATCACCGGAGGCGGTTTTGAACTGGTGTGGGTAGGTCTTGGAAACTATCAAGCGGCGCTGAGCGACGCAAAGTTTGTGGAAACATTATGGACCGGTCTTGGTGGCTTGATTGTAGAGATTCCTGCAATTCTTCTATTTTCTCTGTTTATTGCCCTTTTGCTTAACCAGAAAATGGCAGGTCGTGCAGCGTTTCGTGCGATTTTCTTTATTCCTGTTTTGCTTACCACAGGACTAATTGCAGATATTGATGCCGGCAACATGCTGGGTGACTATATGGGTTCTGAATCCGGTGGTATCGATACGGGAGGCGCTGGGGGATCCAGTGTTGCTGAAATTATATCCGCGACGGATTTGCAGAATTTGTTTAACAATATGATTGTAGGTAGCGAATTGGCTGCAAATGTCACCAAGTTGGTTAACAATATTTTTGATATTGTTAACCGTTCCGGTGTACAGATGCTGATTTTCTTGGCGGGCCTGCAGGGAATTTCCCCTGCAATATACGAGTCCTGTGAAATCGAGGGTGCTTCGTCCTGGGAAACCTTCTGGAAAATTACTCTGCCGATCATTTCTCCTATGATTTTGGTGAATGCCATATACACGGTTATCGACTCATTTACGTCAGGTAATAACTCTGTCATGGCTTATGTAAACGAGCTGTATAAAACGGCGGGTGACGGCAATGTAATCAGTTCAGCCATGGCATGGATGTACTTCCTTCTAGTAATGCTTGTTGTAGCGGCTGTTGCGGGAATTATCAGTTTGTTTGTATTTTACCAGAGGAAAGACTAAGAAAGGAGGATTGTGCAAATGATTAATCAAGCCCCAAATGCTCCCAAAATAAAAAGAGAGAGCAAAAACAAAATCCGCGTCGAGTTTGATCGCACACCTCTTCTCGAACGGCTCAGATCAAAGTTTCTGTCCCTGTATTTCCTCAAGCGAGTTGTTTGGTACCTGTTTCGATTCCTGCTGCTCCTTGGCGTGTGTTATGTAATTTTGTTCCCGTTTTACTCTAAGATTGCATCCTCTTTTATGAGTCCCGAGGACTTTGTAGATGTAACGGTGCGTCTGATTCCCAAATATCCAACGCTGGACATTTATAAGGCAATCATAATGGAAAACGGATACCTATCGGCATTGTTGAATACTTTTATTCTTGCCGGTTCGTGCGCCCTGATTCAGACATTTGTTTGCTGTCTGGTTGGTTATGGATTTGCTAAGTTTAAATTCAAGTTCAACAATTTGCTGTTCCTATTGGTAATCTTTACTATGATTGTGCCTCATTCCACACTGCAGCTTTCTATGTTTATGGAATTCCGATATTTTGATATTTTAGGAATCCTAAACTTGCTTGGCGGAGGCGTGGTAGACTGGCTCCGGTTATTGGAGAATCCTTCCCTTAACCTGATCAACACCTATTGGCCGCTGTGGATTATGTCCGCAACTGCTTTGGCCTTTAAGAACGGGCTGTATATTTTTATGATGCGGCAGTTCTTCAAGGGTGTGCCGGATGAATTGGAAGAATCTGCATATGTGGACGGTGCCGGTGTGTTCCGTACTTTCATTCAGATTATCATTCCTCTATCCGTTCCTATGATGATCACGGTGTTTATGTTTGCCTTCTCCTGGCAATGGACAGACAATTTCTATACAGATTTGTTCTATACCACTGCAGGCCCTACGCTGATGCCAGATATTGTGGCGATTCCTACATCCCTCAATATTACATCTGCTGCAGCGGGCATGTACAACACTGCGATTACAAACACTTGTGGTATCCTTATTCTGCTTCCTCTTATTTTGATTTATGTTTTTGCACAAAAATATATTATTCAAGGTATTGAGCGGTCCGGTATTACAGGCTAATGAGAGAAAAAGCGTCGGGGGGGACTCCGGCGCTTTTTAGGACTCCGGAACAAGTCAGGAAAGGAACAGATTATGCAGGATGGTGAAGAAAGGAGGTGCTTTTCTTTTTGGCCGCTTCTATTAATGAGAAAAGCGGCAATAATGTGCAAAGCATTGGAAGTTATATAGCAATTTGTGTAAAAAAGGAGCTTACAAGATGAAAAAAAGAATCATAAGCATTTTTATAATTTTTTCTATGGTAGTATCGTTTCTTAATGTCTTGGGAAGCCTTTATTCCGTAAAAGCAGCGGATGAGGTGGTATTTAAATATAGCGAAGTAATAAATCCTGAAACCCAAGAAGCAGAGATATCCATCTGGGGTTGTAATCCGCTGGAAGGAAATATTGATTTGGTCATTCCGGAATCTATTAACGGAATTCCTGTTGGCCGCGTTGACGGTTTTGAAAATATGAAAAATATTGTATCCGTTCAAATTCCTGACACCGTATGGAGTATTTCCCACCAAGCATTTTCAGGAACCTCCATTAAAACGGTTACAATTCCTGCATCCGTTCAAATCATAAGATCCGGTTTTGAAAATTGTAAGCAGCTGGAGTCTGCAAAAATTTTATGTTCTCCAAAAGAAAAGGACTTAAATAGATGGGCTAATTGCTTTTCGGGATGTACAAATTTGAAAACAGTAGAAATCAAAGGCAGTTTAACTTCAATACCCACTGGAACATTTGAAAATTGTTCTTCTATATCTGTTTTTGAGGTTCCAAAAAGCGTCCTTAACATAAAAGCAAATGCTTTTAAAGGATGCACAAATCTAACGAATATATATCTTTCGGAAAATCTCAAAACGATTCAGGAAGGTGCTTTTGAAGGGTGTTCGTCATTAGAATATATTGATTTTCCTGATTCGCTCACTTCTATTGGAAATACTGCTTTTATAAATTGCCGTGCCTTAAAGCTTCTTGAACTGCCCGAACAGCTTGCTACTATCGGATACTCAGCCTTTTATAATTGCAGAAGCTTAGAACAGATTGTTTTTAATAATTCCATTACAACAATTTCAGATAGGGCTTTTGGTTCCTGCGCATCGCTTTCTACAGTTTATTTGCCTGACAGCGTTGTAAGCGTTGGAAATGGCGCATTTCAAAATTGCAGCAATTTGACATATGTTAAATTTGGAAATACCGCTTCCAGTACAAGTGTTTCAATAAAAGCAAATGCCTTTAGAGATTGCGGTTCTTTAAAGGGCTTTGAATGTGTAAAACCGATTTCCACTATAGGTGAGCATGCTTTTGATAGATGTGTAAATTTATCATATTTTGATGTTAATGGTAAGATTGCAAGAATAGAGGACTACGCCTTTTATAATTGTTCAAGATTGGTGAAATTTAAGTCGGAAAGCAATGTAATCGATTATACGGGAAAATACGTTTTCTATACTACGCAGAACGAGGTGGGTGAAAAGGTATTGCCTGAGGTGACTGCATTTAGCGACGCTTACAGTAAATATACCGGCCATTATTTGCAGGATATTCTGGATATTCCTTTCGGTATGAACACAATCGTGGGTGTATACCGTTCGAACACGCAAAATGTCAGCCAGCTTTCTAAAGAGGATCAGGAAATATACAGCCTTGCAGTTGCTGCTATTCGGGAGAGCGGAATCACTGCAAATGATACATATGGGGCAAAAATTAGAAAAATCCATGATTGGATGGTTAAAAACATTGCCTATGATAGAGAAAACTATGCAAATGATACGATTCCCAAGGAGTCATATACCATTTTGGGTGCGCTGAAAAACAGAATTTGTGTATGCGACGCATATGCGCAAACCTTTAAATTGTTTATGGATATGTTCGGTATTGATTGCATATATGTTAGCGGGCAAGAGCCTTCCAGAGATGGGCATGCATGGAATATGGTAAGACTGGGAACGAACTGGTATCATATGGATGTTACCTGGGACGCCAATCGTAGTCATGACGCCAACAATCAGTTCAGTGGTACGATTTGCAACGATAACTTTTTGAAATCCGACGCAGCATTTGGAGATCATCTAAATATATATACTGACGAAACCATTCCCTATATATACCCGAAAGCTTCAAGGAGTTATACTGGTAATATTACAGAATATAAGACAAAACACACACATACATTCAATATGAATTCTGCTTTTGCAAGTTGCAAAAATCCTAGCTATAAAATTTACAGATGCAGCAGCGCAGGCTGCGGATATGCTTATGAATCCAATTTTGGAAATCCCTTAGGGCATTCCGGAAAAGCGTCTACCTGCTCTTCTCCGGCAATTTGCGGTCGCTGCAAAGCGGGATATAGGGCAATTGATTTTGATAAACATAATTTTTTGGACGGAGCTTGTACCGATTGCGGCTTAAAGCTTGGAGATATTGATTGTGATGGGGAAATTACACCGATTGACGCGTTTTTATTAGCGAAATATTTGGCTGAACACGATATAAATACTACGGAGCATTATTTAATCGCGGCAAACAATGCAGATTATTTTTATCTGATCACTGCAGATATAGACCAGGACGGTGAAATTACCGCATACGATTCATACTTGCTAAGGGTACTAATATCTCAGACATAAAATGGACTATACTTTAAAGTGCATACGTACATTATTTTCGTTTTAACACCCGATTATATTTTAGCATAGGAAAAAGGCAGATGCATGGTGATTTCCATGTGCCTGCCTTTTTATTTTGTTTTCATTTAACTATTTAGTTTTTAATAGAAAAATCAATATCTCGCAGCAGACGCTGTTCTGCCTCAGGACACCAAAGGTTGTTGTTGGCCTCACAGATATCCGCCAAATCAGCAAACAACGCAGCGTGCTGCCCGCCCTTTTCTGCCTGGGCACGGAAATCGGCAATGGCAGTCAGCGGCATTGTTACATGGGTGTAAATCAGTTTTTTGCCGCCAGGAATACCAGGCAGATCAATAGTAGTCTGTGCATCTGCGTCCAAACCGCCAATATGGGTGATCATACAGGAGGGATTTACTTTTTTCTGTTCCATCAGGCGTAGAGATTCAATCAAATCTTCGTTATTGCCGCCGGAGGTACCCACGATATGGGTAGAAGCATAGTGTACATTATAGAAATTAAAAGAAGCAGAGAAGCTGGGATTGGTAGGACCAGCAAAAAAGTTGAGGCATCCGTCTCGGCCCAAAATCGCGTCTGCCATTTCAACAACAGGAGCCACTGGGGCAAAAACGAATACATCGTCAAAGCCATCCTTGCCCGTAAGTCCCTTCATGTATTCCACGGGACTTTCTATGTCGGCAGTGTTTATATAGCGCAGGTCTACGCCGTTCCTTTTCGCTTCCTCTGGGGTAATCAAAGATGCTGCGCGTGCGAGCCGATCAGTATCAATATCTGTAACGATCAAGAGTGCAGGGGGCCGTCCTCCATGAATGGCGTAATCTACTGCTCCAAGTCCCATAGGACCAGCACCTGCGAGAATTGCCATAGCACCGCCTTCTATGGTGCCCATGCGGTGTGCATACTTTCCGGGATCTGTGTGATAATTTGCATGGAATGCCCCTACAATACAGCTCATAGGCTCTGCCAGGCTGCCCCAGTAGAAAGCCTCTCCCTGATAGGGGAGCAGGCAGTTACATTCCATTACTTCATTTGGAATAATAACATAAGTAGCGCCGCCGCCAATATCATGATAGGAATATCCGGGAGCGGCAAGAGAACCCTTATAGTTGATTGCAGGCTGGATAGCAAAGCGGTCTCCCGCATGGAATTTATCCTGCCATTTCTTGCCCACTTCAACCAGTTCCCCGCAAAACTCGTGCCCCAAAATAATAGGAGACTCTGCAATGTTGTTCGGCACACGTTTATGGGCGGCGCCCTGGAGGGCTGCCTTATGTGAGGACATACAAATGCTGTCTGAAATTACCCTGGCAAGAATTTGATCATCCTGCAGTGGGGGAAGCTCAAATTCCTCTGTACGAATATCATTTACTCCATATAATCTTACTGCTTTTGTCTTCATAGCTTTCTCCAGTTTCCAATGCCGGCATGCCGGTTTATTTTGTTTTTTTATTGTTGTAATTTATACCGCCGGCACTACTCTTTATGTTTATCAAACAAGCGACGCAGACGCTGCGCATTTTGTGTTTTCTGATCTGCATGCTCCTCGGGGGTAGCCGGACGCATACCAATGACGGTTTCTAGTCCGTTTTGGACGGTTATGGTAAGGGATACTGCATCTCCCTCGCGTACGGTGCCAAGTGCGGCTATAGAAAAAGAAAATTCTGTCCCATCATGATCAGCAAAGCACACGGCGATTCCTTCTTCAACTCGGTCTACTACACAGATTACGTTTTTTTCCATAGCAGTAATCAGTACCGAGGGAAATCGGTAAAGCCTACTTTTCTGCGCACCTTGGAAAGGGTCTTCATAGCATCCCGGGCAGCAGTACGCGCACCGGCTGCCATTACTTCTTCCAGATATTTTTTATCTGCGATCAGCCGGGCATATTCAGTCTGCACCGGCGCAAGCACATCTGCACAGGTTTCACCCACGGCCAGCTTGAAATCTCCATATCCCTTACCGGAAAATTCACTCTCAATTTCGTCAAAACTTTTTCCAGTAAGCGCCCCATATATGGACATCAAATTGATAATCCCGTCTTTACCTTCTCTGGCGCATACTACCGTATCGGAATCTGTTACAGCGCGCTTAAATTTGCGGATAATTACATCCCGGGGATCTAAAATCCGAACGGTGGCATTTTCATTTTCATCCGATTTGCTCATTTTTTTTGTAGGTTCTGCCAGACTCATGATTCGGGCAGACGGAGTTTTACTGATAAAAGGTTCCGGTATCACAAATACGTCCCCATAAATGCTGTTAAACCGTCCTGCGATGTCCCGGGTAATCTCCAGGTGCTGCTTCTGGTCATCGCCTACAGGCACCAATTCTGTTTGATACAGAAGAATATCCGCAGCCATCAAGGTAGGGTAGGTAAACAGTCCAGCGTTGACATTATCGGCATTTTTTTTGCTTTTATCCTTGAACTGTGTCATACGGGATAATTCCCCGAACATGGTGTAACAGTCCAGGATCCATCCAAGCTCTGCATGGGCTGAAACATGACTTTGCACATATATAACATTTTCCTCCGGATTCAGGCCGCAGGCAAGATACAGCGCAAGGGTTTCATAGGTGCGGCGGCGCAAATCGGCAGGATTTTGCCGTACTGTAATGGCGTGCTCATCTACCACACAATAATAACACCGGTACTCCCGAGAGAATTTGGGAAAATTTCGGATCGCTCCCAGATAGTTTCCGATGGTCAGCACGCCGGAGGGCTGTACACCGGAGAACACAACTTTTTTGTCCTGATACATGTGATATGACACGCTCCATTCCTGCAAATATACTCATTTTATTATATAACTGATCTCGTATAAAGTCAATCATTGTATTGCATTTTTCTATTTTTATGATATGATGAAAGAGGAAAGGAGCAGAAATTTATGATCAAAAAATATATTTGTCTGTTAGCAGTTTTGGGAATTGGCTTATGGGGGCTGCCTGGCTGTACAAAGGGATATACGTATGACGATGTCCATTTATATACTCCGGGGAATGGAGACGCAGATCCGGCGCTGGTGCGGACGATTGACGTGGATTGGCTAGCCGGCAGCGTATCCGTAAAGGTATATGACGGGGAACTACTGCAGTTTTCAGACAACAGCGCCTTTCCTCATGAGAAAAATCTTTTGCATTCCTATTTGGATGGAGATACGCTGAAAATCCGTTTTTGTAAAAGTGCATCCTTTCGTATGTCTGCTCCGGATTCAAAGGATTTAGAGGTGTTGATTCCCCGTTCCGCCATGGAAAATCTAGAGGAAATTTCTATTGATACGGAGTCGGCGGCGGTATTTATCAATGATGTACATACGGTCATGCTGGAGATTCATACAAAGTCCGGTGGGGTAACGGTAGACGGTACGGCGCAGCAGGCCTTTGTAGAGACCAATGCGGGGGACATTGCTTTGTCGGGAACTTTTGACGAGATAGAGACAGAATCTCGCAGTGGAGCGCTAATGGCGATATGTACAGAATGTCCTAATAGGTTTATCGGGAAGAGCGTTACTGGCGATTTTCAAATTATATTGCCAAAGGAAAGTGGATTTTCTTTAGAATATACGCTTGGGAGTGGAAGGTTGATCAGCGATTTTGATGGACAGGAATCTGACGGTAACTATCAGGTAGGGAACGGCTTCAGTAAGCTGAATTTTGAAACGCGTAGCGGCGATTTGCATCTTTCTAAAAAATAAAAGTAGGGACGCTTTTGTAAAAGCGTCCCTACTTTTTAAAATTTTTTTATTAATACATACCGCCCATACCGCCGGCAGGAGCAGCAGGTGCTTCCGGCTCAGGTTGATTTACAACCAGCGCTTCTGTAGTAAGCACAGTAGCTGCTACGGAAGCTGCGTTCTGCAGCGCACTGCGGGTAACCTTAGCAGGATCCACGATTCCAGCTTCAATCATATCACAGTAGGTTTCGCTGTAAGCATCAAAGCCAAAGCCTTTTTTGTCTGTGTTCAGAATTTTTTCTACTACAACAGAGCCTTCAAAGCCTGCATTTTCAGCGATCTGACGAACAGGTGCCTCCAATGCCTTTACAACAATCTGTACACCTGTTTTTTCGTCGCCTTCCACTGTCTGTACCAGCTTTGCAACGTCGGTAATCACGTTCAGGAATGCTGTGCCGCCGCCGGCAACAATGCCTTCTTCTACTGCAGCACGGGTTGCATTCAGAGCATCCTCAATGCGCAGCTTCTTTTCTTTCATCTCTGTTTCAGTAGCAGCGCCCACTTTGATTACAGCTACGCCGCCCGCGAGCTTAGCAAGACGTTCCTGAAGCTTTTCACGATCAAAATCAGAGGTTGTTGTTTCAATTGCACTCTTGATTTGGGTAATTCTAGACTTGATTTCGTCTGCACTTCCAGCGCCGTCTACGATAATCGTATTGTCCTTGTTTACTTTTACCTGTCTTGCGCGACCACATTGATCAATGGTAGCGTCCTTCAGTTCCAGACCCAGTTCGCCGGAGATTACCTGACCGCCGGTGAGAATAGCGATATCCTGGAGCATTTCCTTGCGGCGGTCACCAAAGCCGGGAGCCTTTACTGCTACACATACAAAAGTACCACGGAGCTTATTCAGCACCAGAGTGGTAAGCGCTTCACCTTCTACGTCTTCTGCAACGATCAAAAGTTTTTTGCCGCTCTGTACAATCTGCTCCAACAGAGGCAGAATTTCCTGCACGTTAGAGATTTTCTTGTCAGTAATCAGAATCAGCGCGTCGTCGATTACAGCTTCCATTTTGTCTGTATCGGTAGCCATGTAGGGAGACAGGTATCCACGGTCAAACTGCATACCTTCTACTACTTCGCAGTAGGTTTCAGCAGATTTGGACTCTTCTACAGTAATGACGCCGTCTGCGGTAACCTTTTCCATTGCGTCAGCAATCAACGTACCGATTACTTCATCGCCAGAGGATACGGTGCCGACTCTGGCAATGTCGGAAGAGCCGTTTACCTTTTGTGCGTTCTTTGTAAGGGATTCAACAGCTTTATCAACAGCCTTCTGAATACCTTTACGGATTACCATAGGGTTTGCTCCTGCGGCTACATTTTTCATGCCTTCGTGAATGAAAGCCTGTGCCAGCAGGGTAGCAGTTGTGGTGCCGTCGCCGGCTGCATCGTTCGTTTTGGTTGCAACTTCCCGTACTAACTGTGCGCCCATATTTTCAGCGGCTTCTTCCAGCTCGATTTCTTTTGCGATGGTAACACCATCGTTGGTAATCAGAGGAGCGCCGAATTTTTTATCCAGCACTACGTTGCGGCCTTTGGGGCCCATAGTGATTTTTACTGTATTTGCAAGCTTATCTACACCGGCGATCAGTGCGCTTCTTGCTTCTGTTCCGTACAAAAGATCCTTTGCCATGTCTAAACCCTCCCTTTTTTACTCAACGATGGCCAAAATGTCATTTTGGCGTACAATGTTGTATTCGGTGCCGTCACATTTTACTTCGGTGCCGGAATATTTGCCTGTGATTACTTTGTCGCCGACCTTTACTGTCATAACGACTTCTTTGCCATCAACCATTCCGCCGGGGCCAACTGCAACAACTTCAGCAATCTGGGGCTTTTCCTGGGCAGTGCCGGGCAGAATAATTCCAGCTTTTGTAGTTTCTTCTGCTTCTACCGCTTTTACGATTACGCGGTCTGCAAGGGGTTTCAACGTCATAATATTTACCTCCTAAAGTGTTTACCATAAACGGTTTAGCACTCGAATGTCTAAAGTGCTAAACTATGTGTATCATTATATCATACACATGGAAAAAATCAAGAGGAATATGGAATCTTTACATTTATTTAACAAATAAATTTTTCAGCAAATTAGATTGAGTGCTAATAATATCATTTATATTATAAGGGAATGTACAATACTGCATGGAGAACCGCTTTTTCGAATATACATAAAGCAAGATATATAGTGGGAGGCTTTATGGAGATAATCAACACATTCCTGTCCGGAATGCTGATGCCGGCGCTGCTGATAGGAACGGGAATATGGTTTGCTGTGCGGCTGCGCTTTTTTTATATTTTTCATCCTATTCGGTTTTGCAGGACACTGGCGCAGGCGCATAAGGGAGGCGGTGTATCACCCTTTCGGGCGCTGAGTCAGGCGCTTGCAGGAACACTAGGCGTTGGAAATATGGCGGGCGTTGCAACGGCCATTGTAGCAGGGGGGCCGGGGGCCATTTTTTGGATGTGGATCAGCGCGCTGTGCGCTATGAGTGTGAAATATGCTGAGGTACGTATAGCAGTAGAGCATCGCCGCCGTGCCGGGGAAGAATTTTATGGCGGCGCTATGTATTATATAAAGGATATTTTATGCAGAAAGCTGCCACGGGCAGGTGCGGTAGCAGGCGGAGGGTTTGCACTGCTGTGTGTGGCAAATTCGCTGCTTACAGGAAATATTGTGCAGATGCACGCGGCAGCTTCTGTTTTTTCGTGGATGCCGCCAATGATTTTAGGCGGGATAGTTGCCGCGATAGCCTTTGTGATTGCATGCGGTGGAGCAGGACGGGTGTCTGAGATAACAATGGGACTGATTCCTTTTTTGTCCGGGGCGTACATGCTGATTTCCATGATTATAATAGTCCGAAATGGAGACCGGCTCCCACAGGTGCTTGGGGAGATTTTTTCGTCCGGCGTGTCGGTGCGCGCTGCGGCAGGCGGAGCCGCCGGCTTTGCCGTAAACCGCGCAATACGATTTGGAGTTACCCGAGGGATTTTTTCTAACGAGGCCGGCTGCGGGACATCTCCAACGGCGCATGCAGCAGCAAATACCAAAAGTGCCCATCATCAGGGGTGCTTTGGCATTTTTGAAGTATTTGCCGATACAATTGTTCTTTGTTCTATGACGGCTTTTGTGATTTTGCTGTCTGACGGAGTAGAGCAGGGGATAGATGGTATCCCGCTGACGATCTATGCATATACGGCCTTAGCCGGACGAGGTGCGGGTATTTTTATTGGTATTTCGGTAATTTTATTTGCTTTTGCAACGGTGATTTGCCAGACGCAGTACGGTGCGGTAGCGATTGGGTATTTGACTTCTAAAAAGGGGCCGTACAGGCTGTATTTAGCGATTCAGGCGCTGGCAAGCATTTGCGGGACTGTAATATCGGAAGGGTTGATGTGGCAGACGGCGGACTTAGTCGTATCATTGATGACGGCCCTGAATGTAGGGTGCCTGTTGTGGTGTGCAAAGCGGGAGGCAATCCTCCAGGTTCCTTCAGGGAAAAAGGAGCCTTTGGCAGAGAAGAAAAAGCCGTCCCTGAAGGGCAGACTTTCCGTATAAATATAATGAGAAATGAAAAGTCGCTCTGCTTTTGCAGAGCGGCTTTGGTTGTTAGACTAAATTTGCTGCGCCTACACGCACAATTTCTGCATTTTTTGCAGCCGCTTCTGTTGCGGTAAATACATAAGAGTCCAGATAAATAATATCATCTGCAGCATTGTGGAATGTGATATAGAGTTTTTCCATAGTTCCACCAATTTTATCAAATGCACAACTGCTGGCCTGGAACATGACATCGTTTACAAAGGCGATGTCTGCACTTGCGCTGCCGGTATCTGTAATAACGGTTACCGTAGCATCCAAGGGCTGACCGTTGGCAGTTTTCAAGCAGAGAGTCAGATATTTGTACACATCTGCAGAACAGCCAAGGCTGGAAACATCGATTTCTATGGCTGCGTCATCTTCCAGTGTTGTAATTTTGGCAGCGTCCTGACCAGCGTCAAAGGAGACGTCTGCAGCTTTATGCTGTGCGGGTTCTGCTTCATAGATGCCCGCGAGGATCATTTTCTGATAATGCGCATCCCCGGCAAGGACGTCACCGTCCAAATCTACATCCAGCCGCCACAGATTTACATACTGTGTATCTGCGCCTGCAAGGTATTTGGCCATTTCCAGCGCATCCATTGGAGTGGTGACTCCATCATTGTCTATATCGCCCCGGATATAGGTAATTTCAGAGGGGATTGCATGCACGGATTCATCGCTGTCAAAAAGTTTTGTAACGGCAGGCACCGGCTCTTTGTTGGCGATACGTTCCCGTTCTGCGCCGACCTTCTGCGCTTCTTCTGCGTCTTTGCAAAGAATCAGAGAGCTGAAGGAAATGGAGTCATTGGTTTTTCCTCTGGAAAATAGCTTCATAGCCATTTTGCCAACTTCTCCGGTCCATCCTTCCAATTGGGAAAGATCAATACTATAAGAATGATATTTACCGTCCAGCGTCAGGGGGATAGAAATGCTTTCCAAATAAGCATCAGCTTCCATTCCCACCATCTGATATTGAATGGACGCGCTTTCTTCCTTCTTCGTGGTGCTGGCTTTTATGGTCAGCACCAGGTGGGTATAATCATCTGCGTTTACCGACGTGGTGCCTGCTGTATAGTCGAAATAGAGCATCGGGTTTATGCCGGTGACGGTTGCTACCAACGCTGCATCGGAGGCGTCATATTTTTTATTGGCCATTGTAGCATCTGCTACGGCGTCCATAGCCCGATTGGTGCTGTAAATCAATTTTGCAGGATCCAGCTCTGCATTTGCGATGATCTGTTTTTTTGTGGAAATTTGGTTGATAGATTCCTTATACTCCAAAAGCTTTGCAGCGGCTTCCCGCGGGGAAGCACATGCTAAAATAGCAGACGATCCTTCTGCTACCAGTGCCTGCACCTGCTCCCACTGCTCCGGATAATATTCATTTTCCAGGCGGTAAAACTGCAGTCTCCTGCTGTAGTCTTCAATATTTTCATCTCTGGAGATCGTTGCCACCAGCGTTTGTGCAAACAAACGGCTCACAAAATCGTTGGGATGACACAGGTTGTCGCCGGTCATATCCAGATAGCGCTTTCTAGAGAGCATAGAACGCATCATACCGGTGATGTCGGCAACAGCTACGCCATCGTCTTCCAGCGCATATAGTGCGTCTGCATATGCATCAAACCATTCTGTTGGGAAAATATATGGGTTGCTTATGGATGGAGGCATCAGGATAATGTCGCAGTCCGGCAGATTTTCCTGAATTGCCGCCATAGCTTCTTGAAGGGTTTCGATATAGAGACTGGCAGGATCACCCTGCATACAGTCGTTGGTACCAAACTCGATAATAATCAGGTCCGGATTCGCCGCTAGAATTTCATCCATTTTTTCTATACAAAGTCCGGCCGTAGCGCCGCCCTGATAGATGGAGTCGTATTCTATAGTAGTATCAGGATACAGAAGCTGGAGTTTTTTAGCAGCCATTTCATGCCAGATATCTGCATAAGGCTCCGCATTCACATCACCGGAGCTGGAGCAGTTTGCGCCACCCGTGATAGAGTCACCTACAGTAAGAATTTTCACTGCATCGCCGCCTTCGAGTTTAGTCAGCGTTTTGTCCAGCAGGTACCCCTTAGCTTCCGGTTTGGGTGTGAATTGGGTATCTTCCTTATATGTGTATGTAACATTCAAATAACCGGTCATATACATGGGGAATTGGCCGCCGTATACATAGCCGCCATCCAGCATTTCCCACCAGCCGCCGTATTTGTTATTGCCGAATACATAGTTGTATTTCCATGTGAAGATACCGGCGTTCGGCAGAATTACCAGTTTGCCGTCCTCAAGGGTATAATCTACGCCGTAGATATATTCCTGATTCAGATAGGAGTTTTGTACGGAGACGATCCGGTCTGCATCATACATCAGCTGAATGGGATCAATAGTGCCGTCCGGATTGGTCATTGGGAAAAAGGATTCGTTATAAACGATTTTTTTATCATTATCCCAATATTCTTTTGTGTAGCGTTCTACTTCGTATTCGTCCAGGAAAAGCTCTGCTTCTGTAAAAGTATGACCGTTTGCGTTTTCCAAAATGGCGTTCCACGTATCTGCAGAGTAATCAGTGCCGCCTCCTGCTGCAAATAAATACACGCTGTCTGTTGCTGCTGCGTCAAAGGTTATGGAAACGGTATCTCCGGTAACGCCGTCAAAGGTATACAGTTCATATCTGTGCCCGGCTGTTGCATTGCAGGTTCCTGTCCATTCTCCACAGGAAAGTTCCAAGTTGGCTGCCTGTTTGTTGGTGGCAGGTACCCATAGAACCAAGTTCAGCTGTCCGTCTGCCGTCGGGGGATTTCCAACGGCGGCACGCATATCCACCGTAGCGCCGACAGTGCCGTCTGCCTGTGCCGCGATACGGATGGCGCGATGGTTTGCATCATAGGATATGGCGGCGTTTTCTACTGCCTCGGCTGGGGAGGCATCTTCATAAAATAAAAAGCTGTCTTCCGGTTCATCAATGGCTGTCGCTGGAAAGCACAGTCCGCCCAGCAGGATTGCTCCGCATAAAAACAAAGCAAAAAATCGTTTCATAATACTTTACATCCTTCCGTATTTATAGGAACTCTTTACTGTGCTTATTTTAACATACTTTATATGGGATAGTCAACAAGACGGCGAATATTTTTGACGAAAATGACAAAATGAAAAAGCCATAATCGTTATTATTTGTGAAATGGCTAAAAATGAAAAAAAGCGGTTGTAATCTGAAAATACTGGTGGTAAGATATAGGCATACCGATATGGAAAGGTAGATGATTCCCATAAAAAACATGAATTTTAAACGAAAGCTGCCGATACCCAAGGATATTAAAGAACAGTATCCCCTGTCAAAGGAATTGGCAAATAAAAAAGAGCAGCGGGATGCGGAGATCGCCCGCGTATTCACCGGAGAATCTGACAAAATGGTTCTTGTGGTAGGGCCTTGTTCTGCAGACCGGGAAGATGCTGTGCTGGAATATGCAAGCCGTCTGGCGAAATTGCAGGAAGAGGTGGCAGATCGGCTGATCCTTGTACCCCGGGTATATACAAACAAGCCTAGAACCACTGGCGATGGCTATAAGGGACTGCTGCACCAACCCAATCCGGAGAAGGATTCTGATATGCTGGAGGGTGTGATTGCCATTCGTCGCCTGCATACCTCAGTTTTGGCGCAGACCGGACTGTCTACGGCAGATGAAATGCTATATCCGGATAATTACCGGTATCTGTCCGATTTGCTTTCCTATATTGCCATTGGAGCGCGTAGTGTGGAAAATCAGGAACACCGGCTTACCTCCAGCGGAATCGATGTTCCTGTAGGAATGAAGAATCCCACCAGCGGAGACATTTCCGTCATGCTCAATTCCATTATGGCAGCACAGCATCCGCATATGTTTATTTACCGTGGCTGGGAAGTAGAGACTACAGGAAATCTCCTGACGCACGCAATTTTGCGGGGATATGTCAACCAACATGGCGAATCTCTTCCCAACTATCACTACGAAGATTTAGAAGGGCTGTATCATAGCTATTGTGAGCGTGGGCTTGCAAATGTTGCTTTAATTGTAGATGCAAACCATGCAAACTCGGCTAAAAAGTTTGGAGAGCAGCCGCGAATTTGCAAGGAAGTACTTCACTCCTGTCGACACAACGGGGATGTAAAAAAGATGGTAAAGGGCTTTATGATCGAGTCCTATCTGGAAGATGGATGCCAGAAAATCGGGGACGGTGTTTACGGAAAGTCTATCACTGATCCTTGCCTTGGCTGGGAGAAAACCCAGCGGCTGATTTTGGACATTGCCGACTTAATTTAACAAAAAAGACCCGAAAGGGTCTTTTTTGTTTCATAAGAAAAGCAGCAGGTGTTCCTGCTGCTTTTTATCATTTCAGCATACCAGCTAGAATTTTCTCTGCTGCTTCCAATGCTTGGGAAATCTTAGAGATATCCCGCCCGCCGGACGTTGCAGAATCCGGCCGCCCGCCGCCCTTTCCGCCGGTGACGGCGGATACTTCCTTGAGCAGCATTCCCGCATGGGCGCCTGCTTGTACTGCGTCTTTTCCACAGCAGGATACAAAGTTGAGCTTTTCGCCATCCTGTACTGCTAGTACCGCTACAACAACGCTATCCTGATCCCGCAGCTTATCGCATAGGCTGCGTGCTGTTTCTACAGACATATCTTTCATATGTGCCGTGCAAAGCTTGACCGCGCCTATCGTTTTGGCGGATGCAAGAATTGCGTCCAGCTTTCCTCCGGCAAGACGCGCCTGCAGCCCTTCTATTTCTTTTTTGAGTTTTGCAACCTCCTGCTGCACTCCGGCCGCTTTCCCGGGAAGGTCGGAAGGACTATTGGCCCGCAGATTTTTCGCTGTCTGTGCAAGCAGCTGATCCCGCTCTGCTAGAAGCGTCAGTACACCCAGTCCGGATACGGCTTCAATGCGACGCACCCCTGCGGCCACGGAACTCTCAGACAATATTTTGAAAAGTCCGATTTTGCCCGTGTTGTCTGCATGGGTACCGCCGCAAAGCTCTGTGGAAAATTCACCCATTTTTACGACCCGCACAGTTTTCCCGTACTTTTCTCCAAACAAAGCCAGCGCGCCAGCTTTCTTGGCCGTTTCCATATCGGTTTCCATGGTTTCGATAGGCTGCGCAGACAAAATATTTTCATTGACCAATGCCTCTACCTGGGTCAATTCTTCCGGGGTAAGTGCGGAAAAATGACTGAAGTCAAAACGCAGACGTTCTGCGTCCACATAGGAGCCTGCTTGTTCTACATGGTCGCCCAGTACCTGACGTAGCGCCGCCTGGAGCAGGTGCACACAAGAGTGATTTCGCCGGATTGCCTGCCTGCGCACTTTATCAATAGCGGCACGAACACAGTCACCCTCCTGGAAAATGCCGGAGGAAATGCGGCATATATGCACGTATACACCACCGACTTTTTTTGTATCCAGCACGGTGGCGCTTCCGCTGTCTGCCATGATTTCGCCGGTATCTCCCACCTGGCCGCCGCTCTCTCCATAGAAAGGCGTTTTGGTTAGAATAATGCTGCATTCTCCTTCAGAAACAGTTTCACTCCGTTCCCCATCCACAAGAATGGCGAGGATTTCAGCATCTGTTTGCTCCTGTGTATATCCTACAAATTCTGTAGCGGTGATCCCGGACAGCGCACCGTCGGAACCGCTTTCCCAACTGGACAGATCCGCTCTTGCTGCCCGTGCCCGCTGTTTTTGCTCCTGCATCAGATTTTGAAAGGCATCTTCGTCTACAGAAAGACCTTTTTCTTCCGCAATCTCGCGGGTGAGATCCAGCGGGAATCCATAGGTGTCGTATAGCTTGAATACTTCTGTTCCGGCTAATACCGTCCTTCCTGCTTCTATGGCTTCTCCCATCAGCTTTTGCAGTATAGCAAGGCCGGCGTCAATGGTTGCTACGAACCGTTCTTCTTCCATGGTAATGACTTTTTGTATATATTCTTGCTTTTCCAAAAGCTGCGGATATGCGCCGCCGCTTTCTCCAATTGCCACTTTACAAATCTCGCCCAAGAATATACCATGAATCCCGATCCGCTTGCCGTGCCGCGCGGCACGCCGCAGCAGACGGCGAAGTACATATCCTCTGCCTTCGTTAGAGGGAATCACCCCGTCTGCAATCATAAAGGTAGCGCTGCGGATATGATCGGTGATCACCCGAACGGACATATCCGTTTGGGGGTCCACGCCATATTGTACGCCTGCAGCAGCGCAGACTGTATCCAAAATTTTGCGGATTGTATCTACTTCAAACAGGTTGTCCACGCCTTGGATCACGCAGGCGAGGCGCTCCAGGCCCATGCCGGTGTCGATATTTTTTCGTGCCAGTTCTGTATAATGTCCGTTTCCGTCGCTGTTGTATTGAGAAAACACGTTGTTCCAGACTTCTACGTAGCGATCACAGTCACAGCCAGGGTAGCAGCCCGGTTTGCCGCAGCCGTAGGACTCGCCGCGGTCAAAATAGATTTCCGAGCAGGGGCCGCAGGCGCCGCTGCCGTGCTCCCAGAAGTTATCTGCTTTACCTAGGCGTACAATCCGCTCCGGTGCAACGCCCATTTTATCTTTCCAGATGGCGTATGCTTCGTCATCTTCTTCATAAACGGAAGGATATAGTCTGCCCGCAGGAATTTCCAGGACCTGTGTGAGAAATTCCCAACTCCATGCAATTGCTTCTTCTTTAAAGTAATCGCCAAAGGAGAAATTCCCCAGCATTTCAAAAAAGGTACCATGCCGGGATGTTTTTCCCACGTTGTCAATATCTCCTGTACGGATACATTTCTGGCAGGTACACACCCGGTCTCTAGGCGGTTCTTCTTCTCTGGTAAAATACCGTTTCATAGGCGCCATACCGGAGTTAATCAGCAGGAGTGATTTATCGTTGACAGGGATCAGGGAAAAGCTTTGCAGGCGCAAATGTCCCTTGGATTCAAAAAAGGATAGAAACTGCTCCCGCAGCTCGTTGAGAGAAGTCCATTTCATTGCAAAGTACCTCTTTTATTTATACGTTATTAAAGTATCTACCATTATAACATTCGCCGAAAGGCCTGTCAAGAGAGGCCCAAATACACAATAGCCTCCCCTTGTCAGGGGAGGCTATATATAGTTTGTTTATGATGCCACATCCCTAGGAGCATTGAATATCAGCAATAGGGAGAAATAGCAGTCTCCAAAACATGGGGGCCAAATCAAACTACGCCCTGTGCCATCATTGCATCGGCTACTTTCAAAAATCCTGCAATGTTTGCGCCGGCTACAAGATTGTCTTTCATATTAAACTGTTCAGCGGCAGCAGCGCAGTTTTTATAAATATTTACCATGATATCCTGCAGCTTTGCGTCTACCTCTTCGAATGTCCAGCTATACCGCATGGAGTTCTGGCTCATTTCCAGTGCGGAAGTGGCTACGCCGCCGGCATTTGCCGCTTTGGCAGGTCCAAAGTACACACCAGCGCTCTGGAATGCAGCAATTGCCTCCGGTGTGCTGGGCATATTTGCACCCTCTGCAACAGCAAATACGCCATTTTTAATCAGAGCCTTGGCGGCATCTCCGTCCAGTTCATTCTGGGTTGCACAAGGAAGGGCGATATCACAGGGAATCGTCCAGATTCCGCTGCAGCCGTCTGTATACTTAGCGTCGGGATGCGTCTGTACATATTCTGAAATACGACCCCGCTTTACTTCCTTGATTTCCTTTACGGCGTCCAGATCGATTCCGTTGGCATCGTGAATATATCCGGCAGAGTCAGAGAGAGCAACCACTTTTGCACCAAGCTGCGTCGCCTTTTCTGCTGCGTAAATAGCAACATTTCCGGAACCGGAAATCACTACCGTCTGTCCTGCAAAGCTTTTGCCCTTTGCCTGCAGCATTTCCTGGGTAAAATAGCAAAGACCGTAGCCTGTCGCCTGCGTTCTTGCAAGAGAACCGCCGTAAGTCAGTCCTTTTCCGGTAAGTACCCCTACAGATTCGTTACGCAGGCGCTTGTACTGACCGTACATAAATCCAATTTCACGGCCACCCACGCCGATATCTCCGGCGGGCACGTCTGTATCCGCGCCGATATGTTTAGAGAGCTCTGTCATGAAGCTCTGGCAGAACCGCATGACTTCCATATCTGATTTTCCTTTGGGATCGAAGTCGCTGCCGCCTTTTCCGCCACCGATAGGCAGTCCGGTAAGGCTGTTTTTAAAAATTTGTTCAAATCCCAGAAATTTAATAATACCTTCATATACAGAGGGATGGAACCGCAGTCCGCCCTTGTAAGGGCCGATGGCAGAGTTGAATTGCACACGAAATCCTCTGTTGACCTGCACTTTGCCGCTGTCGTCTACCCAGGATACACGGAATTTGATGATCCGTTCCGGCTCGACGATAGACTCAAAAATGCCCCGCTCGATATATTCAGGATGGGCAGCCGCTACCGGCTCCAGGGATTCCAGCACTTCTTGTACTGCCTGGTGAAATTCCGCCTCGTCAGGGTTGCGCTTTACTACCCGCTCCATTAAATCCGCAAAATATTGATTTTGAAACGCCATACTAAGTTTCTCTCCTTTTGTTTGTTCAAATTCATGATGTTATTTTATCACACGTTTTGCAAGTTTGTCAATACAAAATTGCAAATTTTGCAAATTTTACGATTTGCTGTCATTCGCAGTTCCTATAGAAAATATTCCTTGCAGTCTATACAAAATTGTGATAGAATACCTCTTAGAGTTTTTTCGTTTGTATATTGAAAGAAGGAGCAGTACAAATGTCTGAAGTTTATTTTGCACCAATGGCATTTTCCAAATATGAAGCTTCTCAGACCCTACCTGAAAAATTTTCCCGTATGTTGTCTGCGTGCGGATTAGGTGAAGCTGTTCGAGGAAAAAAAGTTGCAATTAAAATGCATGTGGGGGACGGCGTTTCCTACTCTACGATCCCGCCTGTTTTTGTACGCAAACTGGTGCAGTTTGTCCAAGACAGCGGCGGCGAATGCTTTATTACAGATCATTATATAGCTCACCGCCGTCCGCATGAAAGAGGGTATTCCGAAGCGGGGTTGGGCTGTCCTGTGCTGGACGACTGCGGATATTTCGGTAAATACTTTTACACGGTGGAGGCAGACTATAAAAAGCTGCGGCATATTGATGTGGCGGGACTGATTTACGACGCGGATTTTATGATTGATTTTTCTCACGTAAAAGGACATGGCGCCTGCGGATATGGCGGCGCATGCAAAAATATTGCCATGGGTTGTGTTACCGACCGGACCCGCCATGAGATTCATTCCCTGGAGGGAGGACTTTTATGGGATCCGGATAAATGCATCCATTGCAATAAGTGTTTAGGTGCCTGCAACCATTATGCGAATCATTTTGGAGAGGACGGCGCCTATCACGTAAACTACCATAACTGCACCCTGTGCCAACACTGCGTGAAAGTTTGCCCTACCAATGCGATCACGCTAGACTCGCATGACTATACGGATTTTCAAACCGGTATGGCGCTGTGCACCAAAGCAGTTTGTGACACCTTTGCACCCGGAAATATTTTTTACATAAATGTGCTTACACAAATTACCGCCTTGTGTGATTGCTGGGGGATGACTACGCCTGCGCTGGTTCCCGATATTGGAATTATGTCCGGATGGGATATGGTTTCTCTGGAACAGGCATCTGTAGACGCTGTCAAAATGGAAAATCTGATTCCGCAGGGGATTCCCGATGGAATGGAACTGAGAGAGGATGGACATTTGTTTTATCGTCTTCACGGAAAAGATCCCTATGTCCAGATAGAAAAACTGGAAGAAGCAGGACTTGGTACTAAAGAATACACATTGACTTTAATAAAATAAAGAAAATTTCACCTAGAGGCGCATATGACGAGCAATCTGGAAATACTATATACAGAGCGGATCAATACGATTTTTTTTGATTTGGATGCAACCCTGGTTCCCTATGTGCAGGCGGAGCTGACGGAGGCCTATTTCGGCGATCTGCATAAATTTGCAGTAAAGCAGCTTGGCAGCAGTCAGGCAGAGCGGTTCGATGAGGCTGCTATGAAGGGCTTTCACGCCATGAAACAAAATGATGGGAGCCTGTCCAATATCCAGCGGTTTCGTCAGGTGTTTTATCAGGTGTGGCCGGATTGTCCAGTAGATATAGAGGCCTTTTATGAGGCGTTTTATAATGGCCCGTTTGAAGATGTGCGGCGGGTGGTTCACTATCGTGGCAGTGAAAAGAAACTGCTGCGGGGCTTGCGTGAGAAGGGATACAAGCTTGTTTGCGCTACCAATCCGGTATTTCCTCTTTCTGCCAATCGCAGACGTATGTCCTGGGCGGGAATCGAGCCGGCGGATTTCGATTATGTGACCAATTATGACAACTGTCGGTATTGTAAGCCCTCTCCCGGTTATTTTCGTGAGGCAGCGGTGGCAGTATCGGCACAGCCAGAACTGTGTCTCATGGTTGGAAACGACACAATGGACGATTTTGGAGCGATAGATGCCGGCCTGCAGGTAATTCTCATTACAGACTATCTTCATGTAAGAGGAGACCGGCCCACGGAGCAGGCAGACGCTATGGACTTTGCGGCTTTTTTGCAGTTTGCAGATATGCTGCCAAGGGTAAACCAATAAAATCAAAAAATTATAAAAGGTCCTTCGGGGCCTTTTTTCTTTTTCTAAAGGCGTATCGAAAAGAGGTTAGACGGGGATGTATAATATTGTATTCTAAAAGGACGGAATTAATAGTTGGGGGAAATTATGGCAGAAATGCAGCAAGACAATCAAGGGCTGTATCTGTTCCATGAGGGAACAAATTACAGAGCTTTTGAATATATGGGAGCACATCGTACCGACGACGGATATGTTTTTCGTCTTTGGGCGCCGGGAGCCGAAGCAGTTTTTATTGTAGGACTGTTTAATGACTGGAGTGAGCAGGATCCTATGGTGCGTATTGATCCAGCAGGTGTTTGGGAAGGGCATATCTCCAGCCAGCGTTTTGGCGAGGGATACGGATATAAATATAAGCTTCATACAAAAAAGGGAGAACTGTATAAAGCAGATCCGTATGCGTTTTATGCAGAACTGCAGCCAAATACCGCGTCCCGTTTTTGGAGCATTTCCGGGTTTTTCTGGAAGGATCGTGCTTGGATGGAGTCCCGCCGTACAAAGTATACAAGGGAGGCTTGCAAAAAACAGCCCATAAACATTTATGAACTGCACGCAGCTTCCTGGATGCGCCGTGCTGACGGTACTTTTTTGTCCTATCGGCAGCTTGCTCAAGAACTGGCTCCTTATGTACTGCAGATGGGCTACACCCATGTAGAGCTGATGCCAATTATGGAATATCCCTTTGACGGATCCTGGGGGTATCAGCTTACAGGATATTTTGCACCTACCTCTCGATTTGGAACGCCCCAGGACTTTATGGCGTTTGTAGATCACATGCACCGTGCAGGCATCGGTGTACTGCTGGACTGGGTACCTGCCCACTTTCCCAAGGATGAAGCAGGGCTCTTTGAATTGGATGGCGGTCCTCTATACGAATATCAGGGATGGGATCGTATGGAGCAGGCCGACTGGGGCACCCGCTGTTTTGATGTTGGCCGACCCGAGGTACAGTCTTTTCTCATTTCCAACGCGGTGTTTTGGGCGTCTGTGTATCATATTGACGGACTGCGGGTAGACGCAGTAGCTTCTATGCTGTATCTGGATTACGGCAAAAAAGATGGAGAGTGGGTGCCCAATGTCCACGGAGATAACCGCAATCTGGAAGCGATTGCCTTTTTTCAAAAATTAAATTCCGCAATGGCCACCTATTATCCTGACGTGTTGATGATCGCGGAAGAGTCCACCGCCTGGCCGGATGTTACTACCTTTCAGCGGCAGGGGCTTGGCTTTTCACTGAAATGGAATATGGGCTGGATGAACGATACACTAAGCTTTGCCGAACTGGATCCTTTATTTCGAAAGCACAATCACGATAAGGTTACATTCCCTATGATGTATGCCTATGCGGAGGGATTTGTTCTGCCCATTTCTCACGATGAGGTGGTTCATGGCAAAAAATCCTTTTTGGATAAAATGCCCGGCAGCTATGAAGAAAAGTTTGCCCAGGCGCGGCTGTTTCTGGCATATATGATGACGCAGCCTGGAAAAAAATTGACCTTTATGGGCAGTGAAATCGGACAATTTAAAGAATGGGATTATAAAGGGCAGATCGAGTGGTTTCTGCTGGACTATCCAGCTCATGCTATGCTGCAGCTGTACAGTGCCCGATTAAATCATTTATATTTAGAAACTCCGGCTTTATGGGAGCGGGACGATAGTTGGCAGGGCTTTGGCTGGATCGATGCGGATAACCGAGATATGAGCGTTCTCTCCTACCGTCGTATCGATCAAAATGGCGGGGAAGTGATTGTACTGCTGAACTTTACGCCAGTGGATCGTCCCCGTTTTACGGTAGGCGTTCCGTATAAAGGCAGGTATGAGGAGATTTTTACCTCTGACAGTCTGTGTTATGGAGGCGGTGGTGTACAAAACGGCGTCCTGCAGACAACCGATGGTTCTTGGGGCACATTTGACCAATATCTTTCACTCCACTTGCCAGGATACAGCGCGATTCTTCTGCAAAAAATATCAAAAACAGAAAATCCAGCAAAGGCATAAAGGTTCTTTTGCATATCTCCAAATCTCCAAGAAAGGCGCTCTGTTATGTTCAAGAAAAAAGAATGTGTAGCCATGCTTCTGGCAGGCGGTCAGGGAAGCCGTCTGTACGCCCTGACGCAGCAGGTGGCAAAGCCCGCCGTGCCATTCGGCGGCAAATACCGGATTATTGACTTTCCGCTGTCCAATTGTACCAATTCCGGTATCGATACTGTGGGGGTGCTTACCCAGTATCAGCCTCTGGTGCTGAATGATTATATTGGTAACGGTCTGCCATGGGATCTGGACCGGGCTTGGGGAGGGGTGAAGATTCTTCCGCCCTATCAGGGACAGCATTCCAGAGACTGGTACAAAGGTACTGCCCACGCGATTTATCAGAATATGCGTTTTATTGATCAGTTCGACCCAGAGTATGTATTGGTGCTTTCCGGAGATCACATTTATAAAATGGACTATTCCAAAATGCTTCGTTTCCATAAAAATAGAGGGGCAGAGTGTACCATTGCTGTAATCGATGTGCCCATAGAGGAAGCAAGCCGGTTTGGTATTATGACCATCGACTGGGAGCAGCGCATTACAAACTTTGCAGAAAAACCTAGGGAGCCGGAGTCTACAAAGGCTTCCATGGGAATTTATATATTCAATCGGAAAAAGCTATATGAGTATCTTATTGCCGATGCAAAAGATCCCGCATCCGACAACGATTTTGGGAAAAACATCATCCCCACCATGCTGGCGGCTGGAGAAAAAATGATGGCCTTTCAGTTTGACGGGTATTGGAAGGATGTGGGTACTATTGCAAGTCTTTGGGAAGCCAATATGGACCTCTTGGGACAGCGGCCCGTTTTTTCTTTGGATGACGATTCCTGGCGCATCTTCACCCGCCATAGTCCTCTTCCGCCGCAGTTTATTGGAGACAGCGCCAAAATCAAAAATTCGATTATTACGGAAGGCTGTGAAATAGGCGGAACTGTGGAAAACTCTATTCTTTTCCCAAGTGTACGGGTAATGCCTGGCGCAGTGGTGCGTGATACGGTAGTAATGGATGGTACAGTAATTGAAGAGGATGCCCGTGTACAGTATTCTATTTTAGATGGGAATGTGCATATTGGCGCAGACGCCTGTATCGGCGGCGACAGAGGAGCGGGCAGTGGACTTACAGTAATCGGAGAGGGGATTACAATTGGCGCGGGACAAACGGTAGAAGCAGGCATTATGCTTCCGGACCTACGATAAGAAGCGATATGACGAACAATAAGAAAGGCACGGTTATACGATGACAGCGGCAGGACTGATTTTTTCCAATATACACGATCAAAGTATTCCGCAAATGACGGCAACTCGAACGATGGCCTCCCTTCCTTTTGGGGGAAGATATCGGCTAGTAGATTTTGCTCTGTCCAATATGGTAAATTCAGGAATTACTAAGGTAGGAATCGTAACGCATAATAACTATCGTTCTCTGATGGATCATATTGGAACCGGCAAGGACTGGGACCTTGCCCGCCGGGGCGGCGGGGTCATTCTCCTCCCTCCTTTTGTTACCGCCTATGAAAATCCTCGGGCGGGGAAATTATATACCACCCGTCTGGAGGCGCTGATGGGGGTAATGGAGTTTATTAAACACTGCAGCGAAGGAGCCATTGTCCTATCCGACTGTGACGCCATCTGCAATATTGATTTGTCTGCTGTTTTGGAGGAGCATGAGGAGGATGGGGCGGACCTTACGATTGTAACGAAAGAAATGCATTTAAGCCGCTCTGAGAGCGGCGGCGGAAACGCCATTGTATACGCAGATGAAGACGGCAATGTAACAGAAGTTGTAGAGCACACCAGGCTGCTGCGGGGGGAATATGACGTAAGTACTAACATTATGGTATTTTCCAAAAGCTTTTTGCTGACCCTTTTGCTGGATGCCCTGGCCCACGGGTATACAGCTTTTTATCAGCAGGCTTTGTCCTACGCTATGGGCAGCGCCCGGATTAAAATTTTTCGTCACGATGGTTACTATGCTAAAATTAACAGCTTGTCTCACTACTTTTATGCAAACATTGCACTGCTGCGTGCTCAGACACGCGACGCCCTTTTCAATGTAAAGGACCGACCGATATATACAAAAGTGCGCAATTCTCCCCCTACCAGATATGGAGACGGTGCAGTGGTTGCAAACGCTTTGATTGCAGATGGTTGTCGGATTGAGGGCACTGTGGTAAATTCCATTCTCTTTCGTGGCGTGCAGGTTCGGCGGGGAACAGTAGTCAAAAATTCTGTTTTGCTGCAGGACAGCGGCACCGGTGAAAATGTTACGCTGAATTGCGTTATTGCAGATAAAAATGTAATGATTCGGGATGCACGTACGCTGTCCGGACATGAATCTCTCCCATTTTATATCGGTAAGGGAAAAATGGTTTGATAAGGGGCAATATGAAAAAAATATTATACGTGGCGGCGGAATGTATGCCCTTTGCAGCGACAGGCGGACTGGGAGACGTAATCGGCAGTCTGCCTGCTGCACTGAAGGGCATATACGGTGAGGCTGCGGACATTCGTGTGGCGCTCCCTCTGTATGGAGTCGTTGGCGCCTCCTTTCGAGAGGCGTTAGCTAAAGAATCCGCTTTTACCGTCCGCCTTTCCTGGCGCAATCAGTCTTGCAGCGTCTGGAGTCTGTGCCGTAATGGGATTCTTTATTATTTTATCCACAACGAATACTATTTTGACAGGCAGGATATTTACGGATATTCGGATGATGGGGAGCGTTTTGCCTTTTTTTCTATGGCGGTGCTGGACATGCTGGAGCACGTGGGCTTTTGGCCGGACATCCTACATGCCCACGACTGGCAGGGGGCGCTTGCCGTCTTGTATAAATCCCTCCTATACGGCCAGCGCGCAGAGTTTGACAGGATAAAAACAATTTTTACGATTCATAATATAGAATATCAGGGGAGATTTTCTCTTGCTATGCTGGAGGACGTATTTGCCTTCTCCCCAAACCATACCGACTTACTGGGATGGAAAGAGGAAATCAATCTTATGCAGGGGGCAATTATTCTGGCCGATCAGATTACCACGGTGAGTCCTACCTATGCCGCGGAAATTCTTACGCCTGCTTTCGGACACGGCTTGGACTGGGTCCTGCAGGCACACACCGCAAAGCTTTCCGGTATTTTGAATGGAATCGATTACGTCTATTACAATCCTGCGGCTCCTGCTGCGCATTTGCCATATACAAAGGAAACCATATACCGCAAAAGAGAAAATAAGCTGGCGCTGCAGAACAGTCTGGGACTTTCCCGGAGAGAGAAGGTTCCTCTCTTTTCAGTGATATCCCGGCTGGTGGGTCACAAAGGATGCGATTTACTGTGTACAGCGGCGCGGCGTCTGCTTACAGAACAGGATGCACAACTGATCATATTGGGCACTGGAGAGGCCAGGTATGAAGCATGCTTTCGAGAGTTGGAAAAATCCTTTCCCGAAAAGATGCGCGCGCTCATACTATATGACAGGGACCTATCCAAAAAAATTTATGCAGCGTCAGACTTTTTTCTGATGCCTTCAGTCAGTGAGCCCTGCGGCTTATCTCAAATGATTGCGTGTCGGTATGGTGCGATTCCCATTGTTCGTGAGACTGGCGGTCTGGCTGACTCTATTAAAAATTTTCAGATTGAAAATGGCCGGATACAGGGCTGCGGACTTGTTTTCCGGGATGAACATGCAGACGCACTATACGAAAAAATCACAGAAGCGCTGGATATGTATAGAAACGCGGCGCTGTATCGACAAATAGCAATACAATCTATGGAGCAGGATTTTTCCTGGAATGCCTCTGCCGGCGTATATGCCGCGCTGTACCAAAGATTATGCTCGCCACAGAAAGGATGATTTTCCTATGAACGATACTGAAAAAATGCTGGAAGTCAAAAACGATATTATCAGAAAGCTGTCCCGTTATTTCGGCTGTTCCCCAAGGGAAGCCGCACCGGAGCAAGTTTACAAGGCCGCCGCACTCTCTGTACTGCAAATTCTTACAGAAAAGCGACAGGCATTCAAAGAAAAGACCAACAGTATGCAGGCCAAAAAGGTATACTATCTGTCCATGGAATTTTTGGTAGGCAGATCGCTTAAAACCAATCTGGCAAATTTGGGACTTACGCAGGCATACAAAGAAGCGCTGTCCTCTATCGGATTTGATTTGGATATGCTGTATGAATTTGAACCGGATGCGGGTCTTGGAAACGGAGGGCTGGGCAGACTTGCAGCATGCTTTATGGATTCCCTGTCGGAGCTGGCCTACCCTGCTACCGGATTTTCCATATGCTACGAATATGGGTTGTTTCAGCAAAAAATCGTGGATGGTATTCAGGTAGAGCTTCCGGATAATTGGCTGCCGGGTGGAGACGTGTGGCTCGTGCCCCGTACAGACCGGGTTTTTCGGGTTCGTTTCGGCGGAAAAATCCGGGAGATATGGGAAAATGGGAGGCTGGAAATCGTTTATGATAACTGTGAAGAAATAGAAGCTGTTCCTTATGATATGATGATCAGCGGTGCGGACAGTGAAGGTGTAAGCCAGCTGCGTCTTTGGAAGGCCAGAGACCTGTCCCACTTCAATATGGGTCTGTTCGCCAGAGGAGAATATTCACGCGCGCTGGAGCCTAGCATTAATGCAGAAATCATTTGCAAGGTGCTGTACCCTTCTGATAATCATTATGAAGGGAAGCTGCTTCGTCTGACGCAGCAGTATTTTCTGGTGTCTGCCTCCTGCCAGAATATTATACGGGATCATATAGCCGTGTACGGCAGCCTGGACCATTTCAGCGAAAAGGTAGCTATTCATATTAATGATACCCATCCGGCTCTATGTATTCCGGAACTGATGCGGATTTTTATGGACGACCACAGCTACAGCTGGGAAGCGGCGTGGGATATGGTACAGCGCACGATCACCTATACCAATCACACCGTCCTTCCAGAGGCTTTGGAAACCTGGAATGAGGACTTGTTCCGTTTACGCCTGCCCCGGATCCATCAGATTCTTCGGGAACTGAATGAACGCTTCTCTCAGGAAATGTGGAACCATTTCCCAGGGGAATGGAACCGGATTTCGGAAATGGCGATCCTGTCGGATGGCACGGTGCGTATGGCCAATCTTGCAGTTATTGCGTCAGCAAAGGTAAACGGCGTATCTAAAATTCACTCGAATATTATTAAAAATACCATTTTCAAAAATTTTTACAAGGTGTGGCCGGATAAATTTGATAATGTCACCAATGGCATAGCACACCACAGATGGCTGTGCTATGCCAATCCTGCCCTGGATAAATTGATTGCAGAATGTATTGGCGATGATTTTCGAAAAAAACCGGACCAGCTTGCCCGCCTGCGCGATTTTGAAGGAGATAGGGAAGTGCTGCGCCGACTAGGCGAGATAAAGGCAGAAAACAAAAGGCGTTTTTCCAAAAAGGTGTTTGATAAAACTGGCGTGCTCATCAATCCAGAATCTATTTTTGATGTGCAGATAAAACGGCTTCATGAATACAAGCGCCAGTTGCTCAATGCAATGAATATTATTGGGACCTATTTGGATTTGCGGGATAACCCGGACGCGGATATTCTGCCGCAGACTTTTATTTTTGGAGCCAAGGCGGCGCCCGGATATCGGATGGCAAAGGAAATCATCCGGCTGATTTGGTGCATGGGCGAGGAAATTTCCTGGGATGCAAAAATCAGCGAAAAGCTACAGGTCCTGTTTGTAGAGAATTATAATGTATCCATTGCAGAAGCTTTGATTCCCGCAGCAGAAGTGTCCCAACAGATTTCCCTAGCTGGCAAGGAAGCCAGCGGCACCGGATGTATGAAGCTGATGATTAACGGGGCTATTACTGTCGGCACCGCTGACGGCGCAAACATCGAGATGCTGGAGCAGGCGGGACACGAAAATATGTTTATGTTTGGCCTTGGAGCAGATGAGGTTCACACCCTTTGGACAAATGGATATCACAGCACGGACTTTTTTGCCGGAAGTGAGCGGCTGCAGCGTATTATCGGCTGCCTGAATACAGGATTTAACGGGGAGTCCTTTTCCCACATTGCTGAGTATCTGTTGGCGTCGGATCCGTATATGTGCATGGCGGATTTTGAATCCTATCACAAGGTAATGCAGGAAGCGCGTATGGCGTATCGGGACAGAGAAAACTGGAATCGGATGTCTCTTATGAATATTGCCGGCGCGGGTCAGTTTGCATCCGTTCGCAGTGTAGAAGAATATGCAGACAGAATTTGGCATCTGCAGAAGATTGAACGGTAATTATGCTGATACGATTATCCGATCAACTGACGGCAGGAAAAAATATAACCATACAAAAGTATAATGAGAGTGGAATCGATGTTTCTTTGCAAGGCGCTTTTTCTATAGAATCGTGTATCACGTGGAAGATTGTACCGCATCGGACATACGGCGTGCAGGGAATTGCCATGCGTATCGCAAAGGATGGAGAAGGGCCCAGGGATATCCCCTTTATTTGGCAGGAAGACGGCAGTTTTAGTTTGTCGCTTTCTATGCAGGAGCTGTGTGAGAATGTCGATAATTGTCTGTTTTATTATCGCCTAGTGCTTCTGTGTGGGACAGATGTTCTTTATATGAATCCATTTGACAATGTACACTTTCACATTTCTGCAAATGCAGAAAAAGCGTATCGTCTTTTGGTGTACAGCGCAGACTTCACCACTCCTTCCTGGTTTTATGGGGGCGTGATGTACCATATTTTTGTAGACCGTTTTTGTAAAAGCGGCAAAGTTGCCCAGCAGAGAAAAGATGCCTTGTACGCACCGGATTGGAACGGCCCTATTACCCAATATGGCGCATATCCGGGTGCCCACGTGCAGAACAACGAATTTTTCGGCGGAGATTTGTGGGGGATTATAGAAAAACTTCCCTATCTGCATGGCCTTGGTGTAACTGTGCTGTATCTCAGCCCAATTTTTGAGGCGTATTCCAATCACAAATATGATACGGGAGACTACCACACCGTAGACGCCCAGTTTGGCGGCAGAGAGGCGCTGGATGCTTTGATCCGGCAGGCTAAAAAATACGGAATACGCATTATCTTGGATGGAGTTTTTAACCATACCGGCGACGATAGTTTATACTTCGACCGGTATGGAAACTATGAAGGGATTGGCGCTTTTGGAAACCCTGCCTCACCTTATCGTGGCTGGTACTATTTTGGAGAGACAGACACAGAATATGACTGCTGGTGGGGAATTAAAATTCTGCCAAAGCTTAATCATAATACGTCGGCATGCCGGGATTTTTTTACCGGTAAGGATGGCGTGGGCGCCCAGTACGTGTCTGCCGGCATCGGCGGGTGGCGGCTGGATGTGGCGGATGAGTTGTCGGACGCTTTTTTGGATACCTTTCGTCGGTCTGTAAAGAAAGCAAATGCGGATGCGATTATCATTGGAGAGGTTTGGGAGAACGCAGCGGACAAAATCGCATATGGAAAGAGGCGGCGGTATTTACGCGGCGCGCAGCTGGATTCGGTGATGAACTATCCCTTTCGACAGGGAGTTCTTGCGTTTATTCTGGAAGGAAGCGGGACTGTGCTGGCTGAAATCTTAACAGAGATTTACAGTAGCTATCCCAAATATGTGTGCGACTGTCTTATGAACATTTTGGGTACACACGATACAGAGCGTATTCTTTCTGTCCTGGGAGATAATGCCGGTCTTTCCCAGGATAACACCCTGCTGGCAACCTATAAGATGGAGAGTGGTGCGCGGCAGCGGGGGATGCGACTTTTGCGTCTTGCCTCGATTATTCAGTATACTGTCTATGGGATACCTTCTGTGTTTTATGGGGATGAGGCTGGAATAGAAGGGGGGCATGATCCTTTCTGCCGCAGGCCCTATCCATGGGGAAGGGAAGAAAAGGAGCTGCAGGAACATTATAGGCTGCTGGGAAGTATTCGCCGGCACCCTGTTTTTTCCACGGGAGATTTTCAGATTTTAGAAGGCAGTCGGGATTATATTTGTTACACTCGCTCTCTTAAAGAAGCGAGAATATATGTGGCTGTCAATCTGTCAAATACGCCTCGCACATTGTCTGTTCGGGGACGGGAACTGCTTACCGGAGAGGTCTTTGCAGGTGAGGTGCCGCCTGAGAGCGGGGTAATTCTTCTGGAAGAAGGGTCGACAGATTTTGTCATTTAGACACGAGGCCTTTTGCAGCGGTAGAGGGAATATCGTTTTTTCATTCACAAAAACAAAAAACAGAGGGGCTTTGCCCCTCTGTTTTTAAAAGATAATATTTATTTTTTATACATCGGGCCATATGCAGCGCATGCACGGTAGTCCTGCCCTTCCTTATCCATACCAAATGCATTAAAGGCAGCCGGACGGAAAATATCTTCTTCCGGTACGTTGTGCATAGAAACGGGAATACGCAGCATAGAGCACATGGTAATCAGGTCTGCGCCGATATGGCCGTAACTGATAGCGCCGTGATTGGCTCCCCAGTTGTTCATTACATCATATGCAGTAGCAAATGCGCCCTTACCGGTAGTCCGCGGGGCGAACCAGGTACATGGCCAGGTATAGTCCGTGCGTTTCCACAGAATATCGTTCACCTGTTCCGGAAGCTGTACAGTCCATCCCTCTGCAATCTGCAATACGGGGCCAAGTCCGTGAACCAGATTCAAACGGATCATCGTTACCGGCATTTCCGCCTCGGTACAGAAGCGGCTGGAATATCCGCCTCCACGGAAATATCCAACGTCCGCTGCATTCCAAGTTGTTGCAGCAAGAATAGCGTCCTGATCTGCCGGGGTCACTTCATACCATGGCTTCATTACAGGATTACCGGCCGCATCTGTCGCCTTGCCGCATGCATCCAGACAAGCAGCGCCGGAGTTAATGAGATGAATAAATCCGCAGGACTCGGCAGCCCGGCCTTCAATTTGGTATCCGGTTGCTTCAAACACTGCTGCGGGACTCCAGTATGTACGAACATCCGCAAAAATTTGGGCCCGGTTGGTGAGCAGCTTCATAAACAGCATGCCCAGTCCGTTGAGCACGTCATTTTCCGTTGCGAGAATATAGGGCTCTCTCTCTCCGTTCCAGTCAAAGGAAGTGTTGAGCAGTGCCTCGGCAAAATCGGCATTGGGATAAAAATCTGTCCACTGCCGCTGTCCTTGGAATCCGGCTGCAATGGCGTTATGCCCTACCATTTCTTCTTCACTGCCTGCCGGAAGCTTATCGTTGCCGCACATGAGATCCTTGATGATTACCATCATTTTGACAACAAATTCCCAGTCGGCGTCTTTCTGTTCTCTGGTTTTCTGCAAGTTTTCGGGGTTTTTATCAAAGCCTTCTTTACACTTTTCCTTTGTCCAGGCAAGCGCTTTTTGATATTCTGCCTCATCATAGATTCCTTCAGACATACGGCGGATGATTTCCACCTCGTCCACGGATTCTACCCGCATGCCCAGATATTCTTCAATAAAGGAAGAATCGATGATGGAACCGCCGATACCCATACAAATAGAACCAATCTGCAGATAGGATTTGCCCCGCATGGTGGCAACGGCGATAGCTGCCCGGCCAAACCGGAGAAGTTTTTCTTTTACGTCTGTGGGAATTTCGGTAGCATCTGCAGCCTGCACGTCATGGCCATAAATACCGAATGCCGGCAGTCCTTTTTGCGCATGAGTTGCCAAAACGGAGGCAAGATATACTGCTCCGGGGCGCTCTGTGCCGTTGAAGCCCCAAACTGCTTTGATGGTGCTACGATCCATATCCATGGTTTCCATACCGTAGCACCAGCACGGTGTTACAGTCAATGTAATATCCACACCAGCCTTGCGAAATTTTTCTGCGCATGCAGCGGCTTCTCCCACCCGGCCGATGGTTGTATCTGCAATGATTACCTTTACCGGTTCCCCGTTAGAATAACGGAGATTTTCCTGAAAGAGCTTTGCTGCGCTTTTTGCCATATTCATCGTCTGATCTTCCAAAGATTCCCGAACCTTTAATGCACCCCGCCGTCCGTCAATCGTAGGGCGAATGCCGATTACAGGGTAGTCGCCGATCAGTCTATTCAGTGCCATATTTTTATTCCTTTCAAAATCAAAATTTACTATGCTCATCATAGCACAGATTGCACAGCAATTCAAGAATATGCCCGATCTTTTTTGTTAGAAAAAGGAATTTTATTTACATTATTTCCTTGATTTCCGCCGCCAGGTAGTATAAAATACAAACAGAAAATTATGGAATGGTGAGAATATGCGCTGGACGGAGAATTACATTATAAACAGCCATGACCCGGATATGAACGGTATCGTCAGTGTGTCCGGACTCATGCGATATATGCAGGATGCTGCCAACTGTCAAATGGAGGGAGAGAAGCCTTCCTACGACGAACTGTTTCAGCAGGGAAAGGCCTTTGTACTCAGCCGGCTACGGATGAGCATCTATCATCCTCTTTACAATCATGATAGAATTCAATCCCAAAGCTGGGCTTGTGAATCCTTTGGGGCGTCTTTTAACCGGTGTTATTGCATAAAAAAGGACGGTGTAATTGTGGCGGAGGCTACCTCTGTGTGGGCACTGCTGGACACGAAAAACAAGCGGCTGTGCCGTGTTTCAGATTTTGAAAACAATTACAGCACTGATGCAATGTTGGAGCTGGATCTTCCTGCCCGGTTCCGCATTCCCCAGGAGGTCAGTATGTCTCTGGTTGGAGAGCGATGCGTGGAGTATCAGGATGTCGACATGAATCGCCATATCAACAACACCAGGTATCCAGATATATTGTGTGGGTATTTGCCTGCTATGGAAAGAATGCGGGTGATCAAAATGGAAATCAACTATATTTCGGAAGCCCCGCTGGGGGAGGCTATCAAAGTATATATGGGTACTGCCGGAGAGGGTACGTACTATTTCCGCACGGTCCGCGGCAACGGCAAGACCAACGTGGAAGCGGAATTTGTGATAGAAGAGATTTAAGCGCTATTTGAAAAAGCCCTTGAGAGATGCCACTGCATCTCTCAAGGGCTTTTGTGTACCGCTAAGGAACATTATGCATGCTTATCTGTTTTATGGGAGCAGCCACCCGCCGACGGGCAATTGCTGCATCCACATCCGCATCCCGTTTTGCCCCGCTTTTTATCTTTATACATTTTTAAAATAACCCCTGCAATGGCTGCTGCAACCGCAGCTCCCACCAGAATCGTTCCCCAATTTTCCGTCCAAAAGCGCAGCATATGCCGCCCTCCTCTTACCACAAAATATCATATATTTGTATCGTATCACGTTCTGCGTTTTTTTACAAGAGATTTTTCATACGAGTGCGCCTTGCAATAAATGGGGGGGATATGCTATACTGAATGAACGAGATAAGGAGGCGTATGCATATGAAAATACGAGAATATGCTGTGCTTGATTTTTTAATTTGTCGGGTTTCGGGCCATGGAGAAAGGTAGTTCTATGCAGCTTTTTAATATTGTGGAGCCGCTGTTGGAGTGGTATGATAAAAATGCTCGCAGTCTTCCTTGGCGGGAAAATCACGACCCGTATCGTGTTTGGGTTTCTGAAATCATGCTTCAGCAGACACGGGTAGCAGCCGTGATCCCGTATTTTCTCCGTTTTATGGAGCAACTGCCTACTATTGAGGCACTTGCGTCGGCGCCGGAACAACTGCTGATGAAACTTTGGGAGGGCCTAGGATATTATTCTAGAGCTAGGAATCTGCAAAAAGCGGCCCAGGTAATTTGTCAGGAGCATGGAGGACTGTTTCCAGACCGCTACGAGGCAATTCTGGCGCTTCCTGGTGTGGGCCCATACACGGCGGGGGCAGTGGCGTCTATTTCTTTTGGTCAGCCTGTACCGGCAGTGGACGGGAATGTACTGCGGGTCATTTCCCGATTGCTGGAATGGGACGCGGATCTGTCCGGCACCACCGAAAAAAAGCAGGTGGCAAGCCTGCTTGCAGATGTCTATCCTCAAGGGCGTTGCGGGGATTTTACCCAGGCGCTGATGGAGCTGGGAGCAGTTGTATGCATCCCGGGAGCTTGTCCAAAATGTGCGCTGTGTCCTCTGCAGCATTTGTGCGATGCCTTTTCGGCAGGTACGCAAGCGTCCTTTCCTGTGATACCACCCAAGAAGCCTCGCAAGAAGGAAGATAAAACGGTATTTCTTTTACGCTGCGGCGACAGAATTGCCTTGCGTCGGCGCAATGAAAACGGACTGTTGGGGGGGCTGTGGGAATTTCCAAATGCAGAAGGGCATTTGGATTCTGCCAGCGCCGCGGCCTGGGCAAAAGCGCAGGGAGTATGCTGCGGAGAAATAGACCGGAGAACTTCCAAAAAGCATATATTTACCCATATCGAATGGCATATGGATTGCTATTTGATTTTGTGTGCGCAAACGGGCGGCGATTTTTATTGGGTGACAGCCCAGGCGCTGCAGGAAGAGATATCGCTGCCAACGGCCTTTCGAAAGTTTTTAGGGGATGCCCTTACGGGTCTGCGGTAAATCGACACTTAGGATAACTGCTGCATCCCATAAATGTACCATACTTCCCGTGTCTCTCCACAAGCGTACCGCCGCAGCGTGGACAAATTTTTTTCGCTATCGTATGTTCCCGTTCAAGTATGTCCTGATGAATCGCCTGAACGTGGTTCTTCCTGGCTTTTTTAGAATCTATATTGGAATTTTTGATTTTATGGGCAATTGTATTTATTTTATCGGCGCTCAGCGTGGGGGCTTGATAGGAACGAATTGTTTTGCGCAGTTGTGTCGTATATACGATTTTTTTGACTGTACCTTCACGTTTGCTTCTACGGAAAAAACAACGATGGGAACAAATATTTCTTCCGGAAGTTCCAGCAGTTCGGCCAGCGTTTTCATATGACCGTAATTTTGCTTTAATGGATTATAAATAGAATATTTTTTATTTTGAGTCCACTTTTCTCCCTGTTCGCTGCCAGTGATGTAACCTCTATAATTTTTGGTTTCTAGAACGAAAATTCCGTATGGGGATATTACTACGTGATCAATTTGTGTGGTCTTTCCACTTTTTTTACGCAGCATTACGTTGTTTATGACCTGATACTGCTTCTGGGGCAGGGTAGACAATATGATAGCTACTGTCTTTTCTCCAAACCATCCTTTGCATAGAGGGTAGATAAAACTCAAAAAAGCGGCCAAAGAAAAAAATACAAGGATCGGGAAAAAATCTTGGAACTGCATATCTGTCCTCCTCTACTATTGTAACAATAACAGTTTTTTATGTAAGTATACCATACAGTATTAGCAAAGTAAAGAACTGTTCGCGATACAATAAGCCGCTAATACGGGACATCGGCATTATCTGACGGTAGGGTAGTACAATCAGCCTTTTGCGACGACAGACTAGAATACAAAAAAGAGTGGGAGGATCCCACTCTTTTTACATGCAATTTTATACGCCCTTTCGCGCCCGGGACTCTTCCTTCAAACGCAATTCCGTATTTAAGGTCCGCTTACGCAGACGGATAGACTTTGGCGTCACCTCAATAAGCTCATCGTCTCCGATAAACTCAATTGCCTGCTCCAGACTGAACTGCTTGTGTGGCACCAGACGCAGCGCTTCATCCGCGCCGGAAGAGCGGATGGATGTGAGATGCTTTTTCTTACACACGTTCAAAGCAATGTCCATCTGCTTGGGGCATTCCCCTACAATCATACCTTCATATACTGGCGTCTGCACGCCGATAAACATCACGCCTCTGTCCTGCGCATTGTACAATCCGTAGGAAGTGGACTCTCCCTGCTCACTTGCGATAAGCGAGCCGGTGTACCGCACGGTGATTTCTCCTTTATGAGGCTGATACCCGGCAAATACAGAGCTAATAATTCCCTCGCCTCTGGTATCGGTCAGAAACTCGCTGCGGTATCCGAAAAGTCCTCTGGCAGGAATAGAATATTCAATTTTCATGCGGCTGCCTCGCAGGTTCATTTCTAATAGCTCACCTTTACGGGACCCAAGTTTTTCAATAACCGTTCCCACATAAGCCTCCGGCACCTCTACCGTTACCTGTTCCATAGGTTCACAAAGCTGGCCGTCAATTTCCTGCATAAGTACATGAGGTGTAGAACAGCAAAGCTCAAATCCTTCCCGGCGCATGGTTTCGATCAGAATAGATAGATGCATCTCACCTCGCCCTGCAACCTTAAAGCTGTCGGTAGTATCGCCGTCGGATACCCGAAGAGACACATCTCGCAGGGTTTCTTTATACAGCCGGTCCCGAATCTGACGCGACGTGACAAATTTGCCTTCTCTGCCGGCAAAGGGGCTGTCGTTTACGGAAAAGGTCATCTCCATGGTGGGCTGACTTACTTTTACAAACTCCAGGGCTTCGGGATTCGTAGGAGCGGTGATGGTGTCGCCGATGGTGATATCCTCCGCACCGGAAAAGCATACAATATCTCCCATGGAGGCGCTTTCCACCGTAGCTTTGCCAAGGCCGTCATACTGATACAGGGACACGATCTTCATTTTCTTTGGCGGCGCATCCGGCGTGTGATAGTTGACAATTACCGCTTCGCTGCCCACACGTACAGCTCCACGCTCAATCCGGCCGATACCGATGCGTCCGACGTATTCATTATAATCTATAGAAGAAACCAACATCTGCAAAGGTGCGTTCGGATCGCCTTCCGGCGCAGGGATATATTCCAGAATCGTGTCCAGGAGAGGCGTCAAATCTTCTCCCACACCGTGGGGATCGATGGAAGCAGTGCCGGCGCGACCGGAGCAGAACAACATAGGGGAATCCAGCTGTTCATCGGTAGCGTCCAGATCCATCAGAAGCTCCAGTACCTCGTCGATTACTTCGTCTACCCGAGAATCGGGACGGTCAATTTTGTTTACCACAACGATGACCCGATGTCCCAGTTCCATAGCTCGTCCCAACACAAAACGAGTCTGCGGCATAGGTCCCTCCGCAGCATCCACCAAAAGGATTACGCCGTTGACCATTTTCAGAATCCGTTCCACCTCGCCGCCGAAGTCCGCGTGGCCGGGGGTATCTACAATATTGATTTTTATCCCTTTATACAAAACAGAGGTGTTTTTCGCGAGGATGGTAATGCCTCGTTCCCGTTCCAGGTCTCCCGAGTCCATCACCCGTTCCTGTACCACCTGATTTTCGTGGTATTCACCACATTGCTTGAGCATTTGATCCACCAAAGTTGTTTTTCCGTGGTCAACGTGGGCGATGATGGCGACATTTCTCAGATCTTCTCGAATCATGCAGCGTTCCTTTCGATCATATGGCTTTTTTCTTCAACTTATTAAGTATACAACAAAAAACGCGGCGGGGCAACTGTAAATCCCATAAAAATTTCTGCCGCCCCTCACTTTTCCTTGTTTATTATGATCACGTCTGCAGCATCACAGCTTTTTGCAGCAGTACGTTTTTCTCGTTTGTCACTTCTCCGTCTGCCACCGCCTCTAAAAGAGAAGTGAGAAGGCATCCAATTTGTGGTCCGGGCCGGATTCCTATACCCATTAAATCTACTCCGTTTACTGCAAGGCCGCTTACATCTGCAGGCGCTCCTTCCTCCCACAGCAGGCGGATCATTTTCTCAGTCGCGTCGATTTGAGAAAACTGGTCGTGATAGGCAGGCGCCTGTGCGGATAAATCTGCCCGGCGAATTTGGGTCAGCAGCAGTGCATTTTCGTATCCTACTTGAAGCAGATATCGATGGATCGATACCCGGTCGGCAGCGGGCCGTAGATCGTGCCAAAGGATCAGACGGTATACTTTTTCGATGGTCCGTCTGTCGCATCCAAGGTCGGTCAGAACTTGCCTAGCCATCTGTGCACCGCGTTCCTGATGGCCTCGAAAATGGCGCACACCATTTGCATCCTCCGTCATCACATACGGTTTTGCAATATCATGCAATAGCATGGTAAGCCGCAGCAGCGGCTGGGGTGGGCAGGCTTCCACAGTTGCTGCGATGTGATCATATACCGTATAAATATGGTGAGGATTTTTTTGGTCGAAGTCTACCGCCTTTTCAAGCGGCGGTATTACAGTACATAGGGGTTTCACAAACTGGCGCATTACCCTCCCAACGTACTTCCCGCACAAAAATTTTACCAATTCTGCATAAATCCTCTGCACGGATATTTCACGCAGCAGCGGACTGCATTTGTCGGCTGCTGCAGCAAGTTTCGAATCGGCGGTAAAGCCCAGCACGGAACAAAACCGCATGGCGCGCAGAATGCGCAGTGCGTCTTCGGAAAAACGGGTAGTTGGGTCGCCAACACAGGTCAGTACACCGCGCTGCAGATCCTGTCGCCCATGAAAAGGATCAATCAGTTCGGTATCCGGCCGATAGGCCATTGCGTTAACAGTAAAATCCCGGCGGGCCAGGTCTTCTATAAGGCTGTTTGTAAATTCTATCTTGTCCGGGTGGCGGCTGTCTGTATATACTCCATCCCGCCGAAAAGATGTAATTTCTACGGAATGCTTTTGGACAAGCACAGTCAAGGTTCCGAATCGTGCGCCTGTTTCCACTGTGCGATACCCGTCCAAAATACACTTCAGTTCTTTGGGGGAGACTGCCACCGCGATATCATAATCCTGGGGCTGTCGCCCCATCAGCGCGTCTCGAACGCATCCGCCTACCAGATAACCAGTACATCCTTTGGAATCCAAATGTGCCAGCAGCCTTGTTACATACTCTGGCAGCACGATTTTACAGTCGTTCATACGTCACCTCCGCGGAATATACACATCTATAAGAATATTGTACCATGAAGCGCCCCCGGCGGCAAGAGAGAGATAGCTGCAAAAAAATGAAAAAATATCTTGACAGGCAGGAAAAAATATGCTATACTACACCTGTTCACCAAAGACAGCAGGTTTCGGTAAAAGCGCAAGCTTTCCTGCCGAGGAGACGCAATACAGTGGTATTATCGTCTTTTTCGGCATGCCGAAAAAGACGTTTTCTTTTTGCTAAAAAGATGCGTCTGTGCCTGCGGCAAATTTTAAAAGGAGGTATGGAAAATGCCCAGTGAGAAAATTCTTGAACAGAAAAAGGCTGCCGTAGCAGAGCTTTCTGAAAAGATGGGACGCGCTGCTGCCGGTGTACTTGTAAAGTACCAGGGTATTACCGTAGAAGATGATACGAAGCTGCGTGCAAAGCTGCGCAATGCAGGTGTAGAATATGCCGTAATCAAAAACTCTCTGATCGGCCGTGCTGCTGATATTGCAGGACTTGGCGAGATCAAGGACCTTTTGGAAGGCATGAACGCCATTGCAATCAGCTATGACGATCCGGTCGCTCCGGCAAAAATCCTGAAGGAATACGAAGAAAAAGTGGAAAGCTTTGAGCTTCGCGGCGGATTTTTGGATGGCGCGGTAGTAGATCTGGCTACTGTAAAAGAACTGGCGGATATTCCCCCGAGAGAAGTTCTGATTGCCAGAATGCTTGGCTCTCTGCAAGGACCTCTGTCCGGCTTGGCTGTTGCCCTGCAGGCAGTAATTGACAAGAGTGGAGAAGAAGTTCCCGCTGCCGATGAGGCGCCAGCTGCAGAGGCTGCTGAAGAAGCCTCTGCTGAATAATTTAGATCCTGTTGGATCCCTGTAATGTATGCCGCATGGCGGCAATTAAATTTAAAAAATATTTTGGAGGTATACAATAATGGCATCCGAAAAGACAACTGCTATTCTTGAAGAAATCAAAGCGCTCACAATTTTGGAGCTGTCCGATCTGGTAAAGGCAATCGAAGAGGAATTTGGCGTATCTGCAGCACCTGTTGCTGTAGCTGCTGTCGGCGGTGCTGCTCCTGCAGCTGCTGCTGAAGAAAAGTCCGAGTTCGACGTTATTCTGAAGGGCTTTGGCGCGAAGAAGCTGGACGTTATCAAAGTAATTCGTGAGATCACTGGTCTCGGCCTGAAGGAAGCAAAAGAAATGGTTGAGGGCGCTCCTAAGACTGTTAAAGAAGGTGCAAGCAAGGAAGATGCTGAGCAGATTAAGGCTAAGCTCACCGAGGCTGGCGCAGAAGTTGAAATTAAGTAATTTTACTTCATACGAAAAAACGGACTGCATATGCAGTCCGTTTTTTATAGCGAAAAATTCCATAAAAGTTTAGCTTTCTGCCAAAAGGAAAAATAAAAAATGCGCTCACCAGAGAGCATAGCCACAAGCAGCACTCAATATTCTTCTTGTTCCACAATGATTTTGTAAACCTTTTCTACCTGCTCCTCATTTTGCAGAATCTCATACAAAGCACGTTTGATATGGTTCTCTTTAATCGGATTTCCCCGAAACCGATCCTGCTTGGTTTTCAAAACTGCAGCATGCAGTCTTTTAGAAAGCTCTGCATCTTCTCCACAATTATCATACAGTGATCGCATAGCGCTGCTATCCCGTACCTCATCCGGATAGCGATCACTTTCCTGCGGCTTTGCAACGTCTCTCGCCAAGGCAATGTATCTTTCCATCAATGCCTTATAGGCGACCACTCCTCGGCGGCGATCCACTATCAGCTGCTCCAGCACAGTAGACATCTTTTCAAAGTATGCTGGATTGGTCCCCATAAGCTCTTCAACCTTTCTGCGAATATTACTTTCAATCGTAATCGCGGCGCTTTTTCGGACAATCTGCTCACCTTTCAGCTTTTCTTTCCAAGCGACAATAAAATCCAGCAGGTTAAAGTCGTCAAAAGCTCCAATTATCTGCGCTTCCTGCGCCGCAATATAATTGTCTATTAAATAGCGCATACCCGGCTCATACATTTTAAGATCGATAAAATCGCCGCTGGCTCTACCGATTTCTCCGCGCAGTGCCAAATAAAAACTGACCTGTTTTTCCAGTTTCTTACGCTGAGAAGCCGTATATCCGGCCTTCTCTAAACTGGGTTTGACCTGGGCATAAGAGCGTGCCAACCGTCCCACCAGTCGATATAGCTGCTCTCGGATTTTTGCATAGGCCTCATCTATCTGCAGGTTTACACCTTGTTCTCCGCAGAAAAAATGTATATAATCCATTTGGGTCTTTGACCGCGCCACGCCTTTGCAAAGGTACTTTAGTGCGGCCAGCGTTTTCAGAAAATCTATTTCTGAAGCAAGAGCCTGATCTTTTAATAATCCATCTATATCTTTTTCATCATAGTCTGCAAACGCTCCGACGGTATATCTGCGTATCACGTCCGTTAAGCTTCCAAACAGATGTTTGTAATCTACAATATACCCAAAATCCTTGCTTTCTCCGTCTAAACGGTTTACGCGGCAAATCGCCTGAAACAGGCCGTGGTTATGCATGGTTTTATCCAAATATAAATAAGTACAGTGCGGCGCATCGAATCCGGTAAGAAGCTTGTCTACCACAATCAGCAACTGCATACTGGCAGGTTCCTCCACAAACTTGCGCCGCACCTGTGCTTCAAAATCCTCGGGTGAACATCCATCCAGCATTTTACTATAGATTTGGTACTTGTCAACATTTTCTTTTTTCTCCTTCGCACTGCCAAAATCTGTGAACAGATCCCTTAAGTTGGGCTTATAAGAAGAGACGATCGCACAGTTGAAAAAGCCTTTGCTTTGAAATATTTCATAAAACTTGCATGCGGTATAAACGGATCCAGCCACGAGCATTGCATTGCCGCTGCCGTCCATAAGGCGCGGTTTGGTGGCAAAATCCAGTATTATATCGCTGGCGATCTTTTCCAGCCTGGAGCGAGAAGAAAATACCTTTTGCATATTCCCCCAGCGAGCGCGCAGTCGCGCCTTTGCCCGAGGGGTAATCCCTTTAGTTTTAGCGTCAAACCACAGGTCAATTCGCTTTTGCGACGTGAGATACTGTGGAATATCCCGTGCCTCATAGCGCAGATCCAGGATTACACCGTCTTCTACGCCTTCGTTATACTTATAGGTATGGATATAACCACCAAATTTCGCGGTACTGTTTTTTTTATCTTTTTTTAAGAGGGGCGTTCCTGTAAAGCCAATAAAAACAGCTTTAGGCAGAATTGCTTTCATTGCTTTATGGAGCTTGCCAGACTGGGTACGGTGACACTCGTCCACAAACACAACGATGTTGCCCTTCGCTGAGAAATCATCTGGCAGCGCCGCATACAGTTCTGAAATATAGGCATTATAATCCAGATTCGGATTTTCCCTGCTTTTTCCGCCAAACTTATGAATTAGAGAGCATAACAAACGGCTTTCCCAGCAATTCAAACGCTGGATCAGTTCATTCCCGTTTTTTGCCCGCACGATGGTTTCATCCACACCTTTATATGTGCGTTCAACTTGTTCGTCCAGCTCTGCCCGATCAGTAATAATGAGTACGCGGGCGGCGGGATCATTTGCAAGAATCCATTTGGAAAGCCACACCATCGTGAGACTTTTGCCGCTGCCCTGTGTATGCCAGATCATACCGCCACGTTTTTTTGCTAGACGATTCTGCGCACGCTTTACCGCGTAGTATTGATTATAACGGCATACTTTTTTTACACCCTTGTCAAAAATCACAAAATTGTAGATCAAATCCAGAAATCGTGCTTTATAAAAAAGCGAGGATAATCCGAAAAATAGTCTTTCTTGTATATTCCCACAGGAATCCCGAATGATCAGATCCATCGAGTCCTGCTCGTCGGCAAAGTCTTTATACCCGTCTTCTTTCCATTCCTGATAATATTGTTCTGGCGTCAACACTGTACCGTAACGCAGCCCTTCGCTTTCATTACCCGCCATACAAAACTGTATCGTAGTAAAAAAATTTTGAATGAAGTGGGCGTTTTGATTGGTAAGATTCTGCCGTATTCCGTCAAAGACAGAGACAGCGCTTTTTTTCAATTCCAGCACGCCCAAGGCAATGCCATTTACATACATCACCAAATCGGGACGTTTGGTTCGCCCGCCTGTCACAGTGACCTCCTGGGCAATGGCAAAATCGTTTTGGGTAGGATCAGCAAAGTCAATGAAGTAAACAGTCCGTTCCGGTTCTCCCGCTTTCTGCCGCACCTTGGCGCCATACTTCAGCAGGGCATAGACTTTTTTATTAGCAGCATACAAACCATCGCGCAAATCCGTAGCCGTTCTTTCAAGAAGTTTAATTGCTTTTTTTGCAGCAACTGGCGTATATTCTCTGCGTATCAGATTGGCATAGAGACAATCCTGTATTATATTGCTGTTTTCACAGCTCTGCAGGTTTCCAAGATATGTATACTGTAATTGGTCTCGAAAAAAATCTATTACCCGGTTTTGGGTTTTCCTTTCACTATCTCCAATATATGCCATGCTGTACTACTCCTGTCTTGCTTTTGTGGTTCCACCAAACGCAGAGATAAAAAGCATTCTATTATGCCAAGATTATTTGTTTTATGAGAAGCTGCCTTTTACAGCAGTCGAATTTTGCCGCATAAAAGCTGCTGCAGCATGCCCTGTTGAATCTGTCGATATTTGGAAAGCGTCCGGGAAAGTCCTTCAAGTTCTTTATCCATATTGGCAAGCACGGCAGCGATAGCATCCTGTTCCTGACGGCTTGGAAGCGGCACTTTAAATCCCTGCAGAAGCTCCTTACTAAGATTGGATTGCGTTCCCGTTTGCCCCATCTGCAGAAATGCTTTTGTCTGAGATGATAATACATAATACAAAAATTCTACGGAATAATTTTTCAGATTATATATACCAAGGATTGCCTGACTGGAGGACACCCGCCCTCTTGTAATACAGCATTTCCCAATAGAAGCATACATAGCAAACAGCAAAGTACCTGTAGGATATATTTTTGCTGAGGAATTTTCAATACCCTCTTTGGAAAGGAATTTTTGCGCTGTCTCAATATATTTATTTGCAGTGGACATATCCGATATAGAAACCCAGGGTATCTCTCCTCCGTAATATTCTGACACATCGGAGGGAGGCGTGCCGCCGGCATGCAGCGTCCCAATATCTCCCAGTGCAGCCGTACCCCATGAGCTGCTGTATCCATGCAGTCGTATTTTACCGGAAAGCAATTGCTCAATCGTCCCCTGCATAATCGCTTTTTTCTTTAAAATTAGTCTTTCCAGCGATGTAGCCAATGCATCTGTATCCTCCAATACTTGTGCAATATGCTCCTGCTCGCCAAGGGGAGGAACAGGAATTATCGTATCCTGAATTTGAGGCACAGTAAGCTGCGGCACCCCTGTCGATTCAAAAACAAAAGGAGCGGTGTTTTCCAAATAGGCTGCGACAAATCTGGAACAAATTGGCGCCTTTGGCTCACAGATAAGCAGACGGACAATTGCAGAGAATTTCTCACGGCGATATAAACAATGTCCGATATCTCCCCGTCCTGTTATGGTAACGGAATTTTCTGCATATTTGGGTTTGGAGCAATATCCATAAATGCCCTCCTCCTGGAGTGCATTGGAATAAACAGGATACTGGTATACACCTGTTTTTACTTTGGAAAAGTCAGACGGATCTACGTCTCCTGCTGCGGATATCGTATATTGATCCGACAGAGTGCAAACCTTCCAATCTTCCGGGAACCCGGCAATTGCTGGATTCTCCACGTTTTTTTTCAGCTCTTCCATTACCACGTAAACCCCATTTTTTCCAGATGATGCCGCACCTTTGCTTCGCACATCCGAACATTATGCTCCAGTTGCGGAAGAGTATCTTGATACCGTTCAGCCAGTTCTGCAACATGATTTGCCATATTGTGAGACGCAGCGTCATACAACGCCTGAATGCCTGCAAAAATAGAAGCATACCATTTTTTTTCTACCAATAAATCCTTGATTTCCTTTATAGTAAGGGAGGCATACCGTGTCCGTACAGATGCCTCCAAAGCATCGTAAAGCGCAGCCACCTCTTTTGTCTGCTCCTTCCATTTTTTATATAATTCTTTATATTTTTGAATCAAACGGTATTCTTGTCCATCAGGATCTGTTTTTTTCAAAAACTTAAATTTAGCAGTAACAGCTTTGGTATCTATTTTGTTCTTATCCTGCAGGCAGTCGTTAAAAATGCCGTATTCACCCGCTTGCTCTTCCACAAGTGTATCCAACGCGCTTTGTACTTCATACAGTAAATTTTCAGCTGTACGGATCGTATCCAGCTCTGCCGCAAAAAATGTACGTTCCATTAAATCTTTCGGGATCAATTTACCGTCCCAGCCTTTGATTTTTACTTTTTCTTCCCCTTTTTTTGTTTGGGTCGTTTCCCGAATAATTTCAAATTCCCGTCCGGCAGCATACCCGTCATATTTCAGCAGAAATACATCGTCTGCCATAACTTTTTGCCAAAAAGACAACAGTACTTCATAAACATCATATTTGTCCACCAAATTTATATCTGCATACTGAACGATCAGTTTTTCAGACAGCCTTTCTATAAATCGTTTTACATCTATACTGCTGTCAATACTGCGCAACTCTGCGTCTACATCTTGCCGCCATGCGGTAAAAGCAGCATCGATTCGGTGTGCATATGTGGAAAATGCTGCATCCTGATATATCGTGTCACGTACTGCATCCTTTTTTACGTGCAGTTGATAATAGCCCTGACCCTGTATGGAAAACAGTGTGTTTTTCAGCTTTGGAAATAGTGTCCAATATTGATTCATAGAATCTACGTCACGGGCTGGAATCCCACCATGAAGATGCGCATAAATATCTTGCATATCCTTCGGTGCGCCGCTGTTGATATACCGCGGAATATTGAGATTGTATTTATTTTTTACCATAATCTCATCATTGGGCACAAAGCGGGCATACCCAGGATCATCTGTAATCTGCTGATTGAAGGTCGTAACAATTTTATAGATATCCCGCTCACGCAAACGATTGTTGTTGCCGTCTTTGATATAATCCCGGCTGGCGTCAATCATAAAAATTCCCTTTCGTACAGACGCATCGGATTTATCCAACACAAGGATACAGGCAGGAATGCTGGTCCCATAAAACAGGTTTGCCGGCAGACCGATGATTCCCTTTATATACCCTCTTCTAATAATTTCCGCACGAATAGACGCCTCAGCATTGCCGCGAAATAAAACGCCGTGAGGCAGAATCACTGCCGCCTTTCCTGTAGGTTTTAGGGATTTTAAAATGTGAAGCAGCCACGCAAGATCTCCATTTTTCTCCGGCGGCCTGCCGTCATAACCGGTAAATCGGCCATACTCCTGTATACCATCCTGCCAATTCTTCAAGGAAAAAGGAGGATTGGCTACAGCAAAGTCAAACTGCTTTAAAACTTTTTCGCCTGTTCCTTCCTCAAAATACTGGGGAGAAGAAAACGTATTGGCAGCTTTGATTTCTCCGGCGGCTTTGTTGTGGAGAACCAAATTCATTTTGGCAAGACCTGCCGTAGTAGTATCCTTTTCCTGACCGTAAATCGCAATTTCAAAGGGCGCTTCATCTGCTGCACGAATCAATAGGGATCCGGAACCGCAAGCAGGATCATAAACTGTGTAATTTCTGTCCTTAGACACGATTTTGTCAATTCCCACCACTTTTGCAAGAATACGGGATACTTCAGCAGGTGTATAAAACTGGCCCTTGCTTTTTCCGCTTTCCGTGGCAAAGTTGCGCATCAAATATTCATACGCGTCTCCAAGAATATCGTCTCCGCCGGCCTTGTTGTTTTTTAAATCAAATTCCGGACGCTGAAAAATGGCAACCAAGCCGGTAAGCTTATCTACCATTTCCTGTCCTTTTCCAAGCTTTGCTTCATCGTTGAAATGGGCATTATTTATAATTCCGGATAGTGCGTTGGCCTCTGCCAGTTTTTCAATAATCCTATCGATTCCTTCGCCGATATTTTCCTTTCCCTTCAGCGCTATAATATCGTCGAAACTGCCCCCTTGGGGAACGGTTATGTCCGCATACTTTACCCCTTTGAATTTATCTGTAACATATTTCATAAACAAAAGAGTCAATATGTAATCTTTATATTGAGATGCATCCATACCGCCCCGTAACTTGTCACAACTTGCCCATAGAACAGTATACAGATCCTTCTTTTTGATTGTCATAGCAACGCCTCCTATTCCTGAAATCCTTTGCGACTGCTGCACCGGATGGTACATTAAGTTTTATTATACTCATAAAATGAAATAGAATCAACATTTTTGCCGATTTTTGCAGAATAAGAAAGTTGAGGCCAACAAAAAAGCAGGCAGTACCTTTCGGCACTGCCTGCTTTTAGTAGTTATGTAGTTTGGGCAATAATTGTGCGTTATGAGATCCTGACTATTTTTAAATAAAATATTCTTTTGAATCGCCAACTCAAGGACATTTTTGGCTTGCATGCTCGCTGGCTTTGAAATTATAAATCGGTTTGATAATGCGGTCTATTTTCACTGTTTCCGAAATGTTTTTTATAATTTCTTCCATTGGCTTATATACCATTGGGCATTCGTCTAATGTATCCCTGTTGACGGAAGAGGTATAAATCCCGTGCATTTCTTTTTTGAAAGCTGAAACTGTAAAAGAAGATTCGGCTTCACTTCGACTCATCTGTCTGCCTGCTCCATGTGGTGCACTATAATTCCAGTCCGCATTGCCAAGCCCGATACAAATCAAGCTCCCGTCACGCATGTTCATCGGGATCAGCAAAGTTTCACCTTGTTTTGCCGATACTGCGCCTTTGCGTAATATGCCTGCTTCTATATCAATGTAGTTATGAATCGTAGAAAAACTGCCTTCGTCCTTCCACTTCATGCCATCCAAAATAACTTCCTTAATGATTTGCCTGTTAAGGCCTGCAAAACGCTGCATGATAGCCATATCATGCAAATAATCTTCCAAATCCTGTTCGCTTAAATATGCAAGTTCGTAAGGAATGTCCGTTTGTTTTCGGCCTCCAACCGCTTCATACGCTTTCTTTTGATAATATTCTGCAACCTTCAGTCCGAGGTTGCGGCTGCCGGAATGAATGACTAAATACAGATCATCGCTGTCTTTATCCACTTCAATAAAGTGATTGCCCCCACCCAGTGTACCAAGGCTTTCTTTGGCTCGACGCATATCCAGCTTATGGATACAGCGAAGTTCACCTAGATCTATTCGTTCATGGCTGCAATGCACTTTTTCCCGTATGTCTCTCCCACAGGGGATATTTTGTCGTATGAAGTTATCAAGCTTCGGTAGCTCTAAGCGTTTTGCTTTGAGCTTTACCGTTTCCATTCCGCATCCAATATCTACCCCCACTAAACTTGGAACAACTTTATCGCCTATGGTCATTGTTGTTCCTATAGTACATCCTTTTCCTGCGTGAACATCGGGCATGATTCTGATTTTACTTCCTGCTGTAAACGGTTGATCACACATTGTGCGAATCTGCCCCGCAGCGGAAGATGCAAGGGTATCGGTATAAATTTTGGCTGTGCTATATGTTCCTTCTATTTCTATCATAAATCGTTCCTTCTTTTGGCCCGCTTCATTCCTTTAACTAAAAGGAAATATTTCGTTATTTGTGTTAATTTTAGATATAATTTAAATAACAAAGTCCCCAAGAAAAAATCTCAGGGACTTTGTTTAATATTGGTATGGTGGGCCTTCGGGGATTCGAACCCAGGACCGACCGGTTATGAGCCGGTTGCTCTAACCAACTGAGCTAAAGGCCCGTAATTACAATTCAGTATAACATATTTTCCACTGCCTGTCAATAATTTTTCCTGTGAATTTACGCCTTACGGCATATATTTGCCGGATCCCTGTTGACGCATACGCTCTTTTCATGTAAAATAGAGTAAATTCGCGTAATCGCGCAAAAATCATACTTTTCCACCGTTTTTTGGAGGGCCGTCTATGAATCATACGCAAAACAACTCTAATATGCGGCGACCCGCGACCGGTCGGAACGCACAAGTACCAAATACACGAAGACCTGTGCAGCATAGAGCGCGGACAACCCCTCCGCCTCACCGGGTACATCCTGGAAGCAGACCTCCTGCACGGCGGAGAGCACCGGTAAAACAAAAGCAGCAGACTACCAGCCGCAACTTTTTTCTAGCCGCAATTTTTGCAGCGCTAATCCTTGTTACCATCATTATCAGCGGTGTGCAATCCTGCGCGGCAGATAAAAAAACAGACGGTGTTGTTACGACAGCGCCCCCAAAGGTTGTAGGCCAAGAGGAGAACGGCGCGGCGGATGATAAGGCAGCACTTCCTGCCCTTGCGGTGTTTACAGACAATACAAAGGAGTTGGTCATTGACAGCGAATATGGAATCCTGATTGACTTATCTGACAATACTGTTGTTGCGTCTAAAAGCGGAGACAGCAGGATTTATCCGGCGTCTATGACAAAGATCATGACGCTGATTGTAGCATATGAGCATATAGAAGATTTGAATGCAACATATACCTTCTCCGCAGAAATTTTCGATCCGCTGTATCAGGCAAACGCTTCTGTGGCAGGTTTCAAACCTGGAGAAACGGTTCCATATCGGGATTTACTATACGGCACGGCGCTCCCCTCGGGTGCGGACGCTACTACCGCACTGGCGCTCACCGTTGCAGGAGATGAATCTGCCTTTGCGGAGTTGATGAACCAAACGGCACAGCGTTTGGGATTGAAAAATACCCATTTTGCGAATGCCAGCGGTCTGCATGACGACAATCACTACACCACGTGCCGCGAAATGGCATTGATTTTGGAATATGCTATCTCCATTCCGGAATTGCGGCAGGTGCTGGGCACATATAAATACACCACCACCGCGACAGACCAAAACCCACAGGGATTGGAGCTGCACAACACACTATATTCCAGAATGAAGGGTACCGAGGCGGAAGGCATGTATGTGCAGGGAGGCAAAACCGGATATACCCTGGAGGGACGCCACTGTTTGGCCACCTTTGCTGCGCCCTGTACGGAAGAAAACGCGCCGTATACCCGGCCACGATTTATTTTGGTCACCGCATATGGAATGTCGGAATACAAGCCGATATACGATGCGATCAACACATATGCGGCGTACAAACCGTAAGAAACAAAGTCCCCCTTTATAAGGGGGACTTTGTCAATGGTCTGGAAAGAACGCCTTACCGCTTTTTCTTCACCTTTTCCCAATATGCCGCGGCAGCCTGTTCCGTTTTGTTGTCGCCGAATTGGTAATACCGGCGTTTCTTCAAGTCCTCTGGCAGATATTGCTGTTCCACCCATCTGCCGGGGCAGTCATGGGGATAGATGTATCCTGCAAATTTCGGACTGCGCAAATGGTGAGGAATCTCCCGTCCTAGTCCCGCCCGAACGTCAGCTGCCGCCGCGTCCAGGGCTACATACGCTGTGTTGGATTTAGGCGCGGTAGCAAGCATTACAGCTGCGTTGGCTAAGGGGATCCGTGCTTCCGGCAGTCCCAGTTCTCTGGCGCTTTCCACACAGGCGCGGGTGATCACCGCCGCCATAGGATAAGCGGCGCCGACATCCTCGCTGGCAATTACCATTAATCGTCTGCACGGCGAGATTAAGTCTCCTCCCTCCAGCAGCCTAGCCAGGTAAAAGACTGCCGCATCCGGGTCTGATCCCCGTATAGACTTTTGCAAAGCAGACAAAAGATCATAATGAACATCCCCATCTCGGTCAAAACTGCCTGCCATCACAGAAGGGGTTATGGAGCGAACCAGCTCCTCTGTTACCTGCCCTTCTGCAACAGACGCGGCACATTCCAGCATAGTCAGCGATCGGCGAACATCGCCGCCGCAGGACGCGGCAACGTAGCGAAGGGCCTCTTCCGCGGCGCCGGACGGGCATAAGGTTTCACAAATCCGCTGCAGGTGGCAGAATACATCTTCTGGAGAAACGGGACGAAATTCGAATACAGAACATCGGGACAAAAGGGCATCATAAATGTAGTAATATGGGTTCTCTGTGGTCGAGGCAATCAGCGTAATCCTGCCGTCTTCGATATATTCCAGCATGGACTGCTGCTGCTTTTTATTGAAATACTGAATCTCGTCCAAATATAACAATATTCCGTTTTGCCCAAGCAGTCCTTCCGTTTCCGCCGCTATCGCCTTTACATCAGATAGAGAAGCGGTGGTAGCATTCAGCCTGCGCAGTTCCATGCCGGATCTCTGGGCGATAATAGATGCACAGGTGGTCTTTCCTGTACCAGGGGGACCAAAAAAAATCATACTGCCAAAACGGCCGCTCTCCGAAAGACGGCGTAAAATCCCCTTTTCTCCTACCAAATGCTGCTGGCCCGCTACCTGATCGAACGCTGTTGGCCGCAGACGGTCTGCGGCCGGTATCTGCACTCCCATATCGCTCCCTCCTTTATCCAAGTAAGTCTCGCACAACTTCTCCTGCCAACAGCAGTCCTGCGGCCGGCGGTACAAAAGCGCAGCTGCCGGGTATACTTCGCCGTTCTCCTGTAGAAGAAGCATCCGCATCATTGGGCTTGACCGGCTCTTCTTTGGAATATACAACCTTTACACCAGTGATCCCCCGCTTACGCAGTTCAATCCGCATCACTCTGGCTAGAGGACACACAGAGGTCTTAGATATATCCGCAATCTGAAAAGCGGACGGATCTTTTTTATTTCCGGTTCCCATGGAGGAAATCACCGGCACTCCTGCCGTTTTGGCCTCCTGAATAATAGACAGCTTTGCACTTACCGTGTCCACCGCATCTACCACATAATCATAAGCAGAAAAGTCAAAATCCGCCGCCGTTTCCGGCAGATAAAACAAGCGATGACACCGTACCTGAATGTCTGGATCGATATCCTGGATCCGTGCAGCCATTACGTCCGTTTTATATTTTCCTACCGTACTGTGGAGGGCGATAATCTGCCGATTGATATTGGACACACTGACTACATCTGCATCAATTAGGTCCAACTGGCCTACCCCGCTGCGTGCAAGGGCCTCCACCACGGCACCGCCCACGCCGCCGATTCCAAATACGGCAACTCTGCATTGGTATAAGCGTTCTATTTTGTTACCCAGTAAAAGGACTGTGCGCCCGTGCTGTTCTTTCATAAGATTATGACCATGCCTTTTTTATTTGTCCACAAAGCTATTTTTACGAATATTTTATCATGTAATATGATACCATGAGAGGAGATTTCTGTCAACGGATTGACGAATCTGCGTTTAAGGAGTATACTATTTTTCAAGGATATACTTTGTATGACAAAAGAAAGGTACATACTCATGTTTTACCATTTTGCTTGGTACTTTTTCCTGTTTTCCTGTATTGGTTGGTGCGCAGAAGTTGGATACGCCGCCGTGGTAACCAAGAAATTTGTAAACCGCGGATTTTTGCTTGGTCCGTATTGCCCTATCTATGGCTTTGGCATTGGACTGATTTATCTGCTGTCCGTTCCGTTCAGTAAAAATTTGCTTGTTTTGTGGGTTGGTTCTGTTATAGTCACCTCCGGGATCGAGTTGATCACCGGATTTGCTATGGATAAGCTGTTTCACAATAAATGGTGGGATTATTCCGATTTCCCGTTGAATGTAGGCGGATACATATGCGTTCCTTTTTCTATTTTGTGGGGATTTGCCTGTGTCGCTGTTGTTAAATTGATTTTTCCATTTACAAACGGATTGATTAATATCATTCCGCATACCATCGGTGTGATCCTAATCGTATTTCTTAGCGTGGTGTTTGCCACAGATGCGATAATTTCAACCCTTACCGCTCTAGGGCTAAACAAGAAATTAGAGCACATGGACAGGCTTGCAAAAATATTGGAAGAACAGTCGCAGAAGCTTACCGATAAGGTAACCCGCGCCGTGCAAAATGCGGCAGAATTCTGCGAAGAAGTAGGGGATCGGCTTTCCGATGGCAAAAATCGCCTGTTAGAAAAGCTGGATATAGAGCGGGAACATGAAAACAAGCTTCAGGAAACACCTGAAGCAAAGGAAAAATATGAGGAAATGGCTAAGACCAGCAACATTTTGCAGCGGCGGCTGATCGCTGCATTTCCCAATATGAAGCATAAAAAATATACATTACATTTGGAAGCAATTCGTGAGAAAATCCACCGACGCGGCAAAAAGAAAAAAACAAATCACCGTCCAAGAAAACGCTTGTAATGGGCTATGGCAGTAGGCCATTATTATAAAACTATAATATGAAAGAGGGCCTGTCAGGCCCTCTTTCATATTTGTTTTTGCACGGTTTTATATTCATCATAAAATTTGTAATAGGGACAGGCGCTGTAGGGATGCTGCATAAAGCGAACCATTTCATCTTCATCCAGGCTCAGATCGCAAATGTCCATGTCGTACACTTCGTCATAATCATAGTAAACGCAGGTGCGGCAGTCTGTCTGCCTTGGTACATTTTTACCGGTCATCAGAATCCCTCCTTATATACTATATACAGTATAGCATAGCCATCCGAAAATATCAAGAAAACAGTTGCAAAAAATACTTTGCTTGGGTACAATACATATAGAGCATTTTACAATTACGAAGGGAGCATTATTATGGGATACATTGTAAAAGCACCTGAGGAAATTCAGGGCAACGTATTTTCGATGATTGGCAGCGACTGGATGTTGGTAACAGCAGGAGATAACGAAAAATATAATACGATGACCGCCAGCTGGGGCGGTATGGGCGTTTTGTGGGGTAAGCCAGCAGCCTTTGTTTTTATCCGTCCGCAGCGGTATACGTATACGTTTTTAGAGAAGACAGATCGCTTTACTCTCTCCTTTTTCGGGGGAGGAGAGCGGGATGCGCTTGCCCTGTGCGGCAAAGTCAGCGGCAGGGATAGAGATAAAATCAGTGAGGCGGGACTCACCCCCTTTTCTACCAACGATGGGTATACCTCTTTCAAAGAGGCGTCTGTGATTTTGGAATGCAATAAGCTGTATGCAGACTTTATTAAAGAGGAAAATATGCTGGATCCTGCGCTTATGGGGTTCTACAAGGAAAGAGATTTCCACAAGATGTATATTGCAGAGATCACTCGGGGACTGATTAAAGAATAGAACCACAAAGAAAGGAACGGTTAAATGCGCTATCGGGAAGGAATTACGGACACGGGCAAGCTGGAAAATATGAAGCACGCGCATGTGTTTTTGCGTTTTCCAGGAGGCAGAGCGAAGGCGGTTACCTTTAGCTTTGACGATGGTGTGGTGGAAGATGCCTGGCTTGTGGAGCAGCTGCAAAAGTACAAAATGGGCGCCGCTTTCAACATCAACGCAGGGCTGTGCACCTATGATCCGGTAGACTACAATCAGGTGAGTGCTTCCCATTTCCCTGATAAAAGTATACAGCGACGGCTTACCAGGGGAGAACTATGCCGGCTGTTTGAAGACAGTGGTATGGAAATTGCAGCCCATGGATATACCCATGCCCAGCTGAATAAAATTGATCCGGCTGCTGCCATGTGGGAAATCTGCCGAGATAGAGCGGAGCTGGAGGATATCACCGGCGCACCGGTGCGGGGATTTGCGTATCCCCAAGGGGCAGGAGATGCGGCTACGGCATCCATGCTGCGCCGTTGCGGATTTCTATATGCCCGTTTGGCACAGTCTACTTATTGCTTCGACATGCCTGCAGATCCGCTGTTGCTGCAGCCCACTTGCCATTTTTTAGAGGACTGTGCCTGTTCGCTGGCTCATTCGTTTATAGAAAAAGAAATAGGAACAGGGGTTTGGCAGAAGCATACAGAACCCTCCCTTTTCTACATATGGGGTCACGGATACGAATTGCGCCGCGAGGAAGAAAATTATCAAAAAGCAGAAAGGCTGTTTCGACAGTTGGCAGGCCGGGACGATATCTGGTATCCTACAAACATACAGCTATTTGCCTATAAAAAAGCGTTTGACGAGCTGGTATATGGAATTGAGAGAACCTTTGTGCAGAACATGTCCTGTATGACTCTGTGGGTATACGCCAACGGAGAAAATCGGGAAATCCGTCCGGGAGAAACCATCTTCCTGTAATTTGCGTTTAAAAAATCCGTAAAAGCCCTTGCAATTTGGGGGCGTGTGTGCTATACTATTATACAGTTATGATATACGATGAGAATGGAGAGTGGGGTTGACCCACTCTCTGTTTTGTAAAGACACAAATTGGATAGGGCAGGGCAAAGCAGGATGGAAAGACAAAAGAAAAATATTGCCGGCGTTGTACGGGAACTGATTCAGCCTGTAGCTGATGAAATGGGATATATTTTGTGGGACGTGGAATATGTCAAGGAAGGCGCGGAGATGGTTCTCCGTATAACCATTGACCAGGATGCGGGAATCGGCATTGAAGACTGTGAACGACTCCATCGCGCCATTGACCCGATGCTGGACGAGGCTGATCCGATTGAAAATTCCTATCGGCTGGAGGTGTCCTCTCCCGGAGTAGAACGTACCCTGTCCAGACCAGAGCATTTTCAAAAATGCTTAGGGGAGCAGGTAGAGGTGCGTTTATATGCGCCTTTGAACGGTCAGAAAAAGCTGGTGGGTGTTCTGACCGCTGCAGATGAAAATACAATCACCATTGCAGTGGGGGATGAAAGCATCACTCTGGAAAATCAGCAGTGGGCAAAGGTCACTACTATATTTGCGTGGTAAAATACGGAAAGCTTCATATACTAACTAAGAGAAAGGCTTGGAAACTGAAAATGAATGCAGAATTCTTCACCGCTCTGGAGCTTTTGGAGAAATCCAAGGGAATCCCGAAAGAATATATGATCGAAAAAGTGGAAGCCGCCCTGATCAGTGCCTTTAAAAAAGAATATGGTACCGGAAATGTGCGTGTGACTATTGATCCGGAGAAAAAGGACGTGCGTGTCTATGAATGCAAGGATATCGTGGAAACGGTAGAGGATCCTGCAACACAGATTTCCCTGGAGGATGCGAAAAGCATCAGCAGACGGTATACCCTTGGCGGCGTTGTGGAAAAGGAAGTAAAGACGAAAAATTTCGGGCGGCTCAGCGCCCAGACTGCAAAGCAGGTAATTATTCAGGGGATTCGAGAAGCAGAACGCAGCAGTATGCTGCGGGAGTATGAGAAAAAGCGTGAGGAAGTGATCAGCGCTGTGGTCACCAAAGCTGCGGACGCCAGCGGTGACATTGTAATCGATACCGGTACTAGTGAAGCAGTGCTTGTACAGGGCGAGCAGCTTCCGGGAGAGGGCTTTGCGGTAGGGGATCGTATCAAAGTATTCGTTACCGAAGTGCGTCGGGACAGCCAGTCCGGCCCTATGGTTACGCTTTCCAGAACCCATCCCAATCTGGTAAAACGACTGTTTGAAATGGAAATCCCGGAAATTCAGGATGGTGTAGTAATTATCGAAGGAGTTGCCAGAGAGGCAGGCAGTCGGTCTAAGCTGGCCGTATACTCCAGAGATGCAGATGTGGATCCGGTGGGAGCGTGTATTGGAGAGCGCGGACGCAGAATCGGTGAAATTGTTGACGAACTGCGTGGAGAAAAGATTGATGTAATTGAGTATTCCGAAGCCCCGGAAAAATATATTGCTGCGGCGCTTTCCCCGGCTCAAGTACTGGATGTTGAACTGGACGGTGAGCGCAGTGCCGTCGTTACTGTGGCCAGCGATCAGTTGTCACTGGCGATTGGCAAGGAAGGGCAGAACGCACGCTTGGCGGCGAGACTTACCGGCTATAAAATTGATATTAAGGGAAGATAACAGTGTTCCCCTTTTGAAAGGGTATATATGAGCAATGCAAAAAAAGGGCCGAAGCCCAGAAAAACACCCTTGCGCCGCTGTCTTGGCTGTGGAGAATCCTTTCCCAAAAAGGACTTGCTTCGGGTGGTACGCAGTCCTGAAGGCGTGGTAGCTTTGGACTTTACCGGAAAAATGAGCGGTAGGGGCGCCTATGTGTGTAAGCGAAGCGCCTGCTTTCAAAAGGCGAGGAAGGCCGGTCGGTTCCAAAAAAATTTGGAGCTTAGTATTCCAGAGGATGTGCTGGACTCCCTGGCGCAGGAGATTTTCCTTTTTGAAGAAGAGAATGCAGATCAGTGATGCAAAGTAAACTACAGAAATATATTGGATTTGCCTGGGCGGCAAAAGGCTTGATACTTGGTACAGATCTGGTTTTGACATCCATTAGGCGAAGACAGGCGAAGCTGGTGCTTCTGGCGGCGGATGTATCTGATCGCACGGCCAAGCAGGTGTTGGATAAAAGCAGCTTTTATGGCGTGGATACGATCCGCATAGACTGTACGATGGAAGAATTGGCCCGGGCAGTAGGTAAGGAAGCCCCTGTTGCGGCAGTAGCTGTAACAGACAAGGGATTTGCCGCAGCAATGCGGGAGACCATGAAATAAGCAAATCTGTCTGCAGCGGCAGACGATATAATCAGCGAAAAACTGACAGGAAAGGATTCCCCCTAGGGGAAAAGGTAGAAAAATATGGCACAAGCCCCAATGTTCCGTATTAACCAACTTGCAAAGGACTTTGATATCAAAAGCAAAGATCTCATTACAGCGCTGGAGGAGAAGGGAATTACCGGCAAAAAATCTATGACCAATTTGGAGCCGGAGGAGTTTAACCTCTTTCTGGACACGCTTACAAAAGAGAATCAAATTGTGGATATCGAAGGGTATCTCCATGGCAAAACCCGCATCCCCACTGTCAGGATGAGCAAGGCGGCACAGCTTGCCGCTGAAAAGAGAAAGGCAGAGGAAGAGGCAGCGCGACGCGCTGCTGAAGCGGCGGAAAAAGCTGCTCAGGAAAAAGCTGCTAAAGAAGCGGAAGAACGAGAAAAAGCAGAAGCCATTGCAAGAGAAAAAGCAAAAGATGCCGCGCTCTTGAAGGCTGCAGCTGCAGCCCGTGCCAGAGCGGAAGCGGAAGAAGCGGCTAAAAAAGCGCAAAGGGAGGCGGCTGCAGCTAAGCAGCAGGCGCATACCCAACCAAAGCCGTCTATACCTGCGCCTAAGGCACCACAGAATGCATCTGCAGAAAAATCCAATCAAAAACGCGGCGCGCAAAACGTGAGTCAAAAGATCCAACAAACGCTGCAGCAGCAACGGCAGGATGCCGCGGCCCAGGGGCAGAGCCGCAATTTTACGCCGGATCAGACTACTATGTCCAAGCAAAAAGCAAAGCAGAATACACCTGCAAACGAGCGTAAGAGGACCGGAACAACTCGGGTTGTAGACACGCGCACTGTTTCTGTCAACCTGTCCAAATATGATGAAAGATTGGAAAAGTTTGCACCGGAGACCAACCGGGATCAGCTGGCGGCAGGTAAGCAGAAGCTGAAAAAGCAAAATACTCGGGATGTGCGTTCTTCTAAAAACAGAAACAAAGAAAGCGCCGCAATGGAGAAGCTGCGCCGTAAAGCTGCGATGGAGGCTAAAAAACAGCCGCTGAAAATTACCGTCCCCGATGAAATTTCTGTGGGTGAGCTTGCTTCCAGACTGAAGGTTACCGCCGCGGAAGTGGTGAAACGACTCATGTTGATGGGCAGCATTGTTACAGTCAATCAAATTATTGACTTTGATACCGCATTTTTGGTTGCAGAAGAATTAGGTGCTCAAGTTACTAAGGAAGTCGTTGTCACAATCGAGGAAAAGCTGTTTAATGAAGATGAGGATGACAGCGGGGAACTTGTAGAGCGTGCGCCAGTGGTTTGTGTAATGGGACACGTTGACCATGGTAAAACCTCTCTTCTGGATGCCATTCGTCATACCAGCGTAACCAGCGGGGAAGCCGGCGGTATTACACAGCACATTGGTGCTTACAGAGTAAGCGTCAACGATAAAGAAATTACTTTCCTGGATACGCCTGGTCACGAAGCATTTACTGCTATGCGTGCCCGTGGTGCGCAGGCAACCGATATCGCTATTTTGGTGGTTGCTGCAGACGACGGCATTATGCCCCAGACCGTAGAGGCCATCAATCATGCGCAGGCTGCCGGCGTAGAAATTATTGTCGCTATCAATAAGATGGATAAGCCGGGAGCGAACCCGGACGCAGTTAAGTCTGCACTGACCAACTACAATCTGGTTCCGGAAGAATGGGGCGGCGATGTGATGTGCGTGCCTGTTTCCGCACTGACCGGAGACGGCATTCAGGATTTGCTGGAAAATATCCTTTTGATTGCAGAAGTGAAAGAATATAGGGCAAACCCGGCACGTCGTGCGAAGGGTATTGTAATTGAAGCGCAGTTGGATAAGGGGCGCGGTCCTGTCGCTACCGTTTTGGTACAAAATGGTACATTGCATGGCGGAGATATTGTGATCGCAGGCACTTCCGTTGGTCGTGTACGTGCAATGACGAACGACAAAGGGCAGACACTAAAGGAAGCAGGACCCTCTGTTCCTGTAGAGATTATTGGCCTTGCGGAAGTTCCCCTTGCCGGTGATGAATTCAACGCGGTAGAAGATGAGCGTATGGCTAGAACACTGGCAGACCAGCGCCGTGCAAAAGCAAAGGAAGAAGAATTCCGTATCAATTCCAAGGTGAATTTGGACGATTTGTTTGCCCAAATCAAGGAAGGCGTACAGGAACTGAATATTATTGTAAAAGCAGACGTAGGCGGATCGGCAGAAGCAGTGAAGCAGTCTTTGGAGAAAATTTCAAACGAAGAGGTACGCGTTCGTGTGATCCACTCTGCCGTAGGCGGCATTACGGAAAGCGATGTTATGCTTGCTGCAGCCTCCAATGCAATCATCATTGGATTTAATGTTCGTCCTGACAAGGGAGCCATTGATTCTGCGCAGCGGCAAAAGGTGGACATTCGCACATACCGGATTATTTACGAGTGTATAGAAGAAATTACCGCGGCTACTAAGGGTATGCTGGCGCCTGAATTTGTGGAGAAAGTAATCGGTCAGGCGCAGGTGCGGCAGACGATTCGAGTGCCAAACGTAGGTATTATTGCCGGGTCTTATGTACAGGACGGTATGATTGCCCGCAATGCACAAATTCGTGTTGTGCGGGACGGTATCGTTGTGGCAGAGGATAAAATCTCTTCTCTGCGCCGGTTTAAAGACGACGCCAAAGAAGTGCAGCAGGGATATGAATGTGGTATCGGTTTGGAGAAATTCAACGATATTAAAGAGGGCGATATCCTGGAAGCGTTCATTATGGAAGAAGTGGCCCGATAAGGGAATAGAAGAAGTTCGGAAAGGCTATGCCTTTCCGGACTTAATTTTGTAATAAAGAAGAGACGCTTTTTAGCGTCTCTTCTTTATTACTTCAACGTAATAATGGATGCATCCCACATGTCGGGAGCTTCATATCCCAGCATATTCACTACGGTGGCTGCAACATTGGACAATCCTAGCGAATTCTGATCTGCTTTGACAGTGTACCGATCTTTGTAGAAATTATCATACACAATAAAGGGAACCGGATTCAGCGTATGACTGGTTTTGGCCTTATAGCATCCGTTAGCATCCGCCTTGGGCGCGCCCTTTTTATCGGTTTCATACATTTCGTCCGCATTACCGTGGTCTGCCGTGATCAGTGCAACGCCCTGCAGTTCATCTACTACTTGCAGGATCCGTGCCAACTGCAGATCCAGCGCTTCCATTGTGCAAATGGTTGCCTCAAGGCTGCCGGTGTGACCTACCATGTCTCCGTTGGGGAAGTTTACACGCATACAGGGATACTTCCTACTGCGCATGGCATCGATAAGCGTATCGGCAATTTCAGCGCACTTCATCCAGGGCCGCTGCTCAAAGGGCACAACGTCCGATGGAATTTCTACATAGGTTTCCAGCTCTTCTGAAAATTTGCCGGATTTGTTGCCGTTCCAGAAATAGGTCACGTGCCCGTATTTTTGCGTCTCGGAAATTGCATATTGCGCTACGCCGGTATCTGCCAGATATTCACCCATGGTGTTGGTGATTTCCGGAGGGGATACCAGATATCTGGAGGGAATATGCAGGTCGCCATCGTATTCCAGCATACCTGCATATACAACATTCGGCACCCGTTTGCGATCAAAGGCGTTAAATTCACTGCCGCCTTCAAAGGCTTTGGAAATTTCAATGGAACGGTCTCCGCGGAAGTTAAAGAAGATGACGCTATCTCCGTCTTCAACAGTGCCTACGGGAGAGCCGTCCTTGGCAATGACAAAGGGAGGAAGGTCCTGATCGATAACAGGGCTTTCGCTGCGGTAGGTTTCAATTGCTTCTGCCGCGCTGGCAAACTGCCGTCCTTCGCCCAGCACATGTGTCTGCCAGCCTTTTTCCACCATCGCCCAGTTTGCTTCATACCGGTCCATGGTAATGTTCATACGTCCGCCGCCGGAGGCGATCATGATATCAAAGTCTTCGCTGCGCAGAGTATCCAAAAAGGATTCAAAGGGATTCACATAATCTAGAGCGGAGGTTTCACCGACGTCCCGGCCATCCAGCAGAATATGAATGCGCACGCGTTTTACGCCGTCCTCTTTTGCATGGGTGATCAGCGCCTTCAGATGATCAATATGGGAGTGGACGTTTCCATCGGAGAACAGACCCAAAAAGTGCAGAGTGCCGCCGCTGTTTTGTACATTGTCCACTTCCTGCTTCCATGCATCGGAATCAAACAGCTTGCCGGATTCAATGGATGCGGTTACAAGCTTTGCACCCTGTGCAAAAACCTGACCGGAACCAAGGGCGTTGTGTCCTACCTCCGAGTTGCCCATATCCTCATCGGAGGGAAGGCCAACAGCGGTGCCATGGGCCTTCAACTGCACCATGGGGTATTCCTTCATGATTCTGTCCAGCGTGGGCGTGTATGCCCGCTGTACGGCATTACCGTCTCCTGCGGGGGCAATACCTACGCCGTCCATTACAATGGTGAGGACAGGCCCCTTGACCTGTATGGGATTTTGCAGATTTGTCAGCTTTTTCATATGTTTCTCTCCAAATTCTAATTATATATTTTTCGCGATGAGGCGGTTGATTTTCTCACGGACTTCCAGAACAAAGGCCTGGTCGGTGGGATATTGCTTAAATGTAATTTCTCCACGGGACTCTAAAATATCCATTACAGCCTGCCGTCCGCAGAGCTTTTCTGCTAGGGCAAAGGCACGCATGTCATAAAGTGCTGCCGTGAAGCCCAACAGATGAATGGTTTCATATGCCGTACCGTCCGGGGCAGGATACACGGAGAAGGCGTCTCCGGCAGGAACCCAGTATCCCCCGTCTGTACACATATAAGGATCGCAGAACTCCATAGATCCTTCCGTGAAGTAGAAATTGTATCCCCACTGGAGAAATCCTGCAATGTTATATTTATAGAGTTGGGCGCCGATAATTCGATTTCGTGCGGTGGACATGGATAGAAATCGGTTGGATACTTGCTCACATTGGCAGCAGCAGTAATACGCCCACAGATTATCCAGTCCTGCTTCCAGATATGGCTCAATATGATCTATGGATACGACAGGCGTTTCCACCGCTCCCTTTTCGTAAAAGCTGAAATCGGAGAGGGCATCCATAACAGTTTGCCCGGATAGAGCCTCCTTTACACCTTCCTTTGCGGCAAGATAGCTTTCCAGCTTGTCGCCGCCAGGCTCGTCCGATAAATGGAATACCATGCGGTTTCCTGCTCCCAACCGGTTCATCTCTGCAATAAGTGCTGGCAGAAATACGTTCAGAAAGCTACGATAGTCTGCTCCTGCCGCATCGGTATCCCAGCCAAATATCTGCTGATATCCCACATCTGTATTTGCCATGATTTTAGGAGCGTGATGGGCGCCCCATTGGGTGAACAGGTGAGAAATTTCAAAATACTGTACGCCTACTTTGTCGCACATGGCTACCCATCTACGCAGTTTTTCAAAGCCAAAAGACCAGCCGTCGGCTGTTTGCGTTACATCTACCAACTGTACGGTGGGACGCTCATGGCCTTTGGCGGTGTCCAGGGGCGGAGTGAATACAGGGGTAAGAATCATATTGATGCCGTTGTCCACGGCAGTTTGGAGAAAGGACTCCATAATTTCCCAGTGGCGGTCGGAAAAAATATCCACATGATAATATGCAGCCAGACAGTCGGGATGGAACCACTGGGTCATCTGCAATGTCTGCTCGGGCAGCGCGGCGGGGATAATTTCAGCTGTAAAATCTGTTTGGGCGAGAAGCTCGTTTTCGTGATCCCGCAGAACGAAGTGAATGGGATATGCTCCGCCTTCCATATGCTCCGGCACCCAAATATCAATCCAAAGAGCTTGCAGTTCCTTGGTAATATAGATCCAGTTTTTGTCTGTAATGGGACGAAGCAGGTCGGGATAAAGTCCCGGCTGGGTACGCAGATACTTTCCATCGTCCTTCCCACAGTAAAGCGGATTGCGCACAGGTACGTTATCCACGCGCTGGTAGGTGATATAAGGGGCAAGCGGACCCTCTACGGACAGAAAGCCGACTTTACGCATGGAATCGCCTTCATCCAGTTGAAAGGCCAGCTGAAAACTGAAGCGCTCTCCAAGAAGCATTGAGCCTCTGGGATACTCCATCTTATCCTGAATAGACTCGTCTAAAAAGCATTTTTCCGTTTGGGGGATAGGTTTTATAAGAACATTGCTCATACACAACCTCGCAAAATAGAATCATAATTTATAAATCATATTATCATACCATATTTTGGGGCATTGTACAAGAATAATAGGGATTTTAACAATGAAAAATCTGTAAAATTCTGTATTGACAGGGAGGAGGGATTTATGCTATCATTTGATTTGCGGTAGAGAAAAATGACAGATTTCCTGCCGCTCTATTTTTATATAAATAAAGTTGGGATGTATGGGAGCTAACGGAGAAATTACAAAAAGGCAGAAAATTCTCGGAACGATTGGGAAGAATCTGATTTTGGTAGGTGGAAACGCAATGTATGCGTTGGCCATTGTTTTGTTTGTTATGCCATCGGGGCTGGTGACAGGCGGCGTTACCGGTATTTCCATTATGATTGGAAAGGTTACCGGAATAGAGATGTCCTGTTTTGTGTTCCTTATAAATATTGCGTTGTTTATATGGGGATCTGCAGTGCTGGGCAAGCATTTCTGTGTAACTACAGCTGCCAGCACCGTTTTATATCCGGGATTTCTCTACATATTTCAGCGGGTATTTGCGGATGTAGTGCTGATTGAAAATGATTTGGTTTTATGTGCCGCCGCAGCTGGTGTAATGATTGGATTTGCCGTAGGCATAGTAGCGAGGACGGATTCCTCCACAGGGGGAACAGATATTCCGCCGCTGATCATAAACAAATGGACGGGATTTCCTGTGGGAACCATGCTTTGCATTATTGATGCAACGGTGATTTGTATGCAGCTGCCGATTTCCTCAGTTCGGCAGGCGCTGTACGGGATTTTGATGGTGGTAGTCTATTCCTTTGTGATCAATCAGGTTATGATGATGGGCAACGGAAAAATGCAGATTCAGGTAATTACCTCCTGTACAAGAGAAATACGGGATGCGGTACTTACCGAACTGCACAGAGGAGTGACGCTTTTGTCCGGCAAACGAGGGCTGTCCGGCGAGTGCTGTGACGTGGTACTGACGGTGGTTTCCAGCCGTCAGCTTGCCAGAGCTAAAAAGACGATTTTAGACGTAGATCCAGATGCGTTTATGATAATCAGTAAGGTGGGGGAGGTAAACGGAAACGGGTTCTCCTTTAGCAAAGGGGATAAATGGCTTGACAAGTCTGACATCCTATAGTAAAATCTTTATGGGAAATCGGGCTGTCGCGCGCTGTGGGGCCGAAAGGTATCAGCGTGAGGAAAGTCCGGGCTTCAAAGGGCAGGATAACGGATAACGTCCGCCGAGGGAAACCTCCGGGAAAGTGCAACAGAAATAGACCGCCGCGTTTTGCGGTAAGGATGGAAAGGCGAGGTAAGAGCTCACCGGCACGACAGGCAACTGTGTGCAAATGTAAACCCTATTCGATGCAACACCGTATGCAGACCGGATTTCTTTGAAATCCACGCCGGCCCGGCGCCAGTGTCTGCGGGTGGCTGGAGATTTGCAGCAATGCAGATTCGAGATAGATGACAGCCACGGCTTTGGCCGTACAGAACCCGGCTTATAGATTTCCCATATAAAAAGAATATCCCCAGGCCGTCGCAGGGGGAGCTCATATACCCATGGGCGCTGACAGAACAGGTTCGTGTCCATGGGCTTTTTTATGCGGTAGTACGATTTTTATTGTTGATATTTCTTTGCGAAAGGCAAGGCTCCTGCTACAGCGTTTGCGCTGTAGCAGGAGCCCTTTTATTGTATAAAAATTTACTCGGATAGTAGCAGTGTTTTCAATTCTGCTACAGAGCGGACGATACGTCCCGCGCCTGCATCCTCCAGTTCCTGCCGACTGCCGTAGCCGTACAACACGCCAATGGACTCCATGTTGTTTTTTTTCGCTCCTACAATATCGTGCATTCGATCTCCAATCATAACAGCGTCGCTGGTGTCAAGCATTCCCATGCGTTCCATAGCGCAGGCGATGACTTCATTTTTTGCCACGCGCGTTCCATCCAGCTCACTGCCGGTGATACAGGAAAAATAAGAATCGATGTGAAAATACTCTGCAATTTGCCGGGCAAAAATTTCTGGCTTAGAAGTTGCCATAATGACCTTTATTCCCGCTTTTTGCAGTCCCTCCAGCAACTCCGCCATTCCGTCATAGAGGTAATTTTCAAAAATTCCTGTATCCTTGTAATATTCTCTGTATTTATCTACAGCGTCGTATGCCGCCATGTTGGAAAAACCAAAATATTTACAAAAGGACTCGTGAAGAGGCGGACCGATAAAGGTAGTAAGCTGGTCCTTATCCTCCACGAAAATATCATACTTTTCCAAGGCATAAGCAACGGAAGAAGTGATGCCGATTTTTGGGTCGATAATCGTACCGTCCAAATCGAAAAAGCAGTATGTAAACATCATGCAGCCTCCCTTATTTTAGTTAGGGTTGTTCATCCAAGTATGCGCAGGCGGCGAGGGCAGCGATAGAGCCGTCCGCCGCGGCTGTGGTAATCTGTCGGATTCGTTTTGCCCGGCAATCTCCTGCGATGAAGACTCCCGGGGTGGCGGTGCAGCAATCTTCTCCCGCTGCAAAGTATCCGCCGGCATCCAGGTCTGCAATATTTGCAAAGGGTTCGTTATTTGGCGCAAGGCCGATGGCTACAAACAAGCCGTCCAGCTCCTTTGTAAACGATTCGCCGCTGGCACCGGTACACCGAACGGCGGTCAACTCCCCGGCTTCAGTTTCAAAACCGGATATTACAGTGCCTGTGATCAGTTCCACGTTATCTTTTTTTCGTAGGATATTTTGCAGCGTTTCTTCACCAGTAAAGTGATCCAGATTTTGAATTACCGTTACTTTTCGGCATCCATCGGAGAGCAACACTGCTTCTTGGAGCGCTGTGTTTCCGCCGCCTACTACGGCTACTTCCTTCCCTTTGTAAAAGGCGCCGTCACAAACGGCGCAAAAGGATATGCCTTTGCCAACGAGTTCAGACTCTCCAGGAATGCCTAGCATTCTATGTCTGGCGCCGTTTGCGATAATGACGGCACGAGCGCGATGGGTGCTACCATCCTCTGTAGTTACGGCTTTTGTTCCGTCAGTTTCGGCGGCAATATTCGTTACGGTGCCCAGCTCGATTTCTGCGCCTTGCGCCAGTACCTGTTCGATGAGCATATCGGCCAGCTCATTTCCGCTGATCGCGGCATATCCAGGATAATTTTCGATTTTCGGCGAAAAAGTAATTTGTCCACCGAAGGTGTCTTTTTCTAAAATCAGCACACGTTTTTCGGCCCGCCGGGCATACAGCGCTGCTGTAAGTCCGGCGGGTCCTGCGCCAACAATTATAATATCATACATAAAAGGGCGTTTCTCCTAAGTATTCTGTTAAACGGTAACTTTGACGGTCTTGTCTAGAAAAGTTTTGATCCCGGCTACATCTGTAAACTGCTGCTCGCCGACTACAAGGGTAGGCGCTTGCCGCAGACCAAGCGCTTTTGCAAGTTCTTCCTGGTCTTCTACATAGAATTTTGTATATTCAATGCCTGCTTTGTCCAGCAGGGACTGGGCAACCTTACATTTCGGACAGGTTTTGGTTGCAAACAAAAGGATAGCGTCATTTCCCTGAGGTGCTGCAGGCTCTGCCGCGTTGTTGTCGGCCAGCGCTTTGCTGCGTTTTACTACAGATGTACCGATGTTGTAAACCACCCGGTCTTTATATTCTTGAGACTTGCCATCGTTCCAGTTCAGAACCGGACGATAATAGCCGGTGATTCTGGAATATACCTCTGTTTTGCCGCCGCAGGTGGGGCAGGAGAACTGTTCCCCTGCGATGTAGCCGTGGTCCTTGCAGACAGAGTAAGTGGGCGACAGGGTGTAGTATGGCAGAGTAAAGTTTTCCGCGATTTTGCGCACCAGCGTTGCCGCAGCCTTCCAATCGGGTAGTTTTTCTCCTAGAAAAGCGTGGAATACCGTACCGGAAGTGTACCGGGTTTGCAGCTCGTCCTGCAGTTCCAGCGCGGAGAATACATCATCGGTATATCCTACAGGCAGGTGAGAGGAGTTGGTGTAGTAAGGGGTTGCGCCTTCATGTGCAGTGATGATATCCGGATACCGCTTTTTATCATGCTTGGCCAGACGGAAGCTGGTAGACTCAGCAGGAGTAGCTTCCAGATTGTACAGATCGCCATACATTTCCTGATAGTCGGACAGACGTTCCCGCATGTGATCCAGCACTTCTTTTGTGAATTGGAGCGTTTCGGGGTGGGTCATATCTTTTTTCAGCCACTTTGCATTGAGACCAGCCTCGTTCATACCAACCAGACCAATGGTGGAGAAGTGATTGTCAAAGGTGCCCAGATACCGTTTTGTATAGGGATACAATCCCTCGTTCATCAGCTTGGTAACAACGGTACGTTTAATTTTCAGGCTGCGTGCGGAGAGATCCATAATATGATCCAGTCTCCGATAAAAATCCTCCGGACTGTCGGAGAGATACGCGATTCGAGGCATATTGATGGTTACAACGCCTACAGAGCCGGTAGATTCACCACTACCGAAGAAGCCGCCGGATTTCTTGCGCAGTTCCCGCAGGTCCAGCCGCAGACGGCAGCACATAGACCGCACATCGCTGGGCTCCATGTCAGAGTTGATATAGTTGGAAAAATACGGCGTGCCGTATTTGGCTGTCATTTCAAAGAGAAGCTTATTGTTCTCTGTTTCGGACCAGTCAAAATCTCGGGTGATGGAGTAAGTAGGGATGGGATACTGGAAGCCACGGCCATTTGCGTCCCCTTCAATCATGATTTCGATGAAGGCACGGTTGACCATGTCCATCTCTTTTTTACAATCTTTGTATTTGAAGTCTGCCTCTTTGCCACCGATGATGCAATTTTCTTCTGCAAGATCGGCGGGAACGGTCCAGTCCAGGGTAATATTGGAGAAGGGCGATTGCGTACCCCATCTGGAAGGTGTATTTACGCCGTAGATAAAGCTTTCGATACACTTTTTTACTTGATCATAGGACAGATTATCTATTTTTACAAAGGGGGCAAGGTATGTATCGAAGGAGGAAAATGCCTGCGCGCCGGCCCACTCGTTTTGCATAATTCCAAGAAAGTTGACCATCTGGTTGCACAGGGTTGCCAGATGGCTGGCAGGAGAACTGGTGATTTTGCCAGGAACACCGCCCAGCCCCTCCTTAATCAGTTGACGGAGAGACCATCCTGCGCAGTATCCGGTAAGCATGGACAAATCGTGGATATGGACATCTGCATTTCTGTGGGCAGAGGCAATTTCGTCATCGTAGATTTCAGAGAGCCAGTAGTTGGCCGTAATCGCACCGGAGTTAGACAGGATCAGTCCACCTACGGAATAGGTAACGGTGGAGTTTTCTTTTACTCTCCAGTCGTTGAGCTTTACATAGTTGTCAACGATTTCTTTATAGTCAACCAGAGTAGACTGGATATTACGCAGCTTTTCCCGCTGGCGGCGGTACAGGATGTAGGCTTTTGCCACATCATCGTATCCGGCCTGTACCAAAACGGATTCCACACTGTCCTGAATGTCTTCCACAGCGACCATGCCGTCTTTGATTTTGGGTTCAAAATTTGCTGTTACCTTCAGAGCCAGAAAATCTATTACGGAAGGAACAAAGTCTTTTTCCTGTGCTTCAAACGCCATCGTAATAGCGCTGCTGATTTTGGACAGATCAAACTCTGCTACTTTGCCGTCTCTCTTTTGAACTTGATACATAATACACTCCTTACATATGATAAGCCAATAGACTGTTTGATTGATTCATGGGCTTTTATTATATACTATATCTTGTAGCCTGTCAAGGCGATTGGTACAAATATGAAAATATCGGCATTATTGCCAAAACTGACAAACGAAATTCAGTGGTAGTGCTACATATAGTTGCAAAATTGCAACAATGTACAATATATAGTATACAGTCGGCTACGTAAGCGTTGCAATAAAAAGGGATGTTACCCATTGTACCAGCCTGTATTATACGTTTGAGCGAGTTGCATAATACTATATATTGTATTGTGGTTAAAACAAGAGCGCTAGTATATGTGTGCGAAAATCCCCATTGAAAGATATCTTTCAATGGGGATTTTTTGCGGTGCTGCCTTGGCCTTGCTTTATTCTATATTCCAATCAGGCGGATAAGGCGCGTTTCCTGCGGCGATACGGCAAAGCTGGACATAGTCCAGCATTGTGACTACGCCATCTCCGTTTATGTCGGCTGCATCGTACATTTGCAGCGAGACAGAGGAAAGAGAAGCGGCGACTCGACGCAGATATATGATATCGGCGGAAGTGATGGCGCCGTCGTTGTCTAAATCTCCTTTTTTCCAGCGCTCCACAATCGAAAGCGCCTCCTCTTTGGTTTCCTGACAGGTGTCGCAGGTATATAGGCCGATCCCTTCGGTTTCAAAGGTTGGAGGGACGATTTCCTGCGTAAGTATCCATTGGTGGCCGGGTGATGGAATACGTTCTTCTGCAATGGTATTCTGACAGTACGTACAGACCTGGTATGCGGCTCCGTCTTCCGTGCATGTGGGAGGGGTAGTATGGGTTTGGAGGACGTGCTTCCCGTACTCGCTCTTTCCTACAATATTAAGTGTTGCTACATCCACGAGCTGGTTGTCCCAAGTAATGAAAGGACGTTTGTCGTAAGTTACTTTAAATCCATAGTCTTCTTCCGTATCCAATATATCAAATACCAGCGTACAGAGAAGACCGTTCTTTGTATTGTTACTTGTCAAGTCGGCATACTGCGCAGTATAAAAGAAAGGCGTATTTTTCGGCGGTGTGGTGGTCCAACACTCGCTGTTTGTCCAAATATCACCGTTGATGCGTGCTGTAGGAGCAAGCGCAGCTGCGTTGTAATGGAAAATCATCCGCATAGAATAAATGCCTGGATTGTTTTCCAGCTTTACCGTCACGACAAGCTGCCCGTTCTGTATGGTGCTTTCCAAAAGAACATAACAAGAATCGGGAAGCACGGGCTCGTCTGCAGCAGCTTTGTAAGAATCTCCACAAAGGCTGCAGGTATAGAGGATTTGTTCTTTTTCCATACAGGTAGCCTCTTCAATTGTCTGCTCGTAATTATGTTCGCAGTCTGCTGCAAAAACTTGTCCAACCAGAGGAGTGGCAAGAAGCATAGATATGCAAAGCATCACTGACAAAAGAGATTTGAAACGCATAGGATTCATCCTTTCAATGATATATTATCTACATTTATTATAATATCATATTTTCTATAGCTGGTCAAGACGGGAAAACGTACATTTGCACCGCGGTATAATTGACAAATGGCATAACATATGATAACATAGACACAATATAAATTTATAATCCAGTAAAGGACCGGGCAATGCCCGGATATGGTGACAATCGTGGCCTGCAAAATTAGAGCGGGAATCGTTGGAGCGACGGGGATGGTAGGACAACGGTTTATTACGCTTTTGGAAAATCATCCCTATTTTGAAGTAACTGCCCTTGCCGCAAGCGCACGCAGCGCAGGCACAAAATATATGGATGCAGTGGGGGACAGATGGAAGCTGTCCTGCGAGATTCCGGCATACGCACGAGATATGGTGGTAATGGATGCCGCCGATATTGCTGCCATGAAAGAGAAGGTAGACTTTATCTTTTGTGCGGTCGATATGAAAAAAGATGCAGTTATTGCGATGGAAGAAGCTTATGCAAAGGCGGAACTGCCTGTTGTATCCAACAACAGCGCCAACCGGTGGACGCCCGATGTTCCTATGCTGATTCCAGAAATCAACGACGGCCATGCGGCAGTGATTGCCGATCAGAAGAAACGGCTGGGAACGACACGGGGATTTATCGCTGTGAAGCCCAACTGTTCTATCCAGAGCTATGTGCCTATGCTCACTCCCCTGCGTAAGTTTGGTGTGCGCCAGGTAGTGGTCAGCACGTATCAGGCAATCAGCGGCGCCGGCAAAACATTCCGGGAAATGCCGGAAATTGTAGATAATGTGATTCCCTTTATTGGCGGAGAGGAAGAAAAAAGCGAACGTGAGCCCTTGCGTATCTGGGGAGAATATAAGGACGGGGTAATTGTACCTGCTGAGGATACCATAATTACTAGCCAGTGCATTCGCGTGCCTGTTTTGGACGGTCATATGGCTACGGTATTTGTGAACTTTGAGAATAAGCCAACCAAAGAGCAGATTCTTTCTGAATGGAAGGCGTTTAAAGGTATGCCCCAGACGTTGGGACTGCCGCATGCGCCGGAGCAGTTTATTACATATTTTGAAGAAGACAACCGTCCGCAGACGCATTTGGACAGGGATGTTTGCGGTGGAATGGGTGTTTGCGCAGGACGTCTGCGTGAAGATACGCTTTTTGATTGGAAGTTTGTAGGACTTTCCCACAACACTCTGCGGGGCGCCGCAGGCGGGGCGCTGCTGTCGGCAGAATTGCTGTATAAATTGGGATATCTGGATGTTTAATCAATAGAAAGGATAATACGAACAAGAAATGACCTGCGATACGATTTATCTGCGTGAGGGAGACGAAAACGTGCGTCTTTGTACATATATTGCAAATAATGTAGGAGACATGTGCGTTCGACCCAGAGCTGCAGTAATTGTCCTTCCCGGCGGTGCATATGCGTTTCTTGCAGAGCGGGAGGCAGAGCCTGCCGCAAAAACGTTTCTTGCAGCAGGCTGCAATGCATTTGTACTGTATTATTCTATTGGGGAGCATGCAAAATATCCTCGCCCGTTGGTAGATGTTTCTTTGGCGATTTGTCACATTCGAGAAAATGCGGAGAAGTACAATGTTGATCCTGATCGGATTTTTGTGTGCGGATTTTCTGCTGGGGGCCACTTGGCTGGTGCAATCGGTACCCTGTGGGACAGGGAGTATGCCAAAGCTGCGTCGGATATGCCTTTTGGAATGAACAAGCCGCGCGGCGTGATTCTTTCTTACCCAGTGATCAGCATGGGAGAGTATGCACACGAATACTCCAGAGAATTGATTTGCGGCGCTGGAGCGGATGCGGAGCAGTGGAAGCAGGAATGCTCTTTGGAATTGCAAGTAGGCGAAAATACAGTGCCTGCATTTATCTGGCAGACGCAGAATGATGACTGCGTATCGATTCAAAATTCCATGCTGTATGCGCAGGCGCTGATTGCGCACAATATCCCCGTGGAACTGCATATATATCCAAAGGGACCGCACGGAATGTCTGTGGTGACGGCTGAGACGTCCCAGAATGATCCGGCTAAGGGCGACCCCCATATAGGCGGTTGGGTAAAGTCTGCATTGGAATGGCTGCAGATAGTTTAAGAGAAAAAAGGGAGAGTATTCTCCCTTTTTTGTATTTATATCGTGGCTATATTCTTGCATTTTTCGATGTTTTATAGTACAATGCATATATAACGCACAGGCATTTTTGCTTTATAAAATTATTTTATATGTACCGCTGTCGGAGGGCGTTTATGAGAATACGACACGACTTTCATATACATACCGAACTGTCTCTGTGCGCAGATGAATCTGCAACTGTAGAAAATTATTTGGAAATCGCCAAAAATATAGGACTTACACATTTAGGCTTTTCCAATCATTTTTGGGATGAAAAAATTCCCGGTGCCACGCCCTTTTATGTGTCTCAAAATTTTTCCCACCTGCTCCGTTTGAAACCGGAACTCGCCTGCCGCGCCGATCCACATATAAAGCTGTATTTTGGCTGTGAGACGGAGTACGACCCCATTCGCAGAGACGTAACAATTACAGAAAAAACTGCCCAGCAGCTTGATTTTATTTTGGTTCCAAACTCCCATACGCATCTGGTGATGCCTAGGGACTTTTATCAACCCTATCAAAAACATGTGGATTTTATGATCCAGGCATATGAAGACATTTTGAGTAGTTCTGTATATCGATATATTACCGCCATCGCGCATCCCTTTGAAGCGGTAGGATGTCCATATGATTATACGATTTTAATAGACATGATTTCTGACGACTGCTTTAAAAGGCTGTTTAGCCAAACTGCCGAACGGGGAATCGCCATTGAAATTAATGTAGACTCTATGCATACGAAAACAAAAGAGGAGATTGCAGCCTGTTCCCAGATGCGCATGTTTCAGATTGCAAAGGAGTGTGGGTGCAGGTTTTTGTTTGGCAGCGACGCCCATAACAGCAAGGCGCATGACTCCTATGCCCATGCAGATTTGGTTGCAGAACTATTGGAGCTGGACGAAAGCGATATTTTGGAAATTGCACTTATATAGTTTGTCAATACATCAATAAAAGGAATGGTTTGATTATGAAAGAAAAAATGCAGCCCGTATCGGAAATACATCTGCAAATGGATGACGTCATAGGAAATCTCACAGACGGAATTATAGACAACTGGCTCATTGGGATCCGGGAATCAAACCCGGCTATTCTAGATATGCTGAAGTATCCGGACAAAAAGCCCGGCCGCAGACTGCTCCCCTGGTCAGGAGAATTTGCAGGAAAATATATCACCTGTTCCGTGCTGCTCTACCGCCTTACAAAAAATTCAAAATTGTATACATACTTGCAGTCCTTCATCGCGGAGTTAATCTCGCTGCAGAGAGAGAATGGATATTTGGGCTGTTGGCCATCTGACTGTCAGCTTTCCGGCCGTTCTTCCAGAGAAAAGATTGGGGACGTGGATCCATACAATACCTGGGACGGATGGTCCCACTATCATATCATGTATGGACTGCTGCTGTGGTATCGGGAAACGGGCGACCGGTCCGCCTGGGATTGTGTGATAAAAATTGCAGATTTGTTCTGTGAAACATTTTATAACGCAAAGTCGGGCAGCCGCCGGCTTTACGATATGGGCGAAACAGAAATGAACTATGCTGTGGGCCATGTGTTTGCCATTTTGTACAGGGAAACGCACACGCAAAGATATTTGGACTTTGCATTGGAGGTTGTCCAGGATTTTGCCGCGCCGGGCTGTGGGGATTATTATCGTCTGGCTCTGGCGGACCAAGAATATTATAAAACGCCGAAGCCACGGTGGGAAAGTCTGCATTCGATCATGGCGCTTGCCCAGTTGTATTACTGTACCGGTGAAGAAAGCTATAAAAAGGCATTTATCCAAATTTGGCGCAGTATTACGCAAACAGATGTCCACAATACAGGCGGTTTTTCTACCGGAGAACAAGCTATCGGAAATCCCTATGAAAACGGCGCGATTGAAACCTGCTGCACCGTCGCTTATATGGCGCTTACAGCGGAAATGCTGCAGCTTACCGGAGACAGTATGGCGGCAGATGCGTTGGAGCTTTCTACTTATAACGCAGGATTGGGTAGTTTCTCTCCTACGGGAAGATGGTCTACATACAATACGCCCATGGAGGGAGATAAAAAAGCAAACTATTGGGAGATTGGGTTCCAATGTCGTCCCGGCAGTCCGGATTTGAACTGCTGCTCTGTAAACGCCCCCCGAATGTTTGGAGAGCTTGCTCGCTGGGCCTATATGACAGACGGCCAGGCGCTTTACATCAATTATTATGGCGCGGGCAAAGGAGAAGTGAAGATTGGAGAGGGCAAAATCTGTATTTGCCAGGAGACGGATTACCCCTATGACGGGAAAGTGCGCATTCGATTATCTGGTATAGCGGGCACGGAGCGAAAGATATTTGTCCGCATTCCATTTTGGTCTGAAAAAACCAAGGTGCAGATGAATGATGATATTCCGGAAGAAGTATGTCCTGGGTACTTTTTAATTGAGCGGGAATGGACAGATGGAGACACGATTGGCATTGATTTTGACATGTCTCTGCGGTTTTCTCCAGGAGAAAAAGAATACACAGACAAATGCTCTATATACCGTGGTCCCTTACTGCTGGCGTACGATGGCTTTTATTACGCAGATTCAATCAACGACGTTCCATCGGAGATTGCCCTAGGAAATCTGCAGTTTGTACAGACAGAACCCGCTTACCTTTGCGGCAGGCTGTTTCACTTTAACAACAATGGGCAGCCGTTGGTTTTATGCGATATGCAAGCTGCTGGTGCAAGCGGCACGCCCTATACCACATGGCTGCCGGCGATTGAAATTGGTCAGGTATCTCCTGCCAGAGTGAATATTACGCGCAGCTATAAGCAATCTGATGTATAAAAAACAACCGCTTTCCATTTTTGGAAAGCGGTTGTTTTAGTATTTTAAGCAGAATGCACAATACACATATGCCGTTCATATGATACCAGTAGGTGGTGATTATATGAAAGAAAAAGTGGGACTTGTTCTAGGAGGTGGCGGCGGAAAAGGCGCTTACCAAATTGGCGTGTGGCGCGCTCTGCGGGAGGCAGGGATTGATACCAAGATAGATGCCGTAGCCGGCACATCCATAGGCGCTTTGAACGGCGCCCTGTTTTGTATGGGAAATTTAAACAGAGCAGAAAAAGTGTGGGCGTCAATCAGTCCGGGCCAAGTGCTGACCGAAAAAGACATTTATAAATGCTGCCAGTCTCTTTGCCGTTATGAACAGGGTACCTGTGAGGAGGGATGGTTTTCCAATGCCGGTTTAGGCGAACTGATAAAACACAACATAGATCCACGGATTTTGAAAAATGGAGCGCTGGATTTTTATGTAACGGCGGCCAAATTGCAGAAACGCCCTTGCTTTTATAATTATGTAAAAAAGCATTCTGAGGATAATATATTTACCCGTGTGGCCTCTCTGCTGGCTATCAAACTGTTTAAATATCAAACTATGCCGGTTTATTTTGATATCCGTCGTCAAAAGACTGCGCTGATTGCGGATATCTTGCTTGCTTCTTCCGCAATTCCATTGATTTTTCCGGATATTAGCATAGAGGGAGAAGAATACATAGACGGTGGCATTGAAGACAATGTGCCGATTGTTCCGCTATACCGACGGGGAGTGCGTAAGATGATTGTCGTCACTATGGAGGAGCGAGACAAAACCTGTACACAATGCCTTCCCGACGCGCAGATCGTGCATATCAATTTAGTAAAAAGCGCGCTGCAAAACTTTACTGGGACCTTGGATTTTAATGCGGAAAATGCAAAAAAACGGATGGAGCAGGGGTATTTGGATGGAAAGAAATACGTTGCAGCTATTCAGGAAATGCTTTGCGTGCGTGCTGCAGATGGTTGCTTATCTTAAATGTGGATGCCATGCAGATAGACTTTCAAACGACTGCGGCCTTTTTTGCACAGGAACAGATAGATTTTCATATTATAAATAAAGAAAGGAGGGGAGCATTATGAATCGAAACAGCAATCATGTTCATGTCTCTGTACAGGATCACGGCCCACAGCCATTTGTGACAAATATCGATAAAGCAACCCGACAAAATACAAACTATCGGACAGCGCTGTGGACAGGCCAACATTTACAACTTACTTTAATGAGCATCCCAGTAGGCGGTGAGATTGGATTGGAGGTACATCCGGATACCGATCAATTTTTGCGTATTGAAAGCGGAACTGGAATGGCTATGATGGGGCCTGCCGAAAATCGGCTGCATTATAAACGTCCGGTTTCTGCTGGATTTGCAGTTTTTGTGCCTGCAGGAACATGGCACAATGTTGTGAACACCGGAAAACGCCCCCTTAAAATTTATACGATATATGCTCCGCCGCATCATCCACATGGTACTGTTCAGGCTACAAAAGCCATTGCTGATATGGAAGAGGAGGCGCGCTAAAGGCATTCTTTTGCTGTAAGCAGACCTTTGAAGCCAAGAAAAGAAGAGAGAATCTAATGATTCTCTCTTCTTTTCTTGCGCATTGTGGGTGATGTCAAAAAAATGTATATATTCCTCTGCGAGGTCAGGTATTAATTTTCGGATTTCAATATCCGTAGAGAACCTTCTTTTCCAATGTCAATATATAACAAAAACCTGCCGAAAAGTGTAATTCTCACTTTTGACAGGTTTTTGCTTTGGCAGCGGAATAGGGATTCGAACCCCAACAAACAGATTCAGAGTCTGAATATGAAAACCCAAAGACATCAATAAATATAGGAATTTTTCGTTGTTTATTAAGTTTAGTCCCCGGATTCCTTTTCTGTATTACTATAAAAATTGTTTATAAATTTTTGCGCATTTTCTGTCTGATCGTCCGTTTGATGTGTGTATATAGAAGCGGTAATTGTAATATCTTCATGTCCCATCAAATATTTGGCAACATTAAGAGGAATACCAGCACGCTGTAAGTTTGTACAATATGTATGCCTTATGCAGTAGGCTGTAATATCCTCCACTTTGGGCTTTATGATTTTATTTCTGTATAATTCAGCACTCATTTCTATATTCATTTCACGAACAATGTTTTTAAACCATCGTACTAAATTATCATCGTTCACTGGCGCACCTGTGCTGGGGACCTTTAAGACCCGACCAGTTTCCCTTTCCGATTGCAAAACAGGAAGAAAAACATCTGGAATAGGGACATCCCTAACTCCGGCGCTGGTTTTAGGTCCTTTTATTTTATCTCGTTGTCCGCTTTCGGTTGCTTTTGTAATATGAATTATTTTATTTTCCAGATCTATATCTTCCCACAAAAGAGCAGAACACTCACCGGGGCGCAGCCCACAGTAATACATAAGCAATCCAAACAAACCGGCATAGTGTGTCTCGCATACCTTCAAAAATGCTGTTTCTTCTAAATGTGTTAGACAACGCCTTTTTCCGTGTACCGCACTGCCTGGAATTTTAAGCCCTTCAGACGGATTAAAGCCAATGATTCTATTCCTTTTTGCCTGATCGAACATACCAGTCATAGCATTTTTAATTTTCTCCATATAGGAGCGGCTTTTATTATTCTCATTTAAAATTTTTTGTAAAGCAGCGTGCTGTATGTCACTTACTTTGTAATTGCCTATTTCGGGCAAAATATAAGTGTTTATAATCGTCTTATAGTTTATTATACGACTTTTCGACTACCATAGGTTTTTTGTAGGTTTCCAGCCATATTTCAGCCCATGCCGCTACGGTTATATTTGGATTATTTAACGTAAGTCCTTCACGTATTCGTTGCTTTGTTGTTTCGACCTTCTCGTTTAATTTTGCTTTTGAAAGAGCAGTAAGATCGTATTCCTTCCCGTTTTCATACCAGTGACAACGATAATATTTTTTTCCATTTTTATATTTTATTGAGTATTTCATATTTGCTCCGATGTAAATGAATGCATTTGTTTCGAAAGGGGGGCAAGCATATAAAAAGTTATTCTTATTAGCGGGACAGCGTTTTAGCAATTTTATCTGTTAAATATTCCAAAGGCACATCATAGAATACAGCGATTTCCGGGAGTAATTGCATAAAAGAATTACTTTCACCGGAGGCCCATGCATCATATTCCTTTTGGGTGATCATTTTTTTAGCATTAACAAAATGATCATCAATATATTAACATAAAAGCGCTTGACATACATATAATATTATTGTACAATATATTGTACAATAAGCGTGAAAGGAGCGTGAAAAAATGCTTGCTGTAAACTACTCTACTATCCGAGATAATTTAAAGTCTTACTGTGACCGTGTAACGGATAACAACGAAACAGTAATCGTAACCCGTAAGGATGAAAAAAATGTCGTTATTATAAGCCTTGAGGAATGGAACGCCTTGCAGAAAGCTGCACGTAATGCAGATTATCTTGGAAAAATAGAACGTTCGTTGTCAGATTTAAAGACTGGCCGGGTGGTAAAAAAGTCTATGGAAGATTTAGAGGCAATGGAGAATGAATAACTTGATGTTTTCTCCTGTAGCTTGGGATGAATATCTGTATTGGCAGACACAAGACAAAAAAACTTTGCGTCGTATCAATCAGCTTTTAAAAGATATTCAGCGTAATTGCTTTGAAGGCATTGGAAAGCCCGAACCATTAAAACAAAAAGACGGTTGCTGGAGCAGGCGAATAGATGAGAAAAACAGGCTTGTCTATTCTGTAAGCAACGAAAGCGATATTATGGTAATTTCCTGCCGTGGCCATTATGAAGATTGAAAAGATAGTCCGCTGTGGCGGGCTATTTTTTTATGCTTCCGTCTAACAAAAACTCTACAGGCATATCATAAAACGCAGCGATTTCCGGGAGTAATTGCATAAAAGAATCACTTTCACCGGAGGCCCATGCATCATATTCCTTTTGAGTGATGCCTAGACGCTGCATAAGGGGCTTTAAACTATAGGGAAGGTCTTCCATAAGGTTAAATATTAAAGAACACATCACGGCTTACAGGCGTATTTTTCGTAGATTCGTTCCATATGTGCTTAGCGTTTGAGAGGGATTCGTCTTGCATGGCCTTTTCTCCTTCAATTTTAAATATGCTTTTAAAAATAAAGGAACCAATGGGCCCCTTTATCTAAGATGAAGATGGGATTTTAATGCGTCCTGCAAAACTTGTGAAAAGTTGATTTTCTGCTCTAATGCCGCGTCATTCAGCCATGCCGGAATGGTAAGCGTTTTTTTAACAGACTTTTCAAAGTGTTTTTTGCATACTCATCTACATCTACAGTAATAATATTTACAAAGCTGTCATTTGCTGGTGAATTGATGTCTAATTCTTGTGCTATAGCGGCAATATTAATTTGAGATAGCTCAGATGGGGAGGGAAAGGTATTGCCTTCTTTTTGGATTGTATAGAGATAGCCTGCCAGACAATCTACAGCCATTTTCATAGCTTCATCTAAGGTATCGCCACAAGTGGACAGCCAGTTCAAGTCGGGGAAAACAACAGAATATCCTTCTTTGTCCCGATAGAAGCAGGCAGGATACATTGATAACATAATATGCCTCCTATTTTGAATAAGCGGAAGGTTATTTCAACCTCGCCTGTACTTTTTTTGATGCGTTAGGAGCTTCTGTCATTTTACTTGCCTCCTGATTTTTATTTTGAAAGAGGGTTACATGCGGCTGCCGAAAAAACTCGGCTGAGCATTATGTATCAAACCTGTTATTTTTACATATACTATTGACAAATAATTATTATATAATTATAATATAAATATGGATATACTTGAGTTTGAATGGGACAATAATAAGAATGAGATCAACAAAAAGAAGCATAAAATATCTTTTGAGGAAGCAAAAAACAGTATTTTATGATGAAGAAGCACTATTGATCGTTGACCCGGAGCATTCACAGGAGGAAGAACGATTTATTATCTTAGGCCTTAGCAATAAGGCTAATCTTCTTGTAGTGTGTCATTGCTATAGAGTTTCTGAAACAGTCATACGGATTATTTACGCACGGAAAGCAACAAAAAGTGAGACAAAGCAATATTATGAATGAGGTGATGCAAATGAAAGCAGAATATGATTTTTCAAACGCAACAAAAAATCCTTACGCCAAGAAGCTGAAAAAGCAAATCACGATCAATTTGGACAGCGATACAATAGAATATTTTAAAACACTGTCTGAAAATTCGGGTATTCCATATCAAACACTTATCAATCTGTATCTTGCGGATTGTGCAGCGAACAAAAAGCAATTACACATGTCTTGGAAATAAGATAAATGAGGAAGCAGAGGGCTAAAGGCTCTCTGCTTTTTTTGATTGAAAATTTGTTTAACCGGGTGGATTTATTCCAACTGTTGCAAAAATGCAACAACTACACGATTATAGAGCTATTCTTCTTCCGCCCGTTTCTCACAGGCAGAGCAAACACGGTCTTTCCCGGATGCTTCAACAGTTCCGGAAATAACTGTCGAATTTCGTATATGATAGCAATCCTCAAATAAATGATAGACGCTGCCGCTCTGTGTCCAGTAATATACGATATCAGAATTATTACGAGACGATGGAAGCCTGTCCGGCATTACTATAAAAATAGCGCCGGTAATTAAAAGCCCTGCAAGGATACAGGGGAATACTCTGCAGATACGGTTTAAGAGCAGCAGCATGGAGGAAAACATATTTGCCTGACGCTCTTTGGCTGTTCGCGTATTATGTACAAGCTCTTTGCATGCAAAGTGTTCTTTATAAATATGCCCTGCCTCATGCAGGAGCATATAAATTTTGTCCTTTTCGGTGTAGCCGGAACGAATGAAAACGTATTTATGGTATTCATCTACAATGAATGTAAAACAACTTTCTATTTCTGCATGATTCATTAAATTATGCAAATGAAGAATTTCGGTTATTTCATCATTGATGCTTAGATCGTATTCAAGGAGAGTGAATCCATACTGTAGAATAATCTTTTCAACACGCTCATACGTCAGCTTGCCCTTATACATGTGATTAGAAAGAAAGAACGAAATCGGATTTCTCATAGCGTCTCCTCCATATAGCACGAATGCGGCTATATAAAGTGCATCGCTATTATTCGACAAAATCCACAAGAAAAATTTGGTAATTATTTTTCTTTCTTTTCGGTTCTTTTCTTTTTCGCAAGTGCAGCCAATTTTTGTGACGCTTCTTTATTGACTGGTACATCCGTAGGCCCGCTGCCAAAGGCTGCTATTTGCCCGATGATTATGTCGGGCTTTTTTGTTTGCTCCACTGAGGAATCGATATCCAGTAAATGCTCTATTGCTCTTTGCATATCCTTTTTCTCTCGATAAGCAAGGAGAACCTTTGCTTCCAGCGGTGTGATAAATCCAATGTTTGACGGAATTTCAGTAGCAGGGATGCTTGTTCTTCCCAAAAGATAATCAACCGAGCAATTCAGCTGATCGGCGATACGGGCAAGATTGTCCGCCTTCGGCATAGAAGTTTTCATGTTAGACATCGTGTTGAACCCCAGGCCAACATCCTCTAATAATTGCTTTACCGAAATAGACCGGACTTTAGCCATTTCTTTTATTCTTTCAGCAACATCCGTTGAAATGTACATATTTAGTACCTCTTTTTTTGTGAAAAAGCGATAAATCTCTAAATTTATATATAAATCTATTGACAATCTCTAAATTTAGATATATACTATAACCATGTTAAGGGTCATACCTTAACAATAACACAAAAAGGAGTAAAAAGCAATGAGTAGGAAAAAGAAAAGCCGTAATCAGAATGACCCCCACAAAGTCATACTTCTGATTACAGCAATCCTAAACCTCATCATTTCGCTGATCACGCTGATCGGAAAATTGATTGAGTGAGGAGAGGGCGAAAGCTCTCTTCTCGATACAAGGATACACTTTTTCCTGTTCATTGTCAAGATAGAAAGGAGTTTATATGGAAACCATATTAAACACTGTCAGTATCTTATTAGACGTAATAATCATTGTTATTGTATTAAGGAGGTGGAAGCGTTGAGCATAGGGGAAAACATTCGCCGCATCCGGGAGAAAAAGGGCTTGGCACAAGCATATGTAGCTGATCAAGCAGGAATTTCTCAAGCGATGCTAAGTCAGATAGAAAAGGGCTATAAAGATCCGTCTATGCGCACCGGCAAAAGAATTGCCGACATCTTAGAATGCGGTTTAGAGAGTTTATTTGAAATTTAAAACGCCCCCCGGAGAGGGAGCGTTTGGGAAGACAAAATTCAACTGGTTAGTGTAGCACACATTAAACATCCAGCAACTTACGTACAGCCGCTTTGATTTCTTCCGGAGCGTGATCATACGCAGCTTGAATTTCGCCTATTGTTTCGGCAGTTATATTTGCCACAGGAGTAGTATCGTTTCTTCCTAAAAGGTAATCGACAGTCACATCGTAAAAATCGGCAATTCTACTTAATGTCTCATAGTCTGGCTGTCGTTTTCCAGTTTCCCATTGATTATAAGTATTAGAAGGAACGCCTATTATGGTTGCAAATTCTTTTTGAGAATACCCATTTATTATTCTAATTTTGCGTAAGTTTTCCATTGATTCACCTCATAAATAAATTATAATTCGCAAATTGTGACATTACAAGTATAGTCGCAAATTGTGAATATTTTTCTGTTTTTTTCAAAAAAAAGCCTTGACAAATCTCTTATTGTGAATTATAATTCTCACATAAGGAGTCTCGTGTTGAGAATAAAGGAGGTGAAGGGAATGCGAGAGTGGCTTAGAAAAATACGAAAGCAAAAGAAGCTTACGCAAAATGAAGTAGCGAAAAGGGCAGGAATATCCGGCAACTATTACAGTTGTATCGAAACAGGCGCGAGAGGGAATCCCCTACCGGTTGATACAGCGAAAAAGATAGCCAAATCCCTGGAATTTGATTGGATGCATTTTTATGAAGAGTAGTGAAACAAAAAACGCCCCCGGAGAGGGAGCGTTTTAGAGGGGAGTAGTTATTTTGTGATAGGCAGCTTAATCTCTATCTTTTCAGATGCCAAGAGTTCACTAAATTCAATATAGTAATCTCCATCTCCATCATACACAATATGGAAAGCAGAGGTCATAGAGGCGCCACCTCTCATGTCTCCAGCAAATCCGATATCGGAATCCATAAAATATGAACTAGCTGTTTCTGCTTCTGTTCCGGCTGAACCATATATTTTGTAATAAAACATATTAAGCTTATGTGATTCGGTCTTTAAATTTTTCACAGTAACAGGCAGAACGATCACATCTGCACCGTTTTTATCTGAAAACTGATTATCTATTTTAGTCCAAGTAACGGATTCTGCGTTTCCAATAGTAATTTCTAAATCGTCAAAAACAAAGGTAGATCCGTAAGTTAAATCGTTCTTTTCTTCAGCGGTGGTATCAGGCTCTGTTTCTTTGTTGGCAGCTTCTTCCGTTGTTTCGTCTTTGGCCGAATCATCCGATGGCTGATTTTCTGTCGTACAGGCAGCAAATATCATCAGCATAGCAAGTGTTAAAAACAGGGCGAGTAGTTTTTTCATAGTTGTCCTCCAAAAATATAAGTTTATATACAGGATAATATAACACAGTACAAATGTCAACAATTTATTCAAAAAAAAAAACAGTTTGTTAACAATTTAGAGGAGGTGATACATATGAATCGAGAGCAAACAACAATTACTTCATCGATTCGAATACCAGAGCAGAGAAATAACTACATAAGAGAAAAAGCGTATGAAATTGGAATATCTCAAAACGCTTTTATGGTGATGTTAATAGATTTGGGAATTAAGCTGTATGAAAGTGATGCATTTATAATAAATCTGAAATCGGAATAGCGCCATGTTCCTTTTCGTACTGCTCAATTCCTTTAAGGATAAAGTATTCCATTTGACTATTAAGCGAACGTAATTTTTTTTCAGAAATATACTTAATTTTCCTATGCATTTCCTCATCGAGTCGAATTTGTGTTGCTATTTTTGCCATAATTGTAACACCTTTCATTATGATACTACAATAATACCATAATAGTTTACACATGTATAGTGTTAAAATAGCAATAAAATAAAACTAAAAAGCATTGACAAATAATATTGCTTGTGATATAGTATCAATATAGTAACAAAATAAAACTAAAAGGAAAAGCATTATGAAAACAACAACGATTCGTATTAGCGAAGAACTGGACAGATGTTTGACTATGTACGCTAAACAAAACGATTTGAGCCGTAATCAAGTGATAAAGATTGCCTTGCGAAAGTTATTCAATAGCAAACAATTAAATGGTAACTAGACAGGAGGAGACGCAAATGAATCGAGAGCAAACAACAATCCGCCTACCAACTGATCTGAAAGAACAGATACAGCGGGAGGCGGATAGAAGAGGACAGAGCTTTAACGGGATGATTCTTGATGTACTTACAAAATTCAAAGAGAATCGAAGGTAATTTCGCCGTGTTGACTTTCAAACAATTTAATATGTGCCAAAATTAGCTGTTCAATTTCCTTGTTTGCTGAACGTCCATTATACGAAGCAATATACTTTAATTTATCCATGGTTTCTGTTGGGATACGTAAGGCATAATGTGGATGTTTATGTGGTGCATTTGGCATAATGGTGTCACTCCTTTGTCAACTTGACGATATTATATCACAAATAATTGTGCAAAAATAATATTGACAACACAATGACAACCACCTATAATATTAGCATCAGGTGGTTGTCCACCTAGAAAGAAAGAAATGACGAAATGGAAAAGATACGAATAGGATTGAGGATTCCATATAACTTGAACACTTGGCTAGTACTTGAAGCACAGAAACAGGGAAGAACCAAAAACGGTCTTATCTGTCAAATCTTATATGATTGGATTAAAAAGGAGGCGGACAGAAAAGAAATCTAATTTATTGAGCAAGGCTGCCGACACAGCGACTAAGTAACAAGTACTGACCATTTACAACAGTAATATAATCATTTGATTCAAAATTATTATTGGATTGAATTTGACGTTCAGCGCTGGAATTGTCATACACACAGAAATAACCCAATTTGCTGGTAGTGGTAAGTTTATACTCGCCTGCGGGAATATCTATCCCAACCCGGTACATGCCTTCTTCTAAATTGGACGCATCAAAGTAGTCTGCGAGGGCACACAATACCTCAAAACTGGGTGAACGCTTAGATTTTTCTAACATATTAACTGCAGCATCAGAAACCCCAAGAATATCGGCTAAAGCTTTTTGAGACATTCCCATTTCTTTACGACAGTTTAACAAACGGGAAGCAAAATTATTTTTATAACTCATAAAAACCTCTTGACATTACGCTTTTATGGTGATGCTAAATACCTATTTATGCTCGCGATCATCTGATAGCCCTAAAAGATAATCGGTAGAGACTTTAAAATATTGAGCAAGTATAACAAGATTATCTATAGTAGTTGTCTTTTTGCCTTTTTCTATATCGCTGATCTGTACCTTGCTAACATGGAGTATTTCGCCAATATCGGATTGTGTTAGATTATGCTCTTTGCGTAATTCTTTAAGCCTATCAGATAAAATATGATTTTTGTGATACATTTTTTAAAAACCTCTTGACAGTTAGCAATGTTTTTCGAAGTCATCCGTTCTACACACTAAATAATCAATGGAGGTTTCAAAATAATCTGCTAAAGCATAAATAACTTCTATAGAAGCGGCGCGCTGACCATTTTCAATCATACTAATTGCAGTTTTTTTTAACCCGACAACATCCGCTAACTCTTGTTGAGTGATTTTTCTTGCGGTTCTAATCGATGACAATCGCAAACCAAATAATTTTTTATCAAACATAGCAAAAACCCCTTGACAGTTCACTTAAAGTGTATTATACTATGTGCAGTTCACTTAAAGTGAACGCAGCAAAAGAAAGGAGGAACAATGTACTTGATGTTAAGACAAGAGCGAGAAAAAAAGGACTGGACGCTCAATTATGTTGCGGAGCAAACAGGAACAACAAAATCGACCATACAAATGCTTGAAACCGGAAAGCGAAAACCATCCTATGAGGTTCTTGTCAAATTGGAAGACCTCTTCCAAAGAAACCATCGCCAACTATTCGCAGTAGTTGACGATAAAGTAAGTCATACAAAATCATAATATCAAAAACATTTGAAAAGGTCAAGGAAAATAGGGATAGCCGATTACCTATTCACATCGGGCTTGTCCGTACGACCGACAAGGTAATCGATAGAGACATCAAAGTAGTCTGCGAGGGCGATAAGTTTTTGATAAGCAGGTTCGCGTGTTCCGTACTCATAACGCTGGTAACCCACCATTGACATTTCAATGGATTCATAAACTTGTTTTTGTGTCAGATTCCTTGATTTTCTTAGATAAACAAGACGTTCGTGGAAAGTCATAACAAAACCTCAAAATAAAATTTCTATAAAGGGTATTGACACGACTATTTTAGACCCAAAAGCACATCGGCAGATATTTGTAGCGCCTTGCAAAGTGCGATTATTGCATCAAAATTCGGTTTTCTTTCGCCTGATTCATATCGCTGGATACCGCGTTCTGTGCTGTTTATTAAGATTGCAAGCTGCTTTTGAGTAAGATTTTTAGAAGTACGAATTTCTTTTAGATTTTCACCAAAGTCAAACATTTTTAAACACTCCGTAAAAAAAACACTTGACACGAACATATGGACGTGTTATAATGCAACCGTAACACGAACATATGGACGTGTTATAATTTGAAAGGGGACGGTGATATTGAACACAAAATTAAAAAGGATACGACAAAAAGCAGGCTTGACGCAAGTGGAAGTTGCGCAGCTTGCCAATATAACAGAGGGATGCTATCAACGATATGAGTATGGTGACAGGATACCAAGAGCCGACACCGCCATTATGATAGCCAAGGCATTGAAAAGTACAGTGGAAGAACTTTTCAACAATATATCAAAATCATAATATCACAGACAAGCAAGAAATTCAAGAAAAAACACAACTGCTCGAAAAAAATTGAGTAGTTGTGTAAAAAAAAGGAGACCGCGAAGTGGTACGACTAAGAAAGAACCAAAGACTTGTATATGCTGGTGAGGCTATGCTACGCGCGCCAGACGGTACAGCAATGCATTCAATACCACAATATATGATTGTGGCAGCGGATGAAGCAGATCCCGATTGCATTACAGACTTACAAAACGATGAGTGCCTTGTATTAGCAGGGGTCGTACATAATGATCGCAAAGCAGCCAAGGAACGTTTTGATGCACTGAAAGCGGGAACGGCAAATCCCCCAAAGATAAGCGGTACCCCGCTCTACATCAAAGTAAGTGAAACAAGCATAAGCACAAAATCACAATTATCTGAGGAGGAGGAAAAGGCCTGCGATTTTATTGTATCTGACTTTATGGATATGTTTTCTGCAGCCATGCGAAAAAGAAATGCTTTGGATAAACAAAAACAATAATATCTGCAAAACAGATTTAGCGCGTGAGATGAGTAAATAAAATGGAGGAATAGATCATGCCAAAAATAGTGTATGGAAAAGTTAGTGCATTGGGAATGACAATACAACAAACAAAAAAGCTCGTTGACGAATATGCGAACGAGATGAAGGAGCTATATGGTTTAAATATGAGTGTGAAGGATTTGGCGGAATATATGGGATGCCATAAAGAGACCGCGGAGAAGAATCTACGTAGGGCAAAGGTACCGTTCACATATATAGGAAGGTTAAAGAAATACCGCACTGTACATGTAGCCAGAATGCTTGTGGATCATATGGGGCGAGTATAAACAAAGGGAAAGAGAGAATGAAAGAGGATCAATACAGATACATAGGGAAAAGGAGCACAGGGAATGAACCGTGTATGATAGATATAATTCCTGCAGACGAGAGAAAACCAATAGGAACCTTTAAAGCATATCCGAATTGGAACCAATATACATACACACTTTATCCGACGGATCAGACAACATACCGTTTGTATGGTAAACGCAAGATTTCCATGCATTTGGTAAGGAAATATCAATAGAAGGGATGCAAATATGAAACGCAAGATTTTTACAGACAATGATGTACATATAGAAAACGGCATATGCGTGATACCATACGGATATACAGCTATAGGAGATAGTGCATTCCGTTGCTGCGAATCTCTGACAAGCGTACATATACCGAATAGCGTTACCAGCATAGGGTATAATGCATTCTATTGCTGCAAGTCTCTGACAAGCGTACATATACCGAATAGCGTTACCGGCATAGGGTATAATGCATTCTGTTGGTGCGAATCTCTGACAAGCATAACATATTACGGAAAGCATACGGTACGCTGCATAGACGGGTGCTGTATGGAACTGGGTCATTGCCATCGTGTAGGAGAATATGTCGTTTACAGTGCAGCGTATTTTGAAACTGGCAGAAAATGCTGTATAGCGGAAAAGAATGGATTCTATGCACATGGACGGAATGCCCGGTCTGCAGTTCTGGATTTGGAATTTAAGCTATGTGAGGACAGAGGCGTAAAACAATACAAGGATTGCACACTTGATTCGCCTGTGGACTTCATGTTTTACAGGGTTATGACTGGAGCGTGCCAGGAAGGGACAGAAGAGTTTCTCCGTACACATGGGCTTACCTTATCGGACAAGCGTACCATACGGGAGGTAATAGAACTGACAAAGGGTGCGTATGGGTACGAGCAGCTTATACACAATCTAAGAGAGCTTGGGATATTGGAGGCGGCGTGAAATGAAAAGGAAAATAAAAAGGGCAGGAACGGTACTGGTACAATCAGCGGCAATGTGGGGACTTGGATGGGCGTTCTGTCTTGGAATCAGCAGATTGATGGTTCTGCTTCATTTGGAGTGAGAGGGATATACTCGTATATAATATAATGAAGGAATTTGTTTCAAAAAGGACTTGTGGAGGAATTATAGCCACACAGAATGGATATTGCAAGAAAAAAAGGTCCATCCTTTCCGCAAAGGATGGACCAGTCAGGACAACACTCACGCTGCCTAACAACACCATATTCAGTATAGCACGGCGGCGCAGAGAAGTCAATATATGAATTCAAATTCGCAGGTGAGAAAACACCTGCATGCGACCTTGTATTGTATAGTATCTTATCAACCATAAAAACCAAACAAAGATAAATAGGAGCGCTGCAAAATGAATCATGCAAAATATAATACAGATTTTAACGCTGATATAAGTCATAGTCTCTGTCCAAGTCTTGTCGAGCTGTATGAAGCGGCAAGAAAACAGATCGAGGATTTGGCATTTAAACCAGAAGATCGTGAAATGGCCCAACAGATTGCAATGGTTATGGCAGGAATGGCACAGCTTCCAGGGGATGCCGCTGTGAGAATTGGACGGGAGACCTTACCGGCGTATCATGTGCAGCAGGTGTATGAGCTTCTGAAACATGAACATGTGGAGGAAATTATCCGAAAATATCGTAAATTGACGTATAGGGTAGATGCTGTAAAAACGTATCTGCGGACTATGCTGTACAATGCGGTATTTGAGGCTGTTGCTCGATTGGAAAACGATGTTCGCGCGGATCTACCGGAATTTTTTGCGGAGTAAGCTATGCAAAGAGAAAAAAGAATACGTTCCGGGCCTCTTTTGGAAGCGGACTTTTTTCCTGTGCTTTCGGATGGGCGGCGTATGCCACAGCGTGCACCGAAGACAAAACCAAGCACTGAGGCGCAAAAGAAATATAATCAGGCACAGGCAGCCAAAAAACTTGTACACTGGGCGAATGCAAATTTTAACGAAACAGATTATCTGCTGCATCCTACTTACAAACCAGAAGATGCCCCGCAAAGCGAAGAACAAGCCCGAAGGGATGTTCAAAACTATTTCAGACGGGTTAAAAACCATCGGGCAGGTAAATATAAACGGCTGGAAAAGGAACTTGCATCTGCTCGGGCGTTATTGTTGGACATTCCAAATAATAGCTATATCGCTGCTTCTATAGACAAACTGCAGAAAGAGCTTAGTAAATTAGAGAAACCGTTTAAGTACATGTATGCAATTGAGAAGGTGACATATAAAACCGGGAAGCTGTGCGGGCGTATAAACTGGCACTTTCATATGTTCGTCACTGGAGGGCTTTCCACCCGGGAAATGGAAAATCTGTGGGGAGAGGGAGTGCGTGTCAATTGTAATACCTATCAACCGGAACGATTTGGACCGGAGGCGGCTGCAAGATATATGTCAAAGGATCCACAGGGATTTAAACGTTTTGGACGTTCGCGCAATCTTGAAAGGCCAGATATAAAGGTCAAGGATGGGAAAGTGTCCCGCCGCACTGTAGAACGCATGGCAACGCAGCGTATAGATGATCGGGAGTTTTGGGAAAGACGATACCGGGGGTATCGGTTTGTAAGGGCATATCCCAAATACAACGAATACAACGGACATTGGTATCTGTCCGTCATAATGTACAGGTCGGGAGGAGATCCTCCGGATTGGAACGCAGACGACTGGATCACAGATTGAGGGGGGGAAGGAAGAAATGGATAGAAAAGGATCCGCGGGAAAAGTATCAGGTAAGCTTTATGGATGAATAAGGAGAGAAAAAATGGAACAAACAAAAATAAATGAGATACTAGAACTACATAAAAAGTGGCTGAATGGAGATTCGGCAGGAGTACGCGCCGACTTACGGTGCGCCAACTTACGGGATGCCAACTTACGGGATGCCGACTTGTGGAATGCCGACTTGTGGAATGCCGATTTGCGGAACGCCGACTTGCGGAACGCCGATTTACGGAACGCCAACTTACGGGATACCAACTTGTGGAATGCCAACTTACAGGATGCCAACTTACGGGATACCAACTTGTGGAACGCCAACTTACGAGAGGCCAACTTACGAGAGGCCAACTTACAGTATGCCAACTTACGGTGCGCCAACTTGTGGAATGCCAACTTACGGTGCGCCAACTTGTGGAATGCCGACTTACGGAACGCCAACTTACGGGATACCAGCTTACGGGATGCCAACTTACAGAATGCCGATTTGCGGAACGCCGACTTGTGGAATGCCGACTTACAGGGTGCCAACGTGGACTACTCCTGCTTGCCGTTGTGGTGCGGTTTGTTAAACATAAAAATTGATAGGAGGATCGCAGCACAGCTTGCATATCACTTTTGTGCGATGCAATGTGATGATCCAGAAGTGGGGGAGATGCAAAAGTCAATGTATGCTTTTGCGAACACCTTTCACCGGGTAGGTGAGGTTCCAAGATTGGGAGAGGGATGAAAGGATGAGCAAATACATAGACGCTGTACACACAGCAGAGATAATCAGTGAGAAATACGGTAAACTGTCGCTGAAATTTGATTTAACTGGCGGCAATAATAGTCAATCGTTTTCGATTTGAGGATAGATGGGAAAGGATAAGGTAAATGAGCAATAACGCAAGCACTACGCATCTAGAGAACGAGGAAAGTCCTTGCCCAGCGTGCAGGGCCTGTCCGAACAAACGGCCTTGTTATCATTTCAAGCGTTGCGGAAAGTATAGAGATTGGTTTCATGAAGTTTGGAAAAAGCTGCAGCGGCAGTATGGAGTGATATAACGATGCAGTATGAAGCAATAGAGCAGGAAGCATTGTTCCGTTGGGCGCTGCTTTCACGTGGAAGATTTCCAGAACTGGATTTGTTGTTTCATATACCCAATGGGGGGAGCAGGCAGCCCAAAGAGGCGGCGCATTTAAAGCGACAGGGAGTAAAGGCAGGTGTGCCGGATATGCTTCTCCCAGTGGCGAGAGGGGAATATCATGGCTTGTTCATTGAGCTTAAGGTGGGAAAGAACAAGCCCACTGACCGACAAGAGGGATGGATCAAACAGCTTTCTGATGAAGGATATGCAGTTAAGGTATGCTATGGATGGGAAGCGGCAAGAGACGTGATAACGAAATATTTAGAGATGGAGGAGAGACAAGCATGATATACATAGCGTATGCAGTTACAATAGCGACTATTATAGGGACGGTAGCAAACAGCTTTGGAAAGCGTTGGTGTTTTCCCATATGGATGTGCACCAATGGGTTTTGGTGCGTGTACAATATTGGGATTACACAGTATGCGCAGGCTCTGCTTTATGCTTTCAACTTTGCCATGGCTATTGTGGGCTTGTTTGTGTGGAAGAGAAGAAAAGGCGCAAACAAAATACAAGATTCGCAAAAACACATGTATGATTATTCAAGGAGGATAACAAAAGCATCAATAGGGAGACGAATTATCTTTTCATGGGTAGCTGTAGCAAGTATTTTTTTCTTTTTTGGTTTGGGTATTGGAATACAGTTTTTATGATTAAAGGAAGCTTAGGTAGGGAGAGATTCCCATGGGGATTTGGTATAATCAGGAGGATATATGACGATAGAACGTATAAAGCAACTAAATAACTTGAAAAAGGAAATCAAGGATTTAGAAAGGCGCCTCAATGATATTGAGACGATTGCGACAGGTACAACACAGACAATTACAGGGATGACGCTTGCTGGAGGAATGTCTGACAAGACATCTCTTGCGGCAGAAATCGCCGATATTAGAGCGTTGCTCCAAGAAAAAATAGTAGAGGCGCTATGGGAATTTCAGCAGCTGACAGACTATATATCTAGTGTACAAGATAGTCATATCAGAAGAATACTGACCTATCGATTTGTCGATGGGAATTCGTGGACGAAAGTAGCTATGCGAATGGACGGAGGGAATACAGGGGATAATGTAAAAAAAGCATGTTATAGATATTTGCGAAAAAATTAACTTGAAATTTAACTAAGGAGTAGTCAAATATGAAAACACCAACAAATGCAAAGCTTTTTTTGGGTCGAAATTGTACGTTCCCAATAGAGAAAATTCATTTTAAAACGCAACAGGTGACTTTACGAGAAAGCGAAAAGGTATATAACACTGTATCAATAAAAAATGTAGAATTTGACCTTTCTGATTTAACTGAGGCAGAAATTATGGACTTTCAAAGACTTTTCATTTGCTAACATTTACAAAGGCTGTTTTTTATGTTATTATTACTGTAATATAAAATTAGGCTTTTTATGGAGAATGTTATGGGACGCAAAATATTTGTTTCTTACAAATATGCAGATAGTAATGTGAAAAGCATCAGTGAAAATATATGGCAAAGTGATTCAGCCAGAACATATGTTGACAAATTAGCAGAATATATATCAGAAACCTCGGAACACATTTATAAAGGTGAAGATGATGGCGAAGATCTTTCTGCTCTTTCTGATGAAACTATTTGGGAAAAACTTAAGGATAAAATTTATGATAGTACTTTGACTATTATTATGATTTCTGCGGGGATGAAAGAATTAAAACCTGACAGAGATCAGTGGATCCCATGGGAAATTTCTTACTCCCTGAAAGAAGAATCGAGAAAAAATAAAAATGGGGATTCAGTAAAAAGTCATAGTAATGCATTGTTGGCTATCGTCATACCAGATTCGAGGGGTTCGTATGACTATTATACATATAACAAAACTTGTTGTACTTCTGAATGCCGTGTTTTATTAACAAATCATGTGTTTGAAATAATGAAAAAGAATATGTTTAATATTAAGAATCCAGATAAATATACATGTGCTGACGGCTCTGTAGTTTATCACGGTGATAGTTCTTATATGATTTCTGTAAAATGGGAAGATTTTATTGAAAATCCAGAAACACATATTAAAAAAGCATATGATCTCCAGTCGAATATAGGTTTATATAATATACAGAAAGAGATATAAGAAGATATGGAAAAGGAAGATAAGAAGATAAAGCATCTGGAATTTATTCAAGCCAATATTGCGCGGATGAATCAATGCTCTTTTAAAATGAAAGGGTGGATGATTACTGTTATATCAGCGCTATTGGCTTTGTTTGCGGCATCAATGAATGTTGAAACTGGTGATGGAAATTCAATGTTCATTTATATTGCCATTGCTCCAACTCTTCTTTTTTGGATTTTGGATTCGTACTACCTACAACAAGAACGTAAATTCAGAGGAATATATAATGATATTATAAGAGATTTGGACGAAGATAGGATCAAAGAATTTGCGATGCCATTAGAAAACTACAACAGACGAAAGTATTGTTTCTTTCGTGTTTTGTTTTCAAAAACAGAGTGGCCGTTGTATCTTTTAGTTGTTGTTGGCCTAGCTATTTCCGGCAAAATGCTTTAATCTATAAAAACATTATAAAAGGAAAAACTTGTCCCGAATGTCCCGAATTATGTGATAATATAGTATCATGAAGATCCATAGATACGATGGAGGGTGGTTGGTGGGATTTTGTTCATTAGGCGATTACTGTCTATGTTGTTAGGCGGTGCCGCCTTTTCTATACATACATTAAGTTTGAAGAGAGAAAGATAAAAACCGCCCAGTTGGTGCGGTTTTTATCTTGTGGGGATGTTGTGCTATTTTATAGCCGGGAAAGCAATATACCTTTTAGCTCTTTAAAAGAGCCGCAGCTTTGGCGGGTTTGTGCGGGCAATAGAGATTTCAATTAAAGTAATTAAGAGAACTGAAAGACATAGGAGATACATAGCCGATTTGGAGAAAGGAAGTGAACTTTCAATATGGCAAATGGAAAATATGAACAATGGCTGACGGAAGAAGGTTTACTTCAACTGGAAGCATGGGCAAGAAACGGTTTAACTGATGAACAGATTGCTTCTAACATGGGGGGTGCATATTCTACCTTGCGTGGATGGCGAGATAAGTATTTGGCACTTTCGGCAGCCCTAAAAAGGGGCAAAGAAGTCATTGATATTCAAGTTGAAAATGCTTTGTTGAAAAGGGCGTTAGGGTATTCTTGCACAGAATTAACCAAAGAACAACTTCCGCTTTGTTCTTTTCAAACTTTGCTTCAAGATTAATAGCCTGCATAAAGTTGAGAAAGGGGTAAGCGATGAATGGCAATGTAACAATGAAAGATTTGAGGTATGTATTGTGAATGGTACAGCCACATCGGATGCAGTATATGGAAACGGAAACATATGGGTGGCAGAAGGTACATATGTATTGTCCGGTCATGGAACGGCTGGTAAGTGGCTGTATGAGAATGTTAAGAAGGGTACGAAGGTACACGTGGATACTAGGATTGGGTTTGTCAGGGTTGGATGATAGAAAGGGAGAGCTTGCGCTCTCCCTAATATTTATTAGGATGTGATTTGAAATGGTTTTAGTCCCCGATTTAGTCCCCTATTATATATCGTATTTTACCGTATTATATCGTTTGAATAATCCATAAATTGGGGATTTTGGGACCTGGTTTGATAAATAAAAATCCCCAAAATGCCTTATAAATCAAGGCATTTTGGGGATTTTTTGCTTTGGCAGCGGAATAGGGATTCGAACCCCAACAAACAGAGTCAGAGTCTGTCGTGCTACCGTTACACAATTCCGCTTTTTCATTGCGTCCACTATTATACCAATCGATTGGGCGCTTGTCAATAGTTTTTGCCAAAAAAAGATTTTTCATACATTTCATATGAAAATATGCGTTTGACAAATTGATTTTTATGCGGTATAATAACCGCAGGCTGGCGGCTGATTGCCGCGTGCTGTCATTATGAGTAAATACCATTTCAGTATGCGCCGGCGTCCACCGGCGTAAATTATTGTATTGAAGCCGCTGGGGCGGTACGGAGAGACTATGCCGCGTTTTTTTGTACGTGCCTGTCAAATAGGAATAGATGATACTGGCGTGAAAACAGTACGTATCCTTGGAGACGATGCACATCATATTACAAAGAGCCTGCGTATGCGCACAGGTGAAATCATAACTGTGTGCGACATGGAGCGCAATGAATATACCTGCAGCATTTGTTCCATAGGAGAGAGTGTGCTGGCGCAGGTACTGTCCGTTTGTGCGGCCGCGTCGGAGCCTCCTTATACGACGGTGTTGTATCAGGCATTGATTAAAGGGGACAAGTTTGACCATGTAGTACAGAAAGCGGTAGAATGCGGTGCTTCCCGGATCGTACCTGTACTTACAGAGCGCTGCGTTGTCCGTTTGGATAAAACAGATGGAGAAAAAAAACGGCAGCGCTGGCAGAGAATTGCGGCAGAAGCTGCGAAACAGTGTGGCAGAGGTATCATTCCCCAGGTGTCCGGCCTTTTGTATTTTAAAGAGGCTGTAGCGCAGGCTGCGGCTGCTGAACTGCCTCTTTTTTGCTACGAGGGAGAGGAGCGGCGCAGTCTGGCACAGGCTATGGCGGGATGCAAACATCCATCAACGATTTCTCTGATGATCGGCAGCGAGGGCGGTTTTTCTGTGGAAGAAGCTGCCTTTGCGGCAGATAGCGGTATGTGTTCTGTAGGACTGGGTAGACGGATTCTTCGAACGGAAACGGCTTCTTCTTTTGCGCTTGCGTGCCTGAGCTTTACATATGAAATGGAATAAAACAACATTAAGAATATATAAAAATAAAATTATTCACAAAAAAATCACTGCGTTTTTGGAAAAATGCATAAAACCCATTGAAAATTTACAAATTGTGTTGTAAAATATAATAGTTGTTTTACAACATTATATATAAAAGTGTTTAATATTACATAAGGAGGCTATTATGTCCAACCGCTTGTTTCAGGGAATCATCCATCAGATGACTGATACTGTGGACCGTACCATAGGCGTTATTGACGATACTGGGGTTATCATTGCATGCAGTGAGCTTGTCAAAATTGGCGAGACCCGCCAGGAGGCAAGAGATGAAATGGCGTACACTACTTCTGCTGTGACAGTGGGAGGCTACACGTATCGGTTTATTGGCTCTGGAACCAAATGGGAATACATCGTATTCGTGGAGGGCGAGGACAAAATGGCAGATAAGCTTGCCTCCATTTTGGCAATTTCTCTGTCCAATATTAAAAATTTGTATGATGAGAAGTATGACCGTAACTCCTTTGTAAAAAATATTATTTTAGACAACATTCTGCCTAGCGATATTTATATCAAGAGTAAGGAACTACGGTTTAACACAGACGAACCGCGGGTAGTGTTCCTTATTAAATTTCTTACAAAAACAGATGTGATTCCCTTTGACGCGGTCCAGAATATTTTCCCGGATCGGACAAAGGATTATGTGATTAGCGTAGGAGAGCAGGATATTGTTTTGGTTAAGGAACTGAAGCCCGGCTACGATGTGAAGAAAATCGAAAAGCTGGCCAAATCTATTTCTGAGACCCTTAATTCCGAGTTTTATGCCCGGGTGGTCATTGGAATTGGTACGGTAGTGGAAAACATTAAGGATCTTGCACGTTCTTATAAAGAAGCCCAGGTGGCTCTGGAAGTGGGCAAGGTATTTGATACAGAAAAGAATATCATTTCCTATGAAAATTTGGGGATCGGACGCTTGATTTATCAACTGCCTACTACTCTTTGCGAGATGTTTTTGCAGGAGGTTTTCAAAAACGGATCTCTGGAAAATTTGGATCGCGAAACACTGCTTACCATTCAGTGCTTCTTTGAAAATAATTTGAACGTGTCCGAAACGTCCAGAAAGCTGTTTGTCCATAGAAATACGCTGGTGTACCGACTGGAAAAAATCCGCAAGCTTACCGGGTTGGATCTGCGGGAATTTGACCATGCCATCACCTTTAAGGTCGCTTTGATGGTAAAGCGGTATTTAACAACAAAGCCTGCAAAATTCTGAGATGTGGCGCTGCCGCGAAAAGGCTTGTTCGGAAAGGCAGGTAATAAACAAAAATTATGATAGATTTTAAGCACGTGAAAAAGTACTATCCCAATGGAACGGTTGCGCTGGACGGGGTGGACTTACATATTGACGACGGGGAGTTTGTGTTCATCGTAGGGCATTCAGGCGCAGGAAAAACCACGATGACCAAACTCCTTCTGCGAGAAGAAGCTGTATCCTCCGGAACATTGGTTGTAGGCAACTATAACTTAGCGAAGATTAAAAATCGCGAGATACCTTTTTACCGCAGAGAACTGGGAGTCGTGTTTCAGGATTTCCGACTTTTTCCAAATAAGACCGTATACGAAAATGTAGCTTTTGCTATGCAGGTGGTGGGAACGCCTCGTTCTATGATTAAACGACGTGTGCCGGCGATTCTCAGTACAGTGAACTTGGCGGATAAGCTCAAATGTTTTCCCAGAGAGTTGTCCGGCGGAGAACAGCAGCGGGTGGCCCTTGCCAGAGCGCTGGCCAATAACCCAAAAATTATTGTCGCCGATGAGCCAACCGGAAACATTGACCCGAAAATGAGTATAGAAATTATGAATCTGCTTATGAAAATCAACAAGCTGGGCAAAACCATTATTGTTGTTACTCATGAGAAAAATCTGGTGGATTATTATAAGCAGCGGGTAGTTATGCTGAAAGATGGCAAGATTGTAGAAGACCGGGTAGGAGGGATGTTCGAATGAGAAAACATTACAGCCTCCGGTATTTTACAGGGCAGGCCATGACGGGCCTGTGGCGCAATGGCGTTATGTCTGTGGCGTCCGTAGCCGTTTTGATGAGCTGCCTGGTGGTTCTTGGCTGCTTTGCGCTGCTTTTGGTGAATATCAATGTAAATTTAGACAACGTAGCACAACTGAATCAGATTGTTGTATACTGTGATTATGATTTGGATGAAGCGGCCGTAGAAAAAATCGGTAATCAGATCGAAGAGCTGGATTATATCGATTCTGTAAAGCATGTTTCCAAAGAAGAAGCGCTGGAAATCATGCGTGAGCAGAGCGGAGACTATGAGGAACTGTACAGCGGTATCACAGAAGAAAATAATCCCCTTTCCGATTCTTTTGAGATTATGTATAAGGGCACGGATGAAACAAAGGTGTTCGATTTGGAGGCCCAACTGCGCTCTATGGAGGGCGTGCGTAAAATCAACAGTGTGTATCAGGTGGCCAAGACGCTGGACAGCCTAAAAAGCGGCATAATGCTTGTGTTTCTTTGGTTTTTGATTATTTTGTTTGTGGTCAGTATCTTTGTTATTATCAATACAATTAAGCTTGCGGTTTATTCCAGACGAAGTGAGATTAGCGTCATGCGATATGTGGGTGCGACCAATTGGTTCATTACAATGCCCTTTATTTTAGAGGGCGTACTCATTGGTATATTTGCCAGTCTTATCGGATTTGCCATCGAAACCTACATATACAATTATGTGCACAAAATGGCACTGGTGGATTTGCAAATGATTACTGTGCTCGGTTATGGAAAAATTGCGATCCCTCTGTTTATTGGATTTGTTGTAATCGGCGTGATCACAGGTATTATTGGAAGTATGGCTTCCCTTCGGAAGTATTTGAAATCATAAAAGTCAAAATCGGTATAAACTGATTTTCAGCTTAAAGTCCGCTTTTTGCAGACGGACTCAGATGAAAGGCAGGTTAGACGAAAATGTATTTTATTCATGTAAAACGGCGTGGAATCCGCGCTTTGGCGGCAATCCTTGCAATGGTGCTTACAGCGGCGCTGTTGGTTATGGCGCCGGCGCCTGGCAACTATGCCAACGCGGAAAATGCCCGTGTGAAAAAATATGAAGATCAGATTGCTGAATTGGATAGAACGAAGAAAGAACTGCAGCAAAAGATCGCTAATGTAAAAGATAAAGCCAGCGAGACAGCGGAGCATAAGAAAGACCTGGATTCCTTGGTCTATACGCTGTCACAAAAAATTTCTATATCACAGTCTCTTTTGGATGAACTGGAAACTCGTATCGAAGAGACGAAAGCATCTATTACAGAAAAAGAAACGTCCATCGAGAAAACCTTTGAAAAATTTCAGGAAAGAATGCGGATGTCCTATGAAGAGGGTTCCGTCAGCTATCTTAGCATGCTGCTGGGGGCGGACAGTGTCAGTGACTTTTTGAGCCGCATGGATAGAATTAATTCCATGCTGGAGTACGACAAGACCATGATGGAACAGTATAAAACTGAAAAAGAGGATTTGGAAAAGGAACGGAACAATCTGGAGGAGTCCATTGCGCTTCAGAAAAGCACGTTGGAAGCTATGGAAGCCGATAAAGCGGAAAATGAACGGCTTGCCGCCCAAGCGGCCAGCTATTATCAATCGTTGAAGGACGATGAGGCCGCTTATCAGTCCCAGTATGAAGCCGCTAAAAAGGAAGAAGACAAACTGGACCGGGAATTGACTGCATATCTGCGGGATCTGCAGAAACAAAATTCCTCACAGGTTACGGCAAACGGAGAATTTATGTGGCCTTTGCCGGTAGGCAAGGGAACGATTACTTGCTACTATGGCGGCATAGACCCTGCGGGCAAACCTCATTACGCGTTGGATACGGCTATTGCCGCCGGTACGCCGATTTATGCTTCCAATGACGGCACTGTGCTCAAGGCAGAAAGCCATTCCAGCTATGGATATTATGTATTGATCGATCATGGTAATGGAAGATCTACCCTGTATGCACACTGCAGTTCTTTGGCTGCTGTGGCAGGGCAAACCGTGGCAAAAGGACAGGTAATCGGTTATGTAGGTTGTACAGGCTTTTCTACAGGGAATCACCTGCACTTTGAATTCCGTATCAACGGGAACCGTACCAATCCTCTAAATTACGTAACAAAAGGCGTTTGATATTTTTAAATAGTCTGGCAAAGTCTGAAAGCAGAAAAATTCTGTTTTCAGACTTGCTTTGTACTTTCAGGCAGAAATGCAGAACTTTGTTTGAAAAAATAGATTTCGGTTAAACTGGAAAGAGAAATCTGTGATCAAGGAAGGCATGGCAATTATGATGGATGAAAATGAGGGTCGGCAGCCCGATAAAACCCAGGAGGGAACAACACCTTATACGCCAATAAGTGAGCAGCATCTTGACAAAGACGCATGTATTGCGCCGCCTGCTCCCGTTTTACGACAAAAGAAAAAGCGAACGGTATCTGCTTCGGCGGTAATTGTCATCGCAGCATTGTGTATCGTCGCCACGTTTATGACGACGTATGTATTTCTTTCAGTTTGGTATATACAGGGTGAGCGAGGGTGGAATAGTGGTTCGGGAGCCGTTGACCGGGCTGTGGGAAAAATGGAACTTTTAGATACATTGGTTCGCGGGGAATATGTAGGTGAAATCAATGAGGACGTTTTGACTGATTGGATTCTAAAGGGTTATATGGCCGGACTAGGAGATCCATACGCGGAATATTATACGAAAGAAGAATTTTCTGCACTCATAGCGGATAACCGCGGAGAAATGCAGGGAATCGGCATCAGCGTGATCATGAATACGGAAACGGGGCTGATTGAAATTATCTCCGTATATCCGGATTCGCCTGCTCTGGAAGCGGGCGTCATGCCCGGAGACCAGATCGCCTATATAATCGAGGATGACCAGCGCTACAGTGTGGCGGAGGTTGGATACAGTATGGCAGTTTCCATGCTGCAGGGAGAGGCGGATACTTATGCTTCTTTTGTGGTACAGCGTGGAGAAAAGCAGGAAGAGATAGAGGAACTTACTTTTTCAATCAAGCGAGGATATATTACGGAATATACGGTAAGCAGCCGTCTGTATGCCCCGGATCCTACCGTTGGCGTCATCCGAATTACTTCTTTTGACGGCGGCACGCCGGATCAGTTTGCCGACGCTGTGCAAAGTCTGCAGTCTGCCGGCGCCAAACGCCTGATTCTGGATGTGCGGTATAATCCCGGTGGGGATTTGGATTCTGTGTGCAGCGTGCTGGACACGCTTTTGCCGGAAGGGCCTGTGATCCGTACAATCGATAAGAACGGGAAGGAAGAAATTGTATACGAATCAGACGCTCAGGCATTGGAGCTGCCGCTGGTTGTTTTGGTCAATGAGGGAACGGCCAGTGCAGGAGAGCTTTTTGCTTCAGCGCTGCAGGATTATGATAAGGCTCAAGTCGTAGGCGTGCAGACCTATGGTAAGGGGAGTATGCAGACCATTCGTTCCTTTGAAGATGGTACAGGGTTTAAGTATACGTATCGGTACTATTGCCCGCCTTTTTCAGATAATTTTGACGGGGTAGGAGTGACGCCGGATATCGTTGCAGAATTGGACGAGGCACTGGAAGGAAAAAACATTTATAAAGTTACAGATGAGGAAGACAATCAGCTTGCGGCAGCATATAATGCTTTGCCGGCTGCGTAAATAATTTTAAAGATTTATTTGAAAGGATATAGTTATGAGCAACGAGACAAATTTCACATTGTATACGAAAGAAGGATATCAGCAGCTGCTGGACGAACTGGCATATCTAAAAGATGTGCGGGTGCCGGAAATCAAAGTACAGCTGGCAGAGGCTAGAAGTCACGGAGACCTTTCCGAGAACAGCGAATATGATGAGGCCAGAGACGCGCAGGCAAAATGCTATGCAAGAATCGCGGAAGTGGAAGACCTGATCAAAAACGCAAAGATTATAGACGAGTCGGAACTCAAGGATGATGTGGTAAACATTGGTTCCAAAGTGAAGGTATATGATGAAACGTTTGAAGAAGAAATCGAATATATTATGGTAGGTTCCAATGAGGTAAACGCTGCTATGAACATGATCACGGATCGCAGCCCTATTGGCAGTGCCATGATGGGTGCACGTGCCGGGGATAAGGTGTCTTATACTGCTCCCTGCGGAGAAGTACACCTGAAAATTTTAGAGGTTTCCAGAGCGAAAAAGAACTGATGGTTTGGCTGTCCAGGTAATTTTGCCTGCTGATAGCGGAGATATACGGTATATGGCGGCGCACGTTATATTGTACCGTTTGGCGTCCCATTTCGGCATTTGTCGGCTGGGGCGCTGTTGTATTTTGACGGAGCGAATTTGCTCCCGAATGTGTGGGGTTAAAAATGGAAGACAAGGATAAAAAGGATCTGCCGATGGAAGCGCAAACATCGGATGTGGACGCCGCTGGTGAAAACAACGATGTTCCCATGTCTGCTGCTATGCGTATACTGCAGGCCAAAGGAGAAAATCTGCAAAACGAACATGAAAGTCAGTATACTGGTAAAAAGATGACGTGGCTGGAAAATTTTTGGTATCAGCATAAGTGGCACGCAGGGCTGATTACCTTTGCAGTGGTGATCGGAGCAGTTTTGGTATGGCAGATTCTCACCTATGTGCGGCCGGACGTGCACATTATGTATACCGGACCGGTAGCCTTTATCGGTAGTCGATATACTGCACTGGAAGAGGCCCTCACCCAGGTGATGGAAGACTATAACGGAGACGGAGAAAAAGCCATTAGTTTTACAGATAATACCTATTTGTCTGAAGAACAGATAGAAAAGAAACAGGAAGAGGCAAAGGCACAGAATGAGGACTATTATCCTGATTACAGTGGTATGCGGGCTTCCTACGGTCGTTTCCAAACGGAAATGACTGCAGCCAAGCACATGCTGTGTATGCTGGATCCTGCTTTGTATGAGCAAATTCGGGATATGGACGGCTTTATGCCCCTGTCTGATATTTTTGGAGAGAAGCTGCCGGATTGTGCTGCAGATGCGTATGGAATCCGGCTGGGGGACACAGCGTTTTATGCATATTATCCCGGCATCCGATTTATCCCGGCAGATACAATGCTTGCTGTGCGTTCTAAGGATGCGTCCGGGATTATGGGAAATGAAACAAAGCTGGAGCAACTAAAATATCATGCAGCGCTTTTGTGCGCAATTGCATCTTTTGTACCGGATGCTGCAGAATAACCAAAAAAAGTTTGAAAATGCACAAAATATATTGACAATTGCATCGGACGATGCTACAATGCAGAAACAGGCTTCCTAAAAGCCAGTATATGAAACAATGAGAAAGGATATATAGATGAAAACAATAAAGGATAAACAGGTTTTAGTTGCTGCGGATTTTGCAGGCGTTGCGCTGAAAAACGCAGTTGTTGCCCATCTGGAGAAGTGCGGCTGGACATGTACAGATATCGGTGTTAAAACTACGGATGAAAAGAATCCGGAAATGTTCCACAGAATCGGTTTGCGTGTCGGCGCAAAAATTGCCGAGGGAGAATTTGAACGTGCAATGTTGTTCTGCGGAACTGGAATGGGTATTCATATCGCGGCCAGTAAGTGTCCCCATGTACACGCGGCAGTTGTAGAAAGTGTGCCTGCAGCACTGCGCTGCATCACAGGCAACAATTGTAACGTAATTTCTATGGGCGGAGCCTATGTTGCTCCTCCGATGGGTATTGAAATAGCAGAGGCATTTTTGTATCATAATTTGGGTGATGGCTACGAATGGTGGCCCAATTTTTACGAGTTTCATAAACTGGCTTATGATGAGCTGGACACCTTTGACTATGAAACTTTCAAGAAGAACGGTTTTACCTTCCCCAACGCGATAGACATTCCCTTGGAGGATTGTCCGAAGCCTGAGGAACTCAAGCGTAAATAAAGCCCATTTGCGCTCCAAAACAAGATATAAAACCTTTGCAGCTGGATATAAGAACGGGAGGAATATACCCCGCGATGTATCCTTTGCAAAGGTTTTCTTTTTGTAAGGGAATGCAAGCATGAAAGAAGCGACAATAGAAAAAGGGGAGGGAGTTATGACGGAAATAGAACAGATCCCATCCGGTGTATATGAAGCAGCGGCAAGGCGGGGCATAACAAAGGAAAATGCTTTGCTTGCCGTATACGCCGATAGAAATCGTGAGGGAGTAAACTGCGACAACTGGATTTTTGTAACAAAAGATACCTTAACAATGATTGGCGGTATTCAGCGAATTATTCCTAAAGAGCATGTAGGACGTCTGAATCGCAGCCGGCTGGAGGTAAAATTCGGTCAGTTATCCTTTGACGAGTATGCGCTGAAAACACTCAAGGATTTTCGTGTGGAACAACAGATATCGGGCTGTATTCTTACCGCCTTCGACACTGGAAAAGAAGCATATGTACTGCTGACCCATTTGTCCTGTTATAAAATGGAGGAAATGATCCAGTTTTGTGCGTGTCTCAACGAATACAAAGAAAAAGGCTCCTTTGATTCTCCAAAAGAGCAGGAGGATGATCGATACTGCCCAAAATGCGGCAGATTATATCCGGATCAGAGCAGAAAACTGTGCCCTGCCTGTATGAATCGGATGAGCGTTGTCCGCAGGATGGGAACATTTATCGTAAAGTATAAGTGGCAGGTGATTGTGATTCTTGCTGCTATGGCTCTGACGACTCTCCTTGGCGTTTTGACACCGTATATCAGTTCCGGATTTTTCTTTGACCAGGTACTTACCGAGGGCGGAAATTTTTACGGACAGGTGGGTTTGGTAATCTTTCTGATTGTGTCGACTCGACTATTGGCATTGCTGATTAATATGATTAACGAAGTCCTTACCGCGCGGATTGTTCCAAAGATTACCTACGATTTAAAAAATATAATTTTTCACTCTATCGAACGGCTTTCCATCAGCTTTTTTTCCAAGCGGCAAACAGGATCGCTTATGAATCAGGTGTTCTGGGACGCGGACAGTATATACTGGTTTTTCGTAGAAGGATTTCCGTATCTGATTATCAACATAATCCAGACTATCGCCGTGGTGGTGATTCTGTTTATAATCGATTGGCAGCTTGCCTTGGTAGCATTGGTGTTTTGCCCTGTTTTTATTGTGGCGATTGTGCAGCTTTACAAACATATGCGCAAACTGTATGCCCGACGGTATTCCAGTTCTCGTCGAATGAACGGAATGCTGGCAGACGCGTTGGGCGGCGTGCGCGTGGTGAAGGCTTTTTCTAAAGAAAGCACAGAGATTCATCGCTTTGAAAAGAGAAACACGGCCTTTGCGCAGGCAAGCCAAAATGTATCTCTTTATAACGGAACGGTTTTTCCGCTGGTTACCTTTTTATTTTCTATCAGTTCCATTCTGGTTCTTGGAATCGGTGGATGGCGGGTGGCAGGCGACAGGATGACTTATGGTCTGCTACTTACATTTTTATCTTATACTACTTTATTGTATAACCCTATGAGCTTTTTTGTGGACATCAACTATCGGATTTCTGAAAATATGAATGCCATGTTCCGGTTGATGGAGATCATGGACGCGGAGCCGGAGGTACGTGAAGCACAAGACGCTGTAACCCTTGCGCAGCTGCAGGGGCGTGTTACCTTTGAAAACGTAGAATTTGGGTATGATAAAACCCGCAAAATTATCGATAATGTATCTTTTGATATTGCGCCTGGGAAGAAAATTGGGATCGTAGGTCATACCGGCGCCGGGAAATCCACCATTGCAAATCTTATCATCCGGCTGTATGATGCCGACAAAGGCAGAGTACTCATTGATGGGGTAGATGTGCGCTGCCTTTCTTTTGAGACCCTCCGAAAAAATATTGCCATTGTCTCCCAAGAAACATATCTCTTTCAGGGAACAATTTTAGACAATATCCGCTATGCTGCACCAGACGTTACGATGGAAGAGGTGATTGCCGCTTCCAAAGCCTCCGGCGCGCACGATTTTATTATGAAGCTGCCGGACGGATATTCTACCAAGATTGGTTGGGGACATAAAGACCTCTCCGGGGGAGAGCGGCAGCGGGTTTCTATTGCCCGCGCGATTTTAATGGCGCCGAAAATTCTGATTATGGATGAGGCCACTTCCGCAATGGATACCAAAACGGAGCGGTTGATTCAAACTGCTCTGGAAAAGCTTTCTCGAGGCAGAACAACTATTATGATCGCACATCGGTTGTCTACCTTACGAGATGCAGATACATTGATGGTAATTGAAAACGGTAAGGTGACGGAAGCCGGTACGCATACTGCGCTTTTAGAAAAAGAAGGTATTTATCATAAGCTATATACGCTTCAGTATGAAGCATTGAAAAATGCGGGGATTCAGGAATAAGGAGGCGTCATGAAAATGAATGAAGCATCGCAGGAGAAAGAAACCGTTCGCAAACTTTCTGATGTGGCAGAAATTCGATATCTGCACCGGGGCAATACGGAAATTTTTTTAAAAAACGGGTTTCCCGGTGCGCGGATTCTATGCCGGCAGGAGGATGGAACCAAAACAGTGGAGGAACACAATCGAATTTGGCTGCATCGTGCGTTCCCTTTCGACCTTTTGGAAGAGTATATATCTGTACAAAACAAGGATCAGGAAGAGATCGGTTTGATACGGGAAATGGCTGACTTTGATGAAGCGGCGCAGGAAATTTTACGCAGCGAATTGGAGCACAAGTATTATACTCCAAGGATTACAAGGATTGTATCGTTGAAGGAAGCGCACGGATACTCCTTCTGGCAGGCAGAGAGCGACGCAGGAGAGCTGCAGTTTACGCTTCAGGACACCTTCCGCAACTTGCTGCGGGTAGGGGAGGACAAAGTATTCGTTTTTGATAACTATGGAAACCGATATGTGATTGAAAGCTTAAAAGCATTGGATCGACACAGCCTGCGCAGGATCGAACTGTATTTGTAAGGGGGCTGGAATGGATAACTGTATCACGCGGATCCCGTTCAATCTGGATCCGGATAATGAGATGATATCGGGACAGGTAGAATTTTTTGCAGACGGCCTGCGCATCATCGCTTCCGGAAAGGAAAAATGGATCCCTATGGAAGGGGTTCGAGAATTTCGATGTGATGTGGGTGTGGGCAGTGTGGCGTTGGAGGTCTGCCGCGAAAATGGGGATCATCTGATATGCCGGGGCACTATGGATTATCTTGCGGTATTTTCCGCAGCGTCCAAACGGATGAATCGTTTTTTAGACGGCGCTGTTCCCACAGAGGAATGGAAACAGTATAAAAAAGCAGTTTGTCCCAAGTGTCATCGGCCGTATCTGCCGGATTCGGAAATCTGTCCCCGCTGTACAAAAAAAGGCGGATATTTGCGGCGTTTGTGGAAAATGGCAAAGTCCAGCCGCGGCTATATTTATCTGTCTGTATTGATTTTTATTGCGGTAGCAGCGCTGAATTTGGTGCTGCCGTATCTCAATCGGGTGCTGGTGGACGATTATATCAAGGCAGACCAGCTTCCGGAAGCTGGCCAGTATGTTTTAGCGGTGCTTATGATTCTGCTGGTCACTTTTGCGGTACGGCTTCTGGGCATCGCCCGCAGCTTTGTCCAGGTGCGTGCAGGAACCGAACTAATCGTTGTCCTGCGCCAGACGCTGTTTCAAAAAATCGAGGCTCTTTCTCTATCTAAGGTGTCCCAGAGGACAGCGGGAGAACTGATGAATCGGGTTACGCAGGATTCGAATCAGCTTCAGGACTTTTTTACCAGCGACGTAGGCGGGCTGATCGAACAGATGCTTACTTTGTTTAGCCTTGGCGTTGTTTTATTCGTATATGATTGGCGGCTGGCACTGATGGTTTTGCTGCCGGCCCCCCTGGTAATGTTGTCTCACCGCCTTATGTGGAGGTATTTGGGGCCACGTTACCGCAAACAGTGGTGGCGTGGCAATCGACTGTATGAAACCCTGTACGATATTTTTTCAGGTATCCGAGTAGTCAAGGCCTTTGGTATGGAGAAAAAAGAGATGGATCGGTACGATGCGGTCAATTTGCGAGAGACGGATGTGCGGATCCAAAATGAAACATATTTTGCTGTGATTTCTCCTATTACCAATTTTTTGATGGGCGTAGGCGAATTTTTTCTGCTGTATTATGTAGGAAACCAAATTTTAGATGGGACCATGACTCTTGGCGCTATGCAGCAGTTTTCGGCTTATGTTGCGATGATTTATGGCCCGCTGCGCTGGTTGTCTTTTATGCCTCGTCGCCTGGCGCGGACTATGACTTCTCTTGTCCGTGTGTTCGATGTGCTGGATGAGCAAGAGGATGTAGCGGACAGAGAAGATGCTGTGGATCAAAACATTGTAGGCAATATTGAACTGGATAATGTATCCTTTGGATATGAAGACGCAAAAGACGTGCTGCGTAAAGTAAACTTGCAGATAAAGCCGGGAGAAATGATCGGTATTGTTGGACGTTCCGGCGCAGGGAAATCCACACTGATCAATTTGGTGATGCGGATGTATGATCCGGACGACGGAGCCATTCGAATTGATGGAACGGATTTGCGGGATATTGCGCAGCAATCCCTGCGCAGCCAAATCGGCGCAGTACTGCAGGAGACATTTCTATTTGCCGGAACGCTGCTGCAAAATATTTGTTATTCCAAACCGGACGCTTCCTATGACGAAGTGGTCACAGCGGCAAAGCTTGCCGGAGTACATTCTTTTGCTGTGAAGCTGCCCGATGGATATAATACGCTGGTCGGAGAAAGAGGGCATACTTTATCCGGTGGGGAACGGCAGCGAGTGGCGATAGCCCGTGCGCTGCTCCATAATCCTAAAATTTTAATTTTGGATGAAGCCACAGCTTCATTGGATACAGAAACGGAAAAGGATATACAGGACGCCCTGCAAAAGTTGATCGCTGGCAGGACGACTATAGCGATTGCTCATCGGTTATCTACTTTGCGGAATGCTTCCCGTTTAGTAGTGCTGGATCATGGCCGTGTAGCGGAAGTCGGCACGCATGAGGAACTGCTTGCCAGAGAGGGCCTGTATTATGAACTGGTTATGGCGCAGCGACAAATGTCAAAAATGCCTGGCGAGCTGGAGACGACAGAGCAGTTGGCATAAAAAATTAAAACAACCGGACACAAAGCCCCCATCGTCAGAGGGGGGGCTTTGTGTCCGATGTTTATCGCCTGGTATTTTATAGGACAGAATTATTTCAAACAAATACTTCACACAAAATAGAGAAAGTGCTATAATAAAATAGCTAGACAAGGAGGTGCATGGTATATGCATAAGCAAATTCAGCGACTTGTAGGTACAGCGCTGCTTGCCGCAATGGTTTTTGTGGCGACTATGATGCTGAGTATTCCGCTGCCGGGAAGTGGATACGGAAACCTTGGAGATGTGTTTGTCATTATGGCGGCGTTCTTTCTGGGACCGGGATGGGGATTTGCAGCTGCTGCTATTGGTTCTGCATTTGCCGATATTGCGCTAGGTTTTGCCTTGTATGCACCTGCTACTTTTGCAATTAAAGGGTGTATGGCACTTGTATTTGCTTATCTTTGCCGTTCTGTTCGACCCAGAGCTTGGTTTGTTTTCAGCGCGTTTCTTTCGGAGGCGGTGATGATCGGCGGGTACTTTATTTTTGAATGTCTGCTGTATAGCCCGGGGGCTGCTCTAGTAAATCTTACAGGAAATTTGGCACAGGGCGCGTTTGGTCTACTGCTCTCCTCAGTGCTTGTCGTTACCGCTTCTGCCAGCAAGCCCATTATGCAGTATGCGGCCGTATGGAAGAAAAAATAGAATTACTTTTCATGCCGCACACGATATGTGCGGATATATATACGGCGTAGCTGTCCTGTAGGGGCTCCCTCGTCTATCCCTTCCTTGGGATCGTCATAAATAATGGTGATCTCCCCAGGACGGCTTTCAAATGCGCTGTTGTAGCCGGAAGGGCTTTTATCCCATTTTCCATCACAAGGCTCAATGACATGTGGCTGACTCCAGGTGCGGCCTGCATCTGGAGAAAACAGCAATATGGTGTGTATATGGCCCGAAACGCATACCAGGGTGCCGTCTGTCATGGTGAAGAGCTTGGGCAGAACGCCCCAAGGGCATATTTCGTAAGGGGGCTCCCAGGTTTTTCCGCTGTCATAGGAATGGGTACAGTATAGAGGGGAATATATTTCGTGACCCCCGGTGCGAATTACGCACACAATGTGTCCCGGTTCGAGTTCGATACAGTCCGGTTCGCAGTATCCTTCTGCGTTTACATCCGGGATGGGATAAGTTTGGACATCTGCAATGGTAGACAAAAAGGAAAATGTATTTCCGCCGTCCTTAGATAGGATACACCAGGCACGATACAGATAAAAATCATAACCGCCGTTTTCCTGGAAATAGGGACACAAGGTGACGTCGTCCCTGGTTTGCCCATACATAGTAGCTAGGATATCTCCGTTAGATAGTTGGATCAGTCCATTGGAGATACAGCTGGTATGACTGTTTTTAGAATCTCCCCATCCCATACAGAGGCCGGGAATGTCAATTTGTGTAAAGGATGTGGTGATTTTTCCTGCAATCACATCCTCCATAGTATTTGCCCGGTATATGCCAGCTATGAAAGGGATTTTTTCTTGGCCATAGCTTCGGATGGCGTCGTGCACGACATTATCAAAGGACAGGGCGTAAAAGGAGCCGTCCTCCAGTTGAATAAAGCGGTCTGTCTTGCGGCTTTTTTCCATGGAAAGTTTTTCCCAACTTTGGCCTTTGTTGCCGGAATACAGCGCATAGGGAGTTTGGGATTCAATGGGCAGAAAAATTTGTCCGTCACGGGATTGCGTGTCTTTGTAAGCGTAGCTGCCGCAGCCGACGGCTTGATGAGACAGCTTTTCCAATATGTACTTCATATAGAGGTCTCCAAACTGAAAATTTTTACATACGTTGCAGACAGTATAGCAAGGAAGCAGTCAAAAGTAAAGAAAAATTTTAAAATAAAATAGAATAGTTTTTCGTAAAAAACTCTTGACAAGCAGTTCTATATATGATATAATTCTCCTTGCATGAGCGATTTGCATGAGATGCTGGTGTAGCTCAGCTGGTAGAGCAGCTGATTTGTAATCAGCAGGTCGGGGGTTCGAGTCCGTCCACCAGCTCCATCGGATCTTATTAAGTGAGCTACGGTTTCACGATACGCAAAAATTTAATATTTTATTTATGGGGGAATTCCCGAGCGGCCAAAGGGGGCAGACTGTAAATCTGTTGTCAGTGACTTCGCTGGTTCGAATCCAGCTTCCCCCACCAAAAAGTATACCGGTTTATTTAAGTGCCGGAAAAAAAGCCTTGAAATATCAAGGCTTTTTGTTATTTTTACAGGTGCTTACAAACGCAGCGTGAAAGGACATTACTCAAAAACAACATCGGCAAAGCCTACTTGAAATCCGGAAATAAAAATGTTTTTATTTCCACATAAAATCTTTAATTGCCGCACCCCGGTTACATCTATGCTGAATGCTTTTGGTAATGCGGCTCCCTCTACTTCAATGGTTGCCAACAGCATATCATCACCGTAAACGCCATATGCGGCTCCTTGATTTACGTTATCCAGATTGCCAACCAATCCGGAAAAGGTAGTATATTTGCCACCAAGATTATAATATGCAGTACCATATTCCTCTGAAGCACCAATTGTGAACCCGCGGGTGTAGGGCTGTTTTCCCATAGAAAAAGATTCTGTGTCAAGAGATGCGTATTCTTTGTAGTAAAGGCTATTGTGATAATAAGCGCTTATTTGTTCCCCGATATAAGCCTTGCCTGCCTGTACTTCAGTAGTAACATTGGCTTTGCTTTTTTCTGTGCCCAAGCCTTCCTTTTTTAATATTTGATTTTCCGTTGCCAATGCGTCATAATCGTTCTTCAAAGCATCGTACATTTGCGCATACTCGTCTAAGGTGACGGAAAGCTTTTCGCCGTTTATATTTACAGTTACGGCATTTTCGTTCTGAATTACAGACGCCGTTCCAAACGCTGTGATAACGGAGGCGATAATGCTGCAAGCGCCGGCGATCAACGCTACTTTGATTTTGTTGTTCATAGAGCCCTCCTAATATAAATGCAGGTATTCTGCAGAGCACGCAGGGAAGTGCCTTACAATTTCTGTTCGGTTTTATCGCAAAGTTCTTCCAGCGAGTCGACAGTATGTCCGCAGTCTTTTCGATAATTTATGTGAAGTCTTGTGGCATGCAGTGCCTTGCGCAATCCTTCCGTACCATACTCATGAAAAATATTGTCAAAATATTTTTGTATTGCTTTGGTGCTGATTGCCCTTTTATAAATTGTTCCATCCAGCATAGCGCTCACTGCATATAGATATATAATAGATGAATTGTAATTCATGTTGGTTTTCTTTGCAATATTTGCTGCAAGCGTCTTTACATTTTCGCCGTTATGCACTTTTTTGCCATATTGATAGCAAAGATCTAACATTTCATCTGTCGTTTTCTTATATGAATTTGATTTTTCATAAGATAATTCGTCGTTGCTAGATACAGGCTCTCCATTTAAAGCCTGCTTCAGCAGAGCTAATTCGTCTTCCAACTTTTGAATTCGACTTAAAAGCTCCAAAATAATACTTTCATACTGCATAATTCACCTAATTTATATGTATTATATTTTATTTTGTGATAATATCATACAATATTTGTTTGTTTTTGTCAATAGAAAAATAAAATAAACTATTTCATTTGTATGAAAAAGCGCCGCTTAAGCGGCGCTTTTTCCGATACATTAAACACAGTTATCAGAAGATTTATCTCTTTCCTGTACGTACTCCTCCCATGCCCGCGCGGCCGCTTCCTCCGACTCCTGTAAAAATTGTAGGAACGGTGCAGCCTCTCCGCCGGGATTGGCTCTGGCCGTGACTTCTCCGATTAGGTCATAAAACTCTAGCGCATGTACAATAATTGGAATGGGCCCAAATTTTTCTTTAATCTTCCCTTCCAGCTGCAGACGCCTAGCTACGTTGGACACAGCACATAGCAGTTCGTAATAGCCCACCGGGCCCTTCCCAATATAGGTCATATTTTCATCGTACATTTCTTCACAATTTTCGTATCCGATATTATCTAGTCCCAGTTCTTTGTACCAAGCAAATAGTGCCTGCATTCCCGCATCTCCATCCTCCGGGTTGATAATATACGTTTCATCCTGCCTGCATAAAGGCAAATTCCATCTTTCTTCACTAAATGGAGAGGCATGTCCGCACCCTTCTTCTGTACAATAGGAAATACAAAACTCAGAAACATTCGAAATTTCGTTATAGCAATACGCTTCATTACAGTATACAAAAAATGAAATTGCATATATGTCCTTTTCATTCCAACTCTGTATTACTGGCAGCACTCTGTCATACAAATATGCCTCAAAATCCATCTCTGCTTCTCCTTTTTATTTTTACTGCGGCCTTATACCATATCATGGATCTTTTTTTATATTACACTATGCTTTCATATCTGTCAACTGTAAAATTGATCCCGGCTTTTTTATCAAGAGTGAACGCCGCACCATATTGCTCCACCAACATATACTGAAAGTGTGGGGATGTCCACAAAATAATATAAAGTGAGGAAAATAGTATGTGCTGCGGTTTTAACAATGAAGCCAATGAAGCCAGAAATTTTGTAGAATTAAATGATAACGGATGCTCCTGTGGCGTCGTAGCTGAGCGCGAGACAGAACGTCGCGGCTACGGCTGTGGATGCGGCTGCGCCAGAAGCTGTGGATGCATGAACCGCTGCAGAGAGCGGCGCGAAGAACGTTGCGAAGAAAGACGTGAACGGGAGTGCGGTGAGCGGGAACAGCGGAACTGCTCCTGCGGCGGGTCTTGTCTTTGCAGAGGTATTCGCCGGATATTCTGCTGCAGATAATTAGAACAATATGCAGAGCGGAGACGCTCTGCTACATATAAAAATTTCTGTTTATAAAAAACTTCAATATTATAATTGAATTTTTTTATAAACAGAATTGAATTTTCTCTGAATATTTATGCAGCCGCTGGACATACTAACCCCAACAGGTGTGGTAAGCCATGCCGAATTTTATAAATGAGGTATCGATGGTATGAACGCAATAATTGATCGGGACGGCTGTATCGGCTGCGGACTTTGCCCAGACATATGCCCGGAAGTATTTCGTATTGCGGACGATGGTCTGGCAGAAGCGTATGGAGAAGTGACAAAGGACAATGTAGACAACGCAAAGCGGGCGGAGAACAGCTGTCCGGTATCCGTCATTACCGTAGAAGAATGAAAAAGACATCCCAGAATTGGGATGTCTTTTTCATTTGAATGATGTTCTGCATAATATCTGGCGGCTTATTATATTGACTTCCGTTCCCACAGAACGGCGCCGTCTTCCGACAAAATCTGCTCCGGAATACAGTTCAGACATATTTCGATAGAGTTATAAAAAATAAGCTTGTCGTCATCGGTTCCGGGATGCAAAATTTCTACAATCTCTACCCCTGCAGCATATTCGCCGATATAATCCTCGTCTCCCGGCTCCGTATCTGTTTCGTATACTCCGGTGATGGATTTGCACAGTATATGCAAGCCGTTTGCCCATCGAATTTGAATGTTTTGATTTTTGTCAAAAGCATCATCAATTTTAAAAAGCATGTCCAAATATTCCTGCTGCATTATTTTTACTCCTTATCTATGTGTTATTCTGTAAAGTTATTGGGTTTGGCGGGTACGATATGTGCGCCGCCTTTCTGATCATAATGTATCGTGCCCCGTGTTGTATCATAGAATTTACCTGTTCTAATATTATAAAACTTACCTATGACCCGTCCAAAATCTACCACCTCTTTGTTTGTTCCAACAACTTTCCCCCTGCCAGCTCCTTCTCTAAGCAATTGTTCGGGATCTTCCGTAAGGATACTGGGCGTTTTTTGGTTTGCAACTTGTTGATCATAATTCTTACTGCCTTTGATATGTTTGTCTTGCTTGTCTTTATGAATGCGCGGCGTGTTTCCCTTGGTTCTGCCAAATCGGAGCGGGCCTCCTCCTCCCCCGCCGCCGCCCATTACCGTGCCCCCTTATCACGCACGGTAATGCTGTAATGGGGAATTTGTACAATGTGCATACCTGCATCCAAATAGGGACCGAAAATGTCGCGGGGCATACAGCTATAGTTTATAATGGTTCTTGGGCGCAGACGTTCTACCATAGCCTGCAGCCCTTGTTTAAAATAGAATCGGTCGGATTTCTTCTGAATGCATCCATTTGTGCTGATGGCTACCGTGCTTTCCATTGGGATCCCGTCAAAGCAAAAGGCAAATGTTCTCTCGTCGCCCCAGCGAACATTTGGAATTACGTCTACCCCATTTTTTTGCAGCCAATAGGACAGCGCCCTGTTTCGGTAGGTATTCCAAATCTGCATTGCCAACGGCATGCTCCGATACAGACTGAAGTCCGGGGAGATTACCCCTTCAAAACGCTGCAGCAGCGGCAGGTATTTTTCGGGGTATGACCATAAACATTCAAATCGATAATCGTGAATGTAAAAATGCACCCATTGGTTTTGCTCCTTTGCTGTGCGTGCCTTGTCAAAAGGAATTGCACGGGTGGGTAAGCTGCGGGTAATGCGCAGGATAGGCAGCTCGTATTCTCCGGAAAAGCAAGCATCCCCCACCAGCTCACACCGAAAGGGAGAAATCTTTGCCCTTTCATAGACTGTCTCCATTTATTTTACCATATCCTTTCTAAAAAATCATTTGTATTTACACGATAGCATATGGTAAAGAAATTCTCTCCCCTAAAAAGGTGCGCAAATATTGACTTTGTCTGTTTCTTCCCATATAATGGGAGATACGAAACCAATATGTTGGGAGAATAAACATGCGAGACTATTTCGATCTGAAAAACCTTCCTATCCTGGAACCGCACAGACGCACCCTCCAGGTATCCAGTTTTGACCGCAAAGCGGACAATGCAGACTTTGGTCAGTTCCTGTATCAGGACGCAGACGGTTCGATGGTTCTGTTTGATGAAATGGGAAAAGGTTGCATCAAAAGTATTTGGGCCACCAATGCCACGGAAGAAACGACCCTTTATTTTTACTTCGATGGCAATACTACACCCCAGTATACCACTTCCCTGAGAGGGCTGTTTACCGGCGCTGTACCAGAGTTGACTGGTACAGGCAATACCTTTGAGGAGCGGGGACATTACGACGAATCAGATTGCCGCGTCGGCAACTGCTTTATTCCTATTCCCTATACAAACGGTCTGAAAATCACCGCCACGGGCAAGTTAGATAATATTTACTACCACATTATGTATGAAAAATATACGGGCGATGTGGACATGACTGACGCAAACAAACAGAGTGATGCCTATTATCAGGCATTTGACGAAAACACTTGCAAGCAGTCGGTGTATACCTTTGAAAAAACGCTGGAGCTCTCCAGCGGATACACCAACGCCTGCACTTTGAAGCAAGCGGGGGTGATTACTGCGTTTACGGTGCGCATACCTAAGGATACGGATTTGAGCCAGGTTCAGTTGGATATCGCCTGGGATGGAGAACTGATTTCTCAGGTGGCCGCACCTCTGCTATATATGTTTGCCCAGCCTTTCGGATTTGCTGAAATACGGTCCCATGCTGTGCATGTGTATATGGACAATGACGAGATTGTTATGTCCATGTATATGCCAATGCCCTTCTGGACAGAGGCCAACATTACCCTTGTGAATCTGTCTGATACGCCGGTGGAATTGACCCTTCAAATGACGGTTGAAGAAAATCTGTATGTCCAGAACGAAACAGGGTATTTTCATGCAGATTTTCGCAAGGGCCTTACGGAATTGTTTGAAGACTGGCTGATCGGATCATTTTTTGGACGCGGTCAAGTCGTAGGGATTATCCAAACCTGTCACGGAGGACAATACTGCGAGGGCAACGAGCACTTTTACATAAATGGGGCACGTACGCCTCAAATCAACGGCACTGGCACAGAGGACTTTTATTTGGGCTGCTACTGGCCGAATATGAAATACGACTCTCCCTGTGCGGGCTGTATCAACGATGTGTATTTGATGAACGATTCTACTGTGAAGGGTTCTTTCAAATATCCTGCCGGATATTATCGATTCCTTCACGATATGCCGATTCGCTTCATGGACGGGATTCGTCTGGAGATCCAGCACGGCGCGGTAGGCCAAACTTATTCTGACTATTCCAGTGTGTGTCTGTCTTACCGGCGTCCCGACAGCCTTTTCACGCAGACAGATTTTCTTTATGTTGGCAGTGAGGCATCTCGGGCACAGCACAGCTATACGGCAGACAACGCTGTTCCCGCCTCTCTTGCCGCTAAGATAGAAGCGCAGCGCAAAGCCCCTGTGCTGCAAAAAGACGGATTGCTTCACAGCACAGGAAAAATTCGGTTTACTGTTGCCATTCAGCCGGATAACGATGGGGTTTGCCTGCGCCGGTTGTACGACCAAACCCATTCTCCTCAGCGGGGTATTGTATATGCTGATGGCGCACGAGTAGGAGATTGGTATACTCCCGGATACAATGAGGCTACCGCCTTTGCAGATCATGACTTTTATATTCCTGCATCGGTTACGGCAGGCAAAAAGACCCTGCAAATTGAAATTGATGTGCCAAGTAAGTATTCCGATTTTGAATATACTGTATATACCATACGGAAAGTATAAAAGAGGCCGAAAATTGTCGGTATTTCTTATGAAAAAATCCTATTGACAAAAAAGGATTTTCGGGCTAAGCTATATACAGAATCAATACAACGCTTTTTATTACTGACGGACAGCGGTACGGCCGCTGGTGGAGCTTACCACATGAAGTAAAAAGCGCAGCGCCGACCGTCTGGGCAGTCTCACAAGGAGACTGCCCTTTTTGTCGCTGCCAATCAAAGGAGGAAGCAAATGGCTGCAGATTTCAAAGAAGGAAGTTGGACAAAAAACATTGATGTACGTGATTTTATTCAAAAAAACTATACTCCCTACACAGGAGATGCGGCCTTTCTTGCCGCACCCACAGAAAGAACAATGCGTCTGCGGAAAAAATTGGACGCACTGCTTGCCTTAGAGCGGGAACGGGGCGGTGTGCTGGATGTGGAAACGCAGACGGTATCCTCTCTGCTCAACTATGCACCCGGCTATTTAGACAAGGAAGACGAACTGATCGTCGGATTGCAGACGGACGCGCCTCTGCGGCGTGGTGTCAACCCTTTCGGCGGCATCAAAATGGCAAGAGAAGCCTGCGCTGCATACGGATATACGCTTTCTGACAAAGTGGAGGACGAGTTTCAATACAGAACCACCCATAACGATGGCGTATACCGGGTATATACAGAAGAAATGCGAAATGTCAGACGATGCGGTATTATCACCGGCCTGCCTGACGCTTACGGCAGGGGCAGAATCATCGGGGACTACAGAAGAGTGGCGCTGTACGGCATAGACAAATTAATCGAAGAAAAAAAGAAGGATAAAGCCGTTGTCGGACAAGGCGAAATGAATGTGGAGAGCATCCGTCTCAGTGAAGAGCTATTCCAGCAGATCCGCTTTTTGGGATATTTGAAGGAAATGGCCGCTATGTACGGATATGATATTTCCGGGCCTGCGCAAAACGCCAGGGAGGCGGTGCAGTGGGTATATTTTGGATATTTAGGCGCCATTAAAGAGCAAAACGGAGCCGCTATGAGCCTGGGCCGGGTATCTACATTTTTAGATATTTATATTCAGAGAGATATACAAGAAGGTATTCTTACGGAAGCAGACGCCCAGGAGTTGATCGACCAGTTTGTAATGAAGCTGCGAATGGCACGTCATTTGCGTACTCCCGCATATAATGAGCTTTTTGGAGGCGATCCTATGTGGATCACCGAAGCGGTAGGCGGTATGGGCGAGGACGGCAGAACGCTGGTCACAAAAACCTCTTTCCGGATTTTGCACACGCTGTGCAACTTGGGCGCCGCTCCGGAACCAAATCTTACAATTTTGTGGTCCCAGCAGCTGCCAGAGCCGTTTAAAAAATACTGCGCTTCTATTTCTACAGATACCTGTGCTATTCAATACGAAAATGACGACTTAATGCGCCCCTATTACGGCGACGATTATGCAATTGCCTGCTGCGTCTCCGCTATGCGGGTAGGGAAGGATATGCAGTTTTTCGGCGCTAGGGCCAACTTAGCAAAGCTGTTGCTGTTGGCGCTCAATGGCGGGCGGGACGAAATGAAAAATATTCAAATGGGACCGGAGATGGAACCGTATCCGGATGAGGTTTTGGACTACGACGCCGTATGCGCCCGCCTGGATATATACCGGGACTGGCTGGCGGGTGTGTATGCCAACACCATGAACGTGATCCACTACATGCATGACAAGTATGCCTATGAAAAGACCCAGATGGCGCTCCATGATACCCAGGTACACCGGTATATGGCTTTTGGCGCGGCCGGGCTTAGCGTTTTGGCAGATTCCCTGTCCGCTATTAAATTTGCTCAGGTCAAATGCGTTCGGGATCCGGAAACCGGTTTAATCCGGGATTTTGTGGTTAACGGGGAATACCCGGCATACGGTAACGACGATGATCGGGTGGATACCATTGCCGCTTCCCAAATGGAGCAATTTTACCGAGCTCTTTGCAGACATCCATTGTATAAGGAAGCGGAACATACCCTGTCTGTTTTGACCATCACGTCAAATGTGGTATATGGTAAAAAAACAGGGTCCACCCCGGACGGCAGAAAAGCTGGAGAAGCCTTTGCACCAGGTGCAAATCCTATGCATGGAAGGGAGAAAAACGGAGCCCTTGCTGCTCTGAACTCTGTAGCAAAAATACCCTATCAGTATTGTAAGGACGGAATTTCCAACACTTTTTCTATTATTCCAGACGCCCTTGGCAAAACCTGTGAAGAGCGCCATGCAAACCTGTGCGCAATGTTGGACGGATATTTTGATCAAGGGGCGCACCATCTGAATGTAAATGTATTGAACCGCGAAATGCTGGAAGAGGCATATAATGACCCGGAAAAGTACCCCAACCTTACTATTCGTGTTTCCGGTTATGCGGTAAATTTCCACAAGCTAAGCAGGGAACAGCAGAAGGAAGTCATTCGCCGTACCTTCCACAGTGCAATTTAAGGGGCGGGACATGCAAGGAAGAATCAATGCATTCCAAACGCTCGGAACTTTAGAAGGCCCGGGTATTCGATTCGTAGTTTTTTTTCAAGGTTGTCCGTTGCGGTGTGCCTATTGCCACAATCCGGAAACCTGGGACATGTCCGGCGGAACGCTGTATACATCAAAGGAGATTTTAGAAAAGGCTCTCCGGTATAAATCCTATTTTGGAGAGAACGGCGGAATTACTTTGTCTGGTGGCGAACCGCTGTTGCAAAGCGCTTTTGCAGCAGAACTGCTGCGGGGTGCAAAAGCGGCGGGGCTCCACACCGCTATCTGTACTGCCGGCACATCCGATTTAGAGGGAGCACAAGCTGTGCTGGAGTATACCGATCTTGTAATTGCAGATTTGAAATTTACAACGGAAGAAGAGTACCGCCAATATTGCAGAGGCAATTTAAAAAGGGTGCTGAACTTTCTGCACCTAACCCGGCAAATGGGGATTCCACTTTGGATTCGTCAGGTAATCGTTCCCACAATTAACGATACGCCTGCCAGTGCGGCGGCTTTGCAAAAAATGGCTATCCAGTTTTCCAATTTGGAAAGGCTTGAACTGCTTCCATTTCGAAAACTATGCCTAGAAAAGTATGATGCGCTGAATATTCCGTTTCCGCTGCAGGCAATCCCTGAGGCAGACCAAGCCGCTATGCAGCCGCTTTGGGACATAGTAAACAACTGCAAATAAAAAGGCGCCGGTTTAAACAAACCGGCGCCTTTCTTTAATATAAATTATTTATATTCCTTCTCAGCCAGAACTTTTCCATCTGCGTCTGCAATCTTAATAAAGATAGATTCGCAAGAGGATACTTCTGCCTGTACAGCTGCAAGAATTGCCTCAGAAGAAGAATCGAGCAGGTCCAATGTGCTCTTGGCAACATCTTCGGTCAACTCTAAACCTTCCATATCATATTTGTAGGTGTAAACCAAAGAATTGCCGTCTACAGAACAATCTACTGCAAATCCTTCCATTGGAGTTTTGTCCAGCTCGCTTTGCTGTGCTTTCGCATAGTTCTCCAGCTCGTTCTTAGAAGAGCAGCCAACGAATACGGACATGACACAAAGCAAAAGTGCCATTGACAATACAAAAACTTTTTTCATGGGTATAAGTCCTTTCTGATTAAAATTTTTACAAACCTTTCCTTAGTGATATGTATGAAAGGCCGACTCATATTATACCACGTTTGTGATTATATTGCAACCATTTTATGAACATTTGTGTCTAAATTTGCAAATTTCTTTTATATAAAATTAGTCTAATATCAGAGACGGCGCAGAATATATCCGTGCTTTCAGTTCCTGGTCAAGCTGATACAAACCTTTGGCGTCGCTGCCGAACAACTGATATTTTTTAATCAGATCTCCTGCATTTTTCTCTTCCTCCGCCTGCTCTTTTACAAACCAATTGAGAAATTCCATTGCACGAAAATCGTGGATTTCGTTCGCAGCGGCAAAAATCGTATGAATGGATTCGGTAACGGTCTTTTCGTGTTCCAGTGTTTTATACAGCGGTTCGTCAAAGGAACTGTAGTTTTCTGCTGGCGCCGCAATAGGCAGCAGCGTGACCTTTTCTCCGTTGTTCATCAGGTAGGTGCGCATCAGCATAGCGTGGTCCCGCTCCTCCTGCGCCTGGATTTCAAACCAATTTTGAAATCCTTCCAATCCTTCATCCCCGTAGTAGTTTGCCATATCCAAATACAGGTAGGCTGAATAAAATTCCTTCATAATCTGCTCATTGAGCAGTTCCTTTACTTTTTTATCCATTGTCATTTCTCCTTATATCAAAATATTTGACTTTATCCTATTATACTGCTTGGTTTATAAAAAAACTGTGACATAGTCACAGTTTTTTACCCATCAGCAACCTCACGCAGCTTTTTTTCATCCAGCAGCTCAATACATCCCCGGGACAATGCGATCCACCCCTCGTCCCGAAAGTATTTCAGCAAGCGTGTTACGACTTCGCGGGCGCTGCCTAAATCTCTAGCCAGCCACTCGTGGGTAACATGTAATTTTGTTGTGTTATCTCCCAGGGCTCGCTCCAGCAGGGAACGAGCCAGCCGGCTATCCATACTTTTAAATAAAATTTGCTCCAGTGTCCACATCACATTGGAAAAGCGAGATCCCAGCAGTTCGTTTGTATAGTTGGCCATCAAAGCAGATTGACGGCACAGCTTATCATACAGCAGAGGAGGGACCACAAAAGCGTGGGTATCTTCTTCTATCTCCATTTGAATGTCAAACTGAATATTGCGCATCATACAGGAAGCAGAAAAGAGGCAAATGTCTAATGTATATAGTCGGTACAGCGTGATTTCCCTTCCTGCTTCGGATAAAATCAGAGCCCGCAGCTGACCACTTTGAATGAGCAGCAACCCCATACATTGTTTCTTTTCTGTATGGATTCTCTCTCCTTTGGAAAAATGGTGCAGCTGGCAGTGCTCGGACAGTTCTTCTCTTTGCGCCGGTTCTAACTGATCCCAAAAGGGAAAGAAATCCCGCAGCGCGAATGTCGTCTGACTCATCATTTCATGCCCCGCGCGTTAAGTTCGTTTTTTTTCGTTCAGCACGATCAGCACATCTTCTTGGGTGAGCACATCGGAAGGAGAAACCGGAATAATAAACGTATCTCCCCGCCGAATTGCCAGTATTGTAATGTTGTGTTTTCTGCGAACATCCGACTCTCGAATGGTTTGATCCAGCCACTCGTCCAGTGGGTGCATTTCCGTAATGGTGTAAAATTCTGAATCGTCTAATATATCCATGATGTTGGGGCTGGCAAGGCGTCTGGCCAGCTTAGCCCCGATTTCATGTTCCGGCAGAATTACCTCATCTGCGCCGATGCTTTCCAAAATCTTTTTTTGCCGCAGATTACGGGCTTTCACAATGACATATTTTGCCCCGTGTTCTTTTGCAATCATAGTAGCAATTTGAGATGCTTCAAAGTCCGTTCCGATTGCAAGAACGATTACATCGAAGTTTCCAAGTCCCATGCGAGCCAGTGCGTTTTCGTCCGCCATGTCGGCCCGTACAACATGTGTGGCGTATTCGGTTGCCAACTGAAGTTTCGCCTCGTCCCGGTCACACGCCATGATATTTACATCGAATTCAGAAAGCGTATGGATAATGCTCATACCAAAGTGCCCCAGCCCAAGCACTGCAAAATTTCGATTTCCTTGTTTGCCCATAATGGATTATTCTCCTTAACCTATCGTAACGCGCTCTTCCGGCAGTCCAATGCTGTCGTCTCCCGCGCGCAGTTTTTTATTCAGCGCCACCACTACCGTGATGGGACTCAGTCGCCCTATATACATACAAAAAATGAGTACGATTTTTCCCGCATCAGATAAATGCGGCGTAATACCCGTTGTTACACCTACCGTACCTGCAGCGGAGCAGGTTTCAAAGAGCAGATCCAAAAATGTGTGTGGATATGGATTATCCAGCTCTGTAAAATACAGCAAAGTAGTGGAGACAAATACAACAATGAACATGATAGAGGCCACGCTCAACGCCTTTTGCAGAAGGTCCAATGGAAGGGAACGGCCAAAAGCCTCCAACTTATTGCGGCCCCGAATTACAGATACCATAGAAATAATAACAATTCCGATGGTAACTGTTTTGATTCCGCCAGCCGTACCGGAAGGGGAACCGCCGATGAGCATAAGAATGCAGGAAACAAATTGCGAAATTTCCGTCAGTCCATCTTGGGGGATCGTGTTAAATCCGGCGGTACGCAGCGTCACCGATTGAAACAGTGACGCCTGCAGCTTTTCCCACACGGGCATCTCTCCCAACGTATGTGGGTTGGACCATTCTATAATCAGAAAAAAGAGCGCGCCAACGAGAATCAAAATGCCAGTCATGGTAAAGACAATTTTGCTATGCAGACTGAGCCGATGCAACCGGAAGCGCAGGGAGCGCTTTTCTTTATTTTTTATCATGCGTACAATTTCTGTCCAAACATGGAAGCCGATACCACCGGCCACAATCAGCGTCATGATTATAAAATTAATAGGAACATTTTTTTGGAGAGAAACGAGACTATTCGTACCGATATTATCAAATCCTGCATTGCAAAACGCGGACACCGCATGGAAGACGCCCTGCCCAAGTGCTCTTGGCAGGCTCATTGTTCCGCCGGCCCAAAAGAATAGAGCCAGAAAAATAGCGCCTAAAGCCTCAAAAGTAATGGTAATGAGAACCACTCGCTTTACAAGACGGACCATGCCGCCAATGTTATCCTGATTGAAAGATGTTTGTATCGTCTGCCGGCTTCGTAGAGAAATGTTCCGGCGTACCAGAATCATGGCCGCGGTTATAAGCGTCATAAAGCCCAATGCTCCGATTTGGATCAGGATCAATATGACCGCTTTTCCAAAGAGTGTCCAATGGGCCATCGTATTGACGACTACCAGCCCTGTAACGCAATTTGCAGAGGTGGCGGTAAAAAGTGCATTGATAAATCCTACGCTTTCACCGGATTTGCTGGCAATGGGCAAATTTAGCAAAAGAGCGCCGATGAAAATCATGCAGATGAATCCTGCCATGATTGTTTGTGCGGCAGAAAGATGCGCAGTTCTTTTTTGGGGGGCTATTTCAAGCATGTGCAATCCTCTTCACTATTGACACAAATGTGAATTTGTAAAAAGTACTTCTTCGCATGGGCTATTGTATCACATACAGGCAGGAATAGTCAATGGATTTTTATATGATAAATCTACATGAATGAGATTTCAGTCATCCTTGCGATTCTTATTTTGTTCCATAAGGAAAGCCGCAGAAATTCTGCAGCTTTTTATTGTGTATAACAGCAGGTATTGAAGCGGGGGGGGCTTATTTTTGCTGCTTTCTTATTGCTTTTTTTAAAACGATTACTACAGCTGTTCCTAGCAAGGGAAACAGCGCGGCAATCAGCATTCCCGCTTTAAACCCCACCTGTTCAGGCGATAAATCTCCCGGAAAGGAAGCGGCAAGCTTTCCGCCGGCCACTGCATCTGTGATGCTTCCCATCAACTGGGGCGCTACAGAACTGCCTAAATCTCCGCCGGCTGCAAGGAGCGCGTAAATGGCTACACCGGCGCGGGGAATCGCTTCTGTGGTGTAAATTAAGGTGCCGGGCCAAAGCATAGACACACAAAACCCCGTAAGCATGCAGCCGATCAGACCGATCACAGGGGAGGGAGAGAGTGCCGCCGTGACATAGCAAACAAATGCGCCTGCAAATCCAAGCAAAAGATATGTGGAAATATTCTTGCCGAACTTTGCATAAAGCGTTCTGCCCAGTCCAAGAAGGACTGCAAATGCGGCGACTCCAAAGATATCGCCCCATAGCTTCGGTATTTTCAAGGCTGCCTCCAAATAGCTGGAGCACCATTGGGTCATGGTTCCTTCACTGGCACCGCCTAAAAAAATACATAGCACACATAAAATCAAAATAGGATTTTTAAAAAGTTTTCCAGTGGCTGCACTGCTTTCTTGTGTTTCCAAGGGTGGAATTTGCGCGCACATAAATAGGACAAATGCCGCCAGCGGGATACTGATCCAAAGCAGCACAAGAATATACCAAACTTCTCTGCCAAACACCTGCAGGTACAGAGTACTCAGTAAAACGACTACAGCCACGCCCCAGGCATATATGGAATGGGCGCGACTCATATCCCGTTCTGGGTTATTGGAAGGAAGTGCGGCAATCACTGGACTGGTGAGTACTTCTGCAAGACCAGCCGCAGCGGAGAATATCATGGTACCCATTACCAAAAAGATATATACCTGTTGGGGAAAGAGCACGGGAAAAATTCCGTAAACCGCCAGCCCTATAATGGTGAGTAAGGGCATCGCTCGTACTGTTTTAGGTATATTAAATTTGTGAGAATAAAAGGAAAATATCAAATCTACACACAATTGGGTGCAAAAATTGATTAGAACCAAAAAACCAAGCTTTCCATAGGAAATACCATATAGGCTGTGGAAGGTGACGAACAGCAGAGGGGAAATACACGCTACCGCCGCCATGGAAGCATTTGACATATAGCAGGCAAGCTTTGTGAGAGAGGGACTTTGTATCATGGGGTTAATCCTTTGCAGTATAAAATCATTCAGATTATACTCTCTTAATTTGGTAAAATCAAGCCTTTTTTACCGTTTGTATAATAAGTGTTTGCTGTATATTTCGTTGATGGTTTCTATATACACGATAAAGGATGGATGGTCACGGTCACCTCTGCGCAAGTACATATTTTTCTTATCCAGATAGAACTCTCTGACTTTCTTCCATAAATTGCTATCTTTAATATCACAAGCTTTATTGACTAAATCTCTTGCGTTGGGCGTCTCGTTCCAATACCACTGGTCCAAAACGACTATTCCGGTTTTATTGTGAATTAAACGTTCCCACCCTCGATTGTTTTCACGAACGATAGCAAGATCAATATCGAATTTTGTTTTATTTCCTTTGGTGAAATAAATTTTGTTTGTAGATAATGCAGAAGTAGAGTCTTGACAATCGCTCCAACCATTGTTTTTCAGAACTACATTAAAATGTTTTTTGATATACTCTTTTATTTCCATGGGGTTATTAAAACGAAAAACATATATCTTATTAACACAAAGATTATAATCGAGCTCAATTGGCTCATTGGCATTTTGCGTTATAAGATTTTTTGCGCCGCTGCCAACCAAGTATGCCTCAACTGTCATAATAGAATCGTTGTTAATTCTTTGCACAAGCTGGTTTATGATTCCCGAACAAAAACTTTTCATGCGCTTCAAAAATTCTTTGTCTTCAATGTAATGATACATAAAGTTTTTCTTTTCGCCCATGCCATCCATTTAACTTCAAGATTAAATCGTTAAAGTATAGCACAAAAAATCTATTTGTCAAGGATTATAAGAACAAAATTAAGAATGGCTAAACCAATCGGGATTAGATATGCGTAGTACAGAACTTTATTTAAACGTACTAATTGGATTCTTTTGATTATATTTTTACTGTTGCCTATAGTATTGTTCAGCATTTTTACCCTGGCGTCTTCCGGAAGCTGTGCCATCAAGCGTTTATACGCATTATCAATTTGTACGATTCTTTGCGCTTCGGCAGAGGAATAGAACAAACCAAACAGAGCGCAGATGATGCCAAAAATCGAAAAAATAAAAGATGGAATACTTTCTAGCAATGGTGCGCTTTGGTCAAAACCGATTCTGCCTATTAGATTTGGGAAAAAGGTGATAAGTAAAGACAGTAACGAAAATTTTAAGAAAGTAGACATAAAGGCACCATCACGATATTTCCACTCTTCTCTATAGATGCCCATAAGCGTTATTATTTCTTCAGAACGCAGTACATCGCTAGATGAAATTTTGTTATTACAACTCACTTAGATATCCTCCAATATTACGAATGATCAAAAAAACCGCAAGGATATCCTTGCGGCTTTTTAACGCGGGAATAAGCCGCGTTGGCGGAAGGTGTGGGATTCGAACCCACGTGTCCGTAAGGACAAACGGTTTTCAAGACCGCCTCGTTATGACCACTTCGATAACCTTCCGTAATATGTATGCAGCTTGTCTAAACTTTATCATAGCATAAATCAGGTCCTTTGTCAATTCCTCTTCGCATGAAATTGGGACCATTGGAAACAATATTACCAAAGGAACCATTAAAAAATTGACAAACAGAAAGGTGTAGTTGTTATTATGGATAAACAAAATCCCAATCAGGCACTGCTTGGCGAAATGTATAGCAATACAAAGATGGCTATGGAAAATATCAATTCCGTGCTGCCTAAAGTAAAAGGCAGATCCATGATTACAGAATTGACCGCGCAAATGGAAACTTATGGCGCACTATCCCAGCGGACCAGCCAGCTGATGCATGAGCGCAGTATAGAGCCAAAGGAACCAGGGCTTATGGCAAAGGCTATGGCAAAAACCGGTATTCGTATCAACACAATGATTGATAATACCGATTCCCATATTGCAGATATGGTAGCAAAGGGGTGCGATATGGGCGCAGATTCCTTATCGGAAGTCTATGCAAAGCATGCGGTACGATGTGACAGCCAGGTCGCTGATTTATGCAATGAAATTATCGACTATGAACGGCAGGTAAGCAGTAAAATTGAAGGACTCCGCCGCTGACGGGGAAAGATACAGCAAACTGCTATTCCTACGAAGCCGCTTAGAATATCATATTAAAACTGCCCCCTCTGATGAGGGAGCAGTTTTAATATGTATCATGACTTTTCAAATACGTGCGAATATAGGCAAATGTTTTCTCTTCTCCCTGCTGTGCCAGCATGGTGAGCAACTGCTCCAAAAAGGCGGATGTCTCGGGGTGGATCACCCGCATAGACTTTGCATGCGCAAAATACGCCAGCGGATCCCCATCCGTATATTCTGCTCCTTTGTATATTTTGCTGGCGGCGACCCGGTCGCAAAACATTTCTATTACATAGCGCAGTGGCATCTTTACAGGGAGCACCTTTCGTTCTACCGGATGATAGTCTGTCCAAAATTCAAAATGATGCCGGTTGCGTCCCTTGTGATGCAACCACGCTGTTGAATACCCGGTTTTGACCCGCTCCTGTACATTCGGACTTTGATTACCTTGATAATACTTGGCCCCTCGGAAAAATTCCGTTGGGGAGTATTTAGACAAATCATGCCGCAGTCCCTGCCAGAAAATGCCGGCCCGGCGGCAATGACCGATTACCTTGTGCCGATGCTTTGTAATCGTTTTAAAATGCTTAATGGGATGCATACGTTTCTCCATAATATTATATCAGCAGTTCCAGCAAAAAGCTTTGCAGCCAGATTACCGCCGGAATCGTAGCGGCAGACAAAATTGTCGTAGCCGCAAATATTTCCGATGCATATGCGCTATCTTTTTGATACCGATGGGCGAACATGGTACACGCCGCCGCGGTGGGACAAGCCACAGCAATCACCACAATGGTAATCAGCATCGGATCTACGCCAAGACATGCAAAAGGAATCAACACAAAAACAGAAACTATCGGAATCAGCAAAAGTTTTTCCGCCGATAAAAGATACAGTCGGGGCTTTCTGATGCATCCAAGCAGATTGGAACCGGCAAGGGTTGCTCCAGCAATCAGCATAGCAAAAGGCGTGTTCATATTTCCTACGGTTTCCAGCGGCTCAAGAACCAGTTCCGGTAGGGATATTTTCGAAAAGAAAAACACAAGCCCCATAAGAACCATAAATATTGCGGGCGAGCACAGATTTTTCAATGCCTGTCGAAAGCTGGTTTTTCCCGTCATAAACAGTACGCCAACCGTCCAAAGAACGATGTTGAACACAGTGACGAACACAGTCATATATATGACGCCCTGGGCTCCAAATACCCCCTGAACCAGAGGGATACCGATATATCCGTTGTTGGAAAAGGCCAGGGACATCCGTTCCACCCCAATATGGGGGTTGTTTTTCTTTTTTACTAAAAGCAGTGCTGCTCCCAGCTGGATCCCAAAGGATAGTAAGGACAGCAGAAATACGATACCAAGTCCTGCCGCGATGTCCGATGAATAAGGCGTCTGATAGGATACGAAAATCAGCAGCGGGTTGATAATCAAAAGCGATAAATTGGAAAGCTTTTTGTTTGTATCCCCATCAATTAACTTTGTCTTTCCACAGATAAATCCAATCAGGCCCATGACCATCATGATCAAAAGTTTTTCCAGAATAATACCACTCATACAGCTGTGCTGTCCTTTTCTCTGAACAACTCGATCATATACAGCGCTTTTCTTTCTCCGGCAAGGGAGATAGTGCCGGTGGCACTTACGCTGCCTTTTCCGATCACCTGATTTTCTTCATTGCTGATTCGATAAGAGAAATTTTGTCCTGGAAGATACGGTGAAAGCTCCAGGGGAATACATGCATCCGTGTCCTTGTATTTGTACACGATCAGCAGCATGGAATCCTCTTTTTGATAGCCTGTAATTCGGCAGGGAACATCCTGGTCCATATCTACAGGGCAGTCGGACACCATAACGCCGTCTATAAAATATGTAAGATATGCCTGACGCAGTGCAGCGCAGGTCTTCACCGCCTTGGAAAATGCGGGGTACTCCCGGATCAGCGCGCTGCCGTTGTAGTTCTCAGGCTTTGAGGGATACACGTTGATCACGTAGTTGTCCATAAATATAAACTTTACATAGGATGGGTCTGAGTCCACATTGATATTGGGACGCAGAGTGCGTACCACATGCATATAAGGACGCATATCTCCCCTGCCTGGCCAATACAGCCAGTTCCAGGTAAAGTCAGTATTGTCCAACTCCGACTCAAAATACAAAGTAGATTCAGAGGAGAACACCGTTCCGGGATACATTTTTTCTGTTTCCAACCGGTACTCATTGATGATATCGTGCACAATATCGTCCTGATTGTCTCCCAGTACATATTGATCCCAGCAGATGTCGGGACAGCCCGCCTCGTCCCGGAAGAACCGCAGGCCGTTTCGAATATCCTCTCTCCAGTTTTCTCTGGAATGATCATGAATTTGATAGCAGCTCCACCGCTCACAGTAGGGCGCTTTAAACATAGGGACGGACTTCGGCGTCTCCGCCCAGGATCCGCTACGCTCCGTAATACCGTAATTTTTGGCAGTCTGATCCCAAAGGGAAATCCAGGATACCAGCGGCGTTACCACGACACCCATCTCCCGCAGTTTTTCCACGTTTTTCTTCCAGCATTCCAAGCCGCCCCACTCCTCGTAAAAGCAGTGCGGGCCGGTAGGCAGGGTGAACATAAAGGCGCCCCATACATTTAAATCATACAGGCCGTGATCCTTCATATCTTGGGCAAGGAGGGGCATATCGTCATACTTCCAACTATAGTCATCCGGATCTTTGGTGTATCCATTGGCCATAAAAACCGTACGGAAGCCAAACATCTCTCGCGCACGTTGCGGCACATCCACTACACGGTGTACCTGGGACGCTACAAACTCTTTATATGGGCCAATTCCCTGGATCCAGGGGCCGGCATGGGCAGTGAGAATATACTCCCCGGAGTCGTAAATCTCCCCCTTGCCGATTTTTGTATCCCGCAAAAATGCCAGACGCAGTTTGCCGCTGAGATTATCCAGCTTTACCCATAGCTGTTCCCCATAGCCCATTTCGTCTTTACTGTCCGGTCCCCATCCCCAATGCTTTCGATACATGGAAAATCCGCCGCGGCGGCTGCCCATATCATACCAGCGGCCAATCATCGGACCGGGCTGAAAGCCGCCTGCCCGGTAGAACCGGCCAGAGCAGGATTCCGTCCAGGCAAAAAAGTTTTCTCTGGTTTTCGGCGTGCTTTTCAGTTTCACAAATGGCCGTTCTTTGCCTCCCAGCATGGTAAGCACATCGTGCTTTTCATCGGTGGTAGGTACAATGCCGTTCATGTCTGGAAACAGAACCTGTACCACCGGGGCATCGGAATGGTTCTTTACGGTCAGACGCATAGAAACAGACTTGCCATCGGCGCATGCCCGCAGCGTAACAACAGCGGAGACACCTCCCTGCAGTTCTGCCATATCGACAGGAGCTGGCACGGTCCAGGGAATGCTGCTATACGTAAGAGTAATAGTATCGCCCTCACAGATGATGTCAGGTGGTACGCTGCAGTATTTTCCAGTAGGATTCAGCCGCAGGGTATCATAATCCGTATGCACCGGCCACGACAGATCAAATAGGCCCCTGCCCTCGCGTACCATTGAAGGCACCCCGGGATAATCCATTTGAATCAGGGCGCCAGTGGACGATTCAAACGTAAATGTCGTATTATTTAAAGTATAGCTTACCGTTTTCATGCTGTCACCAGCCTTTATAAAATTTATTTTAATATAATGTACCAAAAATTGTGCAAAGAATCAAGAGAAGCGGCAAAATTCATTAAAAATCCCTGCGCATAACCAAAGCCGGCATGAAAATGCCGGCTCTTTTTCTATTTGCTTTGCAGAAAAATAGATCCTTAAATATCCAACGAATATGGACCTTGGTTGCTGTCGGTACGGCACAGCCACTGGCCACGGGTAAAATCGGGAATATCCATCGGCTGGCCGCCCTGCATGATAGAACGCTCCGACAGAGGCGTAATCGCCATCCAGGACGCCATATCGTATGTATCGATTACCGGCTGGCGATTATTTAAAATGCCTTCAAAGAAAGCGGAGTACACCAACCAGTCCATACCATCATGGCCGCCTTTAACGCCTTCTTCCAAATATTTCTGCCAGATAGGGTGCTCCCAATCCTGCCGATATTGATCCAGATTGTTATACAGACCGTTTCCGCTCTCACCCAGGCTGTCCAGAAATACCGCTTTTGTCAGTTCTGTGTAGCTGCCCTTTGTGCCGCGTACTGTAAAGCCCCTGGAATAATGACGTGGCAGCGATGTATCCAGCGTAAGAGTGATCAGCTCCCCTCCCGCACACAAAATATTCGTTTTTATAATATCTCCCTGTGCAAAACGTGCGGTATGCAAATCGGCGTTTACATTTTCCTGTCCCTGTGCATATGTATTCAGTCCCCATGCACCGGAAGACATAGATGTAAGCGAAAGCATCCGGTTGCCCCGGTTGATATTCAAAACCTTTGCAATCGGTCCGAGTTCATGGGTAGGATAGTTCTCACAGCAGCGATTTTGATAGTTTCGCAGACGATAGTGCCGGTTTTCTACTCCATGCGTTATCTCATAACGCAGATCGTGGTGGTAGCCGCCTTCACAGGCTGCAACTTTTCCAAACAATCCTTCACGAACCATACGCAGCACCATCAGTTCATCTCGTCCATAGCAGCAGTTTTCCAACATCATACAGTGACGGCCCGTCTCTTCATAGGTATGCACCAGTTGCCAGCAATCATCTATGGAATATGCGCCGCCAACCTCGCAGCCTACATATTTCCCGGCCTGCATAGCCGCTATCGCCGCCGGAATGTGATTTTCCCATGCGGAGGCGATTACCACTACTTCGACATCCGGATCCTCTATTAAAACCCGATAGTCTGTGGTATATTTAGGCGTATTTCCTTTCTTCTCCGAAACAATCTGCTGTCCCCGCAGCGCCCGGTCCTCCAAAGTATCGCAAACATATGTAATACATATAGAATCCATATCGCATAGAACGCCGGAGAGTGTGCTGTATCCCCGTTCGCCCAGGCCGATTATACCAACTTTTAACGCGTGTTTCATAACAAGGTTCTCCTAAGATTGATTTTACTGGTATTATACCATGATGCTGGATTGCGCTTCGTGTAATCCAGCATCAATAGATACTTTGCAGCTATTATATCACATTTTACATAGGTGTCAAGAAAAATTCCAAATGTCCGCCGCTTTTTTGTATAGACCACAGTTTGGAAAAGCAAGCGCCAAAAGCTGCTATAAAAAGAATTTTCGCTCCAAATACCCACGCAGGCGGGAACTGGAAGCGATAACAAGCAGCAAAATTCCAAGGATAGAAAACACAACTAAGGGATAAATAGACCACACCAGCCCCCGGCCAAGAGAGAAGGTATACTGCATAAGCAGTTCTGTCCCCACAAGAGATACACCAAAGAGTATAAAGGCGCCTCCAAGAATCCACAGCAATCCACTGCGAAAATATTGATACAAAATAAGAAATACGCATGTTATTGCCGCCGGCATGAGAACTGTAGGCATTGCAAAGGAAAGAAACCAGGAGCCACCGACTGCCGCATTTATATACCATAAAAACAGCAGCACAGCAACAAAGTCCACCGCAGCAAACACGGCTGGAACGCGTCGGCGAAACCATAATGGAAATACAAAAAACAAGTACCCCACGCCGAGTCCACCAACGGCATATCCTGACCAGATGATGATGTGGCTTTGGGACAAATCGCATACCAGCATCAGCGCTGCAGCAAGGAAAAAAAGGACAGACAGGATAAAAAGCACCCCGCTTCGATTCAAGTCTCTATAAATTACTTTATCTTTGGGATACGGCGTAGGGGCGCTTGGACGGATAAAATCCGGGTGCACTACTTTTGTTTTGCAAAGCGGGCAGCATGTTTCGTGCTCGGCAAGCTCCACGCCGCAGCGTATACAATACATATTTGTTATAACCTCCTGTCCTTTATCGTTGATTGCTTTCTACCTTTGCACGGATATCCAATGCACGCAGGGCCTCCCAAAAATGCCTTTCCAAAATAGGCTCCTGTATGTTTCGAATAATATTTACCTGCAGCGTGCCGTCATACGTGATTGCAGCCACATTATATGGCGTGGTAGATTGTACGCCAAGTACAAAATCCATTCTGGAAACATAGTCTCCCATAGGATCCGGCAGGCAGGCAATTCCTAAATTAGAAAACGTGAAGCAGGATTTTCTCTCTCCAACAAGAATGAACCCTAGCTTTAAAAACAAATTTTTTATAAATAGCGGCGTAGCCTTGATCAAGAAATATTTTTCTATATTGACGTTTGCAGAAATTCGCATTTGCATTTGTTTTTGCGTGATCATCAGCTGCATTTGATGATACACGATTTGACACAACTCGTCAAAAGTATATGTCCCCAATCGAGCGTCCACACCTGGTGTTACATACAGCACAAAATTACGCAAAGTCTCACTGGGAAATAAATTGCGTAAATTAACCGGCAGCAATATTTTTACCGTTTTTCTTCTTAACGGCTTTTTTACCATCTTTTCCTGGACAGCCATAGTCGCCTGAATCATAACCGCTGTCAGAAAAGCAGTAACGGTAACGCCGCGCTTTTTTGCTTTGTCTGCAAGAGAAGCCGCGTCCATCATAAAAGTAGTATTGGTGCAGAATCCGTCCTTTTCCAAAGTTCCCGCAAAATGAAAGGCGTTTGCCTCACGCCGGCTGGCGCCAATCTTTCCGCTGTATTTTAGAAAACTATCCGTCATTTCTCCTTCCCGCGGCGTTTCCAGTCTGTCTAGAACGCCGTTTCCATAGGGAATGACGACACCATATTTCTGCTTTAAATATTCAGCTACCAACGATTTCAGAAAAACAAGGCCGCCGTTGCCGTCGGTGATTGCATGGAAAAATTCTACGGATATACGCCCTTCGTATACAATCACCCGGAATGCACATTTTTGAATATCGTCAAAGGGGGTATGCACCAGAGGATAAGCATATTCTGTGTGAATTTCCGGAGCAAACGGAATTTCCTCTAAATAGTACCAAAACAAGCCCCGCCGGATGCGAACAGCAATGGTTGGAAACCGGCGCACAGTAACGTCAAGCGCCGCCTGCAGCACGTCTCGGTCAACAGACTCCTGCAAGGTAGCGGATAATCTAAAGTAGTTGTTCCATCTTCTTGTTTTAATCGCAGGATAAATCTTAGCAGCATTGTCTAACCTGATCCATCGCAGCTTCCGTGGCGGCGGCAAGGTTTCCAGGAGAAAACGCTCCACCTCTTTAAAATCCCGTTGACTGCTCCGTATGGGATACAGCAGATAGCCGTGCCACATTCCCTCCCGTACAATAATCCGGGAAGCGCATCCGGCTGCATGCAGCGCCTGATGCATCAGGCGAGCATCGTCCAGCATAATTTCATCCCCGCCGGCTAATATCAGCGCTGGCGGCATGGCGGAAAGGTCTCCAAATAAGGGAGATGCAAGAGGATTTTTCTTTTTTCTCTGATCCAGTTCTAGATTAGAAATGCCTTTTGGTGTGCCATAGATATAACAATCCGCATAAAAGCGCAGGCGCGTTTGTGTCATGGAAGGATCTATATTGGCGTTATCCGCATATGTGCCCCCAGATAAAGTCAAATCTGTCCAAGGCGAGACGGCGACAATCCCTGCAGGCATTGCCATGCGCTTCTCCTTAAGCTTTAGGCAAAGAGAAAATGCCAGACCTCCTCCGGCGCTCTCCCCACACAATAGAATTTCAGATGGGCGATATCCACTGGCTAGAAGATATTCGTAGGCAGCGAAAGCGTCTTCTACCGCGGCTGGAAAAGGAGCTTCAGGCGCAAGCCGATATGCAGGACATAGTACCCGAATGCCAAGTTTTGCAGCAAGGGTAGTGCCAAATCCTTTTGCATATGTCAAATCTCCGCAGGTATATCCTCCACCATGGAGATATAGGAGAATACCGTCCCGTAGTAAATCCTTTGGCGTTATGAGCGCTCCTTCGAACGTATCAAAATGAATGTTTTTGCAGGTGATTTTCTTTTTCTGCAAGGAGGTCATCAGCAGTCCAAGTTTATCTTGCCCCTCTCGCGCCGTTTTTAAAGAACAGCCAGCAGCAAAGGATTGAAATAAGCTCAACTGCATTCGAACAAACCTTTCCTGAAGCATTTCCCCCTCCAATTATATGATAGATAGTAGCGGCATCACTATTCATAGTATTATAAAAAGCCTTGATACAAACCAATAAATCAATCTGTATCAAGGCAAGAATCAATTTATTCATTATTCTAATTAAAGTATACCACATTTTTTGTAAAAAACAATCCCTTTAGGAGCTTCTTTAATAGATTGCCAATTTGTTTTGAACTTTGTATTTTTCTGATTTTAGTCCAGATAAAAAAGAAAAAGCGGATCGGAAAGGATTGCAAATACGTGGAATTATAAAAGAAAATACCATTAATATCCAAACCACATAGGTTCAGATTGCAATGGCATCTTCATCTTCTTAGGCCTATAAAAAGAAAAGGTTATGACGCATTCGTTCGTCTAAATCTTCCATGGCAGTATCAGAAATTCCGTGGCTGTATGAACAGTATTTATATGTATCGGTAATTGGAGAAAAGGAGAAGATAAATGCGTTTGTTGATTCTTCGTATTCTGTGATGTCTGTTAAATATTTTGGATCAACGATGATCTCGGATTCGTTTCGGCTACTGAAATATGCATAGATGTGGGATTTTTCTATCTGTGCTTCATATACTGTGCCATCATCGCCGAAGCGGTTTGCAAACCATTCGGCGGTTTCGGGATTCAGCGTCCACGACAAGCCTTTCAGATTATCTGCGTTATATGGAGTGACTCCGCGATAGACAGTTACCGTATTCTCCAATTCCTTGAATTGTTTGTATTCATCTATTTCCATGAGATAGACGGGATCGGCTTTCTTAAATAAACCTATTAGCTTGTTTGTGCTGAAATTCGGATCATTGTGCGGAGCTTCTGTCTGTGTCCACGCATCCGCAAGTATTCGTGAAAAATCTTTTTGCGAGAGGTACGGTTCTGCGTATTTCAGAAAAACCAATCGATACGGTTTTGTCAGCATGAAAAAATCCGATCTGCCGAATCGGATTCATTGATCTGTTTCGTCTTCTCTGTCTGCCAGCGGAGCAGGGCGTCATTGTTTTCAAGTATATTTTCCGGCTTACGGTCTCCTTTGAAATATACAAATCCCGTATCGATAAACGGATGTGTGACTATAATCGGACTATGCGGTGTGGTTTAATATCCATCACTAAAAAGGTTTGCGCCAATCCTTTTATGGATGGCAAGTCGGTTTTTTTCTTCATAGGTTTACCTCCTTCGGGAAACAAAAAAGGCAGATAGATTTTTTATTTCTATCTGCCTCGATGTGTCGAGTATTCAGTTGTACAGGAGTTCATTTCTCTCAAAAGAGGTAAAATGGCGGTTTTCATCTGTCGTTCTACCCTCTGCCTTTCCGGCTGTAAAAACGGAAAAAACCCGATAAATCGGGTTTTTTCTGGCGGCATCTATTTTACGCTACCTTTCTGTCTAAGCACTATAAAAAAGATATTTTTGCGGTTTTGGTGGTGGATTTGAACTCACGTAATACAAGACTATTGAACAATGACAGAAAGAATATACTTTAAAATAAGCAAGTAGATTGAGGATGATCAAATAAACCAATTGGTTCAGATTTATTCGTTTGGGGAATTTTCTTGCAATATAAATTTGCGAATAATGAAGAAAATAAACAAAGTCTTTGAAAAGTTGCATAATTACTGGGGTTATAAAACAAAATATCCATAAGAAAAATACTTAATTATCTCGTCATGATCCGACAATTGTCCCTCCGTTTGGATGAAGCACCTGACCTGTCATATAGCTTGCGTCTTCAGAAGCAAGAAAAACATAGCAGGGAGACACCTCACACGGCTGTCCGGCACGCATCATCGGAACCTGTGAAGTCTTTGTTCCGAAAGTTTTTACTTCCTCTGCCGAATAAGATGCAGGGATAAGCGGTGTCCAGATAGGTCCCGGAGCAACAGCATTAACTCTGACTCCTTTTTCGGCAAGAGAGATCGACAAAGATCTTGTCAAGGCTACAATCGCACCTTTAGTCGCGCTGTAATCAATCAGATCTTTATTTCCTTCATATGCGGTAACAGACGTTGTATTGATAATTGAACTTCCTTTCTTCATATAAGGCAATGCATGCTGAATTAAATAGAAAAAAGAGAACACATTATTTCTGAATATAAATTCCAGCTGTTCATGTGAAATATCCATTATGCTTCTCTGTACAAACTGAAATGCATGATTATTGATAAGGATATCTAATGTACCGAAACATTGCACTGTTTTTTCTACACAGTGTTTGGCAAATTCAGGATTCTTTAAATCACCCTGTAAGAGAATACATTCTCCGCCGAGCTGTCTGATTCGGTTTGCAGTTTCGTTGGCGTCACGATCTTCATCAAAATAAACTATTGCAACTTTTGCGCCTTCCTTCACAAAATCATATGCAATGGCTCTCCCTATTCCGCTGTCACCTCCAGTTATCAGTGCAATTTTATTTGTCAGTTTTGGACGGGATTTGCAGCACTCACTCATAGGTATCGGTGTCATAATATATTCAAGTCCCGGTTGTTCGTCCTGATGCTGAGGCGGAAATCCAACCGGGAAATTACAGTGATTTGCGTTATTATAACGATTGTTTTGATTCATAGGCTAATTCCTCTCGTATAAGAATATGCATGAAATTTTTAAAATGTGAGCAGTGGAACACACCGCTAAATCCCCAACAAAAGCTTCAGAGAATAATAAGGATTTCACTTGACATATATATCGGGTCATGATACAATAACCAAAACTAAATAACGACAGTTCGTTTGCGCCATCCTGTCGAAAAACAAAACCAGGGCATCCAGTAAAACTATTTACGGGAATTTTGTTTTGCAGATGCAGCCGGTTTTTATCGGCTGCTTTTTTTATAAAGACAGAAAAAAGAGAGGGAGACTATGTATTATTTAAAAACATCCGCATCATTTGACAGTGCACATTTTTTGCAGGGGTATGATGGAAAGTGCGCTAACCTGCATGGGCATCATTGGGTGATTGAAGTAGAGATTTCGGGTGATCAATTGCAAAAAAATGGAAGTTGCAACGGTATGCTAGTTGATTTCGGTGATTTGAAGCAAGCTGTTAGAGAACTTGCCAACCGCTTTGATCATACGCTGATTTACGAAAAAAATTCTTTGAAACCGGACACGGAAGCGGCGCTTTTATCTGAAAATTTTCACTCGATTTCAGTTGATTTCCGCCCCACGGCCGAAAATTTTGCCCGTTGCTTCTTTGAAAAACTATATGAGAAGGGACTGCCGATTTACAGAGTAACCGTTTATGAAACGCCGGATAACTGCGCAGTTTACGAGGTGTGAGTATGTGCAGCTTATCTGTAGCAGAGAAATTTGTCAGTATTAACGGCGAAGGAAGACGTGCAGGCGAACTTGCTGTTTTTTTGCGTTTTTGTACGTGTAACTTGCATTGCAGCTACTGTGATACACGCTGGGCCAATTCCGATGACGCCATTGCTGAAGAAATGACAGTCGGGCAGCTTACCGATTATGTTATATCTACAGGCGTTCAAAATGTTACTCTGACAGGTGGTGAACCCCTTTTACAGAAGAATATAGGAAATTTGATTGCTGCGCTGAATATGCATGGTTTATATGTGGAAATAGAGACTAACGGCAGTGTGCCATTGAAAACATTTGCTCCGTTTTCAGAACATACAAGCGTAACCATGGATTATAAACTTCCGGGAAGCGAAATGGAGAAATACATGTGTACGGAAAATTTCTCTTATCTCACTGCAAAGGATACTGTTAAATTTGTTGTTAGCGATCTTAAGGATTTAAAACGTGCGACGGAGATTATTCGCAAATTTGATCTTACTTCACGCTGCTGCGTTTATTTCAGTCCGGTATTCGGAGAAATTCATCCGGATACGATTGTATCCTTCATGAAAGAACATATGCTGAATCAGGTTAGATTGCAGCTGCAACTTCATAAATATATCTGGAATCCGACACGGCGCGGCGTTTAGGTTTTCAAGTTAGAAAGGTACGGTCATAAATATGGATACAAAAGCGATTGAATATCATGTGCGCGGAATTTTGAAAGCAATTGGCGAAAATCCTGACCGAGAGGGGCTTCGCGAAACGCCCAGACGAGTTGCCAAAATGTATGAAGAAGTGCTTGCGGGAACGCAGTATTCGAATCATGAAATTGCAGAAATGTTTGGAAAGACCTTTGCGGTGGCAGATAGTGAGAGCCGCAGTGCTGTTGTGATGAAGGATATCAGCGTGTTCAGCTATTGTGAACACCATATGGCGTTGATGTACGATATAAAAGTAAATATCGCCTATATTCCTTGTGGGCGTGTTCTTGGGCTTAGCAAGATTGCCCGAATTTGTGATATGGCAGCCAAACGGCTTCAACTACAGGAACGGTTGGGACAGGATATTGTAGAAATCCTATCGGAAGCTGCGGGGACGCAGGATATAGGCGTTCGTATCATCGGATCCCACAGCTGTATGACAGCGCGTGGAATAAAAAATGTTTCGGCACAAACGGTGACCAAAACATTTCGTGGTGCATTTAAAACGGATATACAATTACAAAATTTATTGGAGGAAAACAAATGAAAGCATTAGTTCTTTTCAGCGGTGGAGTTGACAGTACAACCTGCCTTGGATTAGCTATTGAAAAGTATGGTGTGGGAGAGGTTCTTGCGCTTTCTGTTTTTTACGGGCAAACCCATAACAAGGAACTTGAAGCGGCAAGGAGAATAGCAGAATATTACGGAGTTACTTTTAAGCAGCTTGATCTTGCGCTGATCTTTGCAGATTCAAACTGCGCGCTGCTTTCCAAATCAACAGATGAAATTCCAAAGGAAAGCTACGCGGAGCAGTTGGCGCATACAGATGGGAACCCGGTATCTACATATGTTCCTTTCCGAAATGGGTTGTTTCTTGCATCGGCGGCAAGCATTGCTCTTTCACATGGTTGTGAGGCAATCTATTATGGCGCTCACAGCGACGATGCAGCAGGCAATGCTTATCCGGATTGCAGTGACGCTTTCAATGATTCCATGAACCGCGCCGTGTATTTAGGAAGCGGACAGCAACTGCACATTGAAGCCCCATTTGTTAAAATGAACAAAGCGCAGATTATACAAAAAGGACTTGCGCTTGGTGTGCCATATGCATTGACGTGGAGTTGTTATGAGGGGGGGGATATACCCTGCGGTGTTTGCGGTACATGCCGTGACCGCGCCGCGGCGTTTGCAGCAAATGGAATAGAAGATCCGGCAATGGAGGGAAAAAGATATGAATGAAAGAAACGAGCATGAAAAAGGAAGTATAACACTGCTTGGCAATCAGCACACACAGTATGCATCAGATTATACGCCTGAGATTCTTGAGACATTTCCAAACAAGCATCCCGGACGCGACTATTTTGTCAAATTTAATTGTCCTGAGTTTACCAGCCTTTGTCCGATTACCGGGCAGCCGGATTTTGCAACGCTGTATATATCCTATGTTCCAAGAGAGCTTATGGTTGAAAGCAAGTCATTAAAACTATATTTATTCAGCTTCCGCAATCACGGAGATTTCCATGAAGATTGCGTAAACATAATTATGAATGATCTGATTCAACTTATGGAACCTGCATATATAGAGGTATGGGGAAAGTTCCTGCCGCGGGGAGGAATTTCTATTGATCCGTACTGCAATTACGGCAGACCAGGTACAAAATGGGAGCAGGTTGCATGGGAGCGTCTTGCGCATCATGATATTTATCCTGAAACAGTAAATAACAGATAAAGTATATATATCAACTTAAAAGACATAATTAAGGTTGTTTTTATAACCACTCTCAAAGAACTGCAATGATTTGGAGTGACTTTTCTTCTACACAATAATAAACCAGAAAAGGATTTTCGTGATGCAGTGGACAAGTATATTATTTTTTACAATACAAAACTCCTGAATAGAAAGAGATAGAATACGCCTTAAAACGAAGGGAAAATCGGAATAATTAAATGGACTGACGAGTTCGGATTCATTCGTTTTAGATGATCTTATTTCAAAATTCACATTTTTCTTCTTTATCAGTCCAAATGATTAAAAAGAAAAACGACCTTGAAAAGCCGCTTAAATACTGGAGTTATAAAGTGAAACACCACCCAGTCCAAACCACAGGGGTTCAGATTGCGATGGCGTTTTTAGGCGTTTTTACAGAGGGGTTTGAATCTTGGTATTATTGAAGTTCCTGTTCCGCTTTAAGACCGCCGACGAATACTACTTTAATTCGTTCTTTGTTCTCGACTACCACGCATTCGAGTATTTGGCGGACGAGGGTATCATCGTAATCCATCGGGTGATTTTTCAATCCGTCAAGGATGGTGACGATTTCGGCTAATCGGGATTTTGCATTCTCTCGCTTTTGTTGTCTGTCTGCGATCTGCGAAAGCTGCTGTTGCAGGCTTTGCTTTTCGTACATTAGCTCTGTCATTTTTGTTTCATCGTAGGTTTCTAAATTTTCGGAAGAAATTGCTTGAAGCATTTGCTTGAATTCAGCGTCAATCTCTGCTATACGGATTTGCATATCAAGGCTCTTGTCTTCTGTATCATCTGCTTTGATTCCCATGCCAATGTGCAGTTTAAGCATTTTTAATACTTCGACGTTCTGTTGTGCTTGTTCCATGATTGCGGTCATGATGGCGCTATGCAGGACGCTTTCTTCTATGGTCGGGGATGTATGACAGTATTTCTTGCCGAAGTCCAACCGGTTGATACAACGCCACACAATTTTCTTTTGTCCTTTGACCGTCCATGTGCATCGGCGATAGGGTGTTCCGCACTCTCCGCAGACCAGCAGTTCAGTTAACGCATATTTACCGGAGTATTTTCCTTGTTCGGTTTTCGTGCCGACCATCTTGACTTTTCTTTTGCCGGATCGTCTTGCCAATTCTTCCTGAACTCTGCCGAATGTGCCAGCATCGATAATGGCGGGATGATTATTCTTGACATAGTATTTAGTCCGTTCGCCATTGTTGACCTTCACTTTCTTGCTGATGCAGTCTACTATATAAGTCTTGTTTATAATAACGTCACCTTTATAGCGTTCATTTGAGAGAATTGATTGGATGGTGGAATACTGCCATTTCTCTTTTCCGCTTGGCGACAGGATGCGGCGTTCCTCCAAATACGCTATAATACTTCCAAAGCTGTCTCCCGCAAGGAAGCGTTTGTAAATAGTGCGAATGATCTCCGCTTCTTCGGGAACAATTTCCGGTTTGCCGTCTGCGCCCTTGCGGTAGCCAAGGAAGTTTTTGTAGTGAAATGATACGTTACCTTCCTTAGCGCTCTGTGCTTTGCCCCATTTGACATTAGCGCTTATGTTCTCTGATTCGCTTTGTGCGATGCATCCGTAAATAGTAATATAGAATTCAGCGCCAGGCTGTGTGCTGTGAATGCCCTGTTCTTCAAAAAAGACATCCACATTCATATCCTTTAGTTTTCGCACATAAGTAAGGCAGTCTACTGTGTTTCTTGCAAAACGGCTGATGGATTTGGTGATAATCATATCGATTTTACCACGCTTGCACATTCGAATCATGCGGTTGAATTCATCCCGCTTCTTGACGCTGGTGCCAGTGATTCCCTTATCGGCAAAGATATCCACCAGTGTCCATTTCGGCTCGCTATTGATTTTCTCGGCGTAGTAGTTTTTCTGCACTTCGTAGCTATTGAGTTGTTCTTCCTGATTAGTAGATACTCGGCAGTAGGCGGCTACCCGAATCTGACGGTAGGCTTCCTTTATTTCCTTTGCCACATCAATAGTTGCAGGAATTACCCGAACTACCCTCGGTGGTTGTACTGTTGTTTCTGACATACTTTTACTCCTTTCCGATTCGCTGACCGTTCAGCAGTTTAAGTTCAATAGTGCTATCCCTGTTTAGATAAATGGCGTTTACTGTATTTCCAAAAAGTTCAGCTGAGAATACAGAAAGCGGACCCGATTGCTCGAAGTCCGCTTTTAATCTGTATGCAGTTCCGACAGTTGACGGAATCAATTTGTATTTGAGGGAAACCATCTCTAACATCTTCTTTTGTAGTGTTTCTTTCTCGTGCACTTTGGTATCTATCATCCTGCCGATTTCATTGTCAAGCCTTCTCTGTTCAGTGGTTGGAGCCAATTCCTGCAATTTATCGCCTTTTATCCGTTCGGGATGAACGACGAGCTGATTGAGAATTGCTGTGATCTGTGAGAGCAGATCGTGGTCTGATAGTTTAATCAGGGTTTTGCAATCCTTATTGCGACAAAACCACCGCTCGGTGCATTTGCATCGACTGTCGTGTCTGCGGTGCATCTCTGTGCCACAGTCGGGACACAGGACAGGGACGGTAATTTGGAAAATGTCTGATTGCCTGTCTATATTTTTCAATTTGTTTCGGTTGTACTTCTTAATTTGAATCGAAGCAAAAGTATCCGCATCGATAATGGCGGGATATCCGCCGTCACCAAGATAGCGCTTATCTTCAAGCAGACGCATGATCCTCGCTTTGTTCCAGCCAATAATACCGGGCTGATATTCAACCTGATTAGCATTCAAACCCTCTGCAATTTTCAGTAGCGACTGACCGGCCAGGTAATCTCTGGCAATCTGCCGGAGTACCTGTTCTTCTATCGGATGCAGCGTTACAACTCCGTTTTGATACTGATATCCGAATGGGATATTACGGTTCTTCATGTGGATTTACACCTTCCTTTCAATGGGATTTCTTCAGTTAATTCTACACCGCCGAGCAACTTAAAGGTGAGCGAGGCGTTATCGTTCACGACGACGGAAACAACGATCTGCTCAAATAGTTCCTCATCAAAGCCGCCAGTAGGTTCATACTCTCGTATTTTTTTGTTCAGGTCGCACAAGGTATTGATCAGTTCGTTCGTTTCATCCATAGCAAGCAATTTATGGCGTTTTGCGCGAAGCTCACGGATTTTACTGCTTAACGCATCTGCTTGTGCGGAGAAGTCTGCGGCATTCAGTATACCTTTAGTATGAAATCTTGCAACTACAAGGTTCTGTGCGCTAAGATCAGCGATTTCCTTATCAATGGCTCGGATTGGTTCCTGTAAATGACTGGATTGGCTCTGCATAGATTCCATCTGACGAATCAGGGGGGTGAGAAGCTGGTCTCGATAAGCCTTTAGTTTCCATACCATCTGATTAAAGGATTCATAAACTTTATCCTCTTTCACGCGCCTATTTTTACAGTCAGTTGATCCTGCCGCTTTGCCTGCGCATAGCCAATAAGCTTTGCCGGCTACAAATTGTCGTCGGAAAGCTCTGCCGCAGTCGGGACAACGAAGCATCTTTGACAGCGGATAGGTAGAATGTCGACTGCACCTGTGAACAGCCCGTTCTTCTTGCAGCTTCTGTGCCGTTTGATATACCTCTCTACTAACGATAGGCGGATTACTGTTTTCCACATAGACCTTTGGAAATTCGCCGTTGTTCCTGCGCTTGCGAAACGGCAGGGTTTCAGTTGTATAACTCTTTTGGAGAATAGCGTCACCCATGTATCTCTCGTTATTCAAAACATATTTAACAGTTGAGCAGTGCCATTTCTGCGTTTCTTTTCTGCGGGGAATGTTTTCTTCATTGAGCAGATTGGCAATCCGTTGCATCCCAATTCCTTGAAGATACAAATTAAATATTCTCCGCACCACATACGCTTCCGATTCGTTGATTTCCAGCTTTCCTTTTACAAGGCTGAATCCATATGCCGGATAGGTGCAATTAAACTCGCCCGATCCTATCCTTTTCTGGTAACTCCAACGCATATTCCCCGATATGGTTTCCGACTCTTGTTGAGCCGCCATACCGGGGAATGCTACAATCATTTCCATATTGATTTTGTCAGTATCAATGCCTTGTTCCTCGAAGTACACGCTCACGCCGATTTCCTTCAGCATTCGCAGTGTGACGAGAAGCTCCCGCGTGTTTCTGGCAAAGCGGGATACAGATTTGACGATGATGCGGTCAATTTTGCCTTTCTTGCAATCACGGATCAATCGGTTTTGCTCATCGCGCTTTTTTATATCCGTGCCTGTCAGCCCTTCATCTGCATAGATGTCTATCAGCTTGTACTGCGGATGCTTCTTTTCATAATCCTTGTAGTACCGAATCTGTGTGGCAAAGGAGTGGAGCTGGTCGGTGGAATCACTTGATACCCGGCAATAGGCTGCCAAGCGAATATCGTTTGTATTTTGCTTTCGTTCAGCAGCAATTTCCGTTATTTGCATTTCTTTCTCCTTTCCGCAGGCTTGCTGCCTGCTTTTATATTACCGCTTGTTCTGCGGCAACTGTGTTACCCTTTGGGTAGCACTAACAATACCACAGAAGTACAAATATATCCAGCGCTAAACTGAAAAATTATCACTTCAGACACAATAAACTTCTACGCCATAAAACTCTGCGCTGATATGCGCGATTTGATCGTATTCTTCTTTGGTAATAAGCTTCATTCTGAGCAGCATTCGAAGCATGCTCACGCTGTAAGCAAAAGATGCGTTATTTAGATCGGTCTGATTCATTGTTTCTTCACCTCATATTATAAACTGTGATGCATTAGCGCAATTTGTTTCGTTATCTTCTAATTCTATTTCTGGCTACTGTATATTTTCTATTTTAGATTAGGAGCAACTGGATTGTTTGCCGTAATAATGCCTATTCCGTATTCATTCAGCTCTTTCAGTATTTCAACTGTTTGGAAAAAGCTGCGGGAAAGGTGAGAAAAAGACGGTGTAATAAGATATGTTGCACCGTTTGCTGGAGGCTCTTGGTGGAGGATATTCACTATAGTATTCTTTGATTTTTCGTTGCCGCCAAGTATAGCCGTTTCTCCAACAATCTTGTATCCCTGATATTCACTCCATTTTCTGAGCTGCACTTTTTGTTCGTCAAGACTTATAACCGGTTGATGTGTTTTTCGGATATACATCCACCCCTTTTTTTCATTCATTTTTAATCCCCCAAATGTTCAAGTCCCAAGCTGATTGCAACTGCGTGGTCAATTCGCTGCATTGTTCTATCATCCATTATCCCAATACAATTGTTAAGACGAGATTTGTCCAGCGTCCTAATCTGCTCAAGCAAAACCATAGAGGTTTTTTCCATACAGTTCGCTGTGAAAATGATATGCGTGGGCAGATGGGTTTTATCCAGCTCACTTGTGATTGCCGCTACAATCGTGGTATTACTGTAGAGATTTCCTTTATCGTTTTGTAGGATAACAACGGGACGGTTGCCGCCTTGCTCACTGCCGATTATTGGAGATAATTCGGCGTAGTAGATTTGCCCTCTTTTGATTTTTTCCATGATATTTTCCTCCATAAGTAAAAGGCGGTTGTTTGCATTCTGGAAACAGCCGCCTTGTATTCGTATCAATCGTTTTGTTCTTTACCGATATTCGATCCTCGCCGCCCCTCGGATACACGGGAACGCATTTTCCGGTCTGTGCAGATGAAAGGCAAAGCCTTTCAGACCTCATGGGAATCTCACCCCTCCGAGGAACTCTCCGAGGCGCCCTCATTGGTTGCGACGGCACGCAAAGCATAGCTTTGCGGTCAAATATGCTTTCGCATATTTGCTCGGTTAGCATTACACTCTGCTTCAACGCTCGACCTGTGACTGGACGCAAGTATCATTGTCCCTCCTGCCTGTCATGACCTTCGGTACGGATGCCCCGCACCGTCTGAGATGATCTCTTGTGGCTTGCCGGTTTCCCGACAGCAGAAGGAAGGTAAAAAATGCGCTGTGCTATTCAGTTTTCAATGATCACCAGAGGCAATAAGAATGCCCCTTCACTCTATTTGCCGTTGAGTGAAGGGGCTGATAACCGCTAAATACTATTTTTTAAAAAATTTTTTAGCTTATCAAGTATTTTTATTTTTCTCTTGTGGATCGCCGGCTGTGTAATACCCATAAGTGCAGCCAATTCCCTTTCCGTTTTATTCTCAAAGAACATTGCAAAGACAAAAGTCTGCTCATCCTTTGACAGCTTGTCCAATGCTTCGTAGAGTGTTTCATAAGAAACTTTGCGGAGTACAAATTCTTCCACTCCTTCGCTGTCATCAGAAAACTGGTAGGCTTGATCGTCCATTAGCCTGTCCAATGAATCCTCACGGCTTGGAACAACAGCGATTCTATCACATCCTTTGATGTGCATCCTCTCTGTTTTTAAATCTATTTCAAAGTAGCGTATTTTTCGATCACCTTTCATATAGGCATCATAAACTTCATCTGTTACTTCAACAGATTTCCCATCTACCCATATTTTCTTATTATCAGCATTCATGCTGCTATCCTCCAATCAATGAATTTGAAAATAATCAAAACGATTGATTGAAGGCGGGTCACGACAACCGATGCCTACCGGTTTTGTAGTAAAAATTTTTATAGTTTGCGCATCATAAAAAAAGCCAAACTTGCTCCTTGAAAAATCACGGGCAAATTTGGCTGTACGATGAAGAATGTAGCACAGAGGCTTGTCCTTTTGCGGCCTTTTCTCCGCACCATTGTTCTTCGCACAATGATGTTGTCTTTTCCTACGGATAGCAGGAAAGACAACCCTAACGATTATGTATTGGTTCGCGTTCAAAAAACATCACTCCAACACACGGCAGCATTGCCACACGGTCAGAGCATTACACGAGGCAATCCTGCTACGTCAAACAAACTATATTTTTTATGTGAACACACATCCGAGGTCGTTCTTCACTAAATGGCAAAACATGTCACCTTTCTTTTTAAATTCGCCGTCAAAAAAATAAAGTTTATATTCTTTACCTTTATTTTTTGTCGAGATAAAAAACAAATAGCGCCCGATTTGCAAAAAGCAAATCGGGCGCTCTAACGCACATATACAGTGATGGTAATAGTATTCTTTTTATATCCTTCATTTTCTAAAACCTTTCAGAAAAACGAATATATCTTTTTCCTATTAAAACCTATGCGCGGACATTTTCATATCTTTTTTGGCTTTTTCATCGGTATATATTTGTATTACCCTTAAATTAATTAGTAGATATTTCTTATAATTAATTACATTATATCGGAAAATACATTAGAAAAATGTTACTTTTTAGAATGATTGGATTATTTTATAAAAGCATGTACTATGAGATCACGTGCTGTACAATCTTAATAAATATTCTAATAGCTTAAATTTTCTTTATGCCGTTAAAGAGTGCCTTAAATTCCGTCGAGTTCTTTATTTCTTCAATTGAATGGGTTTGGTCGTAGATTGTAACTGTTAAGGCTATACTATTACCAAGTAACATACCTGCTTCATATACATCCTCCTCATCATCACTATAGGTCGAACAATAGCCTTTTAGGTTATTATTTTCAAAAGCTTCAATAGGTGCCTCCGTTTCGTAGGTATCTCGCTGATGGTTATGTATCGATTGCTTTATATCCTCATAGATATCTTCGTCGGTAATATCCCAATCGTTTTCATAATTATTGATTTCATAGGTTATCTTAATATCCTTGTCGTCAACAGGTGTAAATATGAAGTATTCTGAGCTTTCCGAGAAAAAATAATAATTTCCCGGCACGGAAATAAGACATCTTCCGCACTCAAAACTAAATACATCCCTAAGTAAATATTGCATTTTTCACCTCATAAATTTATTAGTTTATATTTTTTGTTTTAATTCATCATAAATTCTACACAAATCTTTACGACAGTGCTCACAAACAAACTTTTCTTTTATTTTTATTAGTTTTTGCTTGCTTTCACAAAATGCGCATGAATCCACTAATTTTTTTATAACCATCTCCTCACCAGACAGCTTAATTGTTATCCAATCTTTAGGAGTAAGCTCTAATGCCTTCCGTAGTTCTTTCGGCAGAACTAATCTACCAACATCATCAAGTCGCTTTAAACATTTTAACATTATGTTTTCTCCGTTTTTTATTTATATTATCTTTTGGTTTCGCTTTGTCTACTTCGATTTAGTCTTTTTCAATTCTAATATCTGATAATGTCCTTACTGTCGCCATTGTTGCGCCGAATGCCAATAAACACGATTGATAATTATTTTTAAAAAAACTAATAAAGTCCGCTTGCCGATGCAGGCAAATTTTTGACTTTTTATTATCAAAAATTTTATAACAACGCTTTGTTGGATATAAAAAATCCTTAATTTGATAAAACGAGATATTGTATGACGCACAATACGTTAAATAAAACACCTGATATCCTATTATCGGCATTCGTATGACATATAATATCTAATATGAATGTTATATAATAAGAAGGTGTTGGTATGTATGAAGACCTATTTGCAAAGAGATTAACACAACTGCGTGAAGCGAAAGGTGTCAGCGGTAGAGAAATGTCTTTAGACATAGGGCAAAATTCCAGCTATATAAATAGAATTGAAAATGGAAAAGCTATGCCTTCTATGCAAGGGTTTTTATATATTTGTGAATACCTTAAAGTTACGCCGGAGGAGTTTTTTCGACAAGACATTGAAAATCCAATGCTTCTCAACGAAGTGATAGCAGAACTTAAAACCCTATCGCCAAGTCAACTTAATATTATTCGTGGCATCATCGCTGACATAAAGCAACTTCATAAATAACTTAAAAAGATTCTTTGAAGAACCTTTTTAAGTTATTTATGTTTCATTTTTTCTAATGTTTTCAGTGCTTTTACAAGTGAGTTAGTAAGGCTTTTCATTTTCAATTATAATCCTGTTATCAACAATTGAGAAACTTACCAAAATACAAAAAGCACAACACGCCCGAGTTCATCAACCATTCCACGAATTACTTGTAATACGATTTGAATAATCGCATTACTGCTATTATAGCACGATTTATAATGGTTGTCTACCACTTACAGAAAAAAAATAAAGAATCCGTAAAAAGCGGATTCTTTGTTTTGCATTATTTAAATTCTATTGTTTTAGATAAGTTTTTACCATTGCTTCCACTACGCTGAATATGCGGCTTTGTTCTTTAGGCGGCAAATTTTCGATCATGTCAGAAAGCCGCGAAGCCTTTATTTCATAACCCGAATGCATTACATCACAAAAAAGATCATTGGCGGTGCAATCCAGACAATTCATTATTTTAATTAATAAGTCGATACTGATATTATAAACGCCTCTCTCTAATGCAGACAGATAATTTGGGCTGATATCAATCATTTCAGCGAGGTCATCTTGCGTCAGTCCTTTTCTTTTTCTGAATTCTTGAATGCGTTTTCCAATACTCTTTTCCACCATCTATAATAGCCCCCATACCTTTCGATATTATTAGTATAATCAAATTACAATTATTTATTAAGAAAGTAATTCGATTAGTATAGGAGTATTGCGATTACATATTTTGACAAAATGATATATTTTATATAATTTGTTTTCTTTCTGCTGTAGTTAATCTTACAGTGGGTATAGTTCACTTTCTCCTACCGCTATGACAGGAGGCACCTGTCACCAAATGGGTATAGCCCCCCCTTGGCGACAGGGTAGGGCTTTTTTTATTTCGTCAGTAATTTTGGATTTTGTAAAGTAAACTGCTTTTGCCGCCTTTAGTGCGGTATCGCTGTTCGGTTTTAAGAAGTCCAACTTTTCGCAAATCCTGCAAGGCTCGTCGAACCGTGGACTGCGACAGTTTCAGATCCAACGCTATGGTCGGTATTGCCGGCCAGCATTGTCCGTCCTTATTCGCTCTATCCATGAGATAGATATAAACGGATATCGCACGGTGTGGCAACTCCATGCGGTATAAATAATCAAGCCTGCCCATCGCTTGTCACCTTCGCTTTCTTATCGGCAGGCGCAGGAGCCTCCAGCCGACGGGGCTTCGGTGCTGTTTGTAGAGATGCTCCGCCGTTTCGTTTGCCTTTATCCTGCGACTGCTGTTGATTTTTTTCGCTCATGGGTTGCTCTTGACCGCCCGCGGGAGCGTTCTCTGCTAACGTAGGCGGTTCTAACAGCTCCGGATGGTATTTTCTGATGATGCCATCAATGATTGCCTTTTTCTCTGCGTACTCCACTTTACGGTTTCCCTGATCAGGTACAGCATAGGGATGCTTTTCATCGAACTTGATGCCCCAATTGAAGAACAACTTCAGCTTGACCTTCATGGGATAGAAGCCTGTTTTCATCACCACAAATTGCCCTTTGGGCATGGATTTCAGCTCATCGGCTGTCATCAGCGGACGCTCAATCATTTGTAGGGATTCTGACGGATCATTCCTTGAACGACTGACCGATCCACTCATGACCGTTCTTGAGCCGAGTGCTTTTGACAGAACCTCTGCAGAATTTGACTGAGGGGCAAAGCCACCAAAGATGGTTAGCTGGGTGTTGTCAATGATTATTTCCGAGCCTTCCTTGCCATAGTTTTTTTCAAGCTGCGAGAAGGACTGGATAATTGGCACAATCTGCAATCGCCTTGAACGTGAGGCAGAGAACATCATCTCTGCGCTTTCAATCTTCGGCAGCGTTCCATACTCGTCGCAGAAGAAGATACAGCGTTTTTTCAACTTACCGCCGTTCTCATCCGCAACGGCAAGGATTTCCCGGTAGAGCTGTTGAATGATCAACGAGATCATGAAGAAGGTTGCCGGATTTTCTTCTGGCATAATAATAAACAGCGCCGATTTTTCCTTACAGAACTTTTCCGCATCAATCTCAGTATCGAAGCAGAGGATTTGCTCCAGCTCCGAGTCGAGGAAGGAATTAAGGCGGGACAGTGCCGTACTCATAACGCTTGCCATGCTTTGTTCTGCGGTATTGAGCGCAGCTCCCGCAAACCATTTTGCCTTATGGTCATTCGGCAGTAATTCCATGAGCTGCTGGAACTGATTCTTGCCTTTTTTGCCGGAGGGAGCGAGCAATTCCTGAATAATCTTGAACACCGAGACGATGTGCCGTTGCTCCGGATTGCAGAATTCAGCCACAAGCAGGATCGTTGCGGTCAGCAGTCCTTCGGCGGCGTCATAGAAGTATGCGTTCTGACCAAAACTCGCCGCATCCATGCCGGAGAGGATGATGGTCTTGGAAATAATCTTGGCATACTTCTCACACCGCGCCTTGTAGACGAGCTGGTCGGGATGTGCCTGATACAAGTCCATATACTTGTTGACCAGGTGCAGGAGGTTGTTGCCGTTGCTCCTTGTCGGATTACGCAAATCAATTACCGATACATGATAGCCGTAGTCTTTGGCGATCTGACCGTAGTTTCGCATGATGTCTCCTTTGGTGTCTGTTGAGAGCCAGCTCATGCCGGAGGCGCAGGCATACTCGATGCAGGGATACAGCCAATAGGCGGTTTTGCCGACACCGGCCGCACCGATCATCAGCGCATGGACATCGCCGGTGTCCACCATTGCAGTGGTATTGCCGGTACATCCCACAACAATGCCTTGTGGAAGCTCCTTGCCATCCTCGGTGGTCGGCGTTTTTTCGTTCTGTGCCTGCTTACGCCATCGCTCCGGCGTAAAGGGAATGTGCTGATAAGTCTTTCGTATTTCCGCTTTGTTTGCCCATCGCGCCGTACCGTGCTGGCCGTCGCCGACTGTTTTGGCTTTAATATTATTTAGCGTATAGATATGGGCAAGAAGCGTCACGCCGCCGAGGACAGCAAACATAATAACCCCTACAAACACTAAAGCTGTAACGCCTGACATGGTTCTTCCACCTTCTGTTCTTCTGCCAGATATAGTAAATCCTCATTCCAGTCCTTTCGGTTTGGAATGAGGATTTCGTGTTTTATGCCCTTTTTATAAAGGGCATCGGATATTCGTTTGTTCGCTTTGCATCCTGCCTCGTCATTATCGAGGCAGAGATAGACGGTATCGATTCGAGGATTATCCTTTATCATCTGCCATAGCACATAATCGGACACTCCGCAGCAGGCAGCGTAGCTGTGCTTTTGCCAGTCTTTTAAATGCATGGATATGAAACTGAGCATATCGATGGGCGCTTCGAACAGATATAGCTTGTCGCTTGCTCCACGCCAGTGAAAACTGTACATCGGATCGCAGCTATCAGTATTTCCTTTGAAGGTGCTTGTCTGTCCTGTGCCTCGCAGATGCGCATGACGGGGAACGCCTGCCTGATCCTTCCCGATAAATACCGCATTGTGATATTGTGCCGATTCATAAATCAATCCTTTTTGCACAAATGCATACAGTACATCGCGGTCAATGCCGCGATGGTTTACAAGATAGGCATAGACTCGGCGCATCGTATCGTTCCTATTCGGCAATACAAACGGCTTTCGTTCTTTAACGATAGGCGATGATACGGCGAGTGTGCCTTCGCAGCCGCCGATCAAATATTCCATTGCCTGCGTGTAGGTCTTGCCCATAAAGCGGCGGACGAATGCAATGGCATCGCCGCCTTTCTGTTCATATTGATGAAACCACAGATTTCCCCGGACGGTCACCTTCTGCGATCCGTCACGCCATTCCCATTCCGAACCGGAGCGTTTCAGCGTTTCGCCCTGTCTGCGAAGCAGATCGGCGAGGTCGGTCTGACGCGCTTGTTCTTTCTGCTCGTCTGTAAAATGAATATAGCTTGACATGGTAACTCCTTTCATAAATAAAAAATCCCCTGATTAAGTTTAAACTTAATCAGGGGTAAACAATAGCATTATTCTGTCCTTACAAGTTGCGGCATATCGCTGTGCAGATAATTCATCGCTGCATCGGTGTCTGACGTCCACATCTGTAATTTATCTTTCGGCAGGATCACCGGCATTCGGTGATGCACATCCTTCATGGACTCGTTAGCGGAGGTTGTGAGAATTACATATCTTTGTGTCCCATCATACTCCTTACTAATTCCTGCCATATACAATACCTGTTCACCGGGCAGCCGGAACAGATATTTTTTCTTTTGTGCATTCCATTCATAAAATCCTGTACTCGGTACGATGCATCGGTTTGTGAGAAGGCTTTCTCGAAATGTTTTCTTTTCCCCTGCCGTTTCCACGCGGGCGTTGATGATAACTCCACTGCCCGTAAATTTCGGAAAACCCCATACAAGCGGTTTCGGAGACAAATTCAATTTGTCCGCTGTCAATACAGGCACGGTGTTCGTCGGAAATATCTCGCCTGTCCGAATCGGTCGGTCGGGATATCGCTGATTCACTTCCGCAATGATCTGCCGTATCTCCGTATTATCTTGATCATCAAATAATGAATACCGTCCGCACATAATTATAATCCTGCCTTTCTTTGGATTTGTGCCTCGGCATGAGGTGCAAATCGTGTGTGAAAGAGGTGTGCTCACGCTTCTTGCTGTCATTATCTTTCAGACTTTTGCCTCCACAAACCATTTCGGTTCTTCATAAAATAAATAACTTTGTTTTCCGTTTATCCTGACCGTATACCGTATTCCCATGCCGCCCGCTTTCAGAGAAGCCGCACGGCGCACATCAATCACTCGGTCTATTTCATACACCGTTCCATCCTCCCACAAAAGGGACAGCGGCGTTATCTTTCCTTCGGTATCAAACCTCGCCATAACTTCCACAAAAACTTTTCTTGCCATATGCACACCTCAATACAAATAGTATTCCTTTTTTCGGGTACACTATTCTGTATCAAAGACTTAAAAGGAGAAATAAAATGATTGAGCAGGATACAATAAAGTTGCTTCGTGAATGCGACGCCGGAATTAAAATGGGAATTTCATCCATTGATGATGTTATGAACTATGTTCATGACGATACCCTGCGGAACTATTTGGCGGATTGCAGAAACGAACATGAGAAATTAAACACGGAAATTCAGACACTGCTTGATGAATTTCATGACGAGGGTAAAGAACCAAACCCTATGGCAAAAGGTATGTCATGGATAAAAACAAATGTAAAGCTGGGCATCGACGAGTCGGATAAAACCGTTGCCGATCTGATCACAGACGGATGCAACATGGGCGTAAAATCCCTGAACAGATATCTGAACCAATACGAAGCCGCTGATGAGAAAAGTAAGGATATTGCAAAGCGGCTTATAAATCTGGAAGAAAAACTGGCGATTGATATCCGTAAGTTTCTATAAGAGAAGAAAACCATTGTCTCTTTGTCAGACAATGGTTTTCTTTTAGTTGAGAAGATAAATATAAAAGTTAAGGTATCCTGCAAATGTCACCCACAGTAAATACGGAAGCAAAAGATATCCTGCTGGCTTCGATATTCCGTAAAACAGGATCATGGTTACAAATATAAGAATCCATAAGATCACAAGCCAGATAAAGGAGAACAAATAGGCTTCAAGGTTAAAGAAAATGATAGACCAAAAGAAATTAAAAGCAAGCTGTATTCCGTATACAGTCAGGGCAGCACGGTTCGGTTTTCCCGATGTAAGCACAAGATATGAAGCAATCCCCATCAGAATGTATAAGATCGTCCATACGACCGGAAACAGCCATCCCGGAGGAGAAAGCAGCGGTTTATTTAACGACTGGAAAACTTCCATTCCGCCGCGTGTTAAAAGTGCGGACAAACCGCCGACCGCAAGCGGGAGTACAATACATAAAATCAATTTTTTCCATTGTATTTTCAAAGAATCACCTCACTCAAATGAACTATATGCTGTACTTTTTTCTATATGCATTATCATTTTAAAAAAGACTCTGGGTGAATCACATGGTCGTCTTTAGGATTGAGGGAAGATAACTGTCTATCGGAGAGCAGCAATCCATTCTGAATGGAGAAGTGGCCGAATTGTTTTCGGATATGATCCACGGTACTCTCCAGTGTCTCCTGCCTTTGAATGTTCGAAATCTCCGGAAGCAGTGACAGTTGTTCATTCTCATTCAGCGACAGATTGCAGGCACGGACACTGAGCGAACGCACAGGCTTACCCGATGTGTGATGACGCTTGTACAATTCAAACGATTTATCAAGCAATGCTTTTGCTGTGCGGTTGGGATAGTACAGCTTACCCTGTCTTTCGTAGCTGTGCAGCTCGTTGTCACGCACGCCGATTTGTAAGGTGTTGCAGACAAAGCCGTACTCCCGCATACGTGCGGATACGCTCTCGCACAATACCATAAGTGTAATACGAATATCTTCATCGGTAACAAGATCGCGCGGTGCGGTCGTGCTGTTTCCGATGGATTTAATTAAGGATTTCGCGCCGATATTAGATACCGGAGAAGTATCCAGCCCGTTTGCGAACATCCACAGCATGACTCCGTTTTGCCCGAGCAGACTTTTCAGAAAATTCTGATCCGACTGTGCAAGATCGCCGATCGTCTGAATGCCGTATCGCTTCAATTTGTTATGCGTTGCCCGTCCTACATAGAGAAGATCATTTACAGACAGCGGCCATACAATTTCACGGAAGCGGTCGCTTGTAATAACGGTGGTCGCGTCCGGCTTTTTCATATCGCTGCCGAGCTTGGCAAAAATTTTATTGTAGCTGACTCCGACCGATGCGGTCACGCCAAGCTCAAATTTGATTCTCTCACGCAGTTTGTCCGCGATCGCCTTTCCGTCGCCGAACAGATGCGTGCTGCCGGTTACATCCATCCAGCACTCGTCAAGTCCGTATGACTCCACCTGATCGGTGTATTCGCTGTAAATCTCACGCGCAATCTGCGAGTATTTCATATACAGATCGTAGTGCGGAGGCACAAAAACAATATCCGGACATTTCTGTTTTGCCATCCACAGCGGATTTCCCGTAGCAACACCGCAGGCTTTGGCGGCGTAATTTTTCGCAAGTACAATCCCGTGACGCTCTTCGGGATTGCCGGACACAGCAATAGGCTTTCCTCGCAGGGACGGATTATATAAACACTCTACCGAGGCATAAAAATTATTCAAATCCGAATGCAGTATGATTCTTTCCATAAACCTCTCCAAAATAGCAACGAACAAATGTTTCGTATCTATTATATCGCATATCGCACCTTTATTCTATCGGTAAATCATGGCAAACTATTATGGCTTCAAACCATGCGCCTGCTTCTTCTCATCGATGATTCGTTTCAGCTTGCGGTCGATAGCGCCCGCTTTGTCTTTTCGCTCATCCTCCAGGCGATTCTGTATCGCACGGCTGATCTGACCAAGCAGGCGTAGCGAGCCGAGTGCCGCCGAGTAGTTGCGGTTTGATTTGATACTGTGGAGAAGCTGTGCGGCGTACTGATTGCCGTGTTCGGCGGAGGCTGTGAGGTACGCTATCGCCTTATCATAGTTACGCTCGGTATCTTTTCCGTAGAGATAAATCTTACCGAGCTGATATTCTGCGTAGTCATTTCCGTTCTCTGCAGCGATCTCAAAGTTGTGGATTGCTTTTGGTATATCCTTGACTGCGTCTTCGGTGAGCCGCAGTTTTCCGGCAAGGTAGGCGGCGTAGGGATTCTTCTGCGCAGTTGCCTGTTCAAGATAGGCAATTGCTTTTTCCAAATTTTGTGACATGACTTCGCCTTTGTACAATAGCTTTCCGAGGAGATACTGTGCAGGAGCGAAGCCATCGTCAGCCGATTCGGTAATCAGCTTGATTGCTTCGGGAATATTTTGCAGGAACAGTTCACCGTCAAGCAGAGTCTTGCCGAGCGTATATTTCGCGTATCGGTTGCCCTGTGCCGATGACCGCCGCAGCAAATCCTCCGCGCGGAGAAAGTCCTGTTCCACATCTTCGCCTTTGAGAAGCGTCTTGCCGAGCAGATATTCGGCATACGGATTTTGCTCCGCTGCCGATTCTTCCAGCCAGAGCAGGGCGTAGTCGATATTTTTCACCACCTCATCGCCGCGTAGGAACATCTTGCCGAGACGGTATTTAGAGGCGCCGCAGCCAAGCTTTGCAGACTCAATTAAGAATTCGACGGCAGTATTCGGATCATAGGCTTCGCTGTCTTTATCAAGCAAATATTTGGCTTGTCGATAATACTTCCACATGAGAGGATTCTTTTCTTCGTCTGTCAGTATCGGTTCTGTTTCAATATCACTCGGTTCGGGATCGGGAGCAGGCTGTTCCTCCGCATCTTCTATGGGAATACGGTCGGCGATAATGTTCATCGCTTCCTGTATGACAGCGTTCTTGATCGATTTGAATTCCTTGTTCTGTGATAACGGCGCTCGCTCCGGCAATGCTTCCGTGTAGGTGCGGATGACATTTTCCCGCTGCTCGTACCACAAGTCATAGAGCCTTGCGACTCGTTCATCGGCTGCAAGCTCATCCACGATGCGGTCAATTAAATCTTTGACGTCCGCTTTCAGATAGCCGTACACCTTTTTGCCGGAGCTCTTTGCCAGTCTATCGGCAAGCTCGGTCAGCATGGATTCGAGCTTCGGATTGTCATAGACTCCAGTATTGATCTGCGAGATAATTTCAGCCATAACACTCTGGCTCTGGTCTTTTAGCGTATCCCGATGCTCGCTCTGCTTCTCATAAACACTGATGAAGTCTCCAGCAAAGATGTCTTTCGCAAAGGAAGAACGCAGACTGTTCACTCCTTCTTTGGAGAGATAGCCTTCGCTTTGCTTTGTCGAGTAGACAATCAGATGCACATGGGGATGATGGCTCTCGTTATGGAAAGCGGCAAACCATTTGAGGTTCTGCATAGGGATATGGAGGTTCGTTGATAGAGCTTCGGTCTGCGTCCGCAGCATATCTCGCCACCGTACGCCGGTATTATAGTCAAGTCGCTCCGCATCTTCACGGCGCAGGGAGAGGATTGCCGTCCACACATTGCCTTCATGGAGATTCAGTTCCTTCGACACTTTGGAGAGCTGCACCTGAACGCCGTCGTCCGTAAACAGCCCATGCGATCCAAACCGCTGCGCTCTCGGACGGGTAGCGATGTAGTCGGCGTAGGTTTTTGCGTCCTTCGTTTCGTCCGCGTTGTTTTCAACAGCGCGGGAGATAAACTCGGAGGCATTTTCCATATTTGGCTTTTGTATATAGTCTTCGTATTCGAGCATGGATTTGCAGTCGGGAAAATCTTTGAGCAATTTCTCAATCAGTTTCTTTTGCCGAACAGTTGCCGGAGCATATTTCTTTGAATCGTCAATCTTATCCACGCCTTTACGGGTGGCGATATATTTTGCGTAGCCGCCGACACGCATGCGGTCATTTGGCTTTAAATATTTGAATTTAGTTATCAGCCGTGCCATGAGTTATTCGCTTTGCCAGTCAACAGCATCGTCGAAGGAAAACTGACCGTTCAGTCGTTTCAGTTCTTTCACGCACTCGCCGCGCAGCCGATCCAGCGATTGTTTATCAATCTCATTAGTTGCAGCCACCACATTCATGGTGACTGCAAGCTCTACCGCCAGTTTAAACAGTAGGCGGCTGATGCGGTTGTCACTCTCGACCACAATGCTTTTCATATTTGAGAGGAAAGCGTTAGGCAGATACGAGGTGTCATCGTCTGCGTTGACATGACCGACGTAATACTGAATGGCTCGCTCAATGAATTCCGACTGGCTCTTACATTTGTCTTTTCTGTAGTTGTTCTTGACCAGTTCCAGCGTAGACGGATACGCCCATAGCAGGAACTTTTTCTTGTCCTTCGGTGCAGACATCCTACCACCTCCGTTTCATCTGCAAATATATTGCAACCATTGTCAAACGGCCGTACTTTCGGCGTTTGTCTCGCTTGCAACCCATCTGTTTCATTTTTTCATCTACAGCAACCCACCCTAAAAAATTAGAGGATAAACTGCAAAAAGTCCCTTGCGGTCGGCGTTGCCGTCCGCTGTGAATCGAGAGGTGGGTGCATCGCAACCCACCTCTCTTTCTCCTGCTTGCTTTTCGACCTCGTGTCGAATTTTTCGTCCGAGGTCGAAAAGCACACATCTGCCTTGTGTTATCCGCTTTTACATCTCGATTTCACAGTGGGCGGACACTTGCCTGATACGGCGTTCACATCTGCATGGTGGGTGCTTCGTGCTCACCTTCCTCGCTTGACATCTTTCTTGGAAGGCGGTAGCTGCCATCCTCAAATACACCTTCTGTTTCCATCTCAGTGATCTTATTCAGATCACCGCCACCTGCAAGATACTCTGCGGCCCTCATTATCTCCCACGGATATGGGCAAGCTGGAATGTCAGCAAGACCGATCATCTTGGCGGCAATTTCTGCGCCATGTTTCTCTGCAATGCGATCAAACATAGAAGCAAATTCATCCAGGAACATATCAGCAGTTGCATATTCATTCTCTGGCAATGTGTGCTGACAGCTATCGTAATCTTCCTGTTCCTCTGCCCATTCAATCCATTTCTTAGCAGTCTGTTCGCTGTTTGACTTAATCGCATTGAGACAGTGTATAAATTCTTCCTTTGTCATATTATTACACCTCATATCTGTATGGTCGGAACTCCATCCTCATTTATGTCGTTATCAATGTCCTCCAACTTGGCAAGGCAGACGGAAATATAATCTATCAACAAATCAGTAGTGTCATATTCTAAAGAGATCATATGTTCAAATTCCTGACGATCATTGTTACTCAAGATATTTAAAGTCATATTAGTTTCTATTTGAATAAGGCACTGCAGTTCTGTAGCTTTATCCAAAATGTGTGTCCACCTTGCTATTGACGGTTGTACTGTCATTTGATACCAGCCGTGCCGAATGTGGGTGTATGGAGAATTCTCATCGTCAACGAGTGGCTTTATGAAAGATACTGCATTATTTAATAACGAGTGTACTTCTGGTCTATTTTCTTCAATTCTCGTTTTATTGATATAGGCAACGATTTCTTTATAGGCGTGTGGCTTTCCGTCCGATAGCAATTTCATAAAGCAATTTTGAGCAAACTGTTTTGAGGTAATATATTCTTCGTAGTTTTTCTCCACGGTTATTCTCCTTACTGTATCGCCATGCTGTGATTCTCGTTCTTATCCATGTCGATCTCTTTTCCGGCGAGACTGCCCTCGAAAATCTCGCGGCGGCAATCATCATCCCTGTAATCCGAACGGTACGCCTTGAACGCCGCCACGGAGAAATCGTGGCAGCTGTATGTCTGCCATGCGTTGTCGCTGCTTTCGCATACGCTGACGGCGTCGTTGTCCAGATCAAATTCAATCAGCGCCGTCACGCGCGAATCGGAATTCATGTCCTCACAGATCTCGGCAAACTTTTCTACGGGGATCGGATCGGTTTCAATGAACGCATGCGCAAATGTCTGCGGCTTGGCGCTCAGTTGTTCTCTTGCATAGAGGCGGTAACGGTAGGCCGCCTGCATGGGACTGACAAAATGCTCACTTGTGAAATGATAATTTTCGCCGTTTTCCCTGATGTGGTAAACGGCAAAGCGGTGCTTGCCGTCATATCTCGCTTGCTCTGCAATTTCTTCCCGGTCAATTTGCGCTTCGATATCTGCTCTCCGTTCTCCAGGAACATATTCCAGATAAAGCGCATCAAACGCTTTATGCAGTTCATCCTCGACCGTATTGGCGGTTCGCTGTGCGAGAGCGTCTGCCAATGCTTTGACTCGATACTCGTTCAGATACAGCGTGATGTCAATATCGTTCATATGAGTTTACCTCCGGTTTTGTATCAGTGCCCACGACAGAAGAGAACTTCGGCTTCTTCATTCGCGGCGCATCTGTCTGCGGCGTCATTGCAAGCCATTTGGAATGGTACTCCATTTGTATTAAGAGTCCGGCCATATCTCGTATAGTACGCATTGCCGTAAACGGCACGTTCTCTCTGAACGAATTCGCTCTGATCTATTGGCGCTTCAAAGTGAATCAGCACATAATCGGATGCTTCTCTGACAGATGTGGCGGTTTTTAGCTTGGCAAGGACGGTTGGAAATTTTGTTTCCATCTCGTTCATTAAAAAATTTAGCTGCATATTCAGGTCAGCAATGGAACAGCCCTGTGCGGTTTTATATGCAAGCAGTTTTTCCTTTCGAGCCTGCACCGTCCACTGCGCCAAACCGTATCCGGCGCTGTCAGTGGGGAATCTTGCATATGCGCCACTGTCTACTGCGCTGGTGTAGGATGCATCGGTGTGGCCAAGGCTGCTTTCATAGCTATCCTGAAGATTGTCCGGCTGCAGGCCGCTTTCCGCATACAGATTTCCCATTAATCCCGCCACGCCATAGGGATTGCCGATCTTAGTATAAAGGGCATCCCATATCTTCCTCTCATTAGGCGAGGATGCCATATCGTTTTCGAGGTAAGTGATATACGATATCTTCAGCCAGTGCGTCCAGCCCCGTCCGGCGAGATCCGTTTCCACCACGCCGTACTGTATTCCCATCGCTTCGATGACCTTCCCGCCTCCGATATAAATTCCGATATGACCTTCATACCACACGGCAAGTCCAGGGATTTCTGGGATGGTGTCAACCGTGCCTTTCTCTGAAGCATTTCTATACATGGTATCCGCATCGATATCAGGCATCCCATTTGTCCCATATTCCACCTGATGGGTGTCTGCGTTGAGCCAGCCGTAGCCTTTGATGAGTCCAACACAGTCCGATGTCCTGCCGCCAATCCAATGGCTCTCGATAAAATCCGCATAGCCGCCAACCTCGTCCGGGTACTGCTGGGCTTTGTCTTTGTAGCGGCTCCGTGACAGTACCTCGCCGTAAGTCCCCCATACATAGCCCCATCCGTGGGACTGTGCCTGTCTTGCCCACTCCACAAGGTCGAGATTGTTCTTGATCGATGGATCAATATATCCGGAGGTGTCGATATACACAGCCCGGATGCTGCCCATGACATTCGTGAAATCCCCGGCAGACAGATCCGTTCCGAAAGCGGAGTTGACGGCGTTGATGAGCTGTACGTCCGTTTGATTTTTCGCAAAGCAGTCCACCAGCTTAGAAACAAAATCCGACTGCTCTGTATAATTGGAAAGCGCAAGCACATACAGTACCTGCGCTTCCGTAACTCTTTGATCAGAAAAGCCTGCCGCAGTCATCCCGTCCTCAATGGCGTACATGGTATTCTCCACAAACTGGAGTTTCGCCTGTTCCTCAGCAGATAGGTTCTGCACCACCATCTGCTGGAGTTCATTCGTGTCGATCTCGATACCGCCGTTAAAAATAGAAACAATCGCCACGATAGGCATAATAATTATGATAATAATTCCAAGCACAATACCGCCGATAGTTTTCAGTACCTTCGGATTGGTCAGCAGTGCAACAGCTATTTTTTTGAGCGCCGCACCAACTGTTACACTCATATCAAGCCCTCCTTTCTGCCAAAATAAAAGCCGCAGGCATAAAACCTACGGCTTTTAGTATTTTTATGTGTATTGTGGGAATTGGCTCACCGTCCGCCGGCCTTTCCGAACAATGCCGATTTGTAATCGGGCGCAATGACCTGTAGAAGATACCGTTCGTTACCGCATCGGTACAGGCAGGTGCCGCGCTCCGGATACTTGATCAGCTCGAATTCGCTCGGCTCTACCTGCAAAGCATCCATATACTCCTTCGGGTTGATCTGCCCGGCATTGAACAGGAACTGATGTGTCGGGATGGAGAACAGCGGCTTTGTAAATTCCTTGATGGACGGGATCAAGAAGTCCTCAATGTTCTGCGAAGCCATAATGACTCCTGACTCCTTCTTCCTCGCTCTTTTAGCGGCGTTTCGGATATACTCAATCGCCGTCATGTTGGTAAGGAAGAGATAAAGCTCATCTATTGAAGCCATCGTATTCCCTTTGCCCAGCAGTTCGTTGGACATATACGAAAGGATGTTGAACAGCATAGCGTCTTTAAGTCGCTTATTGGTATCCATTAAGCCCTTTACGCTAAAGCAGAGGAATGCGTCATCGGTGATATTGGTATGCCCGTTAAAATATTTTCTTTCCGCTCCCACACACATGGAGTGGACGCCGAGGCAGACAGCTTGGAGCATTTCCTCTGTGTAGAGGTATTTGCGCTGCTTATCATAGGTCATGAATTCTTCCTCGCACAGCTCATAGAAATCCGACATAATGGGAAAGTCCGATGGTTTCTTCATGCTGTAGTCGGTGCTGTCGGTAATGCCGAACCGCGCGTACAGCTTCATGAGCAAGATTTCGATGGTGTCGATCTGAGCATCAGAAAAATCCTTGTAGCTGCGGAAGAAGTCTTTTAGAAAAGCGATGTGCTGGCTCAGCCTTGTCACCTTTTTGAATGCCGCAGGCGCGTCAGGATCGGTGTCGCCTGTGCCGTCAGACCATGCCTTGGGTTCAAGGGGATTGATGGTGTACTCGCCGGACATAAAATCGATATAACAGCCGCCGAGGTTGGCGGTCAGATCCTCGTACTCCGCTTCGGGATCAAGGCAAATGATGCGTTTGCCCGATTCACGCAGGTTGGTCAGGATCAGCTTCATGAGATAGCTCTTACCCTGACCGCTGTTGCCGAGGATGAGGATACAGCTTGTGGTCTTGTCCTCGCTGCGACGGTCGAAGTCCACGAGGATGTTCGTGCCGTACTTATCCCGACCGATATATAAGCCCTGCGGATCGGTCTTGCCGGAAAAGTTGAAGGGGTACATATTGGCTACTGAGCTTGCGGGCAACACGCGCTCATACTGCGCGCCGAACTGATTCGCGCCCACGGGCAGAACAGAGAGAAATCCTTCTTTCTGCCGTAAGGTCAATCGATCCACTGACATCTTGGAACGGGTAATCTCCATAGCAATCTCCGACTGCAATTCCTTCAGTGCATCCATATCCTTGGCTTTCAGCTCTATGAACACTGAGCAATGGAGCAGCGGCTCTTTGTTTTTTCTGAGGTTGGCGAGCAGCTCCACCACATCTTGTAAATTCCCCTCGGCTTCGATGGTTTCGGTAACGTCATTGCCGCCGGACATGAGCTTATTTTTGCGGGTGGCATTCTGAATGATTTTCCGCTGTTCCATACTTTCCACCAGTCTGTGATAGATGCGGAGTGTCACGCCGGTGCGGTCGGCAAGCTGGGACAAGATCGCCTGTTCTTCGGTAGAGGGCGGGTATTCCCGAATTGCCCACACGCAGCAGTAGCTATCGCCGAGGATATAGTGGTCGGACATGAATTTGACGGTACCAGGCAGAATGCAGTCAAAAAAGTCCTTTGTGCGGATTTCTTCTATCTGTTCCGGCGTGAGTACCTTTGGTTTTCTCGTTAACATTCTATTTCACCGTCCTCATCCACTTCATAAAACTGTTCGCCGTCCGTGTCCGGCATCTGATCGCCGTTCATGCTGGCGCCAAAGTACACAGCAAGGAAGCGCTTGATATCCGCTTTCTTCATGCGCTGTACCTCGAAGCCCTGCTCGGAAATGGTCTTCTCGGCACGGTTGGCCGTCTGAAACACCTGCTCTGGCTTCATATTCTTACACCGCATAAGGAACAGGAATTGTCTGGCAGTCGCCATCTCCGTCTGCAAATGGTCGAGCATTTCCACATCTTTTTTGAGAATCTTCCGTACCTTTGCGTTTTGTTCCTCGTCAAGCCGCGTCTGCAAATAGCTCTTGTTATCGTCAAAGCATTCGCAGGAGTCTGTACAGGAAATTTCGATGTTCGGGATTGCCGACAGCACTATCATCAAATGGCGGATTTTGATCTCGATATTTACGGATGACAGCACCGAGATATTGGTCGGAGATACAAGGAAAAACAAAAGCTCGCCCTTGTTCGTGGCGAGTCCATATTTGGTAAATGTCTTGATCCCGATTAATTCCTGCACGGAGTAACCTTTTCTTTTCTGCTGGTTATCTTTCTGTTTACCCAAACTGCTCACCTCCATTCAAAATATTGCTGAGTGGATATAAAGTAGCGCACCGCATATTTTATAAAATCCAACACGGTAGTATCCTCCAGGCGGATCGTTAAGAATCCGTAGCAGAGTGTTGCCACAGCGGGAATAATCATCCTAAGCTGTACCAGCGCCACCACCGAAAGCAGCGCGACAATGCCAAGAATACAAAAATCCCGCAATCCCCACAGCCACAGATTGGCTGTGGCTTTGAGGTTCTGCGGGTAGAGATAGGTTGTCATTGCATCATTCCTCCCATCGTAATGTCGTTGTTATATTGTTCATACAGTTCTTTGAGCGAGCAGCCATCCTCTACCTGTCGCTCATACCCTCGCCAGATATTTTCTACGAAGATAGTCGGCGTGGTTCGCCGTGATCACGCCGTCATTAATTTCGGCGCTGTTGATGCTGTTATACAACTTGCCCCAAAGACAGTCAAGCAGGGGAGAGTTGTTTTTCAACCCCTCTTTGTATGCGTCCAGATCGTGCTGCAAATTTTCGGGCAGCCCGGTTTCGTATTGTTTTTCCTTACTCTCCATTTTACCTCCATTATTTTGCAGCCCTTGCTGCGCTGCGCGTCAAATTGACTGCCATTGTCGTTGCGTGTACAACACTCATCATGTTGACTCTCACCGAACTGTCCAGCCCGAATTGCTGGGCGATTCGCGGCACTTCATTTGCAGCAAGCATAATACCAAGTCCCAGCAGCATATTTTCCGGGAAAGTCAAAAGTCCAAGGAACAACAGCGTTGTCTGCATAAAAGCGGTAAGACAAATGGCGACCACCTGCTTGCACCATTGGTTGAAGCCGTCCGAATATCCTCTCGGAACGGAGAACATATACAGGCTTCCCACCGCCATCTGAATCAGCAGAATACCGCCTCGCTTGATATTGGCGAAAAATATCTTAATTACGCAATAAGCAAAGGCAACCATACAAAGCAAATTGAGCAGCCCGAATGATACTTGTGAGGATACGGCAAAGCAGCCCTCCCATACAGCAGTACTGGTGCCGGATAATCCGATACTCTGCTGCCCTGACAGGATGCGGGTTAAATCGCCTGCAAAGGTATTCTGCAAGCTGATGCAGAATTTGTACAGTTCTATGGGCAGAATGCCGATCAAGGAACAGGCGAAGAAGCCTTTTAATACATTTAGCGCAGTGGTCTTGATGGTAGCCCTGCCGTTTTGGTATTCTATCGCCGTATCAAAAACAGCGACCACCGTTCCGGCAGTAAAGAGCGCCCATCCTAAAAACGTGAACAGCATAATGGTTGCTTTGATCCAATCGAGCTCAAAGATATCTGCACCCATATCGCCCATCATGGTAAAAAAGTCTGCAACAGCATCATAGATGATATTATAGAACCACTGAAGGATCGTATCAAATATCACATTGGATATTTGTTCTCCGAGCAATTCAAAGGTACCTCCTATGGTATCACCAATCCCCGAAAAAATGTCTCCTAACCAGTCAAACATCGCGTTCACCTCCAATCAGACTGCCCTTTTTGCGGGGCAGCCTTGCTTAACTAATTATAGAATTGTCCAGATATACAGCGGAGCGGTCAACGTGAAAATAAGGCAGGCAAACAGAATTGCCGGGGCAGTAAATTCAAACTGCCCGTGCTTGCGGTAGTCAAAATATGCAGTCCCCAATTTCACAAAAGTCAGGATAGCCAGAATCATATCGATAACTGGAAACACCACGTTATCTACAACGGTTTTGATCTGATCCTGCGCGTCAGTCCATGTGTTCTCTATGGCTCCTGCCACATCGCCAGCGGCAAATGCCGACATGGTGGAAACGGTGAACAAAAGCGCCATCATCATGACGCAGAGGGTGAGGCGTAAGGTTTTCTTTTTCATGGCTTAGTTACCTCCAATTGTTTTCATAACCTCCGACTCCTTGATATGCCGGACTCGGATATTGAGTTTTTTGCAAAAATCGATTTCACTCTGCATCCCTGTGGTGATGGTATCCCCGAAAATCCATAGCTCGTCGCAGAACCACAGAAGGCTCAAGCCTGCCGCCATGCCAAGCTCTCGTTCCTTCGGGATGCAATCATCGAGGCAAAGCGCGTAGAAATGTGACACAACCGGAGCTGTACCGCATAGTAGCGCATATCGAGTATATTGTTTGACTTTTTCAATGTTTCCTTTGACATCACCGCCAAGGGGAGCACAAATATATACTTTTTTCATCATTTGTCATCGTCATCCTTTTTTTGTTTCCAATATATAGCACACAAGGCGATCAGTCCGCCGGCAGCAACAGCGCCAAGTCCAAGCCATAAACCAAGATTGCTGTTAACACCGGTTTGTGGATTGTCAGAAACAGGCGGCGTTGGTGGTATGATTTTCACTGTTTGTCCCTGATCCTCGATATCCGTATGAAAAGCGACCTCTACGCCTTCCCGATAGAGTGTTTCAAAAACAACGATTTCTGTTTCCTTCATAAGACTGCCAGCATCAAATACAAAGGATACTGTAATTTCGCCAGAGGATGCCTGTGGTTTAAAGGTGAAAGAGCTTCGAATTTCCTCACCATTTATCAGCAAAGGTTGATTGACTGTCTTGTCCATGAGTATCCCTTTTAGCATATATTCTTTGTCGGGGGTTAGGTTGAAGTAAGACACAATGTCCTCAATGACCACTCTGCCGTCTGTGGTGATTTCCTTTTCTCTTTCTGCCGTTGCCTGTGTTCCGATTTTGGGAACTTTCACTTTGACGGTCTGACTTTCATCCTCAATATCCGCATGAACGGCAAGTTCTTTGCCGTCTCTATACAGGCGTTCAAACACCACAATGTCGGTATCAGCCTTTATATACTTGGAATCAAAGGTGAATTTAACGATTACCTTTCCTGTGGGTGCTTCGGGAGTGAAGACTGCTATAGAATGGATTTCCTGCCCGTCGATCACAAGCGGTTTGCTTGAAGTTTTATCCATAAGGATGCCCTTCAGCACATATTCCTTGCCAGGAATCAGATGCTTATATGTCACAGTGTCGGTAAGCGTAAAGATTTCAGTAGCACAAATTTCCTTTTCGCCGTCTACTGTAGCAGTCGTACCAATTTCGGGAATGCGGTCGTTGACTACAGTAATTTCAATGATTTCCTCGTTCTCAGAAACAGTTACAGGATATAGTTCCTCATTGGACAGGAATCCTTCTGCGGGGACCAATTCCTTGACGATCCAATTGCTGAAGGGCACATTCTCAAAGATGAAGACGCCGTCCACACTGGATTCTGTCGTAAGGATCGCATTTTCCTCTGTAAACTCGGTCACATCCGCACGGAATAATCCGAACAAAGCTCCTGCGATGGTTTCCTCTGTTTCACGGTCAATTTTTAGTCCCTTAATATTGCCGTAGATGATGTCGTTTTCAATAGCTTCGCCCTTATTTACAGTAATGTTGACCGCTGCCACATTCTGGCCCGCATACTCGAAGGTTACAGGATATTTTTCAGCTGAGAGCATATATTGTTCGTTGGTTGCAACCTCTTTCACATACAACTTGGCACCTACGGGAACATCCGTGATAAAGGCCGCTTTACCGTTCTCATCACAGGATACAATCTCCAGTAGTCCGTCTGCCGGGATCACGCTGCCGTCTGCGGCGGTCAAATCCTCGGCAGCGAACAGTCCGAACTGCACAGAGAGGATTTCGCCATTCATGCCAATCTCAAATTTTTCATCCTGCACCATGATCTTAGCAAGATCAATCTGCACACGCTGGCGCTCGTTATAGAATGCTGTCTCCGTTTCTGTGATTTCAACCTCCTGTCCGGAGTAGGTCAGTTCGACAGAATGCACTTCATCGCTGACAAGCATGCCATCAGGCGCTTTGATTTCCCGCACATCGAATTTTCCGAGATACAGTGGTTCTGTGGTCGCTATCCCTGTGCTGTCAGTCTCAATCATCGCCACAACTTCGCCTTTGCTGTATCGGAGTGTGCCGTCTAAGGTAGAAACATCTTCAGCGGCACTTACTTCATAAACTGCACCTGCAAGCCCCTGCACCGAATACACAGGCTGATAGATTTCGCCCGATTCGACCACAGAGGCGAACACTTCGCCAGTCTTGGTTACGGTAATTGTGCCTTTTTGCGCGATATTGTATTTTTCTACTGTGATAGTTGTCTTGCTGCCGTCTACTGTGAAGGGGACGGGACTTGGGTCAAGAACATATCCGTAACAGGTATTCTGCTCAATGATTTCGTAATTTCCATAAGGGAGCGCTTCAGGCATCATAAGTTTCCCGCTTCTATCGGTATAGTAGATGTCAATATCCACCGGCGTTGGATAGTTGATATGCTGCACGATATACTTTCCAGTATCGGTGTTTCGCACCTTAAAGCCTATACCGGATGCAGGAATCACCTTGCCTGTCTCGATATCCTTTTTCACGATTTCAATGAGCGCTTCAAAGGTGGCATTGTTGATCAGGTAGCGATAGATTTCGCCGTCCTCTTTTACAAACACATCGAAGGGTTCCATCAGCTCGTTGCCCTCCCAGCCTTTTGTTTGTTTGACGGTATAGATGCCGTACGGCAAATCTTTGCTTTCAGCAAATCCAAATTTATCACAGACGAGAATATCTCGCTCGGAATCCTTTGCGGCGTCATAACTGCCGGAGGATTTGAGGAACACCTCAAATTCAGCACCTGCTTCGGGCGTTTCAATCTGCGTTTCGCCGTCATCGCGGTGCTTAATGACAGCTATCTTGCCTTTTTGAACGGTTTCGAGAACATCCAGCGCCGTGCTGTTGTACTCTACTGTATAGAGTTTCGGTTCAGCGCCGATATGCTCGCTGCCGGAAGTTACGAGATATCCTTCGGAGGCTGACAGTTCGCGCAAACTCCAATCAGAATCACAGATATAGAACTTGGTGATGAACTGGCCATTTGTATCGGTGGTATAGGTGTCCACGAGCTGATCGCCCTTAAAAATGCCATAGACAGCCCCGCCGAGAGAAACGTTGCCTTGTGCAGTTCCGGTTTCGGAATCACTTTTGGTGACGGTGATCTGCCATTTCTTGAGGATATTATCAAAGGACTTGTTCGTCACCTTATTCCACTCAATGGCTGCGGCCTGCTTTTCGGGCACGACATAGCGGATCGCCGTATCCATTTCTTCGAGAGTATATCCAGTTCCGATGAGGACATCTTCAAAGGTCGCAACTCCTGTGCTGTCGGCAACGGCGTACTCGTCTACAGCCAATCCGGAGAGCGAGGTTCCGTAGAGGTGGAATTTTGCACCCTCGCTGAGTCCGTCCTCGCTGGTCTTGGTAACCGCGAGATCACCGCGCTTTAACACATTGCTGAAAGTAACAGTTGCCGTCTGACCGCTGACTACAGTAACACGGCGTACTTCCTGTGGCGCGTATTTTTCTTCTGTCAGCTCGGTCACGGTATAGACGCCAGGCGTGAGGTTGTCGATCTGAATCTGTCCGCCGTTTTTCGTTTGCACGATTGTATCTATACCATTGCCTTGTATATGGAACGACACACCATCTACCTTACCGTCCTCAGAAGTTTTTACAATTTTAGCAGAACCATAGGAAACTTTGACCTTTATAAAGCCTGATACTGGGTCAGTGATTGACTGGGTATAACTGACAAGGTCTTGTAACCCTTCGCTGGGTTTATAAATGCCATCGCTCCATACAATCAATCCTTTTCTTGATCCAGTGGTCTTGCTTGCTGTTATGGTTATCGGAGCACTCGGTGCGGAGGACGCAGTCAGCGTCAATTGATTTCCTTTGACACTGCACTTCACATTGGCATTGTCAGCAGAAAAGGTATAATTGCCGAGTACATTGTTGGAATCAGTCAGTGTTGTTGTGTATTCGCTGCCATTCCACTCCAACTCGTAAACTTTCGCTCCCGTACTTCTCGTACAAAAAGAAGGGACTTTGCCATGGCTCTGTACGCTTGCCGCAATGCTGTTATAGTAGCCTAAAATTTTGTTACGGAGAGGATGGGCATCCGAGATACAGTCCAACACCGCATCATACTCACCTGAACTGACATGGTTGAAATCGCTGTCCCGTTCTCCCACAATCGTTTCCCATATGAGCAGTTGTGTCGCAATCACTTCCGCTATGCAATTTGCTTCTTCGGGATTCTGCGATACCCAGTATGGTGATACAGTGCCTGTGTAGCCATACTGCAGAATTCTTCCTATAAAAATCTTAATCATATCCGCGCGAATGGTATGATTGTAATCGGACGGATAGTTGTCCCAAAAGGACTCGTCCTTATTTTGTGTGAATGAATCGCCGGGGCTAAGCGGAGTACCCGGCTCAATACAATAGCAAATATTTCCGGTATAGGAGCCGATGGTGTAAACAGAATACTTCCGCACTTCCGGCGATACCCAGCCATTCATGAAATGGAGTTCTCCGTGTACCCAATTTTCAGGATTTGCATCTCCCGCGCGCGGAAAACCAATCAATAATGCCTGATCTTCTTCTCCGGCGGCAGAGGCGTTTTTCCCCAATCCGGTCAAGGTAGAAAGGCACAATATAAAAGTCAATACTACCGCTATGCTTCTTTTAAAATTCATTTGAGCATATCTCCTTTTTACATAAATAAAAGGCACATCGATTTACGATGTGCCTTTAGGCAAGTTTTATTTTTTGTTTAAGCGTATCCAATAAAGATATCATATTGTTCGTTCCCAAGAGGCTCTGCCCAAATCCACACACATGTGATATCCCCACTCTGTACATAAAAATTGAGTCTGTCTTGAATATCTCGCTCAAGGTAAGTGCATCTTGCATGTGCTCTGATTGGATTATCCCAACAGGATACTGCTTCGCTGTCAAGTTCCAAGCCAATACCTACCGCATAATTTTTGGCGTAGGATACCCAATAGGCTATGTTGAATGCCGATTCTGCAGGCTGCTGAGATTCCGTCTCGGTAGGTTCACTCAGTTTCGTAGGCTCAGTCTCCGGTTCAGTTTGTATAAAAGGTTCAGTCCGCACAGGCGCAGTTGCTTCTGATTCTTTAATCGGCTTCGGCTGTTCCGCAGTTTTTTGAGATTCCTGCATTACAAGTTTTTCACTTTGCTGCGTAGGCATTTCGGATTTTATTTTTTCTGCTGGTTGCTGTGTTTCGGCGGGATCGGATTGAGTAGCGGCTTCTTGTTCGTCGGTCTGTGGGACAGATTCAGCATTTTTAATATCGCTTGTTTCAGTAACCGATGTTGCACCTGCCGATACCGTGCCTTTTGCTTCGCCTTTCGATTCAATCGGCGGTGTGGAAACACATCCTGTAAGGCTTGTTATGAGCAGTAGTCCGAAAAGGATCGCAGATAGTATTTTATTTTTCATAGTTGACACCGTCCTTCACAACACAACAATACCACTAAAATCTCAAAAGTCCAGACCTTTTTTACGAATTTATCAAAAAAGTCACAGACTCGGTTCCATGCTGTTTTCCTTATTCTCTGGTTCGGCTTCTGCTTCGTCTTGCACTTTACTTTGCGCCTGTTCATAGGCAGCAAGCACCTTATCGTTCAACTCATTTCTCGCCTCAGCGGTTACAGCATGAAAGATTTCACTGTATTTTTTATTGCCATTCGAATCCTTGTAGCTGCTCTGCGGCATAGAGACGAATAAGCCTTTCTGCGAATCCAGCACACGGATGCCATGAATGGCGAATGCACCACCAATATTGGCGCTGGCGAAAGCACGGATGTTGCTACCCTCATAATCACAAATCCTGTTTATCCGCACTTGGATAGAGGGAGTGTTCTTTTTCTTTGCCGCTTTAGGCGCAGAGTCTTTCTTGGTTGCTTCCATAAATTACTCCTTCCCTTATTGTATGGTCATGCCGGAGCTTTCATCTTCCTTCGGCTCTTGTTTGTTAGCGAGCTTTGCAGCCGCCCATTCAGGCAGATATTCTTCTTTTAGCACACCGATAATCTCATCACGGAAATAGTGTGTTTTTTCACTGTCCTTGAGAAACTCTCCATATACTTTTCTTCCGATGGCGCCTGGTCTTGCTCCGTTACCGCCGCTGATATAGAACAGCTGATCCTCCGGCGTTTTATATTCATCCTTTAGAAATTCCGGACGAATCACTACAACCTTGCCGGTGTAGTCCTGTTCCGAATCGTTTTCCTCGCAATGAGAGACATCGAACAAGCCGAGTGCCCGCCATTCACAGAGAACTTGCCTCGTAAAAATATCCGTCAATCCCGGATGGGCAGTTACGACAAAATCATGGCGCTGTTTATCATAAGGAATATGAAACCCTCTTGCCCATACTCGGTTAGTCTCTGAATACCGCCTGTCATTGTGAGATAACTGAATCGTATTTGCTAAAACATAGTTGACACGGTTAAATCCGTATTTTTCAATCATCAGCTTCGCACAATCGTTCAAATGCAAGGTGTCATGATCATAAGCTTCTGAGATTGTTTGGCTGATGGCTCTTGCACAGTCGCAATTTTCTTTGTAGCTGTCACGCCACAAGTCACGCTCATTATTATGAATAGCATTATCCAATGACCAACGGTAAAGTGGTTTATGCTCTGCCATTGAGATTACCTTCTTGCTTTTCTGCCCATTTGACTGACAAATGAATGAGTGCCGCACGCTGTTCGGCTTCTGAAAGACCATTGAGAAAATCAAGGAGCGTCATCTCGTCATCGCACCGGACGGGAAAATTCGTTCCTTTACAGTTGTCGCAGATTTTTTCTCGTTTAATGATTACGCTTATACCGTCCGCTGCTTCGGCGAAGGACAGCACATCGTTACAGGAAAAGCCCACTCGTTGGCGTATTTCAAAAGGGATCGTGATGCGGCCCCGTTTGCCTAAGATTCGGTACATGGTATTCATATGTCTACCTCTTCATCATCGCAATTCTCACTACATGGGCAGCCTTCACAATCGCCTGTACAGTCAATCTCGCTCATGGGGCAGTTTACGCAGCTGCCGTCGCAGACAAATTCACCATGAGCGTCCGCATTCTGAATGACAAGACAATTTCCATCTGTGTACATTTCCAAAATGCCATCTGTTATAATACCAGCCTCGGACAGCAGTTCAAGCGGCACGGACAGCAGCGCCATTTCTGTTCTTATCTTCTTATCTTGCATTGAATGATACACTCCTTTAAGATTTTTTCAGTTTCTTTGGGACTCAGCTCATTTTCCATTTCAAAAACTGTGAGCTGCCTTGCATTCTGCTGTTCTCGTTCATAAAAGTCGTAGTTGCCGATGAGCAGCTCGGGAAACTCCTTGCCCACTTCATATTTTTGTACCATGTTGTGAACACGTGTAAATCCGAATTGGTTATAGTTCCGATACAATTCACGGATTTCCGCACAGTCGTTGTAGGATACAAGCCATTTGCCTTTAGCTTCCCCAAGAACATGTTTCAGCCGCAAATGATCATCCCATGTGAAGCCGCACTTGTACACGTACTCACTCTTGAAATATGGGGGATCGCAGTAGATGAAAGCATCGCTGCGGTCGTAGTGCCGGATCAGCATCTCAAAATCCTGATTTTCAACAACAACATTTGCCATTCGTTTTCCAAACTGCTCAATGAGCGAGAACAAATTCGCCACATTAAAGGGCTGGCAGACATAGGATTTACCGCCACTGGAATAGCTGTATCGAATAAGCTTTAAGAACATGACAGCCCGACGCAGGTCGTGATCTTCTTTCGCCTTTCGATACAGTTCACACAACTCGGCAGCCTGCAGTTCAGGGAGCAGAATACTTGTCAGTTCCAGTTCCTGGTGCAGAAATTCGTCGGTAAATTCTTCATGCTTAAAAAAATGCTTCAGCGCCACAAAATCGTCCCTGGCGTTCAGATTTAGGAAGCCGAGTTCTCGAATAAATTCCAGCGGTCTGTCCCGCATACAGCGAAAAAGATTGACAAGGTTTGCATTGTAATCGTTGTATATTTCAAACTTGTCGGGGACAGGCTTGCCTAAGAGGACAGCTCCAGAGCCGCCGAAGGGTTCGATATACCGTCCGTAGCTTACTGGAAATAGCGAATAAAGGATATGCAGGATGGATGTCTTGTTGCCCAGCCAGCTTACAGGGGTCTTGATAGTCATCATCTCCTTTGATTGATAACCGGATCAATCGCCCCGGAAACAAAAAAGACCGATACCAATCGTTTCTCAAAGCGATTAATATCGATCTTGTTAATGAAATTTCGTTCAGTTTGCCTTTGTAGTTTGCGGACTTCCTGTTTATAGCAGTTAATGCGGTTTATCTGCCTACAGCAGAGTAGTGTTTTTTCAGCGCACCCGCCGAGCAACGCCCACACAAGTGGGCAGATGAAACCCCGTCACGTGATCACCATCCCTTCATTTCCCGAAGATCATCTGTGATTATTGCTTTGTTACTCATAGGCGCACCCCTCCGAATCCTTGATTCTGTTCCTCATTTGCAAATTCCTGCGGCGTCATGGTATAACCGAGAAAGTTTGGCTCGTTGTCCTCATCGAATTCAATAAACCCGCTTTCACCGAAGTCGAGTATCTCCTTCATGAGTACGGTACCGCCGTGGTTGACACCGACCTTCGGTTCAATAGAGATAAAGCGGTTGCCGTTATCGCTTTCCCGGAGATTATAGGCGTACAGTCCTTCTGGGATTTCTTCGGGCAGCAGTCTGCCGTTTGCAAACAGTGCCTTTCGGTCAAGAACTTCAATCACATCCAGCTTTTCATCGGTCATATCCTGTAAGGTCAGTTCTGACTCGTCATATGAGATCGGATCATACAGCGAACAGCCTCTTGTGGAGATTATTCCGTAAGGCGTTTCTGTTGCGCCAATCCGTTCGAGCAACCGCTTCCCCCCATTCTGTGCTGACAGGGTATTCAGCCATACGCAGTCAAACTCATTGATCATAAAATTGGACAGATAATCTTTGAAAAAAGAACCAGCGGAATTGGCGTAGGATATTTCATACTCATGCAGGTGTGCTGCAATATCCATTGCATCGGAGACGTTATCCGTCTGCTCGGCAAACAGCGCCGATTTAAATATGATATGATCAAGAGAATCCATCTCCGCTATGCGTTGCGCAAGGGTATTGAGCATATCGAAATCCTGCAAATGTGAAATTGTAAGAAATTGAAGCTGCGGGATGACAGATAAAAACGCGTGGCAGTAAAAATCAGTAATATCTCGCTTGCCATGCGCTTCTTTAAACGCTTTCATTCGCGCTCCCGTTAAAGGTAGGTTAATCCATTCCTGCTGATCATGCGGATCGTCGGTTTCATTCCCGCTGAGACGCAGTCTAAAAATATACTCTGTCGTTTCCATCTTTTCCGGCAGTATTCTGCCATTGTAAGTCTCCGGCAATTCATAATCTCCAACTGCTACATAGAAACCGTCTATGAATATGCCACTGTCATTTCCCCTCTGTATCTTTCCGATCAGATTTTTATCCAGCAAATACCGGGCGTTGTCGGGGACGTCTGCGACATCCTCATGAAGATTGTTTTCGATAACGAACTGACCAAGTTGCTCATCGTTTGCCACATTCGAGGCGATCATTACCTGATCCAGTCCGTAGGTGCAGTTGATAAGGTCTTTTATGCTAACAAATTCACCTTTGGGATTGTCAGGAAGGAAGTGTTGGCTTGCAGCGCGAAACACAAGTTGTTCTTCCTCACTTAGGCTATCCAGTCTTTTTGCGAAAAAGTTCAGCTCGTCAAGTGTCGGAGAACCCATCCGCACGCCCACAAGCGACGGGAAAAGACTGCAGTTCAAAACGGAAGCTTCACGAACTCTGTTTTTTTGCCAAATGCCTCGCAATCTCTGCGAAACATCGTGGATTTCGTAATCCATTGCCGGTAAATCCAGATTGGCATAAAATATGCCGTCTGGTCCGGGATGTTCATTCATTATTTCAACAGTCATTTGTTTTGGCATGATTGTTCATCTCTATTTCTTTAAAAATTTTTTTGATTTTCTGCCCGATAGCAGAAATGACGGGTACGCTAATTGCGTTGCCCGTATCACCTCACATCTTCATACAAAATCCGGCATCCTCGTCTTCATCTTCATCATCCGATTCGTCAAGGGATTCGTCCTCATCTTCGAAGTCATCGGAGTATTCTGTGTCTTCATTCTCGTCAACTCGTTCTTCATCCTTGTTGTCCTCACAACCCGCCTCAAAATCGTCTGTAGCGGTCGTTTCTTCCTCAGCGGTTACTTCCTCGTCCTCTGCCGCAAAGTCTTCACAATCCGCCGATAGGCGCTCACACTCGGCTTGTTCTCGCTCCAGCTCGTCTTCAATCAGACCGAGAATAAACTGCTTCTGCGACATATTGTTGCGCCGCAAATAATCCTTAATTTTCTGAAACAGATCCTCTGGGACCTGAAACGCTACAGTTCTCATGTTTTCCATATTGTTTTGCTCCTTCGTTTGATATTTTGGATGAAGCTCGTTGTACAAAGCCTGCGCAACGAACTCTGCCATTGTCATACTGTGTTCTTCTAAATATTGCCGTACCTCTGCATGAAGTTCAGCGTCAATTTTTACTGTAATGCCTTTCATTTCTTCAGACAATATTCTCACCTCGTTTAATAAAATTTTGAATTGCTCTTATGATGATTTCCTCTGCGGAGAGTTCTATTTCGGAAGCATATATCAGAAGCTGTTCCTACTGCGACTCCGATATCTTAAACGATATTTCCAAAAACACAGTCCTCCTACATTCCCATTATTGGGGAGTTATCTTCATCTATATTTTCATTTTCCTCCGGCGCACGCTCCCGCTCCCATATCCATGAGTAACTGCCGATAGGATAGAGACGCTCAATATTACCGTTTATCAGATAGTCCTCACCCTCGAAACATTCTACCTCTTCGCCCTCAAAGTACTTCATGGTGTAGCTGTCATTCTCGATATCATAGTTCATATCGCCGACACTGCTGTTAATATATTCCATAATTTTATCTGCAGAGGATTTCGGGAACAGCGGACACTCCCACCCGTTCCATTTCCGATCAGTAACATAACCCATAAAGGTTCCTTCATCATCTGGTGTCAGTGCCACCATTTCTCCATTAATGCGAGGCATTTTCGCCTTTTTTTCTTCTGCCAGTTTCTCTTCAGTCAGCCGGCGAAAGGAATCCTCACTGGAGACAAGTTCACTATCCAAAGAGGCGAGGGCTTCTTCTTTTGTTTGAAACATCCTGCTTGGAGATACATGGTACAAATCGTCCCCTCTCCTGACAGTATAATATTTGCCGTCAAAACTCTGCACCTTGAATTCCTGCGTGTATCGCTTTGGGCCACTGGCAACCATAACGCAGATATCCCCGATGTTCCATTCTGTTTTAAAACCTGCCATATTACATCCCTCCTATCTGCATTTCCTGCGCTTTTCAATGCAGTCATCAAGTTCGTCCTCTATGCAGAGAAAATAACTATTGCTGTTGTTCCAGAAGGAAACAAACAGATCGCCTTCTTTTGTATGAATCGGCTGCTGTTCAAAATGCTCCCCGAAGCTGTCAGAGCATTGGCCACGCAGCCATTCCTTGAATTTCTCTGTTTTTTCCTCTGTCAGTTCCTCTTTAAACCGACAGTCGATTCTTCCGTACAGCCTGCTCTTGTATTCCTCCACCTTCCATATAACGGAGACGAGCTTAGCTTTGATGAATTCATCACCGTCATAATACTGCGCCATAGTGTCCTCTGGAAAATTTTTCTCCATTTCAAGCAGTTCGCGGATATCCCATGCGTAGCTTTTGAGAAACCAGTTTCCGACAGGCGCCACACCGCCGTATTCCTGATTATCGAGATTTCCCTCAATAGGACAGAAGAAGGAGATTTTTTCTTGTCCGACCTGCTCGATCATTTCCTTAATGTCACGGAGCAGTTTGCCGATATCATTTTCGAAGTAGAGCTTGACTCGGATATCATCTTCTTCATTATCCATCAATGAAATCCTTTCCAATGGTTTGCTACATCCTACAGACAGAAGTTCCTGACAGATATCGAGGTAAACCCTCGGCAACTCTGTAATCACAGTTTTTCCTTTATATTGAATTATTGCATTAACCATTTACTATTTCTCCATTTTTTATAGTTTCCAGTGCACCAAGCCCGAAGCGCCGGATTGCCATTGCGTTGCAGACGAGGGCAAAAACCTTCGGCGGCACAATCGCACTGTCGGCAAGATCGCTTACAGTCATATGCTTTGTGCCGAGATACAAATCCTTTGCACAGCAAAACAGAGTATAGGCGTTCTCGGCGCTGTTTTTCAGAATTATGCTATCAAAGTAAATTTCGCTTTGCCTGATATGATACTTGGCAGTCATCCACAGCTTGTGATCTGCCGTTAGTAGATAAACGGCGGACAGGAATGCGTAATTCCTTTTGTTATCTTTTCTGACGGCAGCTTCAAACATCGCTTTGTGTTTATCGTTCTTATACATCATGGGGCTCAACTCACTTTCATTCAAATATTGATTCAATCTGCGGAAAAAGGTGGGGCAATTTACAGCCGCTACTGTTTTTAGCATTACCTCGGCAAAAGTAGGCGGAGGGATTTCCGGTATTTGTACAACAATCACGCCGCATCCTCTCGGACTGAAATTGGGAACACTCTGCATGAGTTTCTCCATCTCACGCTGGTAAATATCTTGTGTAAAGTGCATTTTAATTTCCTTTCTTGAAAATAGAAAAAGCCCCAGCTTTTTTCGATTGCAAAAGCTGGGGCGGCTATTGATTATAGATTCAATTGTGGTGAACCATCTTGCTCAAATGTTGGGGGACTGATTTCGAACTGCGGATATCCATATTGCAGCTTTTTCGCAAGGAAATCAAGCTGCCGTTCTTGTTCATGGGTCAGCGTTTCGCAGTTGCCTCTTGCATAATCTACGCATCGGTAAATGTCGGCGGCTTCATCTTCACTAATCACACAGTCTTTGTCGATTAGTCCGGCACGACGGACAGCAAAGGCTTCTTTTACATAGGCGTAATCAGGGGAATAATCGCCGTTTGTGACGTAGCTCTTATCTGCGCTTTGACTCCATGTGGTAAACATGAATCCGTGCTGTTCGCTGTACATTCCAGCAAGAACAGTATCCCGATATTCGGTAAGTTTGCGATACTCGTTGGCATCGGGAATACCCATCGGAGGGGAAGATTTATAGAGGCGAACATATTCACAAATTTCTTTTGCCTGTTTTTGAATGATGAAAAACATATTATCCACTTCATCCGGCATATTCACATCTACCACCCCGCAGATAGAGCCGTTCTTTTTCATCCAGCCGATTTTGATTCCGTTATATGAAAAACTGAGTGTTTCCTCGTTTTCGCTGTAACTGCCATTACAGCCGTACTGGGACAGTTTTCGCATAAGTTCCTGCTGATAGATTGTCATATTAGTAACCTCCTGTTTGATTTTTTGAAAAGCAAAAAGGCGTATGGATTTTTTATTTCCATACGCCTGTGGATTGTATTTGGTTGTTGTTTAGGTACGACTCTCCCCGCAAAGGGAAATTTGCCTTTTTACATCTACGATTTTGTCTTTGAAAAACCGGCCTTTAAAACGGCGAAAACCCCGATAAAATCGGGGTTTTCCGGGACAATATCTTTTTTATTGTCTCTTGATGGCGGAAGCGGTGGGATTCGAACCCACGAGCCCGTGAGGACTACCTGATTTCGAGTCAGGCCCGTTATGACCACTTCGATACGCTTCCATATATTATAAAGATAATAAAGCCACTGCCGATATTTTTGACAGTGACTTTATTATACCATATAAAATGCGGGTATTGCAAGTGCTATTTAATATATTTTCGCAGTCGTTTTGTCAGCAGTATTCCTAGTGCGATTTTAATTAGGTCGGGCAGTATATAAGGAAATACACATTTGCTCAAAATGCTAACTAGTCCTATCGCACCGGTGGAACGGGTATATACTATCATAAACCAAATCGTTCCAAATGCGTAGCAGCAAAGAATTCCACCTAACATGCTGAGTGCCAGCGGCAGTATTCCTTTAAACCGGTCTGCCACAAGGCCTACAATTAATGCGGTGAAAATGAACCCAACGATGTATCCGCCGGTGACACCCGCCAAAACGCCGATGCCTCCGCCAAACCCAGAGAAAACGGGGGCGCCTAGCGCACCTAGCGCGATATAAACGAAAACCGACGCAACTCCCCTCTTCCATCCCAATAGTCCTGCTATAGTAATAACCGCAAAGGTTTGCATAGTGAAGGGAACTGGCCCAATAGGAATGGTTATCCAGGCGCATATTGCGATTAATGCAGCGCCCATTGCTATGTATGCGAGATTTAGAATTTTTTTGCTCATTTTTTTCTCTACCTTTCTTTTTTCTTTGGTTATTCTACAGCATTTTATTTTAATTGTCAACTATTTTTTTAAAACAGTTGACAATTCGTCTGCGCACTGTCAAATACATTTCTTTACATTTGGTTTTGAATATGGTAAAATAACAAAAAAGCGCATTGGGAGAACAACATGCGATTAGATAAATTTATTTCTGATACAGGCGCTGCCAGCCGCAAGGAATGTGCCCGGGCGGCTCGGGCTGGTCTAATCCTGGTTGATGGAACTACTGTGCGGGATCCATCCGTACATATTGATGAAAACCATGCTAAAGTGGTATTTTGCGGTAAACCGGTTCAATGGAGCCGGTTTACTTATGTGATGCTTCACAAGCCGGCAGGTGTAATATCTACTACGGAGGACACGCCACGCTCTGTCATGCGGCTGCTTCCGCCGGAGTTTTCCAAAAAAGGTATGTTTCCGTGCGGTCGACTGGATATAGATACAGTAGGGTTACTTCTAATTACCGACGACGGTCCTCTGGCACACATGATGCTTTCTCCAAAGCATCATGTAGAGAAAACCTATGCATATATGTGTGATCCGCCTATTGGAGAAGAGCAAGTCCGTCAGCTGGAAAATGGGATAGATATGGACGGCTATTTTACAAAACCAGCGTATGTAGAGGCAGATAGCGGCGAACGGGGACGGATCACTGTCACTGAAGGAAAGTACCACCAAATTAAGCGCATGTTTGTGGCAGTTGGCAGCGAGATTATTTTTTTAAAGCGGGAGCAGTTTGGACCGCTTGCGCTGGATCCGGCGCTTCCGGAGGGAGCGTGGCGGTTTTTGACGGATGCAGAAATTTGTGCTTTGACAAGTTTGCAAAAATAATAATGAAACTGAGGTGTATATATGAATATTATTCAAATGCTGGCCCAGGAGATGGGCATTTCGGTGAAACAGATTGAAAATACAGTGGCATTACTGGATGAAGGGAATACGGTGCCGTTTATTGCCCGATACCGTAAGGAGGTCACCGGTGGATTAGACGACACTGTTCTACGTACATTGACGGACAAGCTTACCTATTTACGTTCCCTGGAACAGAGAAAGGAAGAAGTACGCGGTCTGATTCAGGGACTGGGCGTCATGACGGAAGAAATCGATGCGGCTATCACAGCGGCGACTACTATTACAGAAGTGGACGATATTTACCGGCCTTACCGACCGAAAAGAAAGACGCGTGCATCGGTGGCAAGAGAGAAGGGATTGGAACCCTTGGCACAGCTTTTGCTGGAGCAGCGCCCCGTATATGATCCGGATTTAGACACGGCAGCGGATGATTTTATTTCCGAAGAATTAGGCGTGTCGGATCGGGAAGCGGCATTTCAGGGAGCGCGGGACATCATTGCAGAAATCGTATCAGATAACGCAGAATGCCGCAAGCGAATCCGACAGCTTACCTTAGATTACGGTACGATTACATCAAAAAAAGCATCGGACGGAGCGGATGAGAACGGTGTCTATGAAATTTATTATGATTTCTGCGAACCATTGAAAGCGCTTCCGGGACATAGGATACTGGCAATAAACCGTGGGGAGCGGGAGGATGTACTGAAGGTTTCTATAGCGATTGATGCGGATATCGTACTTAACGAGTTATTTTATCAGGTAGTGACGGATGCAAAGTCTCCTGCCTTCCGCTATGTGGCAGCTGCCGTCTGCGACAGTTATGACAGACTGATTGCGCCTTCAATTGAACGAGAAATCCGCACAGGGCTATTTGACGAGGCAAGTGAGGGTGCAATCAAAGTCTTTTCCGAAAACTTGAAAAATCTGTTGATGCAGGCTACGCTGAAAGGAAAAACCGTACTGGGATACGACCCCGGATATCGGACAGGCTGCAAACTGGCTGTGGTAGATAAAACAGGAATGGTGCTGGATACAGCGGTGATTTATCCCACCAAACCTAGAGAAGATATACAGGGCAGTCGGCGAATCGTTTCTGGATTGATTGAAAAATATCATGTAGACGTGATTGCCATTGGCAATGGAACGGCATCTGCCGAAAGTGAAATATTTATAGCGAATCTGCTCCAAGATTTAGGGGGTGATACCAAATATATTATTGTCAGCGAAGCTGGCGCGTCGGTGTATTCTGCTTCCAAACAGGGCGCGGAAGAATTTCCCGATTTCGATGTGACTCAGCGTTCTGCTGTGTCTATAGCCCGCCGCCTCCAGGACCCTCTAGCCGAGCTAGTGAAAATCGATCCGAAATCTATCGGGGTTGGACAGTATCAGCACGATATGAAGGAAGCTCGATTAGATGAGGCCCTCCAAGGTGTAGTGGAAGACTGTGTAAACAGCGTAGGCGTAGATGTGAATACAGCGTCTTATTCGTTGTTGTCCTATATATCTGGCATAAATTTGACAGCTGCCAAAAATATTGTGAAATACCGAGACGAGAACGGTGAGTTTACATCCCGCGCTCAACTTACAAAGGTGCCGCGGATTGGAGCAAAGGCCTATGAGCAGTGCGCAGGATTTTTGCGGGTTCCGGATGCTGGAGAAATTTTGGATAACACCGGTGTTCACCCAGAGTCCTATAAGCCGGCCAAAGCGTTGCTTGCGCAGTTTGGATATACGGATGCAGATGTACGGGAAGGAAAGCTTCGTGAGCTTCGCAGACGGGTAACAGATTGCGGCGCGGCTGATGTGGCGGCGCAGCTTGGTATCGGTGAGCCAACCCTGCTGGATATTGTAGCGGAATTGGAAAAGCCGGGGCGGGATATTCGTGATGATCTTCCAAAACCGCAGCTGCGAGAGCGGGTCATCGAATTGTCCGATTTAGAGCCTGGTATGATGATGACGGGTACGGTGCGTAACGTAATCGATTTTGGCGCCTTTGTGGATATTGGCGTCCATCAGGACGGTTTGGTTCATATATCGGAGATTTGTGATAAATTTATCAAGCACCCCTCCGAGGCTTTAGCTGTAGGCGATATCGTTACAGTGAAGATCAAATCCGTAGATGTGGCGAAAAAACGCATCGGCCTTACTATAAAGGGGGTATGATAAATTTTTAGTTTAGAAAGTCCATTGCGCATATACCAGACAACCTAGATTTCTTTTTTAAAATTACATTTGGAGGATAACAATGAAGCAACTACGTAAAACAGCAGTGGCAATCATTCTACTTCTAATACTGGCGATACAGTCTATACCGCTGGTCGGCGCCGCAGGGCCTTTGGCGTCCACAGAAAATACGGATACAGAAGAACTGTGGCCAGAGGAAGAGGTGGGGATATCGGATGAGAATGAAGAATCCACCCCGGAAAAGTATGTTGAGGACTTATCAGCAGTCGATTGGGACAACGTATTGAGCAACCGCATTTGTTTGCGGCGCAACAAGGACTTGGTACCGGACGACTATGCATGGACCGTGGAGGATTTTCCCGAATTGGATCTGGAAGATGTCTTTGACAACGGATACTCCATATATCCCATTTTGAAAACGGGCGGCCGAGAATATTTGTCGGACGCTATTGAAAAGATGGCGCTGCGTGATGAATTTCGCGAGGTTAGCCTGTGCCATGTGGTAGAGGTCGATCCGATCACAGACCAGGATGTACAAGCTGCGGTAGATTCTGTGGAAAATATGGTACAGGAAATTACCGAGCGTTCAAGGACTGTTCCAAACGATCCGAAATATGCCAATCAGGCTGCGTACCTGGAAAAGATCCATGCGCCTGAGGCTTGGTGGTATAGTACAGGAAGCAGGACGATCAAAATCGGCGTAATAGACAGTGGGATCAAAGATATCGATTTGGGTGTAAACCTGGGCAAAGGAAAAGACTTCTATTCAAACTCTACAGACCCTTCCATTACAAATGATGATATTTCCCTCCATGGAACGCGGGTTGCACAGATCATCGGCGCCCTGGGAAATAATGGTGTGGGAACTGCCGGCATCTGCTGGAATATAGAACTGATTCCGCTGCAGGTACTCATTTCAGATTTAGATAAGGATGATAAAGATTATGGAAGGTTATTTTGTAGAGATGCTATAAGAGACGCCTTCGAATATGCGGAGGAACACCATATACCCATTGTCAATTGCAGCTTTGGCAACCTAGAAGAAAAGATAATAAGCACACCTGAATATATCCGTAATTATTCTGGACTGATTGTGGCCGGCGCAGGAAATGAAGGAAGGGAATTGCATAATACAGACAGTTCTGGTACGGTATGCCATTTCACCCCAGCTTGCTATGAAAAAGAGAATATTATTGCTGTTGGCGCGCTCAATGCAAAGTGTACTGCACCGGCGACTAACATTGACTGGAATAGTGAAACTGGCGGATCGAATTATGGTAAGGACTGTGTAGATATCTTTGCTCCAGGTACCGATATTCATTTTTATGGAATGGGGGATATTAAAGATGATGGTACGTCATTTGCAGCGCCTATGGTGACAGGAGCGGCGGCGCTGCTTCTGTCGTGCTATCCGTACCTCTCTCCCGTACAGCTTAAAAATGCCATCATGGATGGAGGACAGCCGCTGAATGACCTAAATGGAAAGTGTGTTAGTGGGAAAAGGCTGGACATTGCGGGCGCGATTACGTTGCTCCATGATCACACGAAACTGAAGATTGAACCAATACCTCTTACTAGCACCGGAGCCCTTTCCGGCACATTTGTGATTGGCGCCCAGCAAAATGCCTTTCAGGTACTCAGCATAGACGGCGGCAGCACGGCGGCCGGGGCTCAGCTTGAAACCTACGAGGCCGATGGATCTGACGGACAGAAATTCAGAATTACATATCACAGCGAAGATAACGGATATTACACCATTCAAAATGTAAAATCCGGTCTGTATCTGGAAGCGGCAGGCGGTGGAACCACAGCGCAGACGAGAATTTCGCAAAATGTCAAAACAGGAAAAGAAGAACAAAAGTGGGCTATTATCAAATATCCCGTAAATGTTTCCGAAAACAACAATCCTACATACTATATAATGAACAAGAAATCGTTCCTTGTGCTGGACTGTAAGTCCTGGAGCATCGCCAACGACAATCCTGTACAGCTTTATACATGGCACACCGATTATATCACAAATGCCAAGGATCGAAATCAGGGATTTGTCTTTTTGGAAGCTGGAGACAATCCAAGCTTTGAGGAAGGCACTTTGCTTAGGATAAGCCCTAAAATGGGTGAAGCCTATATTACGAACGTAGGAGGCAATGCAGAGCTGCAGGAAACGGGAACGCAGCTGCGGCTTGCACGCAGCGCATCCGGATACTACAAGGTTGTGGATGTTGATACCCAAAAAGTACTGACCTTGGAAAATGGAAGCACTTCCAAAAATGCCAACCTTGTGTTTGCCGCGGATACAAACGCCTTATATCAACAGTGGCAGATCAAGCAATGCGGTGATGGAACCGTTCGTTTTATATCCGCATCTACGGGTGCGGGCATAGACTGTGCAAGTGGTCAGTCCGCCGCTGGTACAAATATATGGACATACGCTATCAATGGCACCGATGCCCAACGGTTCCGTTTGAAGCCTGTAACGGATCGTGTGGACGAATCGTTAGAATACGAAGTAACGATGTCGTATGATGCAAGTAATGTAGCGGTTTGGTGTGCATCTGCAAACGGACCGGCGGCTGTTCCTTATACGAACGGCGATGTACTATATCCTTTTTCTTTTGAATATGTGGATACTGCCGGTCTATATGTGATCCGGGACAAAGCATCCGGGCAGGTGCTTACAATGACAAGCAGCAGTGACATATCCTTTGATACGTATTCAGGGGCGTATACACAATATTGGATTCTGAAAAAATGTAGTTCTACTGGCACGGCTTACAATTTGCAGAATGCAGGTACAGGACGTTATTTAAAACATAGTTATAATGCGGGTCGATGGACCGTCTATGCTGATAGTGTTGGGAATACGTTAGGCAGCTTCCATTCGTTCTTTTTAAATGTCCGCCCATTTGCTGACGGAACATATATCATTCGTCAAAAAAATACACCAGGAAAGGTTTATGAAGCAGATGTACTGCTTGTAAACGGAGGGTATGCCCTTCAATTTCAGAATTATACCGGCGGATCGTCACAAGTGTTTAAAGCTGAATTTTATCCAATCAAGGGAGCTTACATCTTTAAAGGTATAGATCAGCCCACTTATTGCATCAATTCGAAAGCAACCAATAAATTTGAGTTAGGTTTGATACCCGAAAATAGGAATCCAGATTATAAGTACTGGATGCTGCATCCCCAGTCGAATGGTTTTTACACTGTCCAAGAATATATGTCGTACGGTCGGTGGTGGACTTCTAAACAGGAAAATCAAAAAATATCTGTAAGTGACTACACTGGCAGCGCACTCCAGCAATTTGAATTTGTGCCTGTAACAGATGAAGTTCCTACAGGCTTCTATCACATTACCCTCACGGGGAACAGTTCAAAAGCCCTTGGGGTTTCTGGAGACGGCAGTGTCTCCCTGCAGGACGGCACATCCATACAAACCTTTGTACCCGTCAAGATTTACAGCAGTTATATGCTGGTGGATTATGCATCGGGAAATGCGTTGTACGTGGATGAAGACGGCAATGTCCGTCAGGCAGCTATCGACAGCAACGATCCTGCACAATTGTGGCAGATAAAATACATACGCGACGAAAACAACAACCTGACGGATTGCGTCAACCTGATTTCCTATCTTACCATGGATTGTATAACTGCATCGGAACAGAGCGGGGCAATCGAGCTGCTTCCGGCCGATGGAAGGAGCGAACAGAGCTTTACTTTGGAAAGTGCAGCTCCGCGGAAAATAAATATTATGGGCGATATGGTTTTATCTGCAGACGACAGCTACGACGCCGCCCCCCAGAAAGAAACGAACGGGGCGGTTGCCAAAGGCGCACCGCTGCAGCGCTCTGCATGGGGTATGGAAGGAAATCGCCGCCGCACGTTTAAGCTGCTCTATGACGATAACGGGTTTTGCAAGATTCGGGATGCCCAGTCGAGCCTTGTATTAGAAGAGGTTGACAAAGACGGTACGTCTATGGTAGTATTAAATCAGTACAATAGCCAAGCAAAATCGCAGAAGTGGATTGTACTCACGCATACGGACGGAACGCAGACTTATATAAATGCGGCAACCGGTCACTGTATCACGCTTTCCGGCGTGCAGGCGTCCGCTGATGCTTTTGAAAATACGGCTGTACAGAAATACCGGTTTATTGAAAAGTGGGATGTCACACAGGATGGTATTATTGCATCAGACGACTTGCTTGTGCTGCGCTGGTATCTTGCGGGAAATGCGTCCTTGACGTCTGAACAGGAATACGCGGCCGATGCAGACGATGACGGTATGGTGACGGCGGCAGATACCCTGATACTCTCCCGTGTGCTTGCCGGCAACATACAGGTGACGGATGAAGATGAAGCGCCTGCAGCGGCGAACATGGCCCTTTTAGACGATATAGACTATGCGTGGCTGCTCACATGCAGTGACGAGGAATTCCTCACATATCTTTTGGGAGAGGATTATGCGTCCTATTGTATCAGATATATGGAAATAACCGAATAAAAATCATGCTTCATAGGAGGACTAATATGAAACGCACAATCGCATGTTTGCTGGCTTGCTTGCTGATGCTCCCTGGTATGCTCGTATATGTGTCTGCTGAAGAGGGGAATTTTGTTGCCCCTGATCTAATGACTGCTGACTGGAATTTCCAATATGACGATTCAAAAGTATATCTGCCTGTTATTCAAGTGGGACTTATATCCACATACAAGCCAGGAGAGGTAGAATTGGGACCCTTGGAGGATCCATTTACTGATTATAGTGGCGGACCATTTGTTGATATTGAAGAAGCATGGGAATATATGTTCGCGAGATGTGAAGTAATGTCTCCCTACGATCTAGCAGCTGCTGAAAAATTGCTTTCTGATCTGCAGTTGGACGAAGACATATATTTCGGAACTGTATATAATATAACATTTAACTGGTCTATAACCCGGCATGAGCTGATCAGCTTGGCTCATCTTCTTGTAACAGACCCGGTTGCATGGTTTTGGCTGCTCGGAGTAGACCCAGATACAGCAAATGAATGTTCCGTATATGTCTCTCTTGTGCCCAAAACGCCCATCGTAGAGGAATATGATGGGGATAACATTAGGGATGGATATGTAGTAGCAGATATAGATCACGACTATGTTGCAAAGGATTATCCGTGGAGCGTAGAGGATTTTCCAGAACTGGACTTAAGTGATGCTCGCATAAATGTAAATAAAACAAGGGTGATTCTGAAGCTCAATGATTCCAGCAAAGAGGCTACGATTGATGCTGTACAGAAGCTTGCCAACCGGTGGGAGTTTACTAGAGTCGGCTATAGTAGGGTGATATATGTAGATCCAATCTACCCGATCCCGGATCCAATCGATACAACGGACGAAACGACCGTCTCTGTGACGGAAGAGCAAACAACGGATTCGGCAGCCGCTGAAACCACCGGCACACCGGAAAAGCCTACTTCGCCGCCAACCGGTGACGCGGGCATATATGTAGCTTGTGTTTTGGCAGCAGCATTTGTAGGAATCGTAGGGGTGGTTGTTTATAGAAGACGGCGCGCTGCATAAATCTATTCGTGTATATATGTAACGGCCAAAAGCGTTTTTTCATGCATTAAGCTTAAGAAAGTCCCTGTTGCCAAAAGGCAACAGGGACTTTTTATTATTCATATTACACCAAGATTCGAATGACTATCAAATACTTAACCCAAAATTTGGAAAAATTTGTTGACTTTTCTCTTGACAAGCAAAAAAAGGGCTAGTATAATTGGTACCGTAACAGTCTAATATTTCCTCAATTGGTCAAAAACAGAAGGGGAAATACTACAAAGCTTTACCAACAAAGGAAAATGACGTAGCAACCTACCTATTTCGAACGCCTATCCTACTGACATGGCGGAGAGAGTGTGTGAATACTATTTATTAAAATGTAGTATAATTATTAATAAATATGTTAAAAAATTTACAAAATATAGGTTGCAAAAAAATAAAACGAGGGGTATCGTGAGACAGACAGACAGACAGACAGACAGACAGACAGACAGACAGACAGACAGACAGACAGGAAATAGTTCTGTTCTTTTTGCCGTGTCGGCATTTGGGCTGTTCTTTTCCACTGCCATTATATACATATTAAAGCATGTCTATCGCTGCAGATATTTTATCTGCAGCGTAGGCACGCTTTTTTTGCATTTCATCCAAAATCGACATACCGATTTTCATGCGAAAGGAGAAGTTAGAATATGAAAATGAAATACAGAATTGTGAGCTTGCTTCTTTGCGGTCTCCTTTTATTTGTCTCTTTTTCAGGACTTGTTCTTGCAGGAGATGTGCAGACGGGCACATGCACGCATGCGCATACAGAAGAATGCTATACTAAGGTGACGGCGTGTCTGTATGCGGCTGACAGTACTACTGATACAGAGGATGAAGCGAGCGCACAACAGGAAGAGCATGTTTGCAGTGAAGAAAGCGGCTGCGTAACCCGGGTTTTGCTTTGTTCTCATGTGCATGACGCACAGTGCGGGTATTTTGAAGCGCCAAAACCTCAATCCGTTCTTTCGTGGAAATGGATAGATGAAGAGGGATATCTCGTACAGGACGAGGAAACAGGCGTGTGGGGGCTGGGCCTTCCTGGTACCAGCAAGGAAAATCCGGTAACAGAGCAGGTGTTGGTGGAATTGCTGCCAGCACAAGTCGATGCGGTACTATCCGATAAAAGCACCGTGGCGCTGCCGCTGGAATGGGATTACACGCCGCTTCCAAAAGAGGGAGCATACGAGGGAAGCTGTACGCTTACCGCATCCCTTGGAAAGGACTATGTTTTAGATTCCAAAGCGGCTGAGCTATCCGTTTTGTTAGTCCTTGGAGACGGTGAGACAATAGCGGTATCGGATGCGATACTGAAACAGCATATTGTAACGGACAGCGTTGTGCAGCCTGCCAACGTAAAGCTCAATCTGTTTGACTACGGTGTAAATGTAATTGTTCCAACAACAGGAGACCTGCTGACTAAGGAAGGCACCGCGCATATGCGTGCCAGCGGAAGAACCGCTAGCTTTTCCGGAATAAACGAATGGAACCGCGGTATCAATAAAGATCATCTTTTGATTTTTGGCGATGGCCTAGTCCACGGAGGGTTTTGGAACAAAGGCGCAGGTGAGAGCAATGACTACGGAAAAGTATATGCTGGAATGGAAGGCATTGTAAAAAATGTTTTGGAAAATGGCTATCCTTCCATTAATACTGCTGCCGCAAGAAATATGCTGGTGAGCGATCAGAGCGTCCGCGACTGGACGAGAATCATGGATTGGAAGCTGGCGGGAGATCATATTGATCAGACAACAGGCGGTGTCTGGACATACGATGGCCTGAACCCGCAAAATTTGAGCGACACGCTGATAAATAGTTGGGAGACGGCGACAGGACAGACTATTGAGACGGGAACAGAATCCTTAGATTATCTGTTTAATCCAGATAAAGTACACTCCTCCAAGCGCAGCTATAAAGATGTCAAAGGCTTATTCCAGTTGGATGACAAAGGCTATTACTATTACAACATGCGAAATAACTTTGCCGAGTTTGATGAAGACGAGAGCAAATTTATTTTGTATGATGCGCCGGCAACAAGACGTTCAGATGGAAAAGGGCCGGACGGCAAAGGAACAGTTGGTAATTTTTTTCCTTTTAATACAGGATCACAGGTATTTTCCAATACGGATGCAGCAGGGAATCTAACCAGTGATGTTCCGTGTTCCGGCAATACAAACGGCGGTCAGTACATCAACCACCATTTCGGCATGACGATGGAGGTAGATTTCCGTCAGCCTGTCGGCGGAAAAATTAATGCCGGCGGAAATCATACCACAGATGATATGGTATTTGAGTTTTCCGGGGACGACGACATATGGGTTTACATTGACGATGTGCTGGTGCTGGACTTGGGCGGTATACACAGTGAGATTTATGGCACAATCAATTTTGCGACCGGAGAGGTTTGCATCGGCAGAGCTTACGGCAATATAGTTGGACTGCCGGAAGACCCCGCAGATCCGCAGCAGGTGGTAACAAAGACAACGCTGAAAGCGTTGTTTGAAGCGGCTGGTGGAAATGTGGCGTCCTCTGTTGAATGGGTCGGAAACACATTTGCCAGCAACACGGACCATGAGCTGAAGCTGTTCTATTTGGAGCGTGGAAACTATGACTCCAGTCTTTCTATGCGGTTCAACCTGGTGCCCCGTTTATTCCAGCAGATTAAAAAGGTGAATCAAGATGGGGATCCGCTTGCAAATGTGGAGTTTGAATTATATGACGCTGTAGAAAACGGAGACGGTGGATACACGCAAACGGGTTCGGCGCTCACCACGCTCAAGACAGATGAACAGGGGCTGGCGCAGTTTGTAGAACCGAATTCTGTAACGAAAGACAACACGGAAGGCGATCCGTTTAACTTTGCCGACCGGTATATAAGTGGGCATCAATATTACATATTAAAAGAAACGGTCACACCGTTTGGCTATCGCTCGCTGCCTGTGGACATTGTACTGAAATACGAACCGGAGACTGCTATGATTATCGTGGCTAATCCATGGATTACAGGCGCGTATGCCAGCTTTACCTCTACTGTTACCGGAAGCCGCGGCATTACGTATGGAGTCTTTGATGAGGTAACCGGGGATATAAAGCCGTCGGAAGAGGTTTTAAATTCTAGTGTGCAATCAAGTGGCCTTATTGTTGCGATTCCTATGCTGCTGGAGGAAAGTACCGGAAAATGGAAAGCGCTTTACGGAAGTAATGTGAGAGGGTTTAGTGCGATCAAGCCGGAGACGCGTACGGAAGAAGCATGGCGTGAAGCAATTTTAACCGCGGTGCTGCATCAATGTTCCGATACGCGCGGTAATGTGCCCGGCTGGTATCTGGAATGGAATAATGATACAAAGCAATTAGAAGGTACGCTTTCCGATTTGCCGGGCAGAGCGGATCGATATGTGTTGAATAACGCCGGTGGCGATATGAAGATGGTGTATGCCATCATTGACTATTCTGCACTTAACAAGCTTGGGGTTACCAGTCAGAATCAGTCCAGCGCTGAAAAATATCAGGCTATGGGTGCATATGTCAATAATCTGATTGCAGGCGGTATGACGCGTGATGAGGCAGTGAAGACTGTACGGGATTTGATCCTGAATGGCAATGGCGATGACAGGGGACTGCACACATTAAATACGGATCAGTTTAACAGAAACTTCCGCGCTTTGGTTTACATTCCTAACGAGCAGCGCGAACTGCGTGTGTGGAAGGTGGATCAAAACGGAAACCGGCGAAACGGTGCAGAGTTTGCCCTATACAAGGACGCAGCACTCACAGACGAGGTTGTCCGAGGCGTTACGGGAAGAGTGGGCGATCAGGATGGCGTATTAATTTTTACCCCCTCCCCCGAAGAAACAGAAACAGGGGAGACTGCTGCAGGATACGCAAAGGTACTTTGGGCGCGTAGTCAGCATGATACTTATTATCTGAAGGAAACGAAAGCGCCGGAAGGCTGTGAGTTGAATGATACGGTCATTCCTGTACATGTAGGCATTTATTCTATTTACGCAGATGCGGGCACACCGGACGACGGTGTAAGCGTTATGGCTGGAGTTGGTAAGCTGGCACAAACAATGAAAAAATATGCTGCCGACGAGGAAGTAAACATCACGCTCCGGGATATCACTGCAAATGCCCAGATTCAGCCAAGTGGGAATTTTCAGACGGATGGCTGGCAGCCAATGCTGTTGGACGGAACTACTGTACCGCGTAGCATGAATCTCCACTATGGAAAGAATGCTATAGTGGATTATGGATTGCACGATGAAGACGGCGGGGCAATATATTACCCATATTTTGTTACCGACACAGGTTTTATTACTGCCAGGGTGCGGCAAAATTGGAGCGGTCTGGACAGCGATAATAATAAGTATGGTGATGAAAGCACCAATTATCAGGCGAACAAAGAAAACTTGGGTGATGCTGACATTACCAGCCTATTCAGTTTGTTGAATATTGTGGTTGTAACCGACCAAACGACAGAGGATACTAAAACAGGCGAACTGACTGTGAGCAAAACCATTACCGGGGATATTGAGAGTAATGACGAGTACACCCGGAATTTCACATTCAATCTGAAGCTGACAGATGCCGATGGAAATGAGATAGATCCTTCTAAAGAGTTCTATTTTTACGGAACAGATAAATCGGGATACATCAGCAGCGGCGGAACTATTCTGCTGCATCATGATGAAAGTATTACCATTTTAGGCTTGCCTGAGGGTACCCATTATACTGTAACAGAGATATTGAATGCGGAGGATGGATATACCTCTATTGGCGGCGTAATCCGTGAAGGAACCATTGTTCTTACGGAAGAGGGGCAGGTGCTGGCCGTAGCGAAATATATCAATGTCCGTGGAAACATTATTCCCTTTACGTTCACAAAGGTGGATGCGGAGAATATCGACAAACCGCTTTCGGGTGCAAGATTTACGCTGTATTGGTGGAACGGTACGGGAAACCCCGACACAACATTGCTTCCCACAACTGGCGCGTCTGTAAACAGTGGATGGTCGCTGGTTTCAACAGCTACAAGTGATGCGGATGGTTTGGTGGACTTCGGGTCGCTTGCCGCGGGAACCTATCGACTGATTGAAACGGTGGCGCCGGGCGGCTATATTCTGCCTAAAGCGCAGTGGCAGATTTCGGTGGTTGTAGAAAATGGCGCACTGAAGCTGGACCGTGTAAGCACAGTAGGCGTTCCGGAAGATAAACCGCCGGCATTTGCGGTGGAAGAAATAGAAACTGACGAGGGAACAATTTATACGTATAAGCTGCCGAATATGCCGGAAATGCGTCTTCCATTTACCGGTGGAAGAAAAATATATCCGTTTATGGCCATGGGAGCGAGTTTACTTAGTACGGCGGCGGTCGTTGCCGTGTGGTATTCTGCTCGCGGCGGACGAAATACTAAAAAGAAAACCTGAGGGGACCCGAATCGTAGTGTAACAGAAAAATAATATATGAAAGAGGATTTAAATGAAAAAGCGACTTTTGAAAGCGGGCGCACTGATTTTATGTATCATGATGTGTTTGTGCAGCACGATGTCCGTGTTTGCCGAGTGGGTGCAGTTATTTCCAACGGATTCAAAAAAGGGAATAGTAGAAGTACAGATTGATACATCTAAAGGCGAGGTTCCCACAGGTATGCGGACGATTGCCTTCCGTATCATTAAGGTAAGTGTGGACGATGTAAATGAAGGCACAGGTAAAGACCCATTTTATCAGCCGGCCGACCCTGTTTATACTTGGGCGCCCGGTGTTGCAAGATGGGTAGAGCGTGTATATCCGTCTTATATTGATACCAAACATTATGACGCAGTAACGGAAGCTTACAGTGAACTGGAATCAGACAGCGAGACACTTATATCGTTTATTGACGCTTTGGCAGCGGCGATTAAAAAAGGCGAGCAGGGCATTGCTTTTAAGAAAAATGCCGATGGTACGTTTCAGGAGAGTACAGATCCTCTTGTGGTTTCTGCCGATATCGGGGCAGCATCCGGCGCAGCGACTATCCAGGGGCTATCAAAAGGAAGCTATATCGTTCTGATCGAAAACGGTAATAAAATTTACAAGCCCGCAGTTGCCAATCTAACGCCTGTCTGGAGAGATGCACAGCCGGATGGCACAGCGGATGGATGGTATGTGGATTCTCCTATACAGCTGCGTATCAAGGATGCAGAAGTAGGAATCGTCAAGACAGTCAGCGACAAGGAAGACGGTACATTTGGCCCTGCAGTAACGTCTGGATTGGGAGATCATGTTTATTTTGATATTTTAGCGGATGTTCCTGTATATTTGGCAAATGCCGTATCCAAAACCTTTGTGATCAGAGATGCGCTTTCCACGGGGCTTACATTTGATAAGAGCAAAGAACCGACAGTATATGGCGTTTCCGGTGATAGCGAAACCAAGTTGACAAGAGACAAGGACTACACCTTTGCGGCATCGGACGGAAGCGATACTTTATCCGGCAATTTTACTGTGACCTTTGGGGATTACGATAAGGTTTCCAAATATGAAAAAGTACGGATAAAATATAATACGCTTGTAGATGAAAAGGCAGTAACTGGTTCTGCTGGAAACCCCAACACTGCTTATTTGGATTATGCAAACAATCCCTATAGTGAGAACAGCGTGAAAACAATACAGTCTAAGGCGATTGTATATACATACGGTTTTAATTTGACAAAAACAAATAAGACCGGCGGACTTTTGGCCGGAGCAGTATTTACTCTGGAACGGCAGGTTGGCGAAAACTGGGAGAAAATTCATTTTTCTCAGGATAGTACCGGTGTATATCACCGCGTTACTACCGGAGGCTCAGAACGGGTTGCGACGGGCGATGAGGGAAATCTTGGTAAGCTGAAGCTGCGCGGTCTGGATACAGGTTCGTATCGTTTAAAAGAGATACAGGCGCCGGAGGGCGGTTATGTGGTTCTTAAGAATTATGTAACATTTGCTATTAAAGATGAAAAGCTTGCAAACGGACAGACTGGAATCGACGGTATTCCGGAGGATGACAAGGGAGAAAATCTGGCGAGTGCAGACGGCGCAAACGGATATGTTGGCCTTACGGTTGAGAACTCCAAGGGATTTGATTTGCCACTGACCGGCGGCATTGGAACGGTTTTATTCACGGCCGGCGGTATTGCTCTTGTTATAAGCGCGGTAGTGCTTTTGCTGGTTGCAAACAGAAAAAAATCTCGCCGCAGCTAAGCTTATAATTATCCATTAGAACAAGAAGATCGGGCGCAGGCAACTTGTTGCCTGCGCCCAAATTTTAAGGGGAATTTCGTTTGAAAAAAGGAACGGTATATTGCATTATTATCATTTTGCTTTTTACAGGAGCGGCACTATTTTTATATCCTATTTTTTCGAGCTATCTTGCGGAAATACACCAGGCAACCATAGTTTCGGAGTATGACACAGCGGTACAGCAAACGCAGGACGAAAAACTATTGGAAGAATGGAAAAGAGCAGAAGAATACAACGAATCGCTTGCGGGTGAGCCAGTGCACGACCCTTTTCTTGAGGGAAGCGGTAAGGCGTTGCCGCAGAACTATTTAGAGGTACTGCAGTTTTTTGACACTATGGGAACGATTGAAATCCCAAAAATATCTGTAAGCTTACCTATATATCATGGAACAGATCCGGAAATTTTGGAAAAGGGTATAGGCCACCTTCGCCAGACGGCTTTGCCAATTGGCGGTATGGGAACGCATTCTGTATTAACAGGACATACAGGCCTGCCTAATGCAAAAATGTTTGATAGGCTGACGAGTCTGGAAATCGGGGACAAATTTTACGTGCATGTTTTGGGGCAAACGCTTGCCTATTCGGTGGACGCCATCAATATTGTAAAACCGGAAGAGGTGGAACTGTTGGATCCGATTTTGGGGGAAGATCATGTTACATTGCTCACATGTACGCCTTATGGTGTAAATACCCATCGACTGCTGGTACGTGGTATCCGTATTCCATACAATGCGGAAGAAAGAGCTGCACTGCAGGAGGACCAGGAGGGAATGTCGTTGCGGCATAAGTTTATCCTACAGGCATCGATTGTTGGTGCAGCCATTGGAGTTGTATTTATAATTATGCTAATTTCCCAGTACCGAACCAAAAAGAAGAAAAATCGTGAATCAATATAGTGTTATGGAGATGGGAGTAGCAGAAAGGAGCAAGGCGGATTTTTGTGAATAAGGGAAGAAAAATTGTTACAGGAATTGCAATTGTAATGCTTATATGCGGCATTGGAGTGTTCTTCTATCCGCATATCAGTCAGTATTTTTTTCAAAAGCAGGCGGATCGCGCAATTGACATGTTTCAAGGTGCAGTGACAGAGGTGCGCGAAAAAGAAGAAAGTGGAGACAATGAGGACGCACTGCAGGACGATTCTCTGCAGGAGTTATACCGGCGGATGCAGGAATATAATGAGAACTTGTTTTGCACAGGCCAGTCTGGACTGGTGGATCCTTTTTCCTATGAGCAGCCAAGCTTTGATTTATCTGCATTTGGATTTGCAGAGAATATAGTAGGGTATATTGAAATTCCAAAAATTGAAGTGCGTTTACCGATTTATCTTGGTGCAAGCAGGGAGAATATGAAGAAAGGTGCGGTGCATCTTTCACAGACAAGCCTGCCTGTTGGGGGGACAAATACAAACTGTGTTATTGCAGCGCACAGAGGAAGTCCGAGTGCGCTTATGTTTCGAAATATACATGAGCTTGCAGTGGGGGACGAAATACATATTGCAAACTTTCGAGAGGGACTTACATACAAAGTTGTAGAAACAAAAATCATTCTGCCGGACGAGATTGATAAGGTTATGATACAGCCAGGAGAAGACAGGGTAACGCTAAGTAGCTGCCATCCGTTAGGAGCCAATTCGCAGCGTTATATCGTATATGCTAAACGAGTAGATTCATAACTCTTTCCCTAGACACCGTATGCAATCCAATAAAAAAGCGTATCATTATTTCTAATGATACGCTTTTTTCTATCGTTTTTTTCAAAACAAACTATGCAAAAAATTAGCCTTCTTTAATAGCTGCCTGTGCAGAAAGGTAAAAACAAGGGGGTTTTTGAGGAACATTCCATTGTCCTCATTCTCTTTCCTATGTAACGAGGAAATCTGTTCGATTTCCTCTAACTTCACAACAGCTCTGCTCTTTCGCCCCTCTGCTGTAAATGTTGCCTTAACATCAGCCGTTCCAGTCAAATTAACATACCAATCAAAAGTGGTATCGGATGTTGGCGTTACCCTATATACAAATTGATTGATGACTTCCTCACTTACCTTTGTACCACTGAAATCTATCAGCGTATTCAGTGTACTGATAATCCCATCTAATTCAAGTCCTCGTTTCGGCTGTTCGTCATTGGGTGCTTGATTTAATTTCTCCTTTAACTGCTGAATTTCGGTATCAATAGGCTTTCTCATGGCTTGATATTCTTCTTTTGACAGCTCGCCATCTGCCCGCATAGCAATAAGATTGGTTAATCGGGTCTGTGCCTTTTCAATCTTTGCTTTGATGGATACCATATCGTGCTGATTTTCATTAAGCCTATCATCTTTATAATAACGCTTAATGAGGTCTATTGCAATAATTACGGATGATTTTCTATCCTGCCAGAGATGCTCCAACAGCTCTTTTGCCATAAAGTCAAGTTTCCAGTCAGTTATCATTTTGATGTCGCAATATCCCTCGGTATCTAAGCCAAGAGCCGCCCTCTTTTTCTTGTTTCCGTTGTTTATCTGGTTATAGCACTGATAACCGTATGAAATCTTACCATCCAATTTTGTATGCCATTTATCTTTTCGGAATGACGAGCCGCACGAACAACGCAGCTTATTTACCCATATATCCTTGGAGTCACGCTTGCTGTGCGTTGTTTTTGCAGTTGACACCAAAGAGGGTTTCATTCTGCTTTCTCGTATCTTCTGGGCTTTGTCCCATACTTCCTGTGAAACAATAGCAGGGAAGTCACCCTCAACATATTCATAAGTGGACATATCCAGATTGTTAATCCTTTTCTGTTCAAGGAAATTGTTGCTTCTGGACTTGTTATAACATTTCGTACCCGTATAAGTGGCATTTTTTATGGCTCTCATAATATTGGATACGCTCCATTTTACAAGCCCCGATGCTGTTTTTCTCTTTCTTTCTGTCAATATTCCTGCAATCCGCATCGAGCCGTATCCCTGCAAATACAAATCAAATATCATTCTGACTGTTTCCGCCTGTTCTTCATTGATAACATAGGTTTCACCAACTCGGTCATATCCTAAAATATTCCCATTTCCATAAAGAACGCCGTTATCTCGGCTGATTTTCTGTCCTGCCTTTACACGCTCGGAAGTCTTGCGGCTTTCTTCCTGTGCCAAAGTCGCCATAAGCGAAAGCCGAAGCTCTCCGTCACCGTCCATCGTCCAGATATTATCATCAATAAAGAATACCTCAACGCCGATACCCTTTAACTCCCTTGTCACCACAAGAGTATCTACAACATTACGGGCAAATCGGCAGACCTCTCTTGTTACAATCAAATCAAATTTGCCGTTTTTGGCATCTTCAATCATACGCAAAAATGCAGGGCGTTTTTTTGCTTGTGTACCAGTAATGCCCTCATCTATATAGCGTTCGCAGACAGTCCAGTTTGGATGATAGCGTACTTGGTCATCATACCATTGCAACTGATTTTCAAGTGCAGATAACTGTGCCTCATGCTCTGTTGAAACACGCCCATAGATAGCAACTTTTCTCGCTCGGTTTCTGTCAAATAAAGCATAGTCCGTGAGCTTAAATCTGTAATTATATTCGTTTACTGCTGTATTCATAAAGCATACCTCCTTTAACTCAACACTATTCTACCTCTTATCAAGCCGCCTGTGAAATGTGCGAATTTGAATGCTTCATGATATTTGTATATGTGGCTTGATTTATCAATCCCTTTTCCAGAAGTATCTCAATAAGTTTAAGGGCAGCAACATAATTATCAATTTTTATCTCTTTCATTGCTACCTCCCCTCAGAGAAATACTAATGGCAAGAGCTTTATCTACTCTTGCCATTATTCTGTCGGGCATCATTCCCATATGCTGTTTTAACCGTTGTTTATCAATCGTCCTTATCTGCTCAAGCAAAATAATCGAATCTTTATCAAGTCCCTCAAAATTACTTACTTGAGTATGCGTCGGCAACTTAGCCTTTGTCTGCACTCGGCTCGTAATCGCCGCAATAATCACGGTAGGGCTGTGCCTATTGCCTATATCATTTGAAATGATAAGTACGGGGCGTGTACCGCCTTGTTCCGAGCCAATAACGGGGTTAAGCTCTGCGTAGTAGATTTCTCCACGCTTAATAATTCTATCCATGTGTTTGTCCTCCCATCTGGATTTAGGCAGGAGTTTCCTGCCTATGTAGCCGCCAGATACAAGGAAGTATTTAAGGTCGGAGAGCATAAAACAAAGCGCTGTTTCCATAGACCGCCTTGTATCTGGCTTGATATGATAGGAGCATTTCTATTTGTCCTCGACACCCCGAAACGCTGCGGGAAGTCGCCAAACGGTCAGCAGCGAACTGACGCCACGGGAGTTTCACCCCAACTGTCGGTCTGACAGAGCCGCCCTCATTGCCTGCGGTGGATTGATTACCACTCGGACTGTGACTGGACGGGAGTACCATTGTTCTCTTTGTGGATTACGGCGAAATCGGGAGCTGCCCGATATTTTGAGTCGGTAAGATAGGCTCACCACCTTTCTGTCGCTCGCTGCCTTTCGGCAGGTCATGGCGTACCGCTGCACACGCTTATGCTCATCACAATCACAAAGAGGAAGTGTTTGGCGAATGGGTATTCGATTGTCAAGGAACTGTCCCCGTTTTCGCCACACAAAGGAAAATGGGGCGAAGGCTTTTTTGCCTTACACCCCATAGTCCTTGAAAATCCTTGTTTTTCCCCTCTACTCAAAAAACTTTTTCAATTTTTCTTTGAGCCTGTCCATTCTTCTGTAAACAGCCTTTTCGGTGGTGTTGAGCCGTGATGCAATTTCACGGGTAGAATAGCCCTGTATCTTCATCACGACGATTTGCAGGGTAAGCCTGTCCACCATGATAAGGATTTGATAGAGCTGCTGATTTTCGATGTTATCTAAAAAATCCTCAACGCTTTTCACTTCGGGTTGTGCTGTTTCCTCGGCAAATTCCTCAAGGTATGTACCTGCGTCCTGCAATCTGCGGTAATACCGCCTATCAGAATTAAAGACCGCCCAATCGTGAGTATGGAGCTGTTCAATAGTGTCCTCGCTGACACCCAAGCTCCGTAACTGCTTTTCTTCGGCTTCTTTCCATAGCCGCCATTTCTTTTCTTCTCTGCCATAGTTGAATGACATTCTTGTTTCCTCCAATCTGAATTTTTTTAAAAATCCAGATTGGCAGGTGGAGAACGGCATCCCACGCCAGAAACAGGCTTGTCCCATATTCCTGCAAAAAACGACAAAAGAAAAACCGCAAAGGCTGTCATACCTTTACGGTTTAAGGAGAGTTTATTTCTATTATGTAGAGATTTGACTTCTACTTTTGAGGTACAAAGCCCCCTTGCGGTGGCGAGGATTTTTTTAACAGGTTATCCGCCCATCCTCGGTATGATATATGTAAGTAAAAGCTGCTGCTTGAAAGCAATAAAAATCCCTCCAAACTTCAAAAAGCGAAGTCGGAGAGTATTCAGAGCATAGCAAATCAGCTCACCGAAACATCGTTTTTTTATTCGGTGGGCTTGTCCTACCTGTGGCTATATAAAGAACAGAGCCGATAAACTGTGATTGCTCACTTGTTCATCGGCTCTGCGTCTTATGCGTCTGGCTCTTTGATGACGGTTACCTGTAAATCTTTTGCCTTAATCAATGCTTCACGCTTACATTTCGGACAGTATAGTGGGAAGTTTGTCAATTCCGTATCAGACCGTATTTTGATGCGGGTTTTGCTGCCACACATTGGACAGCACACCCATTCAATCAATCGCTTCACATTGCACCTCCCGTTAAAAAGAATTGTTCTCTCTGTGATGTTTGCAAATCACTTTACAGATTTCCTCGATTTTTTGAGTGGACAGATGTACTTTGCTAAAAGTGCGTTTATACAATTCTATATCTGTTTGCGTTAATTGGGAGACTTTTTCACCCTTAATGATATGTGATAAATGTTTCATTTAGCTTTTCCATCCTTTTCGCATATCTGTATCGGGAATATCTGCAATTTGCAGTTCTCCTTTTCGCAATTTCAAAATCACATCCGCCTGCTTTGCAAGTTCATTCGAGTGCGTTACGATGATTACGCACTTATTCATCTGATGGGCACATTCTTTCAGAATGTTTGTAATTTCAACCGCAGTATCTTCGTCAAGATTTCCTGTCGGCTCGTCCGCAAGAATAACGCTTGCGTCAGAAGCTAATGCACGGGCGATTGCCACTCGTTGCTGCTGTCCGCCAGAGAGCTTCAGAACATTTCGCTTTGCTTCCTCCTTTGTAAGCCCCAAACGCTCCAAGATAGGCAGCGGCGGAAGTTTAGAAGTCAACGCCACATTTTCGGCAGGCGTCATATAGTCAATCAGATTATAGCTTTGAAAAATGAATGCCACATTATTTTTGCGATGATATGCAAGTCCCTTTTTCTCAATGTCTTCTCCTTGAAACAGTACCTGTCCGTCAGAAGGACTATCCAAGCCACCAAGCAGAGAGAGCAGGGTTGTTTTTCCGCACCCACTCGGACCAAGGATTGCATAAATTTTCCCTACCTCAAAATCGGTAGATATATTTTTTAGTACATTCCTGTTCCCATCGTAGGAATATTTAACATTACAAGTTTTTATGATACTCATTTATGTGTCCTCCTTAACTCATTTTCGTAAGAATATCTTTCGGCTTTGAACGAACAACAGTCCACGATGAAGCAATAACCGCTACTGCAATCAGCAAAATTCCAATTAAATATAGAGGGAGCAGATAAGCTGCGTTAATCTGCACATCGAGATTTGCTGTTCCCGTAGTAACTCTGGATACTAAAAACGCTCCTGCTTTTTCTGCTATCAGATTACTAAACGGTATAGATGCTATAAATGAAATAACCGCTACAACAATAGTTTCTGTAAAAATCTGTAAAATAATATTCAGCTTACTCTTGCCAACGGAAAGCAAAATCCCTATTTCTTTTTTGCGTCCTCTAATCCAGATTGTAAGTAGCAGGGTAAGTATCACAACGCTAACAACTGAAATAATAATAATTGTTATATTTACCAGTTGTTGCAGGGACTCTAAAGGTGTAGAAACAACATCGTACTCATCGGTATCAATGCTGAGCTTCAAGGTTTTGCCCTTTAGCTCTGGCAAAGCAGAGATTTTGTCGTAAACATTTTGGATGCTAACAGGGTCTTCCACATAGATAGTCAACTGCTGATACCCATTCAATTCCTTTTTGAATAGTTCAAACATCGTCGCATAATCTATATAGCCGCAGTTGGCAGGAATTTCATCTACGGTTAAAGGGTTCCCCGAAGTACCCTCTGTGCCGTCAAAAATCCCCACGATTTCAAATTCCGATATAGCGTCCGAATCCAGAGAGTACATTTTAATCTTATCACCCACAGACAACTTGTTATAGTCGGCAAGTTCCTTTGAAATCAAACAAGCGTGCTTATCGTCTGGCGTAATATGTCTGCCTTCTACTAATTTATATTTGCCGCTTTGGAACTTGGAGCATTTTTCAGATGATAATGTTGCAGTATAACTTGATGCTTCCCCATACTGTGTATAGCTCAGACCAAAGGCAGCGGGCAGATATTTGAAATCAACGCCTGCACCATAATAACTCGCTGTGTCCTCAGAATTGTAATCTACAACACCATCAACCTTTCCGATTGCGTCTACAATTTCCTGTGTAATCAAATCTCCATTGTACCCGTAAACTGTTCCCCATTGGTTTTGCTGACCTCCTCCCATATGTCCGTCCGTGTCAAGGTCAAGCATGATTTTTCCGCCAATAGCTGTCTGAACATTTGCTGTCGCACCCTTAGCTGCGTCACGAACGGCAATGCCCGTCAGCATAAAAGTCGCTATAAGCGTCAATACCAAAAATAATATGACCGTCTTAAACCGTTGTCTGAAACAGTACAGACCTGCTCTTTTTATAAAGCTCATTTCAAAATCCTCCTAACTCATTTTTGATAAAATTTCTTTTGGTTTCAGCCGCATTATCATAATAGACGATACCAATGTTGAAGCTGCAATTACGATGAATTGGCAAAAATAAATAAGCAATGTTTCTACAGCACTCAGCTTCAGATAGTTTTCAATTTCAAGATTGTTTTGTATTCCTGCCGTTATCGTTTCTTCGTTTAACAGGTTAGGTTGCAGCTCACCAAACAAACTGTGTCCTAAAAAGCCAGTAACACACAAAGAAGCAATATAGGATAAAATCAGTGCCATTATCGTAACTGACAATACCTCCAACAAAAATCCCGCCATAATCTGCCCTTTTGAAATTCCTGCCGCAAGCAAAATGCCTGCTTCCTGCATTCTGCCACGCATACGCATGGTTAATAGCAAGGTCAAAAATGCCGTACTGACAACTGACACAAGGACAAGCAGTATCTTCACTAAATCTCCGAGAGAAGATAACTGGTCTGCTATCTTGGAATATTGAAAATCATTGGTACGGATAAAATGTGTTGTCCAGTCAATAGACTGCAATAACTGAACATTACGGGTAATGCTTTCGAGTTTGGCAGGGTCAGTAATATAGAAATCAACTTCACCCGTGTAAATACCTGCTTCACTCTCGTTTAACTCGTTCAAAACATCAAGGCTCGCATATATCTCGTTATCAGCAACGCCCGCAGTTGGCTTAATAGATGTGTCCTCGGTATTCAGCCTATATATTCCCAACACCTCTACTTGGGCATAGGCTGTTTTAACTGGTATCTCGTCAATGTACGCTCCGTCAGCTTCACCGAGCTTGGCGTGGGTCAGCGTCAACATATCCCCAACAGACAGATGATTTGCATTTGCCAACTGTTCGCTGATAAGGATTTTTCCGTTATCCGTTTCGGTGATATGCTTTCCTTCTACCAGTACGGCTGTTTCGTCTGTAAAATTAGGGGCAAGTGCAGAAAAGCGAAGTGCTGCCACCTTTCCCATATTGTTTTCGGCTGTGTGTTTATCGCCTTGAATAAATTGGATTGTATCACTTTTCGCAAAACCGTAATTGATGGGATTATAGTATTTGATTTCTCCCGTCTGCATAATCTCATCTATTTCCTTTTGGGTAATATGGACATGGTTTTCCTTTACTTCTGTTTCGCCTTTTTCGTTCATTGACACTTCGGTGTTTGCTCTTATATAGAAAGCCGCACCGAGAGAAGTGCGAATATCCCTTGACAATCTTTCTGAGGCTTTCAAAACGCCAAAACACGAAATCAGAAAAACCGCAACTACGAATACCACCAAAAACAGGCTCACGGTTTTTCCTTTTTTGCGTGATATGTAAACAAAAGCTCTTTGTGTAAAATTCATCTAAGTTACTCAGCTCCTTTCTGCAATTTATCATACAGACCTTTGATTAGTTTTTGGTTTGATTTTCGTAAGGCTTTGATTTGATTGCAAAAAAGCTGCCAGCGAGTTGCTGACAGCTTTTTGAGAATGAAGCTACTATCAATTCAGATAAAGGAAAAATGCTACACCTTGCTCCGTATTTTTTATGAGATATGTCATGCTATGCAGGTCAAGAATTGTTTTGACAATGTATAGTCCCAGACCGCTTCCTCCAGTTGCCTTGTTCCTTGATTTGTCTGTCCGATAAAATGGCGTAAACATATGAGGAAGGTCAGCTTCTGGAATGGACGCTCCAGTATTTTCAATAATGAGGGTATTTCTGTTATCATAGGATTGAAAAGTGACAAAAACATCGTTACCGCAGGGAGAATGTCTGACAGCATTCCCAATAATATTAGAAAGGGCTTTATTCCAAAGATTAGGATTGACGGACAAAACCATATCGGTATTGATATTATGGTGTATCTGAATATTCTTATCCTGTGCAAGCGGCAAAATAGTCTGTATCGTATCATTTACCGTTTGTTTTAGCGAAACCTCCTGCAAGGTGTCCTCTAAGTCCATACTTTCCATTTTGGATATGGCAATAATTTCTTTCACAAGATGTTCTATATCCTCCGTGGCTTTTAGTGCTTCGGGCAGATATTTTTCGTAATTTTGATAATCCCCGTAACCCAGAATCATATTTTCGATTTGCCCTTTTAGGATAGTAAGCGGGGTTTTCAATTCATGGGATACTGCTGAAAAAAAGTTTCTGCGTTGTTCTTCCAATGTCTTGAATTTTTCTACATCGTCAGTTAGTTGACGATTGGCGTTTGTTAATTCTTCCATCGTTTCCTGCAATCGGCTTGCCATTGTATTCAGACTGGAAGCAAGTACGCCAATTTCATCGCTACTTTCAATATCGCACTTCCAAGTCATATCAAGCGATGTCATTCGCTTAGAAATCTGACTGATTTTAGCAATAGGACTGACAATAACCCTGCTGCAAATAAAGGCACTTAACGATGATAGCAATAAAATAATTGCAAAAACAACAGGCAAAAAGCGAAGCATAAGGCTTAATATTATATCAGCCGTTTGCGACAGAGAAGATACCACCAGTGCATATTCTGTTTTACTGTCTGAAAAAGTAACTGTTGTTGCAATACTTGATGTTGCAACAGTATGAGTTTCTGATTTTATTTCACCGAAAGTCAATGTTTCATTATCGTCACTGAGTATTGCTGTTGAATTGTTCTGAATACAAAAATTGTAAATTTCATTAACCGCTTCCTCATAACGCATACTCTGCAATTTTGAAACAAGAATTTCTGTATTTGTATCCAGTTGCTTATCCGATGTAACCTGATATTGCTTGGGCAGGACTGTCAATACAATTCCATAAATCAGCATACTGCAAATAGTAAGGGCGGAGAACACCCACAAAAACACTTTTATACTTAGACTGTTTTTAATTCTCTTTCGCAATTCTATATCCCACCCCTCTGACCGTTTCAATATAATCGACATTCAACTTTTTGCGTAAATTCATAATGTGGAAATTCACACCTTTTTCATCTCCTACAAAATCATAGCCCCAAACGAGGTTTAGCAGGTCATCTCTTGTAAAAACACGCCCCTTGTTTTTAAGGAATAGCAGTAATATCTCAAATTCTAAGTGGGTAAGTGCTACCTCGTTTCCCGAAACAGTAACTTTTCGTTCTGTTTCGCTCAAAGATATTTCTTTGTAACGAATACAGTCTGACACCATATCTGATGATGTCCGCCGTAAAAGAGCTTCCACACGCTTTAATACGAGCTTTATGGAAAATGGCTTTGTGATATAATCATCAGCCAATTTGTCAAAGCCTTTAATCTGGTCATCTTCCGTATCAAGTGCAGTTAAAAGAATAATCGGTATTTGCGACTCCTGCCGTATCATTTCACATACGGTATATCCGTCAATCTTAGGCAGCATTATATCCAATAAAATAAGGTCAAAAACCTGTTCGTGAAAAGTGTTAATGCCTTGTAATCCGTCCGAAGCGGCAGTAACCTTGTATCCTGCAAAGGTAAGCGGCTCAGAGAGTATTTTCTGTATTGCCGCTTCATCCTCAATTATCAATATTTTTTTATCCATATACAGACCTCCACGCTAAATTATAGCAGGTGTTTATTAGTTTTTGATTAGGATTTCTTCTTTCTTTTATCAATGGGCTTCTCAGCACTTAGCGGTATGAGCCAAATACGGTTGATGTTCATTGCTCCCTCAATCCGATTTTCCTTGCATAGCCTCTGTACCCACCGAAGCGATACATTCCATTTTTCTGCGGCTTCTTGTGCCGTCATATATTCAAACATAACTGACCTCCCGCTGTTTACTGTATATAGTATAGCCGTTTGGACGAACTATATCAAGTATACAAATGTGAATTTTAATCTCCTGCTACAAGAGATTATATCTCCTATATCGAGAGATTTCACATCGTTTAACTGGAAGCCATATCTCTGTAAAATATAAGGGTAAGATTTTCAGAGTATAGGTGGTGAGCTAATGGACGAAAGGAACAATCATTTTGACTTCGATTTTACGCCGATAGGACAGGCTATCAAGAAAGCCCGTGAAGCCAGAGGAATGACAAGAGGGGAGCTTTCTGGGATAATCGGCTATGCACCCAGACACATCCAATCTATCGAAAATGAGGGACAGTATCCAAGCATTGAGCTGTTTATCCAACTTATTACGATGTTCGATGTGTCGGTTGACGAGTACATATTCCCAAACAAAGAAGTCAAAAAAAGTTCCGTCCGCAGACGCTTAGACGCAAAGCTCAACAGTTTAGACGATAAAGAGCTTTCCGTTATAGAAGCAACTGTAAACGGACTATGTAAGGCAAAAGAGGAAACAGAGGAATAAGCCCCTCTGTTTTTCTTTTGCCCGATTTTAATAGGCAGGGATGCCGTAGCCGTAGATAGAGTTGCTCCCGACAGGGTAACTCCGCTGTCTGCACGCATCTCCAGAGTTTCCCTCCACGGTGTAGACGATGCCGTTCTCGCACCGTTCCACGATGCCTACATGGTCGGTTTCCCCGTCACCCTCCCAGTCAAAGAAGATGATTTGTCCTGCTTCTGGCGTAAAGCCGCCATCCTGCCATTGCCCTCTGTCCTTAAACCACTGAGAGCCATTGACGCATCCCGCAAACTTGGGGATAACGCCGCTGTCGATATAGCCGCACTGGTCGGCACACCACGAAACGAAGCAGGCACACCATTCCACACGCCCGTCAAAGCCGTACCAACTCCAGTACGGCTCACCGCCTGCGTTGCCCACCTGCGACAGAGCCACGGTGACGATTTCGCCATCCCCGATGGTGATGCCGTAAAGCACCGCAGACCAGAGGGAATTGTTTTCCTCGGCAAGTAATTCCGAAAGCTGCTGCCGCTGTTCCCCGTTGAAGCCGTATTTGTCCGCCATTTCCTCGGCGGTCTTGTGGCTCACGGTGATATAAAGGTAGGTCTGGGTGACGGTGGTTTCCGTTTCCACGATGTTCCCGTGACCATCATCGCTCTCGGTTATCTGGGTTTCGGTCTTGCTCTCGGTGCGGGAGCTGATTTCGTTCATCTCCCAGAAGATGTCCTTTAGGAGCTGTTTCTTGTTATCGTCCATCGTGGCGACTTCCTGCGGATTGTCTGGGTCGGTGGTAGTCTTGACGGAGTACACCGCAAGCACCTCTTTCCAGACCGCACGGCTTCCCGACATCTCCAGTACATCGTGGGATGTGCCGTTGATGATTTCGTCAAGGCGGCTGTCGTAGTCGGCGTTGATTTCACGGACTACGGTCTGCATGGTCATTCCGTTGCCAGAGTCCTCGCCCGAAAAGAAGATGCCGAACACCGAGCCAACAAGCAGCCCGATAAGGCAGATAATGAGTATCACGGCAATGGCAATCCACCCGCCCGCCATGATTGCCGCTATCAAAGCCTTTGTGCCTGCGATAATCGCCTTGATTGCTGCAAGGGTAGCCTTGACCGCCACTTTCACGGCGTGGGCTGTCGCCTTGGCGGTGGCTTTTGCCGCCTGTGCCGCCCGTTGTGCTGCTTTTGCGGAAGCCTTTGCCGCTGCCTTAGTTGCCTTGGCGGTCTGTTCCGTGGTCTTAATCGCCGCCTTAGAGGTCGCCTGTGCCGTCTTTACGCCTTTTTCGGCTGTTTTGACCGTACCCTTGGCGGTGGATTTCACCGTTTTTTCGGCATTTCGGGCGGTGGTCTTGATGGTCTTTTGCCCCTGCTGACGGGTCTTTATCAACTGGCTTTTCCCATTTACTCCTGCATTGGCAGGGGCATCGGGGGCAGGAGAACGGCTCGCCGCCCTGTGACGGGGCTGTGAGCCGTTCCGTTCTGCAGCAGCCTGTGCTTGTTTCTTCTCGGCGGCTTTTGCCGCCCTTTTCTGCTTGAAGTCCGCCGCCTTATCCTTTGCCTTGATGATGTTCTCCTTGGTGGTCTGGACGGATTTCTGCCCCTGCTTGTTGAATTGGTGTATGCCCTCGTCCTTTACACGGTCTGCCGTATGGGAGATTTTATCTGCCGCATACTCGGTGGCAGAGCTTTCCTCCGCATAATAGCCCTGCTCCGCCTTGTCCTTGGTCTTGGCATAGGCGGCTTTCATACGCTCCGAAGCGACAGCCGCCTTGTCAATGGTCTTAATCGTGCCTTTGACCGCATCTCTGGTCTTTATATCAGCCATAAAAACCGACCTCCTTTCCCAGAAGTTTTGCGGTCAATTCAATCCGCCGTTTTCGCCACTACCACAAGCCTGCCGTTCTGGGCGGAGTATTCGCAGGTGGATAGGGTAATGAGCCTGTCGCCGTACTCGGCGGTCACGCCCGTGTCATAAAGGGCAAGCTCTTTGCATTTCTCCACATAGGCGTTAAACTCGTCCTCGTCCTCCGCATTGACAAAATCATAATAACGGAAGCCCTCTGAGCTGTACGCCACGGTCTTGAATACCGCAATCACCTCGTATTCGTTATGCTGCGTGAGGGTGTCAAACTGGATGGTCTTGTGTTCCTCATAGAAGCTCTGGGATTTATATTCTTCCAAAGCCCCGAACATCTTTTGACCTTTGATGTGGTGTCCGTAAATCACAAGGTTGTCGCTCTGGGCGATGTCGCAATCCTCCTGCACATAGGGCGTACCCAAGTCGCTGTATTCCTTTTCAAAATTGTGCTTCAGATAGAAATTCGGCTCGTTGGGTGTCTGCATGACGGGGTAGTTGATACTCGTCCCCTCCACCTTAATCCATCCCACCATATCGGGATTTTGCAAAAACAGCTCGCCGTACTCTGGCAGTATGCTTTCTTCCTCCGTCAGCGGGATTTCGGGGGCTTGGCTCTCGTCCTCCTGTGCCTGCTCCACCTTTTCGGCAATTTCCTCAAAGGCTTCCGTCTGCTCGTTTTGGTGTGCGTAATGGTCGCAGACATGGAAGCCGCAAAAAGCCGCCGCACCTAAAAGGCAGACGGCGGCAGCGATGCAGATAACAGACTGGT